>JBGTES010000048.1:0-53712 GCA_041747675.1 Flavobacteriales bacterium
CGCGAAGCGTTCGTGATCGAACCAGGCTTTCGGTGTGAATGCCTCGTTGACGAAGCTGTACATGTTGATCGCGATCAGTCGACAGCTGTCGCCGCCCTGCATGGCGATCTCGCTGCAGGGGTTGGTGCTCTCGTTGCGGAAGCCGGGGTACACGCTGCTGGTGCTGTACTTGTGCTGTCGGTCCCAGAAGATCACGCCGGGCTCGGCAGTGGCGTGCGCGCAGCCGATCAGCGTGTTCCACAGCTCGCGGGCCTTCACCACCTTGGTCACGCTGGGCTCCTTCGCATCTATCGGCCAACGCAGGGTGAAGTCCGCATCGGCTTCCACGGCTTGCAGGAACTCATCGCTGATGCGCACGCTCACGTTGGCGCCGGTCACCTTGCTGAGATCCTGCTTCATGGTGATGAACTTCTCCACGTCGGGGTGGGCGATGTCCATGGTGAGCATCAGCGCGCCCCGCCTGCCCTTCTGCGCCACTTCGCGCGTGGTGTTGCTGAAGCGCTCCATGAAGCTGACGGCGCCGGTGCTTGTGCGCGCGGCATTGCTCACGCCCGCGCCTTCGGGACGCAGTGTACTGAGGTCGAATCCCACGCCACAGCGCCGCTTGAAGAGTTGTGCGAGCTGCTGGTCGTTGTGGAAGATGCCGCCGTAGCTGTCGAGCGGTGAAGGCACCACCACGCAGTTGCTCAGCGAGGCCAGGCGGTACGGATCGCCAAGGGAGGCCATCACACTGCCCTGTGGCACCACATCGCGGAAACCGTCGAAGAGTTTGAAGATGCGCTCCTCGTCCAGGCGCTCGCGTGCCTGTCCGTAGGTGGAGAGCAGCGCACGCTTCTCTGCCGGCACCGATGTGTACTTCGCTTCGATGCGCGCGAACTCCTTCGCCATACGCCGGTGCATATCGGACGGACCGCTTTCCACCAAGTGGCCATCCCCATTGCGCAATGCGTACTTGTTCAGCCAGGTGGTGGCCGCGAGGTCATCGCCCTTGAAGTAGTCCAGCGCATTTTTCAGCACCTCCTCATGCATAAAGGTCCTCTTCTCGGTATCGGGAGTGCTCTTCATATCGGGCTGTGCGGGGGCGATGGCGATCGTGGACATTGTATGCTGGGGATGTAAAGTTCGTGGTCGGCGAAAGTGGACCGTGAAGCAACGGCGATCGGTGATGATCATCATCCGAAAAAACCGGTCTGATCCAACACTGTTATCCACCGCGACCGGAAGCGTTGATCGGCGGGGCGAACGGAGCACCGCCATTGGGAAAACCACGGCATCAGCGGATCTCGGGGATCATCTTCGCTTCCATGGCGGGGTACAGGAGGCTTTCAACAAGGTGTGGTCAAAGGAGGAATTATACACGGCGGATCGTGGGATCGAATGGCGTGATCCGTGGTCTTTGGCACGGTCGTCGGAACGATGCAGTGCAACAACAAAGGCGCCCTCGCGGACGCCCTTGCTGCCTTTCACCATTCCGGATCACCTCCCCTTTCGGGAAGGATCACAGAACACTCTTGAATACTACTTCGTTGGAGGCAACAGCACCTTGTCGATCACCACCACCAAACCATTGCTTGCCACCACAGAACCCAGCACCCTGGCATCGTTGACCATCTGGGTGCCATCCTCGGCCACGGAGAATTTCACGTTGCTGCCGTTGGCCATGCCCACCGAACGGCCATGGGTCATGTTCTCGGTCTTGAACACACCGAGCGCGACGTGGTACTCCAGGATGTCCTCCAATGTCGCCTTGTTCTCCGGCTTCAACAAATTGTCAAGCGTACCTGCCGGCAACGCGGCGAAGGCGGCATCGGTGGGTGCATACACGGTGAAAGGACCCACGTTGGATAGCACGTCCGCATACTTCACATGCTGCACTGCCGCCACCAGGGTCGTATGATCCGGGGAACCCACGGCGACACCCACCACGGTGGGCACGCTGGTCGCATCGCTCACGGCGCTTTGGCCCGCTCCGGGTGCTGCGGTAGTGGAGGGAGTGGTGGCGGGTTCCGCTCCATCGCCGCATGCCGTGAACAATACGAGCATAGCAGCGGCCGTCAGCCAGGGTTTCTTTACAAGGGTATTCATCGGTGAATGGTTTGGGGTTCTTCTTTCAGGGGACAAGTTCATCCCTTTAATGATACGAATACATGACCGTTGTCACTTGTTTCGCTGTCCATGATCAGCCACATTGGATGAGGTGACGTTCATTCGAAATAGAGGTCGTACGTACGGGATGAACGCACAAGGGCATGCAACAGACTGTCCGCCACACCCGGGTTCGAAGCGCGCTCCAGATCCTGCGCCAATTGCATGTGGGGCATGAGCCATTCATGCAACACATCATGGGCTTTCCCCTTCATGTCGCAGGCTACCACAAGTTGATCGATATCCACGAAAAGGCTGTCGGCCAGGGCACCGTGATCACGCTGATCCACGGGCAGGGTCTCCGCTTCCGCGATCCGTTCCTGCATGCGCCGAATGGGCTCGACCATGTGGGGGCTCACTTTCCAGCGTTGGCCGTCGTTCAGCACCAAACCAGTGGTGGAGACTTCCACCTTGCTCTGATCCACTGGCACATTCTCCGATAGTTCAGCGGAAGGTGCGCCGCAAGCGCAGAGCAGCAGGGTGATGAAAAGGGCAACAGTGAATTGGTCCAACATCCTGCCCATGGTTCAAAGGTCTTTGCGTTGGAAGACACGTAAGGCCAACAGCACAGGCACGGCGATCCACAGCAGCATGATCGTGCCCGCCACCAGCATGCCACCGGTGCTGCTAAAGAAATTCTTGTAGATGGCACCGCTGTATCCCATCATTGCGGCGAGGTCCACCTGCAGCATCACCATGATGCGGGCCAGGTCCACCGGATTGAGGCCTGCGAAGGGCACCACCCAGGGCTCAATGGGGTAGTCGCTAAAGGTGAACATGCCCCACATGAGCAGCGCATCATAGAGCAGCACGAAGACGAACCAGATCACCAGCGCCACGCCCACGCCACGCGCTTTCTCACGCTGCTTCAACGCGATGAGCGCACCCAGCGCAGCGAACACCAGTACCAGTGCCGAACCGGACACCGACAGGATCAGTGAAGAGAGGTCGGGTGAATGCACCATCAACGGCAAGCCGAGCCCAAGGCCCTGGGCGATAAGCAGTGCGACCGCCAGCGCGAGCAACTGCCCGCCGAGGATGGACTTCCGTCCCATGGGTTGCACCGCGAGCAGTTGGGTGAACTCCAGGGTGTCGTACATGTACACCACGGTGAAGATGAGCGCCACCAACGGCACCAGTGCCATCACCACCTGCACCAGGCTCAGCAAGGCCTTGGTGGGGTCGCCCTCCATCACGAACAGTCCCTGCGCCACCAGGAACATCAACAGCGCATAGCCCAGCACGAAGCGGTTGCGCGCCAGATCGATGAGGGTGTATTTGAAGACTTTCAGCATTGGGAATGTCCTATGTCTTATGACGGTTGACGGTTGCTTGACCCGTGGGAAATGAGACAACTGTCAACTGTCATAGGACATAGTACATGTATCAGCTTCCAACAACCTCGGCAATGCCTGCGACAATCGCGAACTCCCGGTGCTTTCCAAGATCTCCTGCACAGGCAGCAGGAATTTCAGCACACCATCCTCCAGGTAGGCCACGCGGTCGGCCATGGCTTCGACCTCTTCCATCAGATGTGATGTTATGAGCACCGTGCCACCTGCATCGCGTAGGCCTACGGCGCGGTCCAGCACCCGCCTGGCGGAGACCGGATCGAGGCCCGCGGTGGGTTCGTCCATCACGAGGATGTCAGGGCGTGTGCGCAAGGCCAGCACCGCGCTCACCTTCTGCTTGGTGCCACCGCTAAGCGTTGATAGCCGCTTGTCCAGTTGCGCGGTGAGGCCCAGTTCCTCCACCAGACTGTCCTCGCGTTCATCGCTTCCGAGCTTGCGGATGTCCGCCATCATTTCCAGCAACTGCCCGATAGTGAGCGTGGCGGGGAACTGCGAGATCTGCGGCATGTAGCCGATGTCGGTGCGGTACGCGGGATCGGTGCCGATCACCTGGCCGTTCACCGCGATGTGCCCTTCGGTGGGGCGTACCAGACCGAGCAGGCATTTGATCAACGTGGTCTTGCCGCTGGCATTCGGGCCGATGAGCATGACCACTTCACCAGCATTGAACTCCAGATCCACGCTGCGCAACGCCCAGAGCCTGCCGTAGCGCTTGCCCACACCGTGGTATGTGATGCGCGCCTTAGCCATGGGCCGATCGTCGGTTCGCCGTGGGGAAGATGAAAGGGTGTTCGATGGCTTGGTAGCGCTCTGCCATTCTACATTGATCATTCTGAATTCTACATTCTACATTACTCCAATGCCCAGTGTGATCATAGAATGTAGAATGAAGAATGTAGAATGAAGAATAATGAATGGTGCTCTCGTTCATTATGGCGACTGGTCGCACCTGCTTCGTCGGAGGTCGCATCAACGGACGATCGTCCTTCAGGCTTTCCGGTGAGAGCGAAGGCACCAAGCGCTCGGCGCGGTCGAGCAACGAAACGAAGAGGCTGCGCGAAAAGACCATGGCATAAGGCTGCTGTTCCACCAATAGTGTGAAGAAGCCCAGCGGACGGTGGGGCACGTCGCCGTGGCCATCGCGGTCCAGGTCGTAACCGGTGTAACGGTCCCAGTAATTGCCTTCCATGATGTTGTCCTTCAGCGAACCGTTGGTGCTCACATCGAAGGTGTTCCCGGCGAAGGTGTTGCCCCTGAATTCGCATTCGAAAGCACTGGCGAAGAGTCGCAGTGCCCAGCCGTTCAGCCGGAACACATTGTCGTGGACCTTGATCCGGTTGCAGCCGTCCACCATGATGCCAGTGGTATTGTCCGTGAACGTATTGCCGGTGATCACCGCGTCGTTGATCTCCTTCAACAGCAGCCCGTACGCACTGGCACCGCGGTTGGCGATGAAACGGTTGCGGTGCATCTCTATCTCCTTGCTGAACATCACCGCAACCCCGGCGCCGTTGTCCTCGAAGTGGTTGTCCTCGTATACATCGCGGTGGCTGAACATGAAGTGCAGGCCGTAGCGGAGATTGTGTTTCGCGGTGTTGTGGTGGATGTGCGAATCGGTGACGAACTCGAAGTAGATGCCGTCGCGGTGATGCTCCACGCGGTTGTTGCGAATGATCGCATCGCTGCATTTCCACAGGTGGATGCCGTTGGCCATGCGCTCTTCGTCACCGGGTTCGCCCAGCACGGTGTTGCCTTCCACCACTGCGCCCTTCGAGCCGCTGAGGTAGATGGCGAAGAAGCAATTGTCCAGGAAGTTGTCGGCGATCACTGTGCGGCGGCACTCCTGCACAAAGATGCCCGCCAGGTCATCCATGCCGCTGAAGCGCGTACCTGTGATGGTGAGTCCGCGTATGGTGACATCATCGGCGGAGACCGCCACCACGTGGCCTTCCCCCCCGCCATCGATCACCGCATCCCTGCCACCCAGCAGCACCAGGGGCTTATTGATGTGGATCAGCCCCTCGCTGACCAGGCCCTCCACCACGATGGTGTCACCGGCTGCCACACGCTCGATCAGGGCGCGCAGCGTGCCACCTTCCTCAGCCTTGTAGGTCCACGTGCGTGCAAGCACTGCCGTGCCGGAACAAAGCGAACATGCGGTCGCAAGGGTGATCCAGCGCATCTCAGTCCTTCAGCAGTTCACGCACACGTGCCCAGTCCATCTCCTTATCGGTTCCCTTGACCTGAGCCTTGTCTCGGTTCTCCTGGTTGCGGAAAGCCGCCACATCGCCGCGCATGGGGCTGCGGAAGGAAGGACCGTGCAGATACAAAGCCGCAGTGGCGTCGATCAAGGTTCCCGGTGCGCTGTGGTCGCACACATACCAGCCAGCCACCTGGTCCTCGGCAATGGTGCCCTTCGCCACGTGCAGCACCATGCAGCTGATATCATCGAATATGTACTGCCGGCCTTTTGCGGTCACCAGCGCGGCGCCGAACTGTTTGTCCACCACGTTCATGCGGCAGTGGGCACATTCGGACTTTCCGAAGTCGATGGAAGGTTCCTGTTGGCCACAGGCCACCAAGGCCAGCAGTAGCAGAGGGAAGAGGAAGGTGGGTCGGATGCGCATGGTCGTTCAGCCTTTGAGCGCCGCCCGTTTGCGGCGGCGCATATCTCGTATCTCCAAAAAGTACACACCCGCCAGCAGGGCCATCACTCCGAAGAGGAGCCAGCCACCGGTATCGGGTGTGCTCCACGCATCGAAGTTCAGGAGTTGCTTGTGGCCGATGAGCGGCGGCTGGTAGGCCTGGTCCTCGATCTTGATCGCCGCGCGCGGATCGAGGTTGTGACCGTACTCGTAGCCCCAGTCCCACATGCGCCACAGGGCCCACAGGCCGAAGAGCGAGAGGGTCACAAGCCCCAAGAAAAGAACGATACGCCTGCCCCAAGCGGCGGCCACGAGACCCAATGCCGCAAGCACCATGATGATCTTCGGCAGGTAGATGAACTCCTTGAACATCTCGTTCTTGATGTAGGCCATGCCGATGTAGTGGTTCAGGCCGTTGATCTTGTCCACATCACCCTCGAAGCGGTCGGCATATATCTGAAGGAACAGACCCTCAGGATACTGCGGTGCGGCCAGGTCGATGCGCCAGATGGGCACCACCAGCAGCACCAGCAGAGCCAGTGCGGCCAAGGCGATCATGATGCGGGATATGGGTCTCATTTGGATCAGGGTGAGGGTTGTGAAGGATGTGAGGGTGGTGAGGGCGGTCCGGCTTGCTCACCACCCTTCACCACCCTCACCGTTCACCTTCGTTCTACAACTCCTGGTCCACGCTCACGGTCTGGGCCTTCAGTGGCACGTTGCTTCCACGCGGGCTCACGCGCAGATAACCCTGCATCTCCTGGTGGAGTGCGCTGCAGAAATCCGTGCAATAGAAGGGCACCACACCCACCTTGGTGGGGATCCACTTCAGGGTCTGCGTTTCGCCGGGCATGATCAGCAGTTCGGCATTGGCCGCTCCTTTGATCGCGAAGCCGTGCGGCACGTCCCAGTCCTGCTCCAGGTTGGTCACATGGAAAAAGACCGTGTCGCCCAGCTGCACACCCTCGATATTGTCCGGTGTGAAGTGCGAGCGGATGGTGGTCATCTTGATGTGGACCCTCCGGCCGCGGCGTTCGATGCCGCTCTCCTTTTCGCCCTTGGCCGCCCAGAGGTGCTCGTTCTCCTCGATCTTGAAGAACTTCACCGAGTTGGGTGCCACCAGATCGGCGGGAATGGCCTGCGCGTAGTGCGGTTCTCCGATGGTGGGGAAGTCCAGCAACAATTCCATTTTGTCGCCGTCGATGCTGTAGAGCTGGGCGCTGTGCGCGAGTTCCGGTCCAGTGGGCAGGTAGCGGTCCTTGGTGATCTTGTTGTAGGCGATCACGTACTTGCCCCAGGGCTTCTTGCTGTCGCCGCCGGGCACGCAGAGGTGGCCAATGCTGTAGTAGGTGGGCACGCGGTCGAGCACCTCGAGCCGCTCGATGTTCCATTTCACGATCTCACTGCTCACGAAGAAGCTGGTGTAGGCATTGCCATTCCCATCGAACTCAGTATGCAGGGGCCCGAGGCCGGGCTTCTTCACCTCGCCATGCAGCACGCTCTCGTACTTCAGCACGGGGATGCCTGCGAACTCACCATCGTAGTCCTTGTCGGCAATGGCCTTCTGGATCTTGGCGAAGGAGAACACCGGGAGGATCGCTGCCAGTTTACCACTTCCCACGATGTACTGTCCGGTGGGGTCCACGTCACAACCGTGCGGGCTCTTGGGGCAGGGCATGAAGTAGAGCAGGCCGGGATGCTCGGTGTAGTCGAGTTGCAGCACGTCCTTGTGTATGGTGCTCTCCACGGTGTGTGTCTTGTGGTTGTGCCAGTTGGCATAGTGTTCCGCTGGCACGCGCCTGCCCTTGCCTTCGGCCACGAGTTGCTCGGCCATCTTCCAGTTCACGGCCATGATGAAGTCCTTGTCGCGCTGGCTGGCGTTCACCTCCAGCAGACTGTATGCCTGTTCGGTGTTGTAGCAACTGAAGAAGAACCAGCCATCGCTGGGGCCTTTGCCGGAGTGGCTCAGGTCGAAGTTCACGGGCGGGGTGAGGATCTGGAAGGCGATGCTCATCTTGGCCGTTTCGGGGTCGGGCTTGATGAAGGACACCGACCCTTTGAAGTTCGCCTTGTAGGTATCGATGGCCACATCGCGGTCCTTCTCATCGCCCATGGGGATGCTGAAGCGTGTGCCAGCCACCACGTACTCGGTGTTGGGCGTGATGAAAGGCGAGCTGTGGTTGCCCGCACTGAAGGGGATCTCGATGATGCTTTGCGTGCGGAAAGTGGTGAGATCGACGAGTGCCACCCGGGGGGTATTGTTGCCATTGATGAAACACCAGCGGCCATCGGTGACACCATCGGTCTGGGAAAGCTCCGGGTGGTGGCTGTCGTCCCAGGGGATGAAGCCGTGGGTGGTCGTCAGCATGGGCTTGGTCTCCTCGCTGTACCCGTAGCCACTTTCGGGATTCACACTGAATACGGGAATGTTCCGCAGCAGACGGCCACTGGGCAGACCATAAACGGCGAGCTGGCCATTGAAGCCACCGCTTACGAAGTTGTAGAATTCATCATGCGTGCCGGGCGCCACATACACGCGCGAGGCGGCATCGCCAGTTACGGCTGTCTTGGTGGTGCCCGGGCGGCAACCCGGGCTGTTCATCAGCAGGAAGAGGGCTCCTGCCAGGCCGAGCACGGCTCCGGTGATCTTGATCGGACTTTTCATCGGGTCTGTTGGTTGGTGGTATATCGAATGTGACTGTCTCAAAGAGTGCGCATGAACTCGAGTACGTGGCGGCCATCGTCCTTGCTCAGTCCCTGGTTCGGCATGCGCACCAGGCATTCCTCCAGCAGGCGTTGTGCCTCTTCATCGGTCTCAAGCATCGCATCGATGTTCAGGATCATGTTCATCACCCACTCGGGCTTGCGGCGCTCCATCACGCCCTTGAATCCGGGACCCACCACGCGGTTGGGCCCCAGGCTGTGGCAGGCCTGGCACTTCATGTCATAGATGGTCCGACCCTTCTCCACCATGCCCTGATCGATGTCACCCATGGTAATGTCGGAGGCGGAGATCAACTTGGCCTTGCTCTTGCCTTCGGCTTCCGTGGGTGCGGTCCCACTGGCGCCCGGAGGACCGGAAGGCGTCCCTCCACCACCGCCGCAGGCGGAAATGAGGATCAATGCGACAATGGTTAGGATACCTACGGGCTTCTTGGCTTTCATGGCGGTGGTCATTTGGATGTTCTTTTGTCGCGTGGCAAATTTCACAGGACTGATCTATCCACTTCATGATATTTATCATCTTCATGCATGATAGGTATCGGAATGTTTGTAGTGGTCCACCATGCATAGCAACCCTCCTTCGTCTCAGCACTCCAACGGTGGCCGCATGCGCCAATGGTTCATCGTGGCCCTTGCCGACCTGCTGGCCGCGGCCATCATCGGTGCACTGCTGCGCGGCATGTTCATCGGAGAGATCCCCTTCGTGCGCTTCCGTCCGTGGCTGCACGCACACTCGCATGTGGCCATGCTGGGCTGGCTCTTCATCGGCGTTGTGGTGGCCCTGCTGCACGATGGCGGGCGTGGCAGACTTACCAGGGGCATGCACCGTCTGTTCATCGGCCTGCAACTGGCCGTGGTGGTCATGCTCTTCAGTTTCCCTGCGCAGGGATATGGGGTGGTCAGCATCACCGCCTCCACGGTACATATGGTACTGGCCTGCGCGTTGCTGTTCCACCTTTGGGGCATCAGCCGAGCCTGGCCAGCCCAGGGTAGCGGGCGTCTTACGCGTTGGGCGGTCGTACTCTTCCTGCTCTCCACCCTCGGTGTGGTGGCTATCGGCCCCATCATCGCCACGGGCAACCACGGCAAGGAGATCTACTACTGGGCGGTGCAATTCTTCCTGCACTTCCAGTTCAATGGCTGGCTGTGGTTCGCGGCCATGGCATTGGGTGCGCGCTGGGCCGAGCGGCAGGGCTTCGACCTGAAACTGGATCACCTTACGCTGGCCTTGTGGGTGCTTTCCGCGATCCTCACCTACGCGCTGGCCATCGCCTGGAGCGAACCCCTCCCGGCGGTGTTCGCCACCATCAGCATCGGTGTGGTGCTTCAGGTGTGGGCCGCCTGGCGCACGTTGGCCATCCTGCGCCGCCTGGAGCATCGCGCACGCGAGCGCTTCCCCATCTGGGGCAAGGTGCTGGTGGGCATCGCCCTGCTCAGCATGGCCATGAAGGTGCTGGTGCAGGCCGCAGTGGCCGTGCCCGAGGTGGCGGTCATTGGCTTCACGCTCCGCCACTACGTCATGGGCTTCATCCATCTGAGTACGCTGGCCACCATGACCACCCTGTTGCTGGCCTATGCCCTGATGCAAGGATGGTTGGACATCCGCCGCGTGACGGTCCGGACCGGGCTTGGGCTGCTAACCGCCGGCATCCTCCTCAGCGAGCTGCTGCTCTTCACGCAGGGCACCTTCTTCTGGGCGGGTCTTGGGCTCATTCCCGGACATTACTGGCACATGGTGATCGCCTCCGCGCTCATGCCCGTGGGCATCATCCTGCTGTTACTGAGCAGTAGGATGCGGAAAGCGGTCATGCACGGGCAAACCTCAACGCAACCATAGCGCTGAGCCGGTACTTTCGCACCCCGCTCCCCTCCCATGTTCTCCAAAGCCTGCGAATACGCCATCCGTGCCACGCTGCACATCGCACAGGCCACTGCCGCTGATGAGCGCGTCACGGTCAAGGACATCGCGAAAGTCACCGGCTCGCCCGAGGCCTTCACCGCCAAGGTGCTGCAGAAGCTCGTGCGCGATGGTCACCTCGGATCGATGAAAGGGCCAGGTGGTGGCTTCACACTCACCGAAGCGCGCGCTAAGATGCTCAAGCTTGCCGCGATCGTGAAGTGCATCGATGGCGAGAACGTATACACCGGCTGTGCGCTGGGACTTGCCCATTGCAGCGACAACAAGCCATGCCCCCTGCACGAGCAATTCAAGGACGTGCGTGACCGCCTGCGTCAGTTGCTGGAGACCACCACTGTGTATGATGTGGCCATGGGCCTGGGGCTGGAGGTGGGTGCCTTCCGGCTGAAGGGATGAATGCGCAGGACGCCGGGGTGATCGGTGCTGAGGAATGACCGCAGGCGCAGGAATTCTTGCGCTCACTCACGTGGTCCGACCGACGGACACAATTCGTCAGACCAGTGGCTTCACTGGCTCCGGGATCTCCGTATCCACCATCAGGATCTTCTCTTCATTCCCTTCACATTGCGCCACCACCTTGTGTTGCGGATGCGTGACCTGCGAACGGCCGCTGAGCACGGTGTCCACTGCGATACCTTCAAGGATCCCACCTGCATTGCAGTAGATGAACAGGATGTTGTTCTCGAAAGCGCGCGTGGTACATAAGGAATCGATCAGCACGATCTCGTCATTGAGTTTATCCTTCGAACGCAACGAAGCCTTGGGGAACGACCAGTAGGTGGGCGAGATCACGCACTGCGCCCCCTGTGCGTTCATCGCGGCGAACAGCCCCGGGAAGGCGATGTCCCAACAGATGGTGAGCCCCACCAGCCCGAAGCGCGTGGGGAACACGTTGACCCCCAGTCCCGGCGCCAGGGAGACCTTCTCCGTATCCCACAGGTTCATCTTGCGGTACCAGCCCAGCAATGCACCGTCCGCACCGATGTAATGGGCTTGATTGTATAACAGGCCGTTCTCGGACACCGTCCATGTGCCAGGCACAAGGTCCACGCCATGCCGTGCCGCCAACGCCTGCATCCGGGCCAGATATTCAGGTGCATACTGAACGAAGGCTGTCTGTCCCGCCAGCGGGCCGCAAATGGCATCCTCCGGGAACACCACCAGGTCCGCACCCTGCTCCCTGGCCTGGGCCGTGAACTTCTCGATCTTCTCCAGATTCTTCAGTGGTTCCGAAGGGGCGATATGCATCTGCACCAGTGCGATCTTCAATGGCATGGGGGTTGGGTGTAGTACTAAAGGTACTGCCGGACGCGCCGGATCTTTTCTACATGCCATCCGCACATCAGCAGATCCGGAATAGGCTCGCTCACGCTTCCGGTACTTTCGCGGCATGGAGCCCATCCCGCTGCCGGACACCCTTGCGGAACTGATCGCCCGGCACTGCAGCCCCGCGTGGCGGGACCTGATCAAGCAGCAATGCGTCACCCAGCATTTCGATGCCGGGCAGGATGTGTTCCTGGAAGGCAGCCCGGCCGATCAACTCTACATCGTCCGCAAGGGCAGGGTGAAGGTGTTCAGCACCTTCGGTCCGGGAACCAGGCGGATCCTGCGCTTCGCGCGTGATGGCCAGGTGCTGGGGCACCGCGGCATCGGTGCCGCATTCACCTACCCGGTGACCGCGACGGCGCTTGTACCCACCACGGTGGACGCTGTGCCCATGCCCCTTTTCATGCAGGTGCTTGAGGCGAACGCCGCCTTCTGCTTCCATTTCATGCTCTTCTTCGCCGAAGAACTGCGCCGCAGCGAGGAGCAGGCGCGCAACATCCTCAACATGGATGTGCAGCAGCGCGTGGCCAAGGCCCTGATCGCCACCGTGCGCTGCTTCGGTTTCGACAAGGACGACAAGACCCTGCTGGCTTTCACCCCCAGCCGTCAGGACCTGGCCGACTATGCAGGCACCACGTACGAGAGCACCATCCGCGCGATAAGTGAGTTGCAGAAGCAGAAGTTCATCAAGAACGTGGGGCGGGAGATCCGGATATTGGACCGGAAGAAACTGGAACAGTTGATGCACGGCTGATCGGAACAACGAGCCGAAGCCCTGACACTCGTCATCTATTTAGGATTGTTTTATCCTTTGTTTTGCATCCCTCCCGGAACACACCTCACCAATACATCGATCATGGACAGCTGCACCATCCCCGCTCCCGACCGCACCATCGGCTCCATCGTAGCCGATGACTTCCGCACCGCCGCCGTCTTCAACGCGCACGGCATCGACTTCTGCTGCAAGGGCGGCCGCAGCCTGGAGGAGGTATGCCGCACCAAAGGCATCGACCAGGCGCGGATCGAACGCGAGATCGAACAGGCCATCACACGCGACACTGGGTCCGACCAGGACTACAAGACCTGGACCCTCTCGCGCCTCATCGAGCACATCGAACGCGTACACCACCGTTACGTGGAAAGCCGCACCACCACCCTGCTACAGTTCATCGACAAGCTCTGCAAGGTCCACGGCGATCGCCATCCTGAACTCTTCGCCATACGACGCGAATTTCAGGAATGCGCCGGTGCCATGGCCGCCCACATGAAGAAAGAGGAATTGCTCCTCTTCCCCTTCATCAACCAGTTGGAAAAGGCCCGGCAACACGGAAGCGCCCTGCCCACGCCGCACTTCGGCACGGTGGACAAGCCCATTGCCATGATGGAGCATGAGCACGAGGGCGAGGGCGAACGCTTCCGTCGTATCGCCGAACTGAGTGAGGGCTACACCAACCCACCCGACGGTTGCACCACTTACGCCACGGCCATGGCCATGCTACAGGAATTCGAGCAGGACCTGCACCTGCACATCCACCTGGAGAACAACATCCTGTTCCCAAGGGCGAAGATGTTGGAAAAGGAGCTGCACACAGCCTGACCGGCGATACCGGCAGAACCGCGTCAGGCTGTCTCGTGCTCCGGACAATCCATACGCAGATCGGCCACCTCCAGGTCCCTGCCCAGCAGCAGGCAATGGTGCTTCCCATCGCGGTCGCCGCGGTAGTGTGCGCAAGTCCAGCACATGCGCTGCACCTGCAACTTGCCTTCGTTGGCCAGCGCATGCAGCACGCGCATAAGACCCAGCGTCATGGCCTCCTTGGTCTGCGGGGAAAGGCCCGCCATGGAACCATCCAGCGGTGATGCCGGTTGGCCCAGCCTACGGGCCTTGGCCGATGGCCGCAGGTGATGGCTGCGCCCGTCGTATGGATCGGCCTTGCGCCGCAGCAGGCCTTTTTCCACCAGGGTGGCCACACTGTCGCTCACCGTGGGGCGGCTCACTTGCAGCTCGCTGGCCAAGCGCGCCACACCCACGGGTTCATCGGGGTGGGCCAGAATGAAGCCGAGGATCCGCAGTTGCAGCGGGTTGAGATCGGCGCCTACGGCTTCGCGCCAGCGCAACGCACGCGCCACCTCACCGATGCGTTCCAGCATCAGCGCCAGGTTGTGGTCCATTCCAGAAGCGTCACTATAGGCCATGCGATGCCGAAAGTAGTGGACATGGAAAGACCCGGCCAACGGGTCCGGGTCCTTCCTGTTCGTGTGGTGGTGATCAGCCCTTCACATCGGCCATGCTGGCGCCGTGGTTGATGTGCAGCACATCGCTGCCCACCACCAGCGCGGGCACGCTCTTCACGCCCACAGCCTCGGCCTCGGCGATGCGGTCGCGCTTCTCGCCCAGATGGACGATCTCCACATCATAACGGCCGCGATCAACGAGTTCGGTAATGCGGTCCTCGGCGTTGACGCAAACAGGACAGCCGGCATGGTAGAAAACTGCTTTGGTCATGGTGTGGGGGGTGTTGGTTGGGCGGCAAATATAGTTAGGATTCCTTTCTATATTTGCGTCCTGCATCCGACAATTGGAATGCCATGCGAATGTTCCCCACAACCCTGGCCCTTTGCACCGCACTGTGCCTGGCCACCACTGCACACGCACAACTCAACATCCAACCCCAGAACACCAGCAAGATGGAAGTAGCCGTTTGGGACACCTATGTCACCCGCAAGGACGGACGCGTGATGCACTTCGACATCATCGCACCAAGCAGCCAGCGCGACACGGCAGTGATACATGGCTACGGCCGCGTATATCTGGAGGGCAAAGGCGAAGGTGGGCAACGCCTCACCGCCAGGGAATGCCGCTTCTGCCACGTGCGCGCCTTGCAGCCCAAATGGGAGGCGGACATCCGCCAGCAGGGCTACTTCATATTGGAGATGGAGCACTGCGACTGATCGCCATACAGCGATCAGTACGTCCCCGGCACCGCCTCATCCACCACCAGGATGAAGTCCGCCCTGCCCTTGTGCTCCGCTTCGAGCTTGCCCGCATCCACTTGCGTGACGGTGGCGATCGTGGCGATGCGCAACGCCGGCCGTGCACGCTTCAGGTACCACACGATCCCTTCGTAGTTGTCGGAATGATAGGTCCCGTTGAAGTGCAGGAAAGGCGTACCCGGGGTGAAGTTCGCCAGGATGAAATGCGCCATGGTGGCATCCTTCAGCGCCTGTGCCATGGGCATGGTGGGACTTGTATGGCCGTGTCCCATGTCCAGCATCGCCTTGTAGCCGGGCAACCCAGGGTCGTAGGCGATGGGCAGCGGCGCGATCCACTGCTTCTCCGCATCTGGCAATGTATCCAGCGCTTCGAAGCCTCCCTTGTACACGATGCTCGCATAACGGCGCGGCACGTTCGCTGCCACGAAGCGCAGGCCCTTTGCCTTCGCCAGGTCCACCAAAGGCGCGTAGTCGCCGTGGTTCTTCCACAGGCGGGCCAGCGTGTCGAAGGCGGCCTGATCGATCTCTCCGCGCAAGTAGCGATCCAGCGTGGCCTGATCGTCGGCCTCGATCATTTCAGCACCCATCATGAGCGCTCCCTTCGCGGCCAGCTCGCGTGCCACCACCAGCTGGAGCCAATGCGCGATGGCGCTGTTGTGCTGCTCGCCGAAGAGGATCACATCGGCCTGGCCGAGTGACTTCATGAGCGCTTTGTGCCTGGCGGGCTTGCCCTGGCCGGTGAAGAGGCGGTAGGCCACGGGATCTTGCGCTTGAATGGCATTAAGGACGAACAGGAATGGCAGGAAGAGATTTCTCATAGTGCGAAGGTGCGATGAAATGGGAATGCAGGGGTAGCGCTAATGACGCGGATGGTCGCAGATGTCTGCGGCGCGAATGCACTATGCCAAACGCAGAAAAGCTCAGGCAGGTGTTCATCCGCGTCCGATACGCATCGGACCGTCTGCGACATCCGCGGTCGCGCGGTCGACTTTCTGGATCAATGCGAGCGCAAGCTCGTATCGGTCATGGTCCGCTCCTTTCTATCAGCGCAGCAGCAGGTACAAACCCGCCGCACCCGCCGCGCCCACCAGAGGACCCACCACCGGTATCCACGCATAACCCCAGTCGCTCCTCCCACCGATGCGCATCACGGTGTGCATGATGCGCGGGCCCAGGTCGCGTGCAGGATTGATCGCATAGCCTGTTGTTCCGCCCAACGAAAGACCGATGACCCACACCAGTAGCGCCACGGGCAACGCACCGATGGAACCCAGGCCGATGGCCACATCGTCCGTACCGCTGATCTTCAGGCTGGGGCCTACCATGAAGAGCACAGTGAACACCAGTACGAAGGTGCCGATGGCCTCGCTGATGAGGTTGCTGAACGGCCTGCGGATGGCGGGGCCAGTGCAAAAGCACGCCAGCTTCGCAACGGGGTTGTGCGTGGCAGCGAAGTGGTCCTTATGCGAGAGCCAGACGAGGAAGGCACCGGCCATGGCGCCGAGCATCTGGGCCAGCACATAGAGCGGCACATCTGCCCACGCGAATTTGCCAGTGATGGCCAGGGCGATGCTCACCGCCGGATTGATGTGCGCGCCGCTGAAGGGTCCGGCCACCACCACGCCCACGAACACAGCCATGGCCCATCCCGTGGTGATCACGATCCAGCCCGATCCGTGGCCCTTGGTGCCATCGAGCAGCACGTTGGCCACCACGCCGTTGCCCAGGAGGATCAGTAGCATGGTGCCGAGGAGTTCCGCAAGAAATGGTGTCATGGGTGGGTGGAACAATTTCGTTGTTAGTGATACTTCTGGTTCCCGGATGCTAATGGCTGTCCGATGTCTTAGGTCCTATGCAAATGCCGGTGATATCGGGCATTTGCATAGGACATAAGACAGCCGTCATCGGACAAATCGCACATGCGTTCATCGATCACTTATCCCATTTCCGCACCCCATCCACCGCACGGTGCCAGCGTTGGAGTTGCTGTTCGGTAGTGTCCCTATCCGATTGCGGTTCGAAGCTGCGATCGATGGTCCATTGTTGTTGCAGCGCGTCGATGCCGGGCCAGTATCCCACAGCGAGGCCGGCGAGGTAAGCAGCACCGAGCGCGGTGGTCTCAATGGACGCGGGGCGCACGATGCGCGAGCGCAGCAGGTCGGATTGGATCTGTAGCAGCAGGTCGCTGGCGGAAGCACCACCGTCGACGCGTAGTTCGCTGCAAGGCGTTCTGGCATCGGCCTCCATGGCGCGCACGATGTCGTGTACCTGGCACGCGATACCCTCCAGCGTGGCACGTGCGAGATGTGCGTCGGTGGTGCCGCGCGTGATACCGAGGATGGCGCCGTGTGCATGCGGGTCCCAGTACGGCGCTCCGAGGCCGGTGAGCGCAGGTACGAAGACCACGCCATCGCTATCGGGCACCGAAGCCGCAAGCCGGTTGATGTCGGACGATGCGTCGATCAGCTTCAGCCCATCGCGCAGCCACTGCACCGCCGCGCCACCCACGAAGACGCTGCCTTCCAGCGCGTAAGTGGTGTGCCCGCCGATGGTCCAGCCCACGGTGGTGAGCAACTGATGCCGGGATGCGACCGGCTTGTCACCGGTATTCATCAGCAGGAAGCAGCCGGTGCCATAAGTGTTCTTCACCATGCCAGGCGAAGTACACAGTTGCCCGAAGAGTGCCGCCTGCTGGTCACCCGCGATGCCTGCGATGGGGATGGCGGCACCGAAACGCTCCGGATCGGTGTTGCCGTACAGTTCACTGCTGGGGCGCACCTCGGGCAGCATGGCGCGTGGCACATCGAAGAGCACGAGCAGTTCATCGTCCCATTGCAGCGTGTGGATGTTGAACAGCAGTGTGCGGCTGGCGTTGCTGGTGTCGGTGATGTGGAGCTTGCCACGGGTGAGTTTCCATACCAGCCAGCTGTCCACGGTGCCGAAGCAGAGCTCTCCGCGTTCGGCGCGATCACGGGCGCCGGACACATGGTCCAGGATCCATTTCACCTTGGTGCCACTGAAGTAGGCATCGAGCACCAGGCCGGTCTTGTCGCGGATCATGTCGGCATGACCATCGGCTTTCAGTTCATCGCAGAAGCCAGCGGTGCGACGGTCCTGCCACACGATGGCGCTGTACACCGGTTCGCCTGTGGCGCGGTCCCACACCACGGTGGTCTCGCGCTGGTTGGTGATGCCGATGGCAGCGATGGCGGCACCGCCCAGCCCGCGCTTTGCGAGTACTTCAGCGGCCACGGAAACCTGCGATGACCAGATGTCCTGCGGGTCGTGCTCCACCCAGCCGGGTTTGGGGAAGTGCTGCGGGAAGTCGCGCTGCACGGCATCCACCAGCATACCGGCGCGGTCGAAGAGGATGGCGCGGGAGGAGGTGGTTCCCTGGTCGAGGGCGAGGATGAAGGGGCCTTTCATGGGAGGGATGAAGATGGGGAAAGGTTGGGAACCAACGATACTGTTCATGCAGATGAGCGCGCCTTGCGGCGCAATATGGAAATGCAGCCGCAGATGGCGCAGATGACGCAGATGAATGCCTTGCATCATAGTGGCATCTGAACTACCACGGATCCACACGGATGGACACGGATGCGTTCGCGGAGATCAAATTGCCAGCCGATATCCGGCGGTAAGGATCGAGAAAGCAGCAAGCTGATCGTCCATCCAAGCCTTGTCCCTGCCTAACTCCTTCGCCATCATCTCCGCCACATTCGGTGCGGCTTGGAGCGCGGCATTGGCATCCAGGAAGAGCAGCCGCACCCTTCGCGCCAGCACATCCTCCACAGTACACGCCATCTCGTGACGTACTGCAAAGACCACCTCGGCCAGCGTGTAAGGAAAGGAAGGATGCAAGCGCTCGGACAAGGAAGGATCACTCACCATCATTGAGCGGATGATCGACGCATCGCTTCCGTAAACGGCCAGATGACCGACTTCCGGAACGGTTCCATCGGGCTTGCCATGGATGGGCAGCTCTGCTGTTATACAGGGGCCTGTCTTCAAGCCGAAGCGCGCCTCGGCCTGGCCCACCACGTCCTCCGCCATGCTGCGGTAGGTGGTCCACTTGCCGCCGATCAGCGAGAGCAGCCCGCTTTCTGAAACGACGATGCGGTGCCCGCGAGAGATCTCCTTGGTGTGTTGTGCCCTGCCCTGCTGCGGCTTGGCAAGGGGACGCAGCCCGGCATACATGGTGAGCACATCGGTACGTGTGGGCTGACGCGTGAGGTAGCGGCCCACGGTTTCCAGCACGAAACCGATCTCCTCTTCCAAGGGCTTCGGCTCATCGCTCACGGCATCCACGGGAATGTCCGTGGTGCCCACCACCAAACGATCGTGCCACGGAATGGCGAAGAGCACACGGCCATCGGGTGTGCGCGGGATCATCAGCGCGGCATCGCCGGGCATGAAGCTGCGGTCCAGCACCAGGTGGATGCCCTGGCTGGGAACGATGTGGTCACGCGTGTCGCTGCTGTCCATGGCGAGCACCGCGTTGGTGAACACACCGGTGCAGTTCACCACCACCTTCGCCTGAATGGCGTGGCGCGTGCCATCCAGCGCATCCTCCATCACCGCGCCATTCAACTTTCCATCATCGTCCTTCAGCAGTTGCACCACACGCGCATGGTTGAGCACGCAGGCACCCAACCCCACGGCGGTGCGGGCGAGCGCCACGGCAAGGCGTGCGTCGTCGAACTGGCCATCGTGGTAGAGGATGCCGCCGCGAAGTCCCTCGGCGGAAATTCCCGGGAGGTGCTTCAGCGTTTCCGCTTTGCCCAATGCACGTGTTCGCCCCAAGCTGAGCCTTCCGGCCAGCAGGTCGTACAGGCCCAAGCCGATGCGGTACCAAGCGGTCTCCCACCAACGGTAGCAGGGGATCACGAAGGCCTGATCGTGGCACAAGTGCGGTGCGTTGCGAAAGAGGCGGCCGCGTTCGCGTAATGCTTCACGCACCAAGCCGACGTGCCCCTGCGCCAGGTAGCGCACACCGCCATGCACGAGCTTGGTGCTGCGGCTGCTGGTGCCCTTGGCGAAGTCGTGCGCTTCCAGCAACACCGTGCGGAAGCCGCGGCTCGCGGCATCCACGGCGACACCAAGCCCACTGGCACCGCCGCCGATGATGAGGACATCCCAAGGTCCAGGTTCTTCGGAAAGGCGTTGGAGTTGGGTGGCTCTTTGCACGGTGTGAAAGGTAGAGCGTCCATAGGCACCGTTCTTTCTTTGCACTATGCTCGCCGATCGACTCCTCCAACACGTCCTCTCCTTCTCGCTGCAGGACATCAAGGTCCCAAAAGGCATCGGCGTGCTCGACCCCTTCAATGGCCCGAACGCCGGGGAGGTGCGGCGCATCGTCACGCTCTTCCACCGCACGTACTACAGCGACGACCGCCCGCGCACGCTGATGCTCGGCATCAATCCCGGCCGTCTGGGCGCGGGAAGCACGGGCCTTCCCTTCACAGACACCAAGCGTTGCGAAAGCGACCTGGGCATCCCCGTGAACGGACTGCGCACACATGAACCCAGCAGTGATTTCTTCTACCGCATGATCCGCGCGGCGGGCGGTGCTGAAGCCTTCTACAGCAAGGTATACGTGCATGCCGTCTGCCCGCTGGGCTTCGTGAAGGAAACCTCCGCCGGGTCTCATGAGGCACGAAGGGACCCTGCGGTATCCAAGCCGCAGGGTCCGCTGCGCGAGACCCTGCGGAAGTCCGGGGAGCAGGTGAATGGCACGGCCATCAACCTGAACTATTACGACGACAACGCCCTCGAAAAAGCGGTGACACCCTTCGTGGAATACTGGCTGCGGACACTGGTGAAGTGCGGCATGCGCACGGACACGGTGCTCTGCATCGGCACCGGCAAGAACGCCACGTTCTTCAACAAGCTGAACGAGCGGCTGGAACTGTTCGACCGCATCATCGCGCTGGAGCATCCGCGTTATGTGATGCAGTACAAGTCGAAGCAGATGGACGCGTACATCGCGAAGTATCTGAGCGCATTGGCGGAAGTGTGACCCCACCGCTGATGCACTCCAGTGGCTGGCACATGCTTCCCTGCGGCCCCGCAGAAGTGCCCCCCGGGAGATCTTGCGGTTGAATAGTTTCGTGCCGCATGCCTGTCTCAGCGTACGTCCTTTTTTTCGCGGCCTTTATCTGGTGCCTGTTCTGGCTGTTCGCTGCCACACGTAGCCACTCGTTCGTACTCGGCGTCGCCACACTTGGGGCTCTGCATTGGATCCTTGCTGAGCGCGGCGTCTACGACAATGCCATCGCCTTCCCACCACCGCAATTGATCTTGCTCGCGCCTGTGGTCATCGCGCTGCTCCTGGCACTGGCGCTGCCCAGGAGCAGGACATGGATGCGCGGGCTGCCGATCTTCGCACTCACCGCCATTCATGTGCTCCGCCTGCCGGTGGAACTGGTGCTGCACGATGCCTTTGTGGCCGGTCTGGTGCCACAGGACATGACCTACAGCGGCTTCAACTTCGATATCCTGAGCGGCCTCTCAGCGTTGGTCCTGATGGTCTGGCTTCGCAGTGATCGCCCACCCGACCGTGTCGTGCTCATCACCTGGAACCTTGGCTGCCTGGTACTGCTGCTGGTCGTCGTGACAACAGCCGTGCTCAGTCTGCCCAGCTCCATGCAGCGCATCAACTTCGACCAGCCCAACGTGCTAGTAACAAGCACGCCCTGGGTGTTGCTGCCAGCCGTGCTTGTGCCCGCCGTACTGTTCGCACACCTGGCAGCGCTTTCCCGGCTGTTGTGGAATGGACCTCGCAAGTAGTTGGGGAATATCCACCCGTTCCCAACATTGCCCTGACCACTTTGATACCCAGCGCATCGCTACCTGCGGGAAAGTCTGATCGACGCCTTGCCTTGATGGATGCACGGCGGGCACATGGACCGCCCAACAGGCATTGGCCTATGGCCAGGCTGCCAGCGAATTCCTTGACCAATGGCACCCTGGCGGCGGGGATCGGCCGGGTGCTTGTGCATATCAGGCATGACCGACAAGATCGTGCAGCGCATCCGTGAAGCATTTGAACAGCGCCGTGAGGCTTTGAACGAGCTACACTTCGTGTACAAGCGGCTCCTGCGCATGCTGCCGCGCATCGCCAACCGATCGGATCGACCATTGACCGATCTGTTGCAGCAACAACATGAGGTGGACAAGTTGGTCCATCATGAAATGGTGGAGGCAGCGGTGGAGCACGGTCATGTGCCCGGACCATGTGTGTGCGAAGAAGCCGCCGGTCTCACGGATGACCTGCATCTGGCGGCCCGCACCGATCCCCGCCCAGAACGCGCGGGTGCCGTGGTGGAAGCACTACGCCTGCTGCGCGTATTTCTGATCCGCACATGGGGGCGTTTGCTGGATGCGATGCCCAAGGATGTTCTCCCGCACCTACGCAAGACCGCAACAGGGTTGCAGCAACGTGAAGCCGACCAGCACCGGCAACTGGTCGCCTTTGGCGAGGACCTCAGGCGGGAAGAGGACCTCGAAAAACGTGCAGGCTGATGATGCGTCCCTACACCCAACTGTAATACCGGTTCACCATGAACAAGTCCGAACGCCATGCCTTGTACACCTCCCTGGTGGTCCCTGCCATGGCTGCGGTGGTGCTGACCGATGCTCCCATGCCCGTAGCGTTCTCTGTTCTGGGGATCAGTGTGCTGGCGCTCGTCTGGTTGGTGTGGGTGGTGCTGCACGATACCTCAGCGCCACCACCGGACCTTGTCGAAGGCCATGAATGGGACTACCTGGACCGCCCCGATCTGATGAAGCGGCATGAGCCCCGACTATAAGAACAAACTGATCGTGAAGCTGGGGCGTTCGTGGTGCGCTTCATCCGCAGCGCGCGCGATGATCTGCGTGAAGCGACCCTCCACACTGTGGTAGATCGCGGTGGCCTGCAAGGCGCCAGCGGGGAAGTCCACATGCACCATGGAGCTGGTGCCATTCTCGGCGTCAGGCGGATCCATCTGAGCAGTGGCATGCAACTCCAGCAGGCGTTCATCAAAAAGACGCCGGAGCTCCTGTACAATGGCAGGTGCATCTGCGTGGAGGGGTTGAGGGCTTTGGGTGGTGATCATACCCGGCATCAGGTCACAGGGCATGCCAAAGAGCTGGCGCTTGACGCGCACCTCAAATGGTCAGGCAGATCCGGGTCCGTGTGGCCGGTACCCTCGCCCCCTCTGCCCCATACCCTGTGGTGCGATCGTAGAATACAATTCCTTCGCCGGTGCGCTCCTACCCTCGCGGATCGATGGCCATCACCTCGATCAGCGTACTGCGTTCGATGGGTTTCACCACGTGTTGATCGAACCCCGCCACCATGGAACGCTTGCGATCCTCCTCCTGACCCCAGCCGGAGAGGGCCACGATGTATGCCTTGCCCCCCCAGTTGGTCTTGCGCATCAGCACACAGGCTTCATGACCATTCAGCTTGGGCATGCCGATGTCCATCAGGATGACCTGCGGCTGGAAAGCGGCACCCGCATCCAGGGCTTGCTCGCCATCGTGGGCCACCTTCACTTCATGACCAAGTTTGCGCAGGATCAGTGCCATGGTGAGGGCGGCATCCTGGTTGTCGTCCACCACCAGCACGCGTTTCCCGCCCGACATCGCGCTCTGTTCGACCTTTGAAGGCGTCGACCTGACGGGGCCTGCTTTCCGGATCAACGGCAGGCGCACCACGAATTCACTTCCCTGGCCCATGCCGGCGCTGTTGCCCACCACACTGCCATGGTGCATATGCACCAGCCGCCGCACGATGTTGAGGCCGATGCCGAGCCCTCCAGCGGAATGGTCATTCTGTGCTCCCTGTACCTGGGCGAACATGTCGAACACATGCTCCAACGCACCTGGGTCGATGCCGATGCCGTCGTCCTTTACGCGGATCACGGCCTCACTGCCCTCCTTATCCAAAGTGAGGCTGATGTGGCCCTCGTGGGGCGTGTACTTGGCCGCGTTGTTCAACAGATTGGCCACTACCTGGACGAGGCGTGCCTGATCCCCGTTCACCACCAGACCGCCCTGTAAGATCCGCACATCGAAGCGATGCTCCTTGCGGTCCATCAGGGGCTGGGTGGCTTCGACAGCGGTGCCTATGATCCTGTCCAGCTCCGTGTGCTCCTTGATCAGTTCCAGCTTGCCACGGCTGATGCGGCTGAGATCCATAAGATCATCCACCAGGCGCACCATGTGGTCCAGCTGGCGCATCATCATGTTGCGCGTGTTATCGATCACCGTGGGATCATCGGGCGCCAGTTCCATCAACTGCAGACCGTTCTTCAGCGGGGCCAGCGGATTACGCAGCTCATGTGCGAGGGTGGCGAGAAAGTGATCCTTGTGGCGCGAGCTTTCCTCCAAGGCCTCCTCGGCCAGTTTCTGTTCCGTGATGTCGGTATTGGTACCGAACCATCGTTCCACCTTTCCCTCCTCGTTGAAGATGGGGACCGACCGTGCCAGGAACCAGCGGTACTCACCGGTACGCCCTTTCAGCTGGAATACATATTGCCACACCGTGCCAGCTTCCTGTGCCTTGGTATAGGAACCGATCATATCCGTAAGGTGCTCGGGATGCACCACCTGCTGCCAACCGTCCTCGTTCATCTGTTCCACGGATATACCGGTATACTCGATCCAGCGCCGGTTCACCCAGGTGATGGTGTTACACGGATCCACTATATAGGCCATTTGCGACATGTGATCGGCCAGCATGCGGAAGCGCTCTTCGCTTTCGCGGATGCGGTCCTGGGCCTCACGTTCGGTGGTGATATCCGTGCAGGTGCCGAACCAGCGCACCACGGTACCCTCCTCATTGCGAATGGGCATGGCCGTGGCGAGGAACCAATGGAACTGACCCGTCTTGCTCAACAGGGGGAAACTATCCTCCCATCGCTCGCCCTTGGCCGCGCGCTCCGCCAAGGAAGTGGTCACCCTATCAAAATGATCGGGGTGATGTATCGCTTTGCTGTCCGTCCGGATCTCTTCACCGGTCTTGCCGGTGAATTCGGTCCACTGCTGGTTGAACCACACGGCACTGCCATCGGCCTCGGCGATCCAGATCAGCTGGGACACATTGTCGGCCAGCAGATGGAAGCGGGCCTCGCTCGCGGCGATGGCCTCGCGGTTGCGCTTCTGTTCGGTGATGTCGCGGATCACTTTGGAGGCGCCGATCACATTGCCCATCGCATCCTTCAGCGGCGAGAGCGTGAGCGAGATGTCCACCGATCTACCGTCTTTGTGCAGTCGGACCGTTTCCAAATGATCGATGCGCTCTCCCTTCATGAGGCGCGTAACCAACAATTCCTCCTCGTTCAGGCGTTCGGGCGGGAAGAGCACGGTGTTGCGCTTCCCGATCATCTCCCCGGCGGAATAGCCGAAGATGCGCTCAGCGCCCTGGTTCCACGTGGTGATGGTGCCCTGGAGGTCGCGGCTGATGATCGCATCGTCCGATGATTCGACGATCGCGGCCAAGCGACCCACGGCCATGCTGGCATACTTGCGCTCAGTAATATCCTCCAGTACGGCAAGGATGTAAGGCACACCACCCAGATGCACAATGTCGGCGTTCACCTGCACCTGCACGGCATGGCCATCAGCATGGCGCAGTTCCAACTCCACCGGTGCCAGGTGCCCGGTGCGCTGCACCATGGCCAAAAGCTGCCGGCGCTGTTCCGTATCGGGGTTCATGCCGATCTCCACACTGGTCCGGCCGATCACCTCCTCCCGTGACCGCCCGACCATGTGCAGCATGGCCGGGTTGGCATCGATGATGCGTGCCTCGTCGGCCGAGTAGAGCATGACACCGAATGGGGCCTTGTCGTAGATGGTCTTGAAGCGCTCCTCGCTTTGAGCCAGTTCCATCTCGGTCCGCTTGCGCGAGGTGATGTTCATGGTACCGCCCATCATGCGCACCGGGCGGCCCTGCTCGCGTAGGACCACGGCATTGGTGAATACCCAGTTCACTTCGCCCTCGGGGTTCATGGTGCGGAACTCCACCTCATAGGGAGCGTCGTTCTCAAGGGTCGCACGAATGGCACTGGTGACCCATTCCCGATCCTCTGGGTGGATCAGCTCGCTGTAACCTTCCATGGTAGGCTCGAACGAACCCTTCTTCACACCATGGATCTCGTAAACGGGATCGGTCCAGGTGATGGTGTTCTTCTCCACGTCCCAGTCCCAAATACCGAGCTTACCGGTCTGGGTGGCCACCCGCAGGCGTTCTTCGTCCAGCTTCCGCTCCGTGATGTCCAGGATCATGGCCAGGAACATGCGCCTTGGACCATTGTCCACCGTCTGCAGGTGGATCTCCACGGGATAGTCACTGCCATCGGCACGGCGATGTACGGTGTAGAACACGAGCTTTTCCTTTTCACCGGTCCGCAGCGGTTCCACCATCTGGCCGAACGTCCGTGCATCATACTCGGGCTTGAGATCCAGTGGGGTCATCTCGCGCATCTGGTCCAGCGTGTAGCCCAGATTGCTCAGCGCGCCGTGGTTGACATACTCGAACTTCAAGCTCTCCAGATCGAAGATGTAGATCTCGTTCAGGCTTCGCTCCAGCATGCCTGAGAGCCGCTGCCGTTCGGCCTCCGCATGGTAGCGGTCGGTGATGTCGATCAGCACATTGTGCCCGCCCACCACCGTGCCGTCGGCATCGCGCACGGGTTCGGGATGGGCCAGCACATGGCGGCGGGTGCCGTCCGGGCGCTCGATCACGATCTCCTCGCGGATGGCAACGCCCTGGCGAATGGCGCGGGCTATGGGGCTTTCCAAGGGTGCCAACTCCCGCCCATCGGGTGCGAACAGCTTGAAAGCCCCATGCCAGGTACCGGGTTCGGAGCCTGGGGCGTGCCCCCAAAGGCTCTCTGCCGCCTCATTATACAACAGGATACGACCGTCCGCATCACTGGGATACACTGCGGCCGGCAAGGTATCGATCAAGGTTCTGTACCGCGCCTCGCTATCGGCAAGCGCCACCGCACCAATGCGTTGTTGTTCCAACTCACGCTGCAGCGCATTGTGCAGGTCGGCATTGTCCAGGGCCAGCGCGGCCTGGGCAGCCAGTGGCGTTACGAGATCCTCCGCTTCGCGTGTGAATCTGTCCGGTTCGGAATGGCCGAAGAAGAGACCCCCGATCACCCGGCCATCGCGCGAGGTGACGGGAACCGCCAGATAGCTGCGCACCGGTGGATGGCCCTTGGGCATGCCCCGGTGGGGATCCATTTTTCCATAGCGGGCGTCCTTGGTGATGTCGCCGCTGCGCACCACGCCTTCGCCGCGGAAAGTGGGTCCGAATACGCCGGTGGTGCGCGGCATGGGCACATTGGCGAAGGCCTCCCGCGGAATTCCAGAAAGGGTGTACAACATGTAGGACTCCCCTTTCTCGTCCGTCACATTGTAGAAAAAGGCGCCGAGATCAGCTCCTACCACCGCACGGCCGGTGTCGGTCACGGCCTGCACGATCTTCTCGGTATCGAGCTCGGCAATGAGCGTATCGCCCATGGCATTGAGCAGTTCCAAGGCATGGGTGCGCTGTTGCAGGGCTTCCTCTGCCGCCCTGCGCTGGGTAATGTCCACACTGGCACCCATCACCCGCACTGCCTTGCCGTCCACCCGCATGATCGTGGCGGTGGTGTACAACCAGATCACTTCGCCTTTGGGCCGCACGGCGCGCGCCTCCAACTCGTAACGATCCTCGAATTTCACGGCCTGGTGCAGGGCGCTCATGAAACGCTCGCGATCCTCCGGATGCAGCAAGGCCTTGTAGCCGTCCATCGACCCATCGAAATTCCCGGGCTTGATGCCGTGCATGGTGTACAGCGAATCGCTCCACGACAAGCGGTCGGTGGCCACCTCCCAATCCCAGATGCCCACCTTGCCGGTGCGCGTGGCCAGGTCCAGGCGTTCCTGGCTTTCGTGCAGGGCATCGTTGCGCGATTGCAACTCCTCATTGATGGTGGCGAACTCCTCGTTAATGGATTGTAGTTCCTCCTTGGAGGTCTCGAGCTCCTCGTTGATGCTCTGCAGTTCCTCGTTGGAAGAAACGACCTCCTCGTTGGCGGCCTGTAAGTGCTGCACATGCACCTCGGTATCCTCGCTCACCAAACGCAGGTGCTCACGCGCCTCGCGCAACTCCTGCTCCAGCAGGGCGATCCGCCGCTCGCGCGCATCATCCAGGGAGGATCCGTTGGAAGCATCCTCACGCGGGTCGGCGATCACCGGCACACCTTCCTCCCTGAAGAGCACCAGGAAGTGCGGGTCCTGCCTGCCACCGATGGGCACCACTTCCAGCGATACGTTCTGCAGCGCGTTGTTCAGGTGTACGGGGATGCCACCCTTGCGCACTGGGATGCCTTCGTTGCGCACCTTTTGCAACAGGGACCGCAGCTCATAGGCCAGGTCGTCGCGCACCATCTTCAGCAGGCTCAGCGTGGCACGCCCCGCATTGGGTGCGAGGAAGGGTGCGGTGGGACCCATGAAGCGCACGATCTCCAGGTCCTTGTTCACCAGCACACTGGCGGGTACATAGCGGTGCAACAGGAGTTGCTCCAGCTCGCGGTCTGTATCGGGGCGGCTCCCTGTCTGCCGCCAAGTGCTGACCGATGGCGCATGCTGATACACGGGCAATGCTGGTTTGAAGCTGAGGTCCAATGGCAGCCGTTCGCTGCTCCCACGCTTCCTGTTGTACACTTTGTGGACCTTGTCCGGCTGAAGGAAAAGGTCGCCCGCACTGTCCGGCGTCTCGGAGCGGCCGAGGGCCAGAAAACCATGTGGCCGCAAGGCGTAATGGAACGACTTGAGGATGCGGGCCTGGGCTGCGCTCTCCAGGTAGATCAGCACGTTCTGGCAACTGATCAGGTCGAGGCGTGAGAAGGGCGGGTCCTTCAGCAGGTCGTGCTTCGCGAACACACACAGGTCCCGGATGGGCTTGATCACCTGGTAGTGCCCATCCACGGCCGTGAAGAACTTTGAGAGCCGCGCGGGTGAGAGGTTCTGCAACGCGCTCTTCTTGTAGATGCCCAGCCGGGCCTTTTCGATGGTGCGCTCGTTGAGGTCGGTGGCGAAGATCTGCACCGGGGTGTTGATGGATCGTTCGCCCACGAACTCCAGCAGGGTGATGGCGATGGAGACCACCTCGTCGCCACCGGCACAGGCGGGCACCCAGATGCGCAGGGGCTCGGTGGCCGGCCGGCCCTCGAAGAGCCTGGGCAGCACCAGCTTGCTCAGGGCCGTGTGGAAGGCGGGATCGCGGAAGAAGCTGGTGACATTGATGAGCAGGTCATTGAACAAGGTGTCCAGCTCCGAAGGGACGCCCCGCACAAGTGCGTCGTACTCGGAGAGTTTCGCGCACTTGCTCAGCACCATGCGCCGGATGATGCGGCGGTGGATGGTGTTCTCCTTGTATTCGGTGAAGTCCACACCACGCTGCTCCAATAGGTGTTGCAGGATGCGCCGCATTTCATTCTCGTGCTTGGCAGGGATGCGTGCCCTGCCACCCGGGAACAACTCCTTCACCAGTCCCGCCAGTTCGGGACCGATGTCCTCGGGACAGCGCACCAGATCGACCACCTCGGCCTCCTGCGCGCTTCGTGGCATGCTCGTTTCCTGTGCGGTGTCGTCCTGCACAACGGTGAGCCCGTCCTCGGCTTTGATGGCGCGCAGGCCCTCGGTGCCATCGATACCACGGCCGGAGAGCAATATCCCGATCGCATTGTTCTGGTATTCGTGCGCAAGGGCGGTGAAAAAGGCATCAATGGGGCGGCCAGCCAGTTCCTGCCTGCCCTTTGGCTGGCGCAGGGTGAATACACCATCCACCACGGCGGCGTTCATCGTACCCGGCACCAGGAACAAGTGGTCGGGCTCCAGCCGCATGCCGTTCTCCACCACCAGGACAGGCAATGCGGTCTTGGTACGCAACACCTCAGAGAGTCTGCCTTCACTCCCCTTCTCCTGGTGCGACACCAGCACGTAGGCCAGGCCCAGATCGCTGGGAAGATGTTTGAGCAGACGCGTGATCGCATCGAGCCCACCGGCCGAGGCACCGATGCCCACCACGGGGAAGGCATGCTTGTCGTCCTTGATGATCAGCCCGGTCTGTACCATCGGTTTTCGCAAGCGCTCCACATCGGCCTTGCGATACATGTTCACCTTGCGGGGTCCCATGGGAACGGCTTCCAACCTGCCCTGCCGCACCCACGCACGAACCGTATTGGGGTGGCAGCGCAGCATCGAGGCCGCCTCCGTCACGGTCAATAGCACCTCCTCCTTAACTGTGTTCGTCGGTCCGTCCATTGCGGATCCTCATTGACTACCCATGGTGTGATCGGAATTGGCGAAATAACCTATTCGTGGGCGCGATCAGTGTAGAGAAGATTCCACAACACAGGCGATCTGGGGATCAGAGCCCTGTACCATGGCGTGGGCATTGCAAACGACAGATGTTGTCGATCAACTCTTCCTCGGACGCGTGGAAGTGGGCATAGTGCCAGCGCTTCTGGGCGACGTTCCGTTGGAAGAAGGAAAGGTGGGAAGATCCCAGTTCGTGCTCCATGGCTTCGAGGTGTGTTGGGAGATGTGGATCCCATTCGTGGCCATACAAGATGAATGCCTGAAGACACTCCATTTCGGCTGGAACAGCCCGGAAAGCCGGAGGTCGCTCCCTATGAAAGGGAACGACCTCCGGGTCACTGAGTATGTCGAGACGCGCATCGCCTTCATTCCGGTGTTGTCACCTTAAAGGCCACTCGGGTGGATGAAGGACCTTGTCAACAGCACGCTTCGGATCCGTGCCTTGCAACCAGCGGGCCGCGACAGGTAGGTACGTTTCCTTGCGATCGATCCGGCACCGACTTCGCTGCATCCCATTACCGGAGAGACACGCCAGAACAGACAGGCACCCATGGTACCTACTGATCGAAAGCATACGCGACCAAATCCCGGACATACCACGAATAAGCATTCCCCATGTACGTTGAGCAACCTCCCCATGGACGCGGAATCCGCGCCCCCATTCAAACCCTGGATCGGGATGGTCACCAAAGAAGCTTGTGGCAGGATACCGCGCGCAAGGATGCATTTAGCTCACATGCCCTACCAGAGACCATGGTGGATGTAGTGATCGTGGGTGCAGGTATCACCGGCGTGACCACCGCATTGGCATTGCAGGAAGCCGGACTACGCTGCATGCTGGTGGAGGCCCGCAACATCGGCTTCGGCACCACCGGGGGCACGACGGCCCACATCAACACCCTGCTGGACCTGAGCTATGATCGCATGATCGACAAGTTCGGCGAGGAGGACGCCACATTGGTGGCGCAGGCCGCACGAGTCGCCTGTGAACGCATCCGGCACTATGCCACCACTTACGCACCTGAATGTAACTGGCAGGAACGCGATGCCTACCTGATCGCTCTGGATAGGGATCAAGCGAAGACGCTTGACAAAGTACTGGAAGGAACACGTTCGGTCGGTATCACGGCCGAACACGTGGATGATGCACCTTACCCTGGGTCGTACGAGATGGCGGCGCGTTTCGAAGGTCAGGCGCAATTCCACCCCACACGCTATGTACAGGGACTCGCCAGGGCGTTCGTCAATGCAGGCGGCATCCTGCGTGAAGAATGCACTGTGCGCAACGTTGAGGAACAGGAAGAAGGGCTGGAGGTGGACACCGATATAGGCACCATCCGATCGAAACACCTCGTGTACGCCACCCACGTACCGCCTGGCGTGAACATCCTGCACTTCCGCAACGCGCCCTATCGCAGTTATGTGTTGGCCGCCCGGCTCATGGACGAAAGCGAATTGCCGGAGGCGTTGGTGTACGACATGGCGGACCCTTATCACTACTACCGCACCGAGGAAGTGGATGGGCAGCGCCTGCTGATCGCAGGAGGATGCGACCATAAGACCGGCCACCAGGAGGATACGGAGGAACCCTTCGCGGAGCTGGAGGCCCACGTACGCAAGCTCTACCCCGTGGAAGAGATCACGCATCGCTGGTCCTCGCAATACTTCGAACCCACGGATGGACTGCCCTACATCGGTAAACTGCCGATGAGCGGCGATCACATTCACGTGGCCACAGGGTATGGTGGGAACGGAATGACCTATGGCACGCTGGCGGCGATCATGATCACCGATCTGATCACCACTGGCAGCAGTATCTATGAAGAGGTCTTCGATCCGTCGCGTGTGAGTCTTGTTGCCGGCTTCTCGAATTTCGTGAAGGAGGCCGCCGATGTGGTGGGCGAGCTCGCCGCCGCGCCTTTCCCTGCGAAGAAACTGGGCGAATTGGAAGAACTGCACAGGGGCGAAGGGCGCGTGGTACAGTATGAGGGCCGATCCATCGCATTGCACCGCGACGATGCCGGAACACTGCATGCGGTGAGCCCGTCCTGCACGCACATCAAATGCACCGTGGCATGGAACAAGGCCGAGCGTTCATGGGACTGCCCCTGCCATGGTTCGCGCTTCGCCCCGGATGGAAGTGTGCTTACCGCACCGGCACGAAAGCCCCTGCAACGCGTAACGCTCCAGAACGGTCCGGAAATCCAATGATCTTCAGAAACCCAGATGCCATGAGAACGTTGATCGCATCGATCCAGGAAATGGTGGAACGGCATGATCGCTTCACCTATGATCTACGCGCCCGGTGTCGCGTACTGAGCGGTGTGGTGGCGGCCTACCGGGCCGGGGACCCCGATGTCCCGCTCACCGACCCTGCCAAGGCCATCGCGCGGGCTCTGGACAGCGATGGGATCCTGGGCGCACGGCGCGATCCACAGACCGGCGTGGTGCAATACGACAGTTGCCGTGTGTTCACGGACCAGGACCAGGCGCTCCGGTTCGCGATGGATGAGGACCAGCGCTCCATCTTCAACCTGAACCGCATGATCGAGGTGCCGGTAACAGGCGCTTCACGGACCTTGAACCTGGATGCCCGGGTCGCTACCCCGGAGGATCGCAAGCTCTCTCTGCGGGCATGAACCTTTCCAAATGGCTAAAGGGCGCGATCATCAACAGGAAATGCCCGGGACGTGGAAACTGCTGCCCAGGAGCACCAGTGCTGGGTATGGTCATCCACTGCACTTCGGCCCCGTCCAACACGGATCGCATCGCGGCAACGCTTGGACCATGATCTGCCACCACCCCATGCGGCGCACATGTTGTGCGTCAACAGGATCCGAACCGAAGAGCCATGCGACCCAGAAACAATATGCCCCTTGGGCCGCCAGTCAAGGACGCCAGGCACGGTGTGCATCCAGACATACCCAACCGACCGTACGCACTTTACATCATGGGATTCATCCTGCTGATGGCGGTCGTCGTCTGGGTGACGTCGGGTCAAAGGGACGATACGATGATCGATCATGACCGCATCGAAACAGCCCCGGACCCGACGCCGTGAGCCGCATGTACCGGAGCACTGGATCCACGGACTTCCCCTGTCTCAGGCGCGTATAGTACTTGGATGACCCCACGGATCATGCCCAACAGACTCACAAAGGACCCCGAAAGAACAGCGACGTTCTTCGTCCAGCACAAGGCTCTGTTGATCTCCTGCAGCGGGCTTCCGGGTCCGGACAAGACGCCCGAGGGCAGGGCCCTGGTCGCTGCGGCGCGTGCGGATCTCGGTTACGCACCCTCCACCAATTCATTCGATATCATGCGGGCACTCCTGCGTCGTTTCCGAAGCCTGGTCCATCCTTCAACCGGGGGCGGATAGGTCCTTCGACGGGTCAGGCTGCCCAGCCAGGTGCCCCGGAACGCTCTTGTGGTGCTTGATGCCATCATAGGGCCTGAAACATCCGGAGCATATGCTGCCCTGTTTGAAGGTGCTCCACCACGGAGGTGCATATTCCCCATCCGGCGATGCGATCGGGGACCGGTGATCCCGTGATCACCGCACGGCGATCGTCGTAGCCTCGTGTACGGCCCGCCGATCGTGGCCTTCCGGCATCCGGCACGAACGCTGCCTGAATGGGACCATGGCAGCCACAACAAGCCCCACGCCACCTAGGAGGGAACATCGCGTTCGCAAGATCATTCTGATCATCGTGGGCGTTCTTCTGCTCATCCGCATCATCCTCCCCTATGTTCTTCTTCATGTGGTGAACGATCGTCTGGCCAAAGTGCCCGGCTACTACGGCCACATCGACGACCTGCATCTTGCCCTGATCCGCGGTGCCTACACCATCGAGCTCTTCGAGCTTCAAAAAGTGGATAGCGTGAGCCAGGAGCGCACACCTTTCCTTTCCGCCTCAGCGATCGATCTATCCGTGGAATGGAAGGCACTGTTGCATGGGTCGGTGGTGGGTGAATTGGTGATCACCCGGCCCGAGATCCGCTTCACCAAGGACGCCGTGGAGCCCGAGCAGGTGAAGGAGGACACCACCGGCTTGAAGGATCTGCTTGATGACCTGATGCCACTGCGCATCAACCGTTTGGAACTGAACAATGGATCACTGCGCTTCATCGATCCCACCTCGACCCCGAAGGTGGATATCGCATTGCAGCCCTTCGACCTCCTTGCGCTGAACCTGAGCAACAGCTACGACTCCACCAGCCTGTTGCCAGCCACGGTGGAATTGCGGGGTGGGGTCTATGGAGGGACCATTTCCATGGACATGAAGCTGAACCCGCTGGCAGATGATCCCACCTTCGACATGAACACCGAGGTGGAAGGCATGGACCTCACGCAACTGAACGATCTCCTGATGGCTTATGGCAATTTCGATGTGAGCAGGGGGACATTCGGACTGTTCACGGAGATCGCCGCGAAGGAGGGCGCTTTCGTAGGGTATGTGAAACCGCTGATCACCGACTTGAAAGTGCTGGGGCCGGAAGATCGTGACAAGCCCGTATTCAAACAACTCTGGGAGGCGACGGTAGGTGCTGTGGGGATGGTGTTCAGGAATCATTCTGAGGATCAGGTGGGGACCAAGGTGCCCATGCGTGGTACCTGGGATGGCCCGCGCACCAACGTGGTGACCGCGATCGTGGAAGTGTTGCGAAACGCATTCATCCAGGCCTTGCAGCCGGCCGTGGAACACGAGATCAGCATAGGGTCCGTGGAAGTACCGGAGGAGAAGGAGAAGGGTTTCATCGAACGTCTCTTCGAAAAGAACGATACGAAGGACGCGAAATGATCGACAGGCACTGTGCCAAAAGCGAACGCCCCGCTTACGGGCGGGGCGCTGCTACACGTGAACAGAAGCAAGGTTCACTTCCTTCTGCTACCGGATGTCTTGCTACCGGAGCTTTTGCTTCCGGTCGTCGAGCGCCTGGATGATCCGTTGCTGGCTGCCTCGGCCAGCTCACCTTCCTCTTCGTCCTCCTCTTCTCCCTCCTCCCCCATCGCCTCAACGTTCACCGTCTCGGAGACCGTGGTAAGCTTCTCGTCCGTGGCCTTCTCCTCCTCCAGGGTTTCATTGAGCAGGGCGACAACGTCCTCCATACCCAGTTGTTCGGCCCATGCCACCATGCTGCCGTAGCTGGCGATCTCGTAATGCTCCACTTTCTGGGCGGCTGCGACCAGACCTGCGTCGAGGGCTGGATCATCGGAGAACTCGTCCATGATCTCGGTACCTTCCTCCAGGATGCCGTCGATGGCCGGGCAGTTCTTGCCACGCGCCGTCTTGCCGATGGCCTCGAACACCTGCTCGAGCCGTTCGATCTGCTCCTGGGTTTCCTTGTGGTGCTGCTCGAAGCCGGCCTTCAGGTCGGGGTTGGTCGCGGCCTTCGCCATCTTGGGCAGGGCCTTGAGGATCTGCTTCTCGGCGTAATAGATGTCGCGCAACTGCTCCTCGAAGAGTTTGTGCAGCCCGCTTGCTTGTTCCTTGCTTGCCATTGTGTGTTCGCTGTTTGTACTGTTGATGTGGTCACCCTGTGAACGGCCACCGCCCGGCACGCATAGCGTACCGGGCGGAGCCTTCTTACCTTCTACCGATCCTGGTTCCCGGTGCGGCTTTGTTCGTCCTGGTTCCCGGCCTGTGTCCGTGAAGCATCACCACCCGGGCGGTTGCCGCCCTGCTGGTTGCGCTCCTCGCCGGTCGCCTCGCCGCCGCGTCCACCGGAGCGATGCTGGCCTTGCTCTTCACCTTGCTTGCCACCGGTGTTTCCCGTGTGCTCGGCGCGGCTGCGGTCGTTCTGTGTTCCCTGGTTACCAGATTGGGTCCCTTGACCCGGGGTGTTCCCCTTGTTCTCATTTCTCTCTGCCATGGCTTTGAAGTGTTTGGTTAAACGTTCCTCCGAACGGCGGTCACGTGGATCGTGGCCTGGTACCGCTCGGATCATCCCTCCCAAACCCCGCACCCTGTTCACGGATCTTACCCGAAGCACCGGTGCGCCTTGCATTTCGAGCGTAGAAGTCAATGACTCATTCAGCCCTTGATGTGGACGCATTCCCCATATGGCCTCGATGCTGTGGAATCCCCTCAGCGATCGTTCCGGTGTGTGGTCCCAACATCCGTACGGACCAGGAGACGCGTCCCGGTCCCCCAAGCAGGCCAGCGATCCAATTGTTCAACATCCACCAACGGGAACAGGGAAAAGGGCACACGATCGTCTACACCGATCTGAAAGGATGGCCCATGGAACACAAGGATTGTCAATATGGAACGCTCTCCGAAGCGGTCGATGACCTATGCGCGCAGGGGTATACCGATGAACTGATGATCACAGAAGAAGGGATCCTCAAGCATACCGAACCCTTGGATCCGGCACTCTTCATGATCGACTCATTCCATCGCTTCGAAGGACCCAGCGATCCTGCGGACTTGAGCATCGTCTACGCCATCAGTTCCGAGGAGCTTGGTTTGAAAGGCCTGTTGATCGATGGATATGGAAGCAGCAGCCGTGAAGTGATACAGAAAATGGTGAAGCGCCTTCCGGCCCATGAAGAGCATGAGATCGTGCGACCCGATCCACCCATCATTCCTGGTGCCATTCCCAAATACTGAACCCATGCGTCCCCTCTGGAAAGGCACTATCCGTATTGGGCTGGTCAGCATTCAACAGATGTGTGCGAGGATACATACCTGGGCGTGATCCACTCGGCACATAGATCGCAGCAGCATCCGCATGCAGAAAGGAGGAACAAAACGCCGGCTGAGACCACCCCAGAAACAACGACGGCCGGGCAGTGAGGCGCGGATGCGACCTGCTCCTGCTGCGCTGGATCCCACCGCGAACAGTAGCGGTAGTCTGCTCGGCAAAGTGGCCTTGATCACGGGTGGTGACAGCGGCATCGGGCGGGCCGTAGCGATCGCGTTCGCACGCGAAGGGGCCGACGTGGCCATCGCCTACCTCAGCGAGCATCCGGACGCACGCACCACCAAGGAACTTGTGGAAGCATATGGCAGGCGTTGCGTCCTGCTCCCCGGCGACCTCGGGAGGGAGTCCGTCTGCAACAAGGTGGTGGCACGCGCAGTGAAGGCTTTCGGCAAGCTGGATATCCTGGTGAACAATGCGGCCACTCAGTATCCCCAGGAAGACTTCGAGGACATCGACAGGACCCAGCTGGAGCGCACCTTCCGCACCAACATCCTCTCCTTCTTCTCCGTGACCCGCGCCGCACTGCCACACCTGCGCAAAGGCAGCTGCATCATCAACACCACCTCGGTCACGGCATACCGGGGCAGTGCCCACCTGGTGGACTACTCCGCCACCAAGGGTGCGATCGTCAGCTTCACCCGATCACTTTCCGCCGCGCTGCTGGACCGCGGCATCCGGGTGAACGCCGTGGCCCCGGGACCGGTCTGGACCCCGCTGATCCCCTCCACATTCAAGAAGAAACAGGTCGCGACCTTCGGCTCGGACGCACCCATGGAACGTGCGGGCGAACCGGAGGAGATCGCGCCAAGCTTCGTGTTCCTGGCCGGCGATGCTTCCAGCTATATGACCGGGCAGGTCCTGCACCCCAACGGCGGGGAGATCGTGAACGGATAGAGGCCAGTTGAGTTGTCAGTTGTCAGTTGTCAGGGGTGCCTGTGGTATCGATAAGCCTTGGTAGGAGGGGAACACCCCCACCTTTCCCAATTGCTCGTACGGCACAGACAACAGACAACAGACAACGGACAACTGACAACTGACAACCAACCTCAGACCGGCTTGCGGAACAGGTAACGGGTGATGAAGATCCCCGTGCCGCCCTTGCCTTCCGCGGCGCTGTTCACACCGGTCGCCACCGTTTGCAATTCCCAGCCCTCACTCACGTACCTGTTGATCGTTTCCACGATCACACGGTCGTTATTGGCGATGTTCTTGAAGTTGATGCCCACCATGCTGTAAAAATTCAGCAGGTCCTTACCCACCTCCTGGTCGCCCTGATCACTGATGATGATACGTGAGCGGCCAAGACCCCCTGGCACCACACTCTCGATGGTGCTGAACTGCAGGTAGGCGTATTGGGTGACCTGGGGCGTGGGACGGAAGCTGTATCCGAGGAACAGGGCAAGGGCGAAGGAAGCGCCCAGAGCGAGGGAACGTGTGTCGAGTTTCATGGTCGTGTTAGGTTTGCTTTGCTGTTGACGCGCTGGCATGTGTATTGTTACACGCGCCAGGCACATCCAATGCCAAACCTATGACCAAGATCCTGATCTCCGTCCTCCTCCTTGCCGCCGGCACCACCCTGGCCATCGCTCAGACACAGTTGCATGTGTCCAACCTGACCATCACCGAAAAGGGCCAGACCCTGCGCGGCACCGATGTCACCGCGAGCCTGCGCGGGGCCCAGGGCAAGCAGGGCATCGTGCTCTATGCCGACCAGCGCCACGAACTCAGTGGCAAGTTCAAGGTGAAGACCCACAAGGTGCGCCGCCAGAGTGTGAAGCAGGGGGCCGTCTACCTCACCATGTATATGGACCTGCGGGTGGATGGAAAGAAGAACCGGCGCGTGGTGCAAAAGACCTTCTACGCCGAGCAGGACCGTACCGCACGTTTCGAAGAGGCCTTCCTGATCAAGCGCGGCATCGACGTGCGCAAGATCACCGTGGCTTTCGATGGCCGCATTGAATAAGTGTACGACCATGCACCGCCTGCCGCTGATCTTTCTGTTGATCCTTGCGGTGAGCATGCTCTCCGCGCAGTCGGGCCTGGTCATCACCCAGGTGATCGTGAACGTGGAAGGCGAGGAAAGACCCGGACGTGATGTGACCGCACTGGTGACCAACTCGCCTGCCAGGGGCCAGGCGATCCTTTATGAGGTGGATGACATACGCATCAGTGCGTGGGTACGTACGAACACACATCATGTGGGCCGGGGCAGCAGTGAACAAGGCACCGTGGGCATCGCCATCGTACTGGACTTTGTGGCCTACGGCCACCGCGAAAAGCGGGAACTGGGCCGCACCTTCAGACCGAATGACGCACGCACTTGGCGGGTCTCAGAAAAGTTCAGGGCACGGACCGGGGATGGCACCCGCGAGATCGTGGTCTCCTTCGTGGGGCAGGTGGAACAATAGGCCCGGCAGGTGCGGATGCGGCCTTCGCATTCCCCTGCTTTCTATATTGGTGCCATGGAGATCAAGCGCCTGCATGACATTCCCGAGTACCAACTCGCCAGGTACCCAAAGGAAACAGCCATCGCCACCAAGGAGGATGGTGCGTGGAAAAGCTACAGCACCCGCGAACTGATCGATACCGCCGAGCGCATCGCCCTGGGCTTGATGGCCCTTGGCGTGGGCCCGGGGGACAAGGTGGCCATCGCCAGCGGCAACCGCAGTGAGTGGTGCCTTGTGGACCAGGCCATCCTGCGCATCGGCGCGATCGGCGTGCCCATCTACCCCACCAGCAGCACCGAGGATTACGCTTACGTGCTCCACCATTCGGAGTGCAAGGTGATCTTCAGTGCCAACGCCGACATCCATGGAAAGGCCGCTGCGGCCCAGGCCACCTGTCCACAACTCGGACACCTCTTCACCTACGACCGGGTGGATGGGGCACGGCACTGGAGCGAGGTGCCCACCCTGGCCAACGAAGCCGACCGGCCCACGCTGCAACGATACAAGGAGGCGGTGCGCAACGAGGATCTTGCCACGATCATCTACACCAGCGGCACCACCGGCCGGCCCAAAGGGGTGATGCTCACCCACCAGAACATCCTCAGCAATGTGGTGGCCAGTGCCACACGTTTCCCGGTGGACAGCAGCGCGCGGTGCATCAGCTTCCTGCCCCTTTCCCACATCTACGAGCGCATGCTCATGTACCTGTACATGTACGTGGGTGTGGGCATCCACTTCCAGGAAACGCTGGACGACCTGGGCGACAGGATCCGCGAGGTGGAACCCGACGTTTTCACCGCCGTGCCGCGCCTGCTGGAGAAGATCTACGACAAGATCGTGGCCAAGGGCGATGCGTTGACAGGTGTGAAACGCAGCCTCTTCTTCTGGGCGCTGGACCTGGGCCACCGCTATGAAGTGCATGGCCGCAGCCCGTGGTACGACCTGCAACTGCGCCTGGCGCGCAATCTCATTTTCAGCAAGTGGCAGGCTGCGCTGGGTGGCAAATGCCGGGTGGTGGCCAGTGGCAGTGCGGCCTTGCAGCCCCGCCTGGCCCGGATCTTCAATGCGGCCGGCATCCCGGTGATGGAGGGTTACGGCCTTACCGAATCCTCCCCGGTGATCAGCGTGAACGAGCTGGACAATGACGGTCTGCGATTCGGCTCCGTGGGGCGACCCATTCCCGGGGTGCAGGTGAAGATCGCCGAAGATGGAGAGATCCTGGCCAAAGGTCCCAACATCATGGTGGGTTACTACAAGGATGAGGAGATGACCCGGCAGACGATCGATGCCGATGGCTGGTTGCACACCGGCGACATCGGCGAGATCACCGCGGAAGGCTTCCTGCGCATCACCGACAGGAAGAAGGAGATCTTCAAGACCAGTGGGGGCAAATACGTGGCTCCGCAGGTGATGGAGAACAAGTTGAAGGCATCGCGTTTCATCGAACAGGTGATGGTGGTGGGCGAGAACCGCAAATACCCGGCGGCCCTCATCGTACCCGAATTCATCTTCCTGAAGGAATGGTGTGCGCGCAAGGGCATCCCCTTCGAAAGCCGTGAGCAGGTCATCGCGGACCAGCGTGTCCAGGACCGCATCTTCAAGGAAGTGGAGACCGCCAACGAAAGCCTGGGACAATGGGAGCAGGTGAAGAAGATCGCACTGTTGCCCAGGGAATTCACCATCGACACAGGCGAACTCACACCCACCCTGAAGTTGCGCCGCAAGCCGATCATGGCCAGGTACGAAGAACAGGTGGAGGGCATCTACCGTGAAGGTTGATCCCCTTACATTTACCCACCGTTAACCTGCAAGTACCATGAGAGCAATACTGCTGGCCCTGGCGGCCCCGGCGTTCCTATTCATTTCCGGCTGTTCCAAGGAGGCCGGCGAAGGTGGCCGTGCCGAGATACACGGCCGTGTCGTGGAACAACGCTACAGCAACAGCACCCAGCAACCTGTGGGTGCCCCCTATCCCCTGGCCGACCACCGGGTATTCATCATTTATGGGGATGGTGATTTCCATGATGACGATGTGCGGACCGGCCCGGACGGTAGATTCAAGTTCCGCTGGCTGCGCAAAGGCGAATACACCGTGTACACCATCAGTGAATGCGGCCAATACAACAACTGCACTTTTGCCGTCTATGGCACCGCCTCCATCGGCGGTCGCAAGGATGTGGTGGACGTGGGCACCCTGAACGTCGAGAACTGGTGAATCCGGCATCCATCAAGCGTTCGATCGCGGCCCTATTGCTGCTCTTACCCCTGTTCTCCATGGGGCAGGAGGCACAGCGTCCGGGTTTCTCGGATGAACTCTGGATGAGCGTAAGGGTGCGTGGAAGGGCCCCGGAATTCCTGAAGAAACCGCTGGGCACGCACTACCGGCGCATCCGGTTGACAGGCGAACTGGGCTATCGTTCCGCGGACAATTTCTTCGCGGGCCGGCAACTCTATGCAGAGGTCGTGGGTCGCTACAGGCTTAGCAAGGTCTTCGATGTGGGTGTGGAGTATCGCTATGCGAACCGTGGCGCGAACAGCCCCAACCGGGATCGGATCCAATTCATTGGTGGTGCGGGCACCCAGTGGAACCGCTTCGACCTGAGCTACCGCTTCGGCTACCAGATCGTGTTCCGGGGTCAGGACCAGAACCGGACCCTGCTGCGCAACCGCTTCGGCGTGGCCTACGACATCCGCAAGTGGAAGCTCGATCCGGAGTTCGACATGGAATTCTTCACCCGTACCGATCGACCACAGGGATGGAACCACATCGGCACCCGCTACAAGTTGAGTACCTCCTTCTCCCCGTGGAAGGGCCACCGGTTCAGCCCTGCCCTGGTCTACGACCGCGATGCTTTCGTGGCCGACCCGGTGAACCGGATGATCTATTCCATCGCATACACCATCGACCTGCGGCGGCTCTGACGAACTTCGCGGGCACCACCCGCCCATGATCCGCATCGCCCTCTTCCTCCTTGTCTTCTTCGCAGCTGTTGTTGCCGGATGGTTCATCCTGCGCCCGCCCGATGTGCTGCCTGTTTACCATCCCAGCCAGCTGGATCCCCGGCTGGTGGAGGCCGATGTGCGCAAGCAACGCGGTGAGCATCACATCATGGCCTTCGAACTCACGGACCAGCTGGGCCGGACCTTTACCCTGGACAGCGTGGGCGATCGCATCATCGTGGCAGACTTCTTCTTCACCACCTGCAAGACCATCTGCCCCAGAATGACCGCCGAGATGGCACGCGTGCAGGAGGCCTACATGGACGAACCCCGCCTGCTGCTCCTCTCCCATTCCGTCACCCCCGAAATGGATTCCGTTCCCGTGCTGAAAGCCTACGCGGACCTCCATGGTGCGGATCCCGCCCGCTGGCGCTTCCTCACCGGCCCCCGCAAACAGATCTACGCCCTCTCCCGCCGCAGCTACTTCGCCGTGCTGGACGAAGGCGACGGCGGCCCGGACGACTTCGTACACACCGAGAACTTCGTGCTGGTGGACCCCCAGCGCCGCCTCCGTGGCTTCTATGACGGCACCAACACAAAGGACGTGGACCGGCTCATCAAGGATATCCGCAAGCTGTTGAAGGAGTATGAAGTGTAGTTGCTTGTGGTCGGTTGTCAGTTGTCTGGCTGCCCGGACAACTGACAACTGACAACTGACAACGAACAACAAGGCCATGCGCAAATTCCTCGATCGCTACTACGGCAAGCTTCGCACGATCAAGGCGAACTACGTGCTGCTGAACTTCTTCAACCTGGGGAAGCTGCGGCACGCGCGGAAGATGTACCGCAAGTACGGCATCCAGCGCAGCGTGCTCCTGCCGATCAACAGTGGCATGCTGCCCAAGGACGGTGGTGAGAAACCCTGGCTGGACACTCCTGAAGGCGTGGCCCGCCTGCCGCAACATCCCCGACTTGCGCAGTTCGATGCCGCCACACGCGAGAGCATCCTGCAGTGGCCGGAGAATGGCTACCTGATCGTGCGCGGCCTCTTCAGCGCGGAGGAAGTGGCCGCCATCAACGCCGAGGTGGACCGCCTGATCCGCGACAAGGTGGTGGACTTCAACTTCACCGGCCGCAAGATCATGTTCGCCTTCCACCATAGTGAGGTGCTGCGCAAGGCTGTGCACGACCGCCGGATCCTGGACCTGATGGACTTCCTGCTCGGGAAGAAGATCAAGGTGTTCCAGAGCATCAACTTCCTCACGGGCAGCGAGCAGGCCGCGCACAGCGACAGCATCCACATGACCACCTACCCGCTGGGCTACATGATCGCCGCATGGATCGCGCTGGAACCCATCCACGCGGACAACGGCCCGCTGATCTACCACCCCGGCAGCCACAAGCTACCCTACCTGCTCAACGACCTGTACGACCACGGCGGCGACCGCTTCACCATCGGCGAGGACGCCTACGCCCGCTACGAGGAGGCCATCGCGAAAGCCATACGCGACGGTGGTTTCCCTGCCAGAGAACTGCACGCCCAGCCCGGCGACGTACTCCTATGGCACGCCAACCTGCTGCACGGCGGCAAGAAGATGTCCAGCCCCAATGCCAGCCGCAAAAGCATGGTCATCCACTGCTTCGCGGATGATGTGCTCTGCTACCATGAGCTGACGCAACGCGCGGCGATGATGGAGGAGGAGGGCTGAAAAGGGATACCAAGGTGACTGAGGCACTCGGAAGACAGTTCAACTGCTGAGTGTCTCAAGAGGTGGAGCGGATGGTAGGGTGGTTACGGATCACGATGCGTCATCCTTGCGCCTATCGGCCAGGACCTCCTCTGCCAGGTGCAAATAAATAGGTGACCCACTTGGTAAAAGATACGCTCGCACGAACCAATCCGGAATACTACCCGGTTCCCCGAACCAACGCCACGTGGTCCCATTGGGCATCTTCTTCATTTCTCCGAACATGGTTGGTTTGTCACCCGAGTTGTCGAACAAAAATGCGTGGTAGCTGGCTTGGATCCCAGGAAGGAGTTGCAGTAAGGAACGATGGTACCGCTCCTTGATCTTACGTCGTGGTACATCGTGGCCGCCAAGCTTCACGCGGGTGCGTACCCGGTCGATGTTGATCTCAGGCGAGTTCGTTGCCACGAAGTACAGGTACACCTTGTAGCCCGCCTTTACGGCCCGCTTCATGAAAGCGACCTTGCTCCGGTGGCTGAAGACCGTCTCGAAGGAGAACTTCTTCCGGGCCTTGAGCAGCCTGTCGCATATGAACGCAGCCAACAACTGGGCGAACCGGTCGGCCCATTGTCGCTCCATCAACCGGATGACCCCGCCGTCCAGCCGGTGCAGCTTCATCATCTGATGCAACGAAAATTTCGCGTTGAGCAGACCTGAACGGACCACATCCACCGGACGTGTTCCTACGACCGTACCCTTGACCTCTTCGTATACACTGCTCTTACCAGATCCGTTGGGTCCAGCGAACACCCGGAGGCGCAACGTTCCTGCCATGCCAGAAAATTAAGGCAGGTCAAGCGGCTCAAGCCTCTTGACCTTGCGCACCACTTTGCCCGCCTTGTTCACCATTACCAGCCAGCCATCGCGCTCTACCATGATGGTCTTCCTTACATCGAAGGCAGCCTTCACAGCCCGTTTCGCTGCCTTCTTGATCGCCAGGTCCATCGCTTTACCCTCGGCACTGGGTGTCCTTCTTTTCGTAGTGATCTCACGCTTTGTGGCCATGTCTGCGAAGATAGATCATCGGCGTAGGCCATACTATTCAACCTGCGATGTGGTATTCCACCCAGACTGATGCACATGACGCAAAAGCATGGTCATCCAATGCTTCGCGGATGACGTGCTCTGCTGCCACGAGTTGACGCAACGCGTGGCGATGATGGAGGAGGATCACTGAGGAAGGGATCAGCGACCATTGGCCAAATGGCAGTCAATATCCTCATGGCTGGGCGGTTCTGTTGCGCTGTTTGAACGTATACCCAATATCGAGGCCCAGCCACGGAAAGATCGGCGGTGTTTCCCAAAAGCCATGTGCCTCCACGTAGCGCCTGTTCAACTCGATGATCCGCACCCAAGCCAGTACGTTCACGCGCAGGAATAAACCACCATTTTCCCGCTGGTAGCGATAACCGATGGGTTTGGCGAAAAGATAGATCCCCTGGGAGGCCAGCGGATCATCATCCCTGCTCCAACCCCCATACCAACCGCTGCCATAGGTTATCCCGGCGCCGTGCTCCCGGTGGTGCGTTCGCCCGCGGAACCAATTCCACTGCATCGGGATCGAGATCAAGGGGTAGCCAGTCGCTATCTCACTGCCGGGATAGAAGGTCATACCAGCGCTTGCTGACATCCACCTTGTTCCATTCAAACGCCAGCGACGGTCCCAGTTGATAGAATAGAGCAGGCCGTTCCCTAAAGCCGATGCAAAGACCGTTGAGCGGGAATAGGCAGTGGTATCCGTAGCAGGTTGTGCCATGCCTAGGTGGCTGACGCAGGACAACAGCAATAAAAGTGGCCAGCTCGGTGAAATGTTATGCTTCATTCATACCAAGATACCCTCTCCAATGACTACAGGGAATAGGAAGAAGCGAACCTAAGCCGGGATCCTTCAGAAACCTGGAGTGCATCACAAGAATAGTTCGGGGCAGCCGAGCCATGAACAACGGGCAGCGATGATGGAGGAGGACCACTGAGCCGTCACGGTGATCGACGGCAGTTGCGCGAACGCTTACGGACGGAAGAACCGTTCCACATGACGCGGTCCATGGACCGATTGGATCAGGAGGAGATGCACACCCCTGCCTTGGAAGCCGGTGTCGAAAAGCTGAACACCACCGGACGCCTGACCCGCGGCCAGTTCGCGGCCTGCCACTTCCACGATGGACCAGGTGTAGGACCCGGCCCAACCTTTCGGCGGTGTGATGTGTAGCGCATTGTGGCCGGGTGCGATCCACGAGACCACCTGCTCCTCGAACGGGGAAGCGCTTACTTGCGTCGTGAGACAACCTTGCTCCCACCAGCCCAAGCTACCCACGGTGGGTATGAAGGTGGTATCGGTGCCCATCGGAATGAACGCATAATTCACGTCCGCAATGGTGAGCGGTCCACCCGTGGACGAAACCAGTTCCCAAGAAGCACATGCGGGACAGGGTTCCAACTGTGGGTCCAGCCGGATGACCCACCCTTGTGTCAGGCCCGCCTCTGTGGTGTTGCCACATCCCCAGAGACCCCCGTCCGCGGCCACGGCCATGGATCTGAACAGCCCCTCGCCCACCGGCGTGGTGTAGAGGCGGGTGCTTTGCACCACATCCGCCACTTCAAGCAACAGCGTACCCCCGGTGCCGAAAGAGCTGGAAAAGCCGGACACCGACCATGTCCCATTGCCGCGTGGTTCAATGCGCGCGGCATGATCCGCCCCCGCGCCAACCACGCGGGTACCCCAAAGCAGGGTGCCTGTCTGGTCCAGCGCCGTAAGGGTCAGGTCCATGGGTTCGCCCCCGGGGCCCGTGGAGCCCCCCACAAGCAAGCCCAGGTCCGCATGCTCGGCTACGCAGGTGGCCTGGTCGCCATAGGGACCCACCAGCACACGCTGCCACAGCGGGGCGCCATCGGCATCCAGGCGCAGTACCAACTGATTGCTGGCCGTGGGAACCACCGTTCTGGTGCCCGCCACGGCAAAACCTCCATCGCTCAGGGCGATCAATGCGTTGCCTCTGGTGAGGTTGGCGTTCAGGCCATGGCTCCACTCCACGTCGCCCTGCATATCGAGCTTTACCAAAGCCAGCCGGCCCTGGTTCCCATAGATCTCCCCGGTCACCAGGCAGCCGCCATCGGCGGTGGGTGCCAGCGCCAATGCTTCATCCGGTCCGCCCTCGGCGGAGCGCACCACGGTGCTCCACAACAAGGCACCATCCAGATCGACAGCGAACACCCACATATCGAAGTCGAAGAGCCCGATACCCACCGAACTGGTGCGTCCGCACACAATGGCCGTGCTATCGTTGCGCAAGATCATCGCGATGCCCTGGTCGTGGCCAGGCCCGATGAACACGCGTGTCCAAAGCGTATCGCCCTCGGCATCCAGGCGCACCAGCAACAGGTCGTTCAAAGTGCCGATGCCGGAATGCGTCCATCCGACGCACAAGACACCATCGTCGGGGGTGCTCACAAGGTCTGATAGCACCGTGGTGTTTTCCGTACCGAAGGCGGAGCAGTTCGGGTAGTACTGCCCGCAGGCTTGGTGCACCAACAGGACACAAACCAGAATGTTCAGCTGCCGCATGCTGTATGGATATCAGGAAAAGTAAAGGATGGACGGAAAGTCATGCGACCGGTGGTGCCGAACCCGCAACCTTGCTGGGAAGACGAAGGCCATCCGCGATGGCGGCTTCCCCGCCACGGAACTGCACGCCCAACCTGGCGACGTGCTCCTCTGGCATGCCAACCTGCTACACGGCGGCAAGAAGATGTCCAGCCCGAATGCCAGCCGCAAAAGCATGGTCATCCACTGCTTAGCGGACGATGTGCTCTGCTACCATGAGTTGACGCAACAGGCGGCGAGAATGGAGGGCGGGAATTGAAGGCCCGCTCAGGCTGCGCGGTGCAGTCGCTCCAGGCGCAGGGGGAAGCCCAGGCCCCAACTCACATAGTGATCGGGTTGGTTGTTGCCGATCCGGGGGGTGGTGGCTGTGTAGTAGCGGCGCCACTCCAGCATTTGGCGCATCTCGCGCAACTCCGGGTAGTTGGCACCCATCTCCACATCGTAGAAGGTGTGGAAGTCCAGCACGCTGTTGTGTTCCACCCGGTCGCCCAGGAAGTAGCCGTCCTCCACCGCGCTGGCAATGGCGGGCCTGCCCTTGTACTCACGCGGCTGGCAGGCCTTGTCGTAGTTGCGTTTGTGCATTTCCTGCAGCGCCCCGATGCAGTCCGCATCCTTGAAATAGCGCTGGCGGTAGCGGTCCAGCACATGCGGCCGCATGTAGGTGGCCGGCCCCTCCCGATCGATCTGCATGCAGTGCAGCCCCTGTCTGGTGTAGTACCAACCCAGGGGATACACCGTGGTCTTGTTCGGCGAGATGGTGACCGTATACATCCATTGAACCAGCGCGGCAGAGGTGTACTCCCCGAACTTCAGGATCACACCCTTACCGCCCCTGCGGTGGTGGCGCTCCATCTCCCAATACACCCCGGCCACATGCCGCTGCAGCTCCCCCACGTCCTTGTGCAGGGCGGCGGCGATCTCGGCCAGGGACATGGAGGAAAGGATCATGGCACATGGGGCGTGGGGCCTTCTTACGGATCTAAGGTCGTCCGGGTTAGGGGGCTGAAGTTCTCCTGGCCCGGCAGCGACACCTGCAAGGGACCCCAAGTGCGTGCTGTAGGAGCCCCGCGAGCTTGGGGATGCCCCCTTGCGGAAGTTGCGATGGGCTGTTGATAACCCTCCCACCCGCGCTGCGGCTCTTTACCAGCAAGGGTTCCGGAGAGCGGACGCGAACGCGGTTTTAACATTTCGGGGTCTTGCACGAGGCATTTTGTTCTTTGTTCCTGCGGCGCGAATGCACATCCGCGCGGCACATTCGATCGTTCGCGCCGCTTCGTTCTTCATTTCTGTGGCTGAGTTCTTCACTTCTGCGGCTGAGTTCTTCATTTCTGCGGCTGAGTTCTTCACTTCTGCGGCTGAGTTCTTCATTTCTGCGGCTGAGTTCTTCACTTCTGCGGCTGAGTTCTTCATTTCTGTGGCTGAGTTCTTCATTTCTGCGGCTGAGTTCTTCACTTCTGCGGCTGAGTTCTTCATTTCTGCGGCTGCGTTCTACGACAAAGCCGCTGAGTTCTACAACCAAACGGCTTCGTTCTACATCCAGGCGGCGAATGGCGGCATCCGAAGCGCCGCATGATCCTTCCAACGGCTGCGTTGTGCCCCCGGGCCACGGTCTTCTCCAGCCCAGCCGCTGCAACGGTCTTTCGAGCGGTACGGGGTGCTCTGCAAGCAGCTTTCAGATCGACCTCCAACCTATGGGCATTCACGAAGGCCGGCATAACCCTGGAATGGGTACTTCGCAGGGGAGTGGGAGGGTATGGGCGCATGGGGCTGCACCATACTATATAAAGGAAGCTAAGGGCAGGGCACCGAAAGCTGCCTGGTCGGTCAGTGCGAGGCACGAAGCAAGGGCCACTGTACCTGCTGTACGGATCACTCGGTGAATTGGAGGAACTGCTTCTATGGGGAAAGCGGCGGAGCCGAAAGGCATTCTGGCCTGCGGCCACCCTTAACTCACCACGGGATCACTTGGGTGGATGAGCGAGATGGTCCTTGCCTACGGCAGGCAGGCGCGCAGCGAAAAGTCTCTCGGCCCCACGCTGTTTGGCCTGCGGCCACCTTTCACCCATCACGGGATAAACTTGGGTGGATGGGCGAAAAGGTCCTTGCCTCCGGCAGGCAGGCCGTACCTCCGGTAGGCAGGTCGCGGAGCGAAAGGGCCTCTTAGCCCAAGACCGCGTAGACCCCGGCCCGAAACCATCCGCTTGCCGTGATCACCAGCAACCGTCAGCCGTCATAGGACATGCCTATGGCTCTTTCGCCTGTGGCGACCAAAAGCTTCGAACCCGGCTGCGACACTTTTTGCACACCTCTGTCCACTCTGGCATGCATTGGCACGATGTCTTAGCTATTTTGCCCCTCCTACCATGGACCACGCCCAACACTCCCGCATCGTTTCCTTCATCTGGGGCATTGCCGACGACGTACTTCGTGACCTCTACGTACGCGGCAAGTACCGCGACGTGATCTTGCCCATGACCGTGCTGCGCCGACTGGACGCAGTGCTGGAACCTACCAAGCAGGATGTTCTGGAACTGAAGAAGACGCTGGACCAGCAAGGCATCGTGAACCAGGATGAGGCCCTGCGCGCCACCGCGAAGCAGGCCTTCTACAACACCAGCGTGTTCACCCTGCGCGACCTGAAAAACCGCAGCAGCGCACAGACCCTGCAGGCCGACTTCCTGGATTACCTCGACGGCTTCAGCCCCAACGTGCAGGAGATCCTTACCAACTTCTCCTTCCGCATCCAGGTGCCCAAGTTGGTGAAGGCCGATGCGCTCGGCTACCTCATCGAGAAGTACCTGGACCCCACCATCAACTTCAGCCCCAAGCAGGTGGGTGCCTTGCCGGGGCTGGACAACCACGCCATGGGCACCATCTTCGAGGAGCTGGTGCGCAAGTTCAACGAGGAGAACAACGAGGAGGCCGGTGAACACTGGACCCCGCGCGATGTGGTGAAGGTGATGACGCGCCTGATGTTCATGCCCATCGCCGACCAGATCGAGAGCGGCACCTACCTGCTGTACGACTGTGCCTGTGGCACCGGCGGCATGCTCACCGTGGCGGAGGATACGCTGAAGGAGATCGGCGCGAAGCAGAACAAGCAGATCGCCACGCACCTCTACGGGCAGGAGATCAACGACGAGACCTACGCCATCTGCAAGGCCGACATGCTGATGAAGGGCGAAGGCGACGGTGCCGACAACATCGTGGGGGGTGGCGAGCGTAGCACCCTGAGCAACGATGCCTTCCCCGGACGCGAGTTCGACTTCATGCTCGCCAACCCGCCCTATGGCAAGAGTTGGAAGAAGGACCTGGAGCGCATGGGGGGCAAGGGTGGCATCAAGGACCCGCGCTTTATGATCGAGCACGACGGCGACCCGGAATACTCGCTCATCACCCGCAGCAGCGATGGCCAGATGCTCTTTCTGGCCAACATGCTCAGCAAGATGAAGCGCAGCACGAAGTTGGGCAGCCGCATCGCCGAGGTACACAACGGCAGCTCGCTCTTCACTGGCGATGCCGGGCAGGGCGAAAGCAACATCCGCCGCTGGATCATCGAGAACGACTGGCTGGACGCCATCGTGGCCCTGCCGCTCAACATCTTCTACAACACCGGCATCGCCACCTACATCTGGGTGCTCAGCAACCGCAAGCCCGAGCACCGCAAGGGCAAGGTGCAGCTGATCGATGCCACACAATGGTACAAGCCCCTGCGCAAGAACCTGGGGAGCAAGAACTGCGAGCTGGGCGATGAGGACATCCAACGCATCGTGGACACTTTCCTCGCCTTCGAGGAAAGCGAGCAGAGCAAGATCTTCCCGAACAAAGCCTTCGGTTACTGGAAGGTGAAGGTGGAACGGCCGCTGAAGCTGCGCGCCAGGTACACCCGGCAGGCGGTGGATGGGCTGCGCTTCGCCAGCGGTGAGGAGGAACTGCGCAGCGCGCTGTACGAGGAGTTCGGCGATGAGCTGGGCAGCGGCTTCGACAAACTGCGCAAGCAGGTGGAAGCGTGGTTGGACGAACAAGGCAACGCCACCGACGACGAAGGCGATGAGGATGCCCCCAAGGCAAAGGCCATCCCCGAGAAGAAGCGCAAAAAGCTGCTGGATGCCAGGACCTGGGAACGCGACCTGCGCCTGGCCGACCTCGGCGGGCAACTGCTGAAGCGCTTCGGCGACACCGTCTTCAGCGACCTGAAGGAATTGGACAAGGCACTGGATGCCGCCGAAAAGGAACTGAAATTCAGCCTGAGCACCCCGGAGCGCAAGCTGCTGGTGAATGCGGTGAGCTACCGCGACGAGAACGCACCGCCGGTGATCAAGAAAGTACACAAGCCGGGTAAAGTGATGGCCGACCCCATCCACGGCCTGACCGAGGCGGTGGTGGATGGCAAGACCTGCGTGATCGAATGCGAACCCGATAGCGAACTGCGCGACTACGAGCAGATCCCGCTGCTGGAAGAGGGTGGCATCGAAGCCTTCATCCGGCGCGAGGTATTGCCCTATGCGCCCGATGCCTGGGTGGACGAAGGTGCCACCAAGATCGGCTACGAGGTCAGCTTCAACCGCTACTTCTACAAGCCGCAGCCGCTGCGCAGCTTGGAGGAGATCCGGAAGGACATCGTGGCGTTGGAGAAGGAGACGGAAGGGTTGCTCAACGAGATCATCAGTGTCTGATGCTGCGCACGGACTACATTCGCATCAACAGTAGCCGCCACGCTTCCCGTCAGATCAGCGCACCAGGGCGGCTCTTTTCATTGCGCGCTTCAACCATGCAAGTATCATGAAGGTCAAATTGAGCCAGGCCGTCAAGATGTTCTTCAGTAGTTCATCGCTGGAGATGGTCTTCTTCGAGGCCGTTGCCAATTCGCTGGATGCAGAAGCTTCCGAAATATCGATCGACATCGACCTGAAGGCATTCGGGCAGGCGGAAACACTTGTTGTAACCATATCGGACAACGGTAAGGGGTTCACGGATGAGCGCTTTGCGAAGTTCTCCAAGTTGTTCGACGTTGACGATGGTAGGCATAAAGGCTTGGGCCGCTTGGTATATCTCTGCTATTTCGACAAGGTTGATGTGGAGAGCTACTATGAAGACACCAAGTGTCGCGTTTTCTCCTTCGACGAACAGTTTGAGGAGGACGCAGCAAAGATTACCAAGGTATCCAGCCAAAAGAGCGGCACCACGTTAACTATGAGCCGTTACACTCTGACGAAGATCGCCAAGCAGGATTATGTCAATCCCGTGTCGCTAAAGAGTCGTCTGCTTCATGAATTCTATCCGGTCCTGAATAAAGCCAAAGAGCAGAAGAAGGAAGTGACGATCACGATACGATCGGTGATCGAAGGGCACGAATCTCTCAGAGTCCTTTCAAGCAAGGAACTGCCTGATCTTGTTAGTGTGGATGTAGACAGTCCTGTCGATCTCTTCGACAAGTTGAAGCTTTCCTATTCTATCAAAGCTGTCGATGCTATCGATACCTCGCTTATTTCGGCGATAGCAGTTGACAATAGAAGCAAGCCCTTGGAGGTCATCTCCAAGGAGAACCATCCCTTTGGGTATGAAATGGTCTTCCTCCTTGTTTCGGATTGGTTCAATGGGAAGGTCGACTTCTCAAGGCAAAATCTCGACCTCTCTGACGGTGAGCTAAAGACCATAGGGTAGTTCGAAGAACCTGTGGACAACTTGAGCTGTCCTGATCTTGACAAAGTGGTGCGTTGATCGATCTCTTTGAGGCATGAACAAGAAGCGCCCCTCAGCAGGATTTTTCGATCATCAAGACCGTCAGTCCAAGCTGG
>JBGTES010000049.1:0-8860 GCA_041747675.1 Flavobacteriales bacterium
CCTGTTGAAACAGGTGAACGAAACGAGCGCGGGGCAGCACCCCTTCGCCGTGATCCTCAGCTGCATCGATTCGCGCACCAGTGCCGAACTGATCTTCGATCAAGGACTCGGAGATATCTTCAGCGTGCGCATTGCGGGCAATTGCGTGAACGAGGACATCCTCGGCAGCATGGAGTTCGCTTGTAAAGTGGTCGGGGTGAAACTGATCCTGGTGCTTGGCCACAGCCGCTGTGGTGCCGTGAAAGGCGCATGCGATGATGTGCGCATGGGCAATCTGACCGCCTTGCTCAACAAGATCCGCCCGGCCGTGGATGACATACGTGGTACGGGAACGGGCAACGGCTCCGATCCGGCGTTCGTGGAGCGTGTGGCGGGCAGGAACGTGGAGGTGGCCATGGAACAGATCACACAGCGCAGCCCGATCCTCAAGGAAATGCTCGACGCCAAGAGTATCGGGATCGTGGGTGGCATGTACGATGTGCAGACCGGTGTGGTGGATTTCTTCCATCCGGGAACGACCTGATGAACAGCACGCCCTGGCGCGCCGGGATCGTGGTTCATGTGCGGTGGTAGTATGAGCTCGTCATCCCATGGATGACCACAAGTGAGCACTCCTGATCGATGTCTGCACGGACTGCCCAACTTTGCTGCGCAACCAGCCCAACATGCAGAACACCCGGATCTTCAAGATGTCCTTCGCGAGTGTCTACCCGCACTACGTCGCCAAGGTGGAGAAGAAGGGCCGCACGAAGGAGGAATTGCATACCATCATCCACTGGCTCACGGGCTACGATGAGAACGCCCTCGCCAGGGTGCTCGCCAACAAGACCGACTTCGAGACCTTCTTCGCCGAGGCGCCGCGGATGAACCCGAACGTCTCGAAGATCACCGGCGTGATATGTGGCTACCGCGTGGAGGATATCGAGGACCCCATCATGCAGAAGGTCCGCTACCTGGACAAGTTGGTGGATGAGCTGGCGAAGGGGAGGGCGATTGACAAGATCCTTAGGAAATGAGTGGTATCGTATGACATGGAAGGCGCGAGAACCACAAGACAATCGCATGATCTTCTGATGAACATCAAAAGACTGGAGCTCCGGCAACTTGTCAGGTATTTTCAAGCGGTAGTGCTCGCGTTCCTGGTATCGGCACAGCTTATCGCGGGGCCGGACCAATGGAGGGCGGCAAGCCCTGTTGAATACCAGCTGATCCTCAAGAACGGCGAAGTACTGACAGGGCGATGGAGAAGATCTTGAGGGAGTAGATACCTACTTCGGCTCACACAACTCCACCTTGTTCCCTTCCGGATCATACACCCACGCGAAGCGCCCATAGTCCTCGTCCTGGCGCTTGGGGTCGATGCGCACACCGGCATCCTCCAGCTTCTTCAGCAGGCCGTCCATGTCCTGCACGCGCAGGTTCAGCATGAACTGCTGCTTGTCGTTGCCGAAGTAATCGGTGTCACGCTTGAAGGGCGAGAAAACTGTGGGGCCGGCATCCTGTTGCCAGATGAAGCCGGTCTCCGAGTCGTTGATGCCGAAGTGTTGGTTGTACCACTTGGCCAGCGCCTTGTGGTCGTCCGCGCGGAAGAAGAGTCCGCCGATGCCGGTGACGTGTCGTGACATGGGATGGTGATGGATCACGTCAAGGTACGCGGACAAGGAAGATCATCCTCCTGGCTGAGGGAGACGGTAAGTACCGCCGCCAACGCAGCATTGTGGATGTCCTCCCGCACAGGAGCCGAAGAATTCCTACACACATCCGAGATCTTTGCTGCCGTTCATGCGGCAACTACTCTCCTTCCTAATGCTTGCGTCACTGCCAGCAGCAGCGCAGGTGGTGAACATCGAGAACAAACGCTTCGAGGATGACACTTCGCGCTGGGCGGCACAGGCGAGCGTCCGTTTCAACGTGGTGGAGAATACCCAGCGCAGCACGGAACTGGGCGCCAACGGCGGCGTGCAATTCATCCACGAGATCCACAGGGCCTTCTTTGTCACCGACTTCAACCTGAACAAGGTGGAGGAGAACGCCTTTACGAACACGGGTTTCCAACACCTGCGCTACCAGCGTGCCTGGCGGGGACCCCTGTCGTGGGAAGGCTTCACCCAGCTACAGTACAATAAGCCGCTGCGGATCGATGTGCGCTGGGTGACAGGCGCCGGACCACGCGTGGTGCTACGCAACAGACCCGACCTGCGGCTGACCATGGGCAGCGCGCTGATGTACGAGCACGAGGTGGACCGTGTGAACGACCTGCGCTACAATGACATGCGCCTGAGCAACTACATCGCAACTGCATTCAAGGTGGAACCGCATCTGCAGCTCACAGCCATCTTCTATTACCAGCCCCTGATCGGCGATGCCAGCGATCACCGTATGGCGGTGGAGGCACAGGTGCGCTTCCGGGTCATGCGGCGATGGGCCTTCGACATGCGCCTGAACCTACAGAAGGATACCAAGATGGCCCCCGGAGTGCCCGAGCTGAACTACCGTTGGACCAACGCCCTCACCTTCCTGTGGTAGCACAGGCAGGTTTTATTCCACATCTTGCGCCACTTCGCACGGACGATGAGAAATCTTTCACCGATCCTCCTTGCCCTGGTCCTCTCCGGTTGTGCCAGCATGCTCAACAAAGGCAGGCAGGACCTCACCCTGGACAGCCAGCCCAGCGGCGCCAGTGTTACGGTGAACGGCCTGGAGCGCGGCACCACACCATACCAATACACGTACGACCCTGCGGACGGGCGCGAGGTGCGCTTCGAGGTGTACAGCCCGGGCCATGCGCCATCCACGCTGGAGTTGCGTCCCAAGACCTCCGGCGGCGTGCTGTTCGCCGATGCCATGCTGTTGCACATCCCTTTTCTGGCCGACAAGAACAGCCCCGCCATGTACAATATCCCGATCCGGGAGGTGACCGTGGATCTCTACCGCGCGTTCTCCGAGGACATGGCACGCTTCGCACTGCCGATCACTGGCATGAACACCACCCTGGACCCACGTGCCTCCCTGGGCACCTTCAAGGGTCGGCCCATCCAACAGGATAAAAAGAGCGTGCTGCGCGGGGTGGATGACATGGACCGGCTTGCTGCGGCGGTGAGCGATGGTCTGCGGAACACCTGGCTGGACGGGCGCACCGCGCGGATGGGCACCACCAAGGGCGATGAGGCCGTGCAGCGCGCCAAGGTGCACCTCAAACCCCAGTTGCGATCAATGAAGGCCACACTGGTGGGAGAGCATAGCCGCTGTTACGGTCCGGTGGAAATGGAGATCGACTGGCGCTTCTTCAGTGCGTTGCGCAATGACAGTGTATTGATGAGCCTGCCCATGCGCACCACTTATAATGCGGTGTCCAGCCGGGCATCCGACGTGCTGCACGAGGCCCTTGCCCACGCTGCACGGATGCTCGCACAGGAGGCGGAACTTCCCGCGCTCATGGCCGGGCACTACGGTGCCGGACTCGCCCTTTCACGCGGAGGTGAGGTCAACATCGCCAGGCCCAGACCCATACCATACAACGGGCGCAAGGAGATGCTCTCCGCTTTGGTGAAGGCGGTGGTGACCGTGCAGGCCGATAAGAGCCTGGGCAGCGGCTTCCTGATCGGCAATGATGGCCATCTGATCACCAACGAGCATGTGGTGGGCCGTGAAGCCGTGGTGAAAGTGAAATTCGAGCAGGGCTTCACCCTCGACGCACAGGTGCTGAAAGTGAACAAGGATTTCGACCTGGCTCTGCTGAAGGTGCAGGCCACGGAACTCCCCGCACTCACCGTTGGTGATGATCTGGCCCTGATGCTCGGCGAGGAGCTCTTCGCCATCGGCACTCCGCTGGACGCCACCCTGGGCCAGAGCGTTTCACGCGGCATCCTCAGCGGGCGCCGTGAGTTGGAAGGCCGCTCCTACCTGCAGACCGATGTGAGCATCAACCCGGGCAACAGTGGCGGGCCATTGGTGGATGAAGATGGCCGGGTGGTGGGTGTCGCCACCATGAAGATCAGTGGCAAGGGCCTCGAAGGGCTGGGCTTCGGTGTGCCCATTTCGGTGGCGTTGGACATGCTCAACATCCGCATGACGCCATGATGACCACACGTCTCTCTTTCGCGCTTCTGGCCCTGTCATTCGTGGCCGGCGCGCATGCACAGTGGGGTATCAGGGGAACCGTCATCCACTATGAACGGATGACCCCCAGGGTGCAGGGCAACTGGCTGGTGGGTATTGACCGCGATGTGTCCGAACGGACCAGCATTGGTCTGGACCTTATCGGCCATCTGAACTTCCTGGACGACGGCAAGAGCGGTTCGGCCGTGTATGATGGCCACCACGTCTACTACTATGTCGTGCGCAAGAGTTTCGGCTTGCAGTACCGATCGATCTTCTTCCTTTCCGACCAGGCGCGTGGGGCTTACATCGGAACACAGGTGGGCTTTCGCTCGATCACGCGCATATTCAACCCAAGCGCATCCCCGATCAATAGCGGCACAGGCACAACTCCTGCCTGGGACCGGCAGACCACCGTTCAGGAAACTGTCATCCCGTTGAGCTTCAGGCTTGGTCTGCGGGGGGAACTTGATGGATGGTTCGGCGACCTCTACATGGCCGTGGGCACCCAGTTGGGTACGGACCGTACAGCATCCCTGGCCCCTTATGCCGAAGCAAGGGACCGATTGGCGGGCTTCACCTTCCAGGTGGGCTACGCGATCGGTGTGGGCTGGTTCTGATCGGTGGTCCTTGTCGCGTGTTCAGGATATCTTCCAATGCGCTCTCCGGACTCTTATCCGCTGATGCTTCGCCTCGACAAAAAAAACGTCCCGGAGCGCATCATTCAAGGGATCATGGACAGACTCTAAAGTAACAAAGCCCCGTACTTCCGTACGAGGCCTCGCTACCTGTGTGCTTCCGCCTTCAGCAGGGCGCACGCATGCCGCTAACGATATCCGTTGATATATGCATTGGCGATGATCTCACTTTCGCGGACCAGTCCGTGCACGATCTCCCGGATGACCTCGTTGAGCTGCTGGTCCGTGTACCTGGACAGGTCGTTGTACACGTGCGTTTTTCGCTTGCTGCTTTTAATGAAGGCTATCTTGTCCTTCTTGGTCATGGGGCCTTCTACGGCGGCCTTCCGGAAAAGGATCCATGGCCTATGAAATAATCCTGTAGCCCTTGCTGGCAGTGGGGGGAACAACAGCGGGCCTCCTTCCGGAGGCCCGCCGTACCCTTTCACCAAAACCCGGGCTTGCGCCCATGGCGGGCCCCACCCCTGGGGCACCGCCCAATGTTTTCAGATCGCTGCGGCCGGTGGCGTGGTGCGCAGGTCGTGCAGCGCACGCAGCGTGCGCATGTAGCGTTCCATATCCCCTTTCAGGATCAGGCGCCGCGCGCGCCGCTTCAACCGCTGGTAGATCTCTATCGGATGGGTCATGACCGTAAGTTTTTCTTGCTTGATCCAGGCATAGACCAAGGGCGTGCCAAAGTGTGAGCGGCCCATGCCATGGGCCGATCCATGTGGTCCGTTCACCGCTTTCCACGCGGCGATTACCTTCGAGCCCATGCGGTCCGGATCCTACCTGGTGGGCGTGGCAGGTGGCAGCGGCTCCGGCAAGACCACGCTGGTGCGTGCCCTGCGGGATCACCTGCCGGCGGGAAGTGTGTGCCTGGTGAGCCAGGATGACTACTACCTGCAACACGAGGCCCAGGCGCGCGATGCCCATGGCCGGGTGAATTTCGACCTGCCCACGGCAGTGGATCTTGAAGCCCTGACCGCGGACCTGCGCACCCTGCTGGCCGGTCTTCCTGTGCGCCGTACGGAATACACCTTCAACAATGCCGCGCGACAGCCGGGTACTGTGGAAATGAGGCCGGCACCGGTGGTGCTGGTGGAAGGTCTGTTCCTGTTCCATCATGCCCCCCTGCGCGAGCTGTTCGATCTGCGGGTGTTCATTGAAGCGAGCGAAGGCGCCCAGTTGGACCGCCGTCTGCGCCGTGATGCACAGGAACGTGGATACGGCAGCGATGAAGTGCTGTACCAATGGGAGCACCATGTACTGCCCGCCTACCGCGAATTCCTGTTACCCTACCGCCACCTCTGCGACCTCCATGTGGTGAATGAATCGGGGTTCGACCGGGCCGTGCGCGTACTGGGTGACCACCTGCGCAGCCAGGCCGTGACGGTTCCCACCGCGATTCAAGGCTTGTAGAGCCCGTGCTGCCGGATGTAGCTGAGTACGGCTGGTGCCAGGCGGTCCTCCACCGGCCTCCATGCAGCGATGTCAGCACGCAGTTCCGTGGAAGAGCCGGGCACCAAGGGCGCATCGGCCACCACCTTCACGCCGGGATGTCCGTGGTAGATCGTGGTGGCCAGATGCTCGCGGAGACCCACACGTGGATGGACCAGCACGCGGTGGTGCTCCAGGATCGCTTCGGCATCTTTCCAGCGATGCAGCCCGGCCAGGTTATCACTGCCGATGATCAGGTCGAAGGTGTGATCCGGCCATCTGCCCCGCATGAAGCTCAGGGTATCCACCGTATGGTTGGGCTTGGGCAGATCCAACTCGAAGCCGCTGGCGGCAAGGCCGGGCTCTCCCATCACGGCCAGGCGCGTCATGGCCAGGCGGTGCGCATCCGGGGTCAGGGTGCGGTCCAGCTTGAAGGGATTCTGCGGGGTGACCACCAGCCACACCTGGTCCAGGCCACAGGCGCGCAGCATGTGGGCGGCCACCGCCACATGAGCCTTGTGGGGTGGATCGAAGGTGCCGAAGAGACAACCGATGCGCATTCAATGGAGGAATCGGCGTACCAGTGACTCGGCCTCGATGCAGGCGGTCCCCAGTTCTTCGTTGATGATCACCGCATCGAAACGGTCGGCGTAGGTCATTTCGTGCAGGGCTTTTTCGATGCGCACACGCAGGGTGGTGGCATCCTCGGTGCCACGGGCACGGAGGCGTTCCTCCAGTGCCTGCACAGAAGGCGGACTGACGAACACGGCGAGGGCGCGGGTCTGGTACAGTTCCTTCAGGTCAAGGCCGCCGATCACGTCGATGTCGAAGATGGCATGATGGCCTTCGGACCAGATGCGCTCCAATTCGCTGCGCAAGGTGCCGTAGAACCGGCCGGGGTAGACCTCCTCCCATTCCACGAAATCATCGGCGGCGATGCTGCCCTTGAAGTCATCCTCGGTCATGAAGAAATAGTCCCTGCCATGCACTTCGCCTTCGCGTTGCGGCCGCGTGGTGGCGCTCACACTGAAGGCCAGTCCAAAGTCCTGCGCGAGCAGGTGGCGTACGATGGTGGTCTTGCCAGCCCCGGATGGAGCGGAAAAGATCACGAGCTTGCCACGCTGTTCCATCCTCGCCTGATCAGAGGATGTTGAGCACCTGCTCCTTCACCTTCTCCAGTTCATCCTTCATGCGCACCACCAGACGCTGTATGACGGCATCATTGGCCTTGCTGCCGAGGGTGTTGATCTCGCGGCCCATCTCCTGGCCAATGAAGTTGAGCTTCCGGCCCTGCTGCGTGTCACCATCCATGGTCTCCAGGAAATAGGTGCAATGCGCACGCAGCCGGACCTTCTCCTCGGTGATGTCCAGCTTCTCCAGGTAGTACACCAGTTCCTGCTCGAAGCGGTCCTGGTCCACATTCACCTTCAGATCGGCGAGCTTGGCGCGGAGCCGCTCCCGGGTGCGGTCGCTGCGTCCGGCGTCGAGCTCCGCAGCCTCATCGAGCAGTTCGCCGATCAGGCGTACACGCTCCGCAAGTTCATCGCGCAAGCGGGCACCCTCGTTCAGCCGGAAACCATCGAAGGCCTCCAGGGCCTGTTGGATCAAAGCGGACAAAGCCCCGTGGTCCTCCTCTCCCATTTGCTCGGTGGCGGTGGTCACCACATCCGGCATGCGCAGCACGTGTGCGAGCAGGTCGGTCTGGTCGTCCGGTGCCACTTCGGCAGCGATGGCACGTAGCTCTTCATAGTACGCCTTCACCAAAGCACTGTCGAAGGTCGCCCTGCGGGACTCCGTCGCACCTTCATACGTCACCACCACCTCGGCCTTGCCGCGCACGATGCGCTCTGAGGCCAGTTGGCGCAGCTCGGCCTCCTTCTCCCGGAATGCACCCGGCAGCTTCACCAGCAGGTCCAGTTGCTTGCTGTTGAGGGAACGCACCTCCACAACGACCTTCCGGTCCTTCACCACACCCTCGGCGCGGCCGAAGCCTGTCATGGATCGCAGCATGCGGGCGGCAAAGGTAGCTGGTAGTTGAAGTGGCGAGTTGCCAGTTGGCAAGTTGGCCAGACCTGGGCCAAGCGTCCCCTCACTTACCGTTCGCGACCTTTATGGCTTACCAACACTGAACGCAATGGGCAGCTTCCGCGAACTCATCGTGTATAAGAAGGCTTTCAGCCTGGCCATGGACATTTTTCACCTGACCAGGCAGTTCCCCGGAGAGGAGCGCTACAGCCTAACGGATCAGGTTCGGCGGAGCAGCAGAGGCGTTTGCACCAACCTGGCCGAGGCTTACCGCAAGCGCCGTTGCGAAGCTGCCTTCATCGCCAAGTTGACGGACGCGGACGCCGAGAACACGGAGACGATGGTCCATCTCGACTTCGCGGTAGCCTGTGGTCACGCTAACGATGATGAGATACGCCCTTTGATGGAATGCGCCGAGGAGGTTGGCGTGATGCTGAACAGCATGATGAACAACCCTTCCAAGTGGGTCACCGGGCCGCGGAGGTCATAAGAAGTGGCGCGTGGCAAGTTGGCGAGTTGGCAAGGCTCTGGGCCGAACTTCGCCATGTATCCAGAGCGATCTTTCACACCTCACTCATCGTGTATAAGAAGGTGGGTCAGCGGGCCGAGGAGGTCATAAG
>JBGTES010000050.1:0-11044 GCA_041747675.1 Flavobacteriales bacterium
GCCTCACGCGCCGCCGAAGTGCGCAACGACAGCGAGGCCATCATCCTCACTCCGAAAGTGGACATCCGCAGCGAACCGCGCGAGGATGGTACCGTGCTCTTCGTACTGCACAAAGGCACGAAAGTCTCCGTGCTGCACGAACGCGGGACCTGGAGCGAGGTCAAGCTGCCAAATGGCAACGTAGGCTGGATGCCCTCAGCGACCCTGGCCAAGATCTAGAGCACCGGCTCAGGGGATCTGTTCGAGGCGGACCGCCGTAGGGATCGAACCGCCGATGGTGATCAGGATCACATCGCGGTCATTCGCCGCACCGGTGTATTTCACCACGCCATCGAGGTTCACATCCTCCGGCAGATAACCGATCTCCATCGCTGTGGGGATCTGGCCGCCCACCTCTTCCAGTACTGGATCGCGATCATTGTCCATACCCGTGTAACGCACGCCACCATTGGCGAGCACATCGCCCGCCCACAGAGCCCGTACGCCACTTATGATGGCCGTTGGTTCCTGACCGTAGATCACCACCGTGGCATCCGTGAAGTCCACGATCATCGCGTTAGCCCCCAGGGTGAATGCTGTCATCGCCGTCAAGTGGTTGCGATGTCGGACCGAAAGGAATTTGCCCTGTGTTGAAGTATCGAACGCGATCTGGGCCTGTCCCTGGGTGGAGACCACCTGGCCATCGGCCCGGAGCAGTGCAGCACGCCGCGCCGCGACAGATGCGGTGGCATCATGGTAACGCGCTTCCAGCACCACCCAATCGACGATCGCCGCAGGGCCGGTCTGCAACAGAAGCGTAGGATCCAACACCGCACCACTGTTCTCCACCTCCACGCCCAACGCGGTGTAAGGCTCGGTGACGGGGATCAGACCCATGGTCCGCAGGTCGGTACGCATCAGTCCCGTAGCGGGCTGGTACGCCCCAGCGAGGAAGACCTTCGCTCCCACCGTGTAGGCCTGCTGCACATTGCAGCCCTCGCCTTCCACCTTGTACACCACCATGGAAGAATAGGGTGCCACGGTCACAGGCCATTCCACCGGCTGCCCCCCCACGGTCATCCAGCACCCGTCCAGACTGAAGGACTGTGCCGTTGTCTGGGCGTTGTACAGCAGCCTGTGCCGATCTAGCGGATCCAGCGGCTGCACGGAAACGCGCTCCAGGGCGATGTTGTCGATCCAGTAGGTCGGTTCCGTGTAGTGATTGATGAACTGCAGGCGCGATGGTTCCGTCCGGTCGCTTTGGAAAAAAATGGTCATGTCGCGGCGTTCCCCATCAAAGGGGATCAGGTGCCTGAAGAAGGCATAGGGCGTTTGGAGCTGGGACTGGCCCTGCACCTCGGCGGTCAGCACACCCATGCCGGTGGACTGCAGGCTGAATTTCATACGGTACCATTGCTGGTCCTGCATGCTCACCATGTTGGGCTGGTGCAGGAAGAAACGGTCGTAGTTGGTGTTGTCCGCGAAATGCACCTTCATGGCCCCATTGTCCAGATAGGTGAAGTCCTGTGTCACCTGCGCCTGCGTGGGCCAGCCCGACCAACCACCCACATTGGCGGTGAAATGACCGTTGGTGACCTGGTCCGGTCCAAGCATATCGATCACCTCGTAGGAGGTAAGGCGCAATGGACTGCGGCTGGACCCGGCATCCTCGCCATAGGTCTGCTGCCACATCTCAAGGGTCAACCGGTTCTCCAGACTGGCCGGGAAGATGTGTTGCCGGATGCTGAGTTCCTCGTAGGGATTGAAATAGCGGTTGTTGCTGAAGGTCCCGAAGTCCACAGGGTTTGGGGAATACACGTGGAACTGCCGCATGCAGAGCTGTTCGGGGCGAATGCTGTACATGACGTTGCCGGAGTAGATGGTATTGAAGGCCGGCACATGGAAGGGTGGCGAACCGCCCGGGGTGTTGTTGTTGGAATAGTCCGAGAGACTCAACTGCACCTTGTTATCGAACAGGACATTATCGCGTACGATGTTGCCGCTGTTGAGCATGGTGTGGTCCACATGGATGCCCGCCCCAGCACAGCGCATCACGGTGTTGCGTTCCACCAAGGTGTTCTTGATCACACGGTTCCCGAAGTAGATGCCGAAGCCGATGCGGTAGTAGATGTTGTGGTTGGTGGCCACGCTTTCCAGATCGCACACCATGTCGGTAACGATGTTGTCCCGCACCACCACGCCATCGCAGTCGTCGAAGGTGATGGCCGCGCCGTCATTGAGGATCGACGTGGCCTGATGCACCACGTTGCGTTCCACCAAGCCGTTGTTGGTGGTGGCGATGCCGATGTAACCCACATTGTCCAGCCGGTTGTCGCGCACCACGGTGTTCGTGCCGGAGATCACGATGCCCATGTAGCCCCAGGCGTCCTCTCCCATGCCAGGGTTCACGGCGATGTCCGTCATGATGTTGTTGGCCACCACGGTATTGGGCTCACCATAGACACTGATGCCCGTGCCGAAGATGTTGTGCATGACATTACCGATGTACTGGTTGTTGCTGCCGCTGCTGGAGATGGCCTTGTACATATGGCGGAAGGTGCATCCTGTGACCACTACATGATGGGCCACCTCGGTGCTGATGCCCGCCGCTGTCTGCCCCTGGAAGGTGATGTTCTCAATGCGGATGTGCTGGCGCTGCCATCCGGGCGCGAAGCCATGGTTCACCGTGCAGGCCTGAACGTCCAGCGTGTTGGGGTTCGCATTGTTCGGTGCCCAGAAGTAGAGTTGGTTGGTGGCCGCATCATGGAACCACTCCCCCGCCATGTCCAACGCTGAAAGTTTGTTCTGGATGAAGAAGCCCCAATCATGGTCAAGGAGGTTCACCAGGATCGGGCTGAAGTTGAGCGTTCCATTGGCATGGTTGCTCACCAGGGCCTTCTCATAGCTCCAATTGGTGGTACGGACCACCACGGTGGCCCCGTTCCAATGGCCGTTGGGCTGGGTGATGTGTGCCGGGTTGGTGATGTGCGTGGTGCTTCCGTTCGCATTGCGCAACCAACCGCTGTTGGGATGACGCGCCAGGGTCATGGGTGCGCCATTCACGATCAGGTATTTGGGGTTCCCCTCGAAGGTGGCGCGCCAGATGTTGCCCTGGTGCTGTATCCAGTTGGTCACCGGTGCGCCGGCGGAGATCACCGGGTTCTCTCCCGTTCCATAGGCGGCGAACACCATGGGCTGCGCTGCGGTGCCCGAAGCGTTAAGGGAGAGCATCCCGTGGTAGGTGCCACCCCGTTCGAACAGGATCTGGTCGCCCGGCTGCATGGACTGTGTGACCTGCTGTGCGCGTTGCAACGATCGCCAGGCCGTGGCCGGCGAGGTCCCATTGTTGGCATCATTGCCGTTGTGTGATACATAATAGGTGACGGCCTGGCAGAAACAGACGATGAATGCTCCCGTCAGGGAAAAAGTGGCTCTCAACATGTTGCAGGTGACCCCTTTGTTGGGCGGCGTGAAGGTGGGCAGGCATCAGCGCACGCACGGACCGATCCCACTATGATCGATCAACAATTCGACCAGTCGCCGGGCTTCGCCGACAAAGCGGTGGCAAGGGCCAATGACCCTGCGGATCAAGCCCTGATCAGCGTTGTTCCCCCCGCGTGTTGTACCAATCGATCCGTCGCGAAAGCATCATCACCACGGCCAGCACGATGAACAGACCGATGCTGCCCATCAGCAAGGCGTAGTCCTCCTGGTGGATGATGGTGAGCACGAAGCCGTAGACCAGTACCAGCACCACGGCCAAAAGCCGCGTGGCGCGCGGCATGCGGAAAACGCTGGCGGCGTATGCGACCACCAGCACCACCACCGCCACTGCGGCGATGGCGTAGGCCACCCCGAAGCCGGCATGCTCGCTGATGGCGATCAACAGCGTGTAGAAGATGGTGAGCGCCAGACCCACCAGCAGGTATTGGATCGGGTGGATCCGCATGCGCTGCATCACCTCCACGAAGAAGAACACGGTGAAGACCAGGATGATCAACATCAAGCCATACTTCGCCGCCCGCGAGCTTTTGCGGTACTCGTCCACCGGCAGGATCAGGTCCAGCCCGAAGGCGCTCTCCTGGATCTCATGCGCACGGCTTCCGGAGAATTCCTGTGGATAGGGACGGTTCAAATGGAGCACGGTCCAACGCGCGCTACAACCATCCTCGCCGATCTTCGAGGAATCCGGCAGGAATGCACCCTGGAAGCTCGGATCGGCCCAGGTGGAGACCAGCGATGCGGTGGTGACCCGGCCCACTGGTGCCAGACGTATGGAACTGCTGCCATTGAGTCGCAGGCCCATCTCGAAGGTCAACTCTTTCGCCATGCCTTCCTCCCCCAGCACCAGTGGGGACTGCACCGCGGTGCCTACCACATCGCTGGTGGGCGCGCCCGGCTCGAAGGCGAGTTGTGTATCGCCCATGCGTATCACCACCTGTTCCCGGATGCTCCGCAGATCGCTCACGCCCACGCTCACCGTGGCATCGGGCCAACGCAGCCGATCACCCAGGCCCAGGTCATTCGCCGCAAGGGGCTTGAAGTGGCCCTTGAGGTGGAGGTCCGCCCGGTACACCACCACTTCATAGATCCCGCGCTTGCGTTTCTCCGGCACGATGTCCATGGCGATGTCCAGCGACTCCGGGAGGAAGTGTGCGTAATGGATCACCGTCCGCATCTCCGCACGCGTTCCGTCCGCACTTTCCACACGCACCTGTGCCTCGTAGGGCACGCTGATCATAGGTCCGGTCACCAGCTGCGGTCCGCCCCAGGTGGCACTCACCTCCTGTTGTGCCGACTCCTTGCGCCACTCGCGCTCGTGGATCAGGCTCTCCACCATGGAAAGGGGGATCAACAACAGCAATGCGATCACGGCGATAAGAGCCACACGCAGGGTCATCGATCTGCGCACCCAGGCGCCACGCTCATTGTTGGTCGGGGCGGGAGGCGGGATGTGTTGGTCCATGGAGGCGGGTTGGGTCCGGGGTGCAACGGCCGCCGCCCGGCGATCGGTATGCCCACAAGGAAAATGTGGTGATGAACGGTGCGGTAGTAATTTACCCACCATGAAGCGATCCATTCCCTTCGGCCTGTTGCTGCTGTGCGTCTTGTACGCCAACGCCCAGGTCGGCATGCCCGCCATCACGCGTGCAGGCATCGATCAACTGGTGGAAATGGCCAAGGCCGAACCCGTTGGCGCGCGACTGGTGAAATCCACCGAAGGCCGCTGGCCCACCGCCCTGATCCACGGCCGCTGCATGGTGGGCTTGCTGGGACTGGTGGATGACAGCTTCGATCCGCAGCAGGCGCAGCACGAGGCCATCCTTTGGGGCGCACGCAAAGGCTCCATCATCTCCTTCCGCGTTGATGCGCACGCGCTGGAGGTGGTACACAGCATACCGGGCCTGCACTACGCTGAACTCGCCAGCAAGGTGGTGCCTGCGCTGGACCGGTTGATCGGCGCCACCCGGGTGGACAGCGTACACCAAGGGATCCACCTGCCACAGGCCTATACCGGGCAGGATGTGCTGATCGGCATCACCGACTGGGGCTTCGACTACACCCACCCGATGTTCTACGACACGGCCCTCACCGCCACCCGCATCCGAGCCGCGTGGGACCACTACAAGCAGTCGGGGCCGGCACCGGCGGGCTTCGGCTACGGCACCGAATACGCCACCGCGCCGGATCTGCTGGCCGCGCAGGGCGACACGGCCAACATTTACAGCTACTCGACGCACGGCACCCATGTGGCCGGCATCGCCGGGGGGGGCGGCGCGGGCACCATCTACCGCGGCATCGCCTACGAAGCGCAGTTCCTCTTCAACACCTTCCTGGTGGACGTCGCAGCGGTGCTCGATGCTTGGGCATGGATGCAGCAGATCGCGCAGCAGGACGGCAAGCGCCTGGTGGTGAACATGAGTTGGGGCCTCTACCACATGGGCACCCTCGATGGCACTTCGCTGCTCAGCCAGGCGATAGACCTGTATGCCGATGAGGGCGTGGTCTTCGTCACTTCCGCAGGCAACAACGGCAATGTGGACTTCCACCTCACGCACGACTTCGCCGACGACACGCTACGTTCGCGCATCGGGTTCTACTCCTACGCGGCGCATCCCCACATGTGGGGGCAGAGCATCAGCATGTGGGGCGAGCCGGGGCAGTCCTTCCGGGCGGGTTTCACCCTCTTCAGCGGCGGAAATATTTTGCAGGAGAGCCCCTGGTACGATACCGCCACGCAACCCTACTACCTGGACAGCCTGCTGGTGCAGGGCAACGATACCATCCACTTCAACCTCACCTGCGATGCGGCGCACCCGCTGAATGGACGGCCGCACTTCCGCCTGCGCATCAGCAACCGTAGCTCGCTGCAGGTGGGCCTGAAAGCCACGGCCGAAGCCGGCACCGTGCATTTCTGGAACGTGACCGAACTGGATAACGATGTGGGCAACTGGGGCCAGGCCTTCCTGCCTGCGCTGCCCGGCTGGATGCAGGGCGACCGGCACTACGGCATCGGCGAGCCGGCCTGTGCCGATGGGGCCATCGCCGTGGCGGCCTACTCGGCGGAATACCTCAGCGGCGGGGGGAACCCATTGGGCGGCATGATCGCCAACTTCTCCTCGCAAGGCCCCACGCTGGATGGCCGCCTGAAGCCTGACATCACCGCACCGGGGGTCAATGTGGCCAGTTCCATCAGCACCTGGACCGATGCGAGCTTCTCCTCCATCCAGACCATTTCGTTCGAGGGCAACAGCTACCCCTTCGCCCGCTTCTCTGGAACCAGCATGGCCTCGCCCGTGGTGGCCGGCATCGCAGCATTGATCCTACAGGCCGATCCGACCATAACGCCACACGACCTGAACCAACTGCTGCAAGCCACTGCCCGGACGGACAATTTCACCGGCGAGATCCCGGCAGGGGGAAGCACCCGCTGGGGCATGGGCAAGGTGAACGCCTACCACGCCGTGCTCGAACTGTTGGGCCTTGTGGATGTGGCCGAGCGCAGGGACGATGTTCCGTCGGTGTGGCCCAACCCCACGCACGACCGGCTGTTCATCGCGCCACCGGCAGGTGCGGCGGCATACCAACTGGCCGTATTCGATGCCCTGGGGCGAACCATCTTGGAAGGTGCGTACCGGGCGGACGGGCCTGTGGAATTGGACACCAGCGGCTGGCGGTCCGGGCTCTACCTGCTGCGCCTGCAATGGGAGGGGCACAGCGCCACCGCCCGCGTGGTGAAGCCTTAGGGGCACCCTGCGATCCCGACAGGACTCGAACCTGTGACCACCAGCTTAGAAGGCAGGTGCTCTATCCATCTGAGCTACGGGACCTTTCACGGCAAAGGTGCGAACAAGAAAGGCCAACCCTAAGGCTGGCCTTCACATTGTCGGGGTGGCAGGATTCGAACCTGCGACCCCCTGCTCCCAAAGCAGGTACGCTAACCGGACTGCGCTACACCCCGAAACTTGCGGGTGCAAAGGAACGGCTTTGGATCTTCACCGGACCCATGTGGCCATAATAAGCTTGGGCACGGGTGCTCAAGCTTCGTCTTGCATGCTGCGGGATGGCCCGGAGCGGGCTATGCACAAGTGGGGAGGCTACCATACAATGCCTGCCTCGCTCTGCTCGGGGGCTTTTTCATTCCGCAGCGCGCTCCTGTTGCGCAAGGCTTGCTGCGGAATGAAAAAGCCCGGCCCCTAAAGTGGCCAGGCTTTTCGTTGGCGGAGAGGGGGGGATTCGAACCCCCGGTACCAGTTATCCCAGTACGGCAGTTTAGCAAACTGCTGGTTTCAGCCACTCACCCACCTCTCCAGAAGTATCGAAAGAACGACCCGGCCTTTCCGGGGGCGGCAAAGATAGAAGGCCGTTCCATACCCCGGGCGATCCTACAGAGGCGGCTACCTTTGCCACCCTGAACAACCGTGAACAACCATTCCACTATGGCCAAGGAAGTCGTCATCGTATCCGCCGTACGCACCCCCATGGGCAGCTTCGGCGGCAGTCTCGCCGAAGTACCCGCCACCCAGTTGGGTGCCACTGCTGTGAAGGCCGCTGTGGAGCGGGCCGGCATCAAGCCCGAACAGGTGCAGGAGGTGATCATGGGCTGCGTACTACAAGCCAACCTCGGTCAGGCTCCCGCCCGCCAGGCCGCCAAGTTCGCCGGACTGCCCAATGAGGTGGTCGCCACCACGGTGAACAAGGTGTGCGCCAGCGGCATGAAGGCGATCATGATGGCCACACAGGACATCCTCCTTGGCGATGCCGAGATCGTGGTGGCCGGTGGCATGGAAAGCATGAGCCAGACGCCCTATTATGTGCCCAAGGCGCGCTACGGCCACCGCTTTGGCAACGGCGAACTTGTCGATGGCATCAGCAAGGATGGTCTGATGAACGTGTATGACCAGCAGGCCATGGGTGTATGCGGCGAACTGTGCGCTACGGAACACAAGATCAGCCGTGAGGAGCAGGATGCCTTCGCCATCGAAAGCTACAAGCGCAGTGCGGCGGCATGGGCTGCCGGCAAGTTCGCCGATGAAGTGGTGCCCGTGACGGTGAAGACCCGCAAGGGTGATGTGACGGTGAGCGAGGATGAGGAGTACAAGAACGTGAGTTTTGAAAAGATCCCCGCACTGAAACCCGTGTTCAAAAAGGATGGCACCGTGACGGCCGCCAACGCCAGCACCATCAACGACGGCGCCGCCGCCCTGGTGCTGATGAGCGCTGATAAGGCGAAGGAACTTGGCCTGAAGCCGCTGGCGCGCGTGTTGGGCTATGCCGATGCCGAACAGGCGCCCGAGCAGTTCACCACCACTCCCGCCAAAGCTCTGCCCCGCGCGGTGGAGAAGGCCGGCCTGAAGATGAGCGACATCGACTTCGTGGAACTCAACGAGGCCTTCAGCGTGGTGGGCATCGCCAACACCCGGCTCATGGGATTGGACCCCGCCAAGGTGAACGTGAACGGCGGCGCGGTAAGCCTTGGTCATCCCCTGGGTTGCAGCGGTGCGCGTATCATCGTCACGCTGATAAACGTGCTGAAGCAGAACGGGGGCAGGTATGGTGCGGCCGGTATTTGCAATGGTGGCGGCGGTGCGAGCGCGATGGTCATTGAAAGGTTGTAGCCAGCGCGCATTGCTCACGCTGGTTGAAGGTTGAGGCGTTGAGTGTTGTTGCGCCACTGAACACCAACCCCTCAATCTCTCAACTCCTCAACCTCTCAACTCCTCAACCTCTCAACTCCTCAACCTCTCAACTCCTCAACCCAATGCCAGCCGTCATCTCCCCCCTCTCCATCGTCCCGGTGCGCGCCGAACCCAATGACCGCGCGGAGATGGTGACGCAATGGCTCTTCGGCGAAACGGCCGAGGTGCTGGAGGAACAAGGCAACTGGAGCCGGCTGCGTTTCGACCATGACGGATACGAGGGCTGGGTGGACAACAAGCAGATGGCTCCATGTACCACTCCGAACCTCGACCCCGACCTGCGTGTGATCGACCAGAGCACCATCGCGGACCTCGGCGATCGGCAGGTGCTGTTGCCCTACGGTGGTGTGGTGCCTTTCTATGAGGATGGCACCATCTTCTGGGACGGCCACCGCATTCCTGTGCAGGCCGTCACCAACCACCGTCCGGACCTGGAACGCGCCGATCTGCTGGAGTTCTACCTCCACCCCTTCCTGGGCGCACCCTACCTCTGGGGCGGGCGCACTCCCAGTGGCGTGGATTGCAGCGGTCTCACACAGATGATCTACATCCTGATGGGGATCTACCTGCCCCGGGACGCCGGCCAGCAGATCGGTGAAGGCGATGTGGTGGAACTACTGGACCTCTGCGAACCGGGCGACCTGGCCTTCTTCGAGGACACGGACGGCAAGATCGTCCATGTGGGTCTGATCCTCACCCGCAACGACGAAGGCGATCTGCGCATCGCGCACAGCAGCGGCCGGGTGCGCATCGACAAGCTCGATCACCAGGGCATCTTCAATGCCGATGCCGGCGTGTATACGCACAGGCTGCGGATGGTGAGGCGGGTGTTGTAGCACAACGCAGAGGCGCAGAGGACGCAAAGACGGCGGAGCATCGGTGCCAGCTTTTCACGGGGCGTTATCGTTCCAATACTCCGGCGCGCCTTTCAATTCCGGAGTATGCTCCCTGTTCCGCAAGGCCTTCATCAGGACAGCCGCACATGTTGGTCCCGGCAAAGACGCCAACTGCATTTCATCGAAAAACGAAGGGCGCTGAAGAGAATTCCCCTCAGCGCCCTCTGCGGCTCAGCGCCTCTGCGTTGAAGCCCGCTCAGAACCGCATGGTGTACTGCAACACCGGCAGCATCGCCAGTTGGTCAATGGTCTCGATCTTCTGCGTGCGGTTGTTGTAATACTCGTACACCACGGTCTGCGCATTCGCCACGTTCTGCACATCCATCTTGATCTCATGGCTCACGCGTGCGCGGCCCACACGGTAGGCCAGCACCATGTCCACCTTGTGGATGGGGTCGCCCTTCACGCTCCAGGGATCACCCCCTTCCTGTAATGAGCCTGCGGCGATGCTGCCCTGCAGGTCGATCGGTGTGCGCCACTGTCCGCCCAGCACACTGTAGCGGATGCCGGTCAGCAGCACCTTGTCCTTGCCTTCGCTGCCGAGTTTCCACTCCTTTCCAGCGAGGGCATTGGCCACAGCGCCCATGCTGTAGCGCGAGTTGCGCCATGTTCCGTCCAGGGCCTTGTACTGTGACTCGTAGACCGAGACCGTGGCCAGCGCGTGCCAGCCTTTGGTGAAGAATTTCTCCAGGCTCAGCTCCACCCCTCCGTTGTATGCCACGCCTTTGTTCGCCAGGGGCTCCGTGGTGAACCAGCCGTCCCAGTTGCCCAGCCAGAAGGCACTGTTGGCCATGTTCTCCACTGGCTGATCGAAGAGGTACTGATAGTAGGGTACCTCGAAGAACTGTGCATGAGGAGCAGTGGGGTTGAACATCGTATCGGTCATAGATTGAACTTGGTCGTTTTACCTCGATCAACCGGCTGTTGAAGCCGGTTTTCGATGTGATCGGTCACACGTTCCCCACGGTC
>JBGTES010000051.1:0-31330 GCA_041747675.1 Flavobacteriales bacterium
CGGAGGCGGACCCGCTGGCCGCTGCCGATGCCTGGCTGAGCGACAGTCTGCGCAACGCCGCGATCCAGGGCCGCTTCGGCATCTTCGCTCCGGCCGCCGAAGGCAGCGGGGAGCAGGTCACCATCGAGAACGAGCGCCTGCAGATAAGCATCAGCACCCACGGCGCGCGCCCGGTGGTGATGCGCCTGAAGGAGTACAGCACCTACCACGGCACCCCGCTATTCCTGGCCGACCCGGACTCCGGCCAGTACGAGTTCCGGTTCTTCGCAGGTAACGTGGATCTGAGCACCAGCGACCTGCACTTCGAGGTGCTGCGCCTCGGTCCGGACGCGGTGCGCCTCATCGCCCCCACCACCGATCGGGACAAGCGCCTGGAGGTGACCTACACGCTGGATCCCGAGACCTATTTCATGGACGTACACGCCGCCTTCGTTGGGCTGCGTGCCGAAGTGGACCCGCGCAATCTCTTCTTCCGCTGGGAACTCACCGGACTGAACAACGAGAAGCATCTGCCGAACGAGATGCAGAAGAGCAGCGTGTACTTCAAGTATTTCAGCGACCAACGCGACTACCTCAGCGAAAGCAGCGACGATGAAAAGGAGCTGAAGGGGCGCACCAACTGGGTGGCCTTCAAGCAAGACTTCTTCACCGTGGCCATGATCAGCGAGGAAGGCTTCGCGAGCAGTGGCTCCTCCATCGCCATCGATCCACTGGAGGTGCCTTCGCACACCAAGCGTTTCAGCGCGAAGCTCTTCTTCGAGAAGGAGCGCGATGCCGAACCTGAGGTGGCCATGCGCATGTATTTGGGGCCCAATCACTACGGCACCCTGCGTCGCACCGAGGTGGACGAACTGCACAAGGTGATCGACCTGGGCTGGGGCATCTTCGGATGGATGAACCGCTGGCTGGTGATCCCCATTTTCAACTTCCTCAACCAGTTCGACCTCAGCTACGGCATCATCATCCTGGTCCTCACCCTGGCCATCAAGCTGTTGCTGATGCCGCTGACCTACAAGAACCTGGTGGCCAGCGCCAAGATGCGCGTGCTGAAACCAGAGATGGAGGACATCACCGCCAAGTTCAAGGAGGGCGACGCACTGAAGAAACAGCAGGCCACCATGGACCTGTACCGCAAGGCCGGCGTGAATCCCGCCAGCGGATGTCTGCCCATGCTGATCCAGCTACCGGTGCTGTATGCCATGTTCCGCTTCTTCCCCAGCAGCATTGAACTGCGGCAGGAGAAGTTCCTCTGGGCCGATGACCTGAGCAGCTATGACAGCATCTTTGAGTGGAGTACCTATATCTGGGGCCTTTCAGACTCATACGGTAACCACATAAGTCTCTTCACCCTGCTGATGGCCGCCAGCACGATCGTCTACTCGCTGATCAACCAGCAGCAGATGCCCACCCAGCAGGGCATGCCCAGCATGAAGATCCTGATCTGGATGTTCCCGATCATGATGCTCTTCTTCCTGAATAACTTCAGCGCGGGCCTGAGCTACTACTACCTGCTGGCCAACATCATCAGCATCCTTCAGATGACCGTATTCAAGCGCTGGTTCATCGACGAGGAGAAGATCCGCGCGCAGCTGCTGCTGAACATGAAGACCCCGAAAAAGAAAAGTCGCTGGCAACAGCGCCTGGAGGACATGCAGAAGCAGCAGCAGTTGGAACGCGGCAAGCGCAAGAAGCGCTGACCGGCATTCTCTGCGTGGCGGGTAGCTTTGGCACGGCGATGGCCAGTCCACGCCAACATCAGCCATGATCCGCAACATGCTCCTCCCCACCCTTTCCGTCGCCCTGTTGATGTTCGCCTGCAAGAACAAGCAGGCGAGCTCCCGCGATGCCGCCGACCCCGGCACCCCGGCCACCGCGCAGGATACCAAACGACTGGGCGGCCCCGCCCCCGGCGATTCGCTGGTGATCGCACTGGAACGTACCCCTTGCTTCGGCATGTGTCCGGCCTATCGCTTCAATGCGTATCGCAGCGGCTATGCCACCTATGAAGGGGTGGTGCATGTGGAGAACCTCGGCCGCCACGAGGGCCGTGTGCCCTTGGACAAACTCCAGCGGGCGGTGGACCGTGCGAACGAGAGTGGCTTCTTCAAGCTGGACGCGGTGTACGACAGCCAGGTGACCGACCTGCCCAGCACCGTGATCCGGGTGGTGGCGGACGGGCAGGACAAGCAGGTGACCGGCCGCGTGGGCACTCCGGCCAGTTTCAAGTCCTACACCACCTTCCTGGAAGAGGAGTTGCTGCCTGCGGCCTGGAAGCCGGTGCATGGCGATCATTGACGCGGCGCCCCGTCACTGCCTCCCCCGGCCATCACCTTCGCATCATGCGCCCGGGGCATAGCCCTTACATTTGCGCTCCCTCGAAAAAGCCATCCGTATACCATGATGAAACTCCGTCAACTCGCGCTGTCATTCGCGGCGCTGCTCACCTTCACCGCCAGCGCCCAGGAAGGCATGTGGCTGCTGGACAAGCTCAAGCAGATCAACGAGGCGGACATGCGCCGCATGGGCCTGAAGCTCACGGCCGATGATATCTACGACATCAACAACAGCAGCCTGAAGGACGCCGTGGTACGGCTGGGCGGCGGGTTCTGCACCGGTGAGATGGTGAGCCCCGAAGGACTCTTCCTTACCAACCACCATTGCGGGTACAGCGCCGTGCAGTCCTTGAGCAGCGTGGAGAGCGACTACCTCACCGACGGCTTCTGGGCGATGACGCGCCAGGATGAACTGCCGGTGGATTTCAATGTGAGCTTCCTGGAGAGGATCGACGATGTAACGGAGCAGGTCCTGGCCGAACTGACCGATGGCATGAGCGAGGAGGAACGCAGCGCCAAGGTGCAGGAAGTGGGCATGCGGCTGAAAGCGGAAGCTCCCAAGGGGAACGGACTCAGCACTGATTTCAAGGTGATGTACGAGGGCAACGAGTTCTACCTCTACACTTATATGTCTTACCGCGACGTGCGCCTGGTGGGCACCCCACCCAACGCGATCGGCAAGTATGGCGGCGACACGGACAACTGGATGTGGCCACGGCACACTGGCGACTTCGCCATGTTCCGCATCTATACCGGCCCCGATGGTGAGCCCGCGGACCGCTCGGACGCCAATGTTCCACTCAAACCAAAACACTTCTTCCCGGTGAGCATCGCCGGTGTGCAGGAAGGTGATATCGCGATGGTGATGGGCTTCCCAGGCAGCACCGACCGCTTCCTGAGCAGCCAGGGGGTGAAACTGGCCCTGGACATCGACCAGCCCAGCCGGGTGAAGATCCGCGGGGTGAAGCTGGACATCATGAAGGAGCACATGGATGCCAGCGACGCGGTGCGCATCAAGTACGCCGCCAAGTATGCCCAGGTGAGCAACTACTGGAAGTACTTCATCGGCCAGCAGCGCGGATTGAAGCGCCTGCGTGTGGAGGACAAGAAGAAGCAGCAGGAGGCCGGCCTCATGGCGTGGGTGAATGCCGACCCCGACCGCAAGGCGAAGTACGGCGAGACCATGACCTTGCTGGAACGCGGCTACCACGAACGAACCAAGTTCGAGCGCGCAAGCACCTACATGCAGGAAGCCGCTTTTGGCAGCGAAATGGTGCTGATGGGCTTCCGCACCTTCGTCTTGTTGAACCAGCTGCGTACCGATGAAAAGGACGCCGCCGCTGTGGCCGCCATGGTGGCCCGGACACAGGCCGCCGCCGATGGCTTTTTCAAAGACTATGATGCCGCCACCGACCAGGCGATCACCGCAGCCATGTTCCGCTTGATCGCCAATGATGTGGAGAAGGATCTGCAGCCCACCCTCATCCGTGATATCGAAAAGAAATACAAGGGCGACTTCGATGCCTGGGCCAGGGCAGTGTGGAACACCAGCATGCTGGTGGACCGCAAGAAGCTCGATGCCTTCCTGGCCAAGCCGACACGTAAGGCCATGGAGCGCGACCTGGGAGTGCAGGCCATGGAAAGTTGCATGAACCACTTCCGTAATATCCTGGGGCCGGCGGTGGGCGCCAGTGAGGCCGACACCGACCAGGGCTACCGCCTGATGGTGGCCGCCATGCGCGAGAAGGATCCCACACGCATGTGGTACCCCAACGCCAACAGCACCCCGCGCCTCACCTACGGCACCGTGGGAAGCTACTACCCGGCCGATGCGGTGTGGTACAAGCATGTCACCACCCACCGCGGCATCCTGGAGAAGGAGGATCCCACCAACGAGGAATTCATCGTACCGGCCCGCCAGAAGGAAATGCTGCTCAACAAGGACTTTGGCCGCTATGCCGATGAGAACGGCGATCTGATCCCCTGCTTCATCAGTGCCAACGACATCACCGGCGGCAACAGCGGCAGCCCGGTGATCAACGGGAATGGCGAGTTGATCGGCATCGCCTTCGACGGCAACTGGGAAGCCATGAGCGGCGACATCGCCTTTGAACCCGATCTGCAACGCACCATCAGCGTGGACATCCGCTATGTGCTTTGGATCATCGACAAATTCGCAGGGGCCAAACACCTGGTGGACGAGATGACCGTGGTGGAGCGCAAGGCCCCGGAGCCCGTGAAGGTGGAAGAGGCCGTAGTACCCGCCGTCAAGCCTACGAAGGCACCCGCGCGGAAGTGACCGCTTCGTTCTATGGAACAAGAACGACGACCTGCGGGCCGCCGTTCTTGTTCAGGGGGATCCGTTTCCCCTACCGCACCTTCACCGCCCGCTTCACCAGTGGCTCGCCATCAAGCAACAGCGTCACGTAGTACATGCCCGCCGCCAGGTGGCTGGTGTTCCAGTCGTAGCTGTGATCGCCTGCCGGGGCCAGGCCCTCATGCAACACCTTCAACTGTTTGCCATCGCTGCTGTTCACCAATAGCTGCGCACGGCCTGCGCGCTCCAGGGTGTAGCGCAGCGTGGTGGCCTCGGTGAAGGGGTTGGGGTCGATGCGCAGCAGCCGCTCCAGGGCGGGGTCGATCTTGGGTTCGCCTTCGCTGTCCAAGGGCTGCTCCATCAGGGAACCATCATCTGATGGGGTGCAACAGGAGGCGAGGGCTTCTTGCATTGCGGCCAGTTGGTCCTGCATGGCATCGGCCTGGGTCTGTTGTTCCTGGATGGCCGCGATCAGCACTGGGATCAGAGCATTGTAATTCATGGCCTTGAAGGTCATGGCGGGCTCTACTTCAACGCCTGTGCTATCATACGCAGCAGGCCTTTGTACATCTTTCACCAACTCCGGAAGAAAGGCTTCCACTTCCTGCGATATCAGGCCGATCTGGCCTTGTGTTGGAAGCGACAGGTAGGGATGTGCATCGGTGTTGAAGTTGTAACGCTTGGCTCCTAATTGCGTGATGATGTCGAGTGCCTCGGCAGGATCGAGATCCGAGATGTTGGTCTTCAAAGCTGCGTCGGAATAGGTCCATTCAGAAGCGCCCAGGAAGCCTTCCCCCTCGAAATAGCCACCCCAATTGGTCGCTCCACCCCCACCCGTTGCGCTGCCATATACCCCGTAGTTCGTCGTTCCAGATCCACTTGCTCGTCCGCGAACTCCTGTGTTCGTGATGGTCGCTCCATAGCCAGCTGCGTAAACACCATAGCTGTCATTACCACCTCCACTGTTCGCTGAGGACTCAACACCGTAGGTGGTTCCCGTGCCTCTTATCGCCTCGAACGATCCTCCATGCACCGTCGTGCCCTTTCCTGCGGTCGAGCCAGAACCCACCGATACCACCTTAGCGACCAGGCCATAGACCGCGGTGCTCACACTATTGGAGTGCATTTCCACGCGAAGATTGCCCCCTTGCAGATTAGTGATCTGAGTGGAGTTGCCCGCCGTCGCTCCACCATAAATGCCCCCGACATGAGTAGCATCGCTCACAGAGGTCGAACTGCCAAAGACGCCCCAAAGGGTATTCACTCCGCTCTGACCAGAGCCGACCTTCGATTCCGCTCTCACCCCATACAGCGTAGAGGCATTCTCGGCCGTGGCAAAAACGCCGTGGCCCGTATTTGTATTGAAGCCACTGAGGGGAATATTCATCGCCCGGACCGCATGTGTCACACCGGACAGCGATTGTTGGTAGGCCCGCAATGCCGTGACCGATCCGCTATTGGCCGTGGCCAACACATCCAACTTTGCTGCTGGAATGTTCAGCCCGATCCCGACGCGGTTTTCCTGATTAGGACATGACGTCCCGGTACCGATGGCTGTCCACACATTCTTGTTATTCGCGCCGCCACTCATCGTCCACTTGCAATCCCCGGCACCAACGATACCTGTGGCAGAACGCCACTTCACCACGCCGTCATCGTCCACCACCATCACCTTGTCCTCGGTCGGCTCTTCATCGTCGTTGGGTAGTTGCCTTATCCGCACCCGGCCATCCAGGATATCCAGCCGCTCATCGGGATTCACATTGCCGCCCGTCGTGAACCAGTCGCCGATGCCGTAAAAGCTCTCATTGCCATCGGGCGCGGGACAGATGCGGGCAGCCTCCAAACCGTTCAGTGTACCTGCAGTACCGTTCGCAAGGATCGGCTGAGCCAGGAAAATGAACTTCAACAGGTCCGGGCCTTGCACCAAGGTGTTATCCGCCCAGCACACTGTCATGTGGATCAGGTCGTCACCCTCGTCCTTCAAACCCACGTATCCCAGGTCTGTGCCTCGCGTAAGGGTCAATCCCGTCTTGAGCCACGGCCGGAATCCCGATACCTGGTTGCCCCCATTGTCTATGTGGATCATGGAGAATGGTCTGTTCACGTTCCCGCTAAATGGCCCAACCCCCAGATGACCGCTCAGATCCAAGCCACCGAATCCATTGATCGTCTGGCCCGTGAGCGTCTGGGTGAGCCGCATGCGGAACACGTTGTTCGTGCGCCACTCATGCCGGAAGTTCGCCAAGGTGCTGAAACGCAACGGCTGGTTGCTATTTGCGTCACAGCCCACATACTCGGTCCCGGTTATTGTGTTACTTTCTAAGGTGACCTGCGCATGTAGGGCGCAGGGCAACATCATCAGGCCGATCATGACCGGCCCGGTCATCCTTTTCCTTCTTGTCTTCATGGTCTTCGTTGTTACACTTACCGAAGACCGGAACACACCTCAGCGCATCACAACGAATCGCAACGAACGCCTGCCTGCTTCTCCATTTAACAGCAGCATGTATTGCCCTGCGGGCCACGAAGCCACGTCCAGCATCCACCGCTCCAATCCACGCACGGAGCCCGACCAGACCCTGCGCCCGACCGCATCCGTGATCACCACATCCCTGTAACTCCCTTGCAAACCGGATAGGTGGACCAAGTCCACGACCGGGTTGGGATAGAGGCTGAGCGACAAAAGACCTTGATCCCGCACTCCAGTTGTCATCGGGCAACCCTCCGGGTCCGTGGACACACAGATCATATCCACAGGCATGTACGCCCGGTCGTAAACCCCAACAGCGATGGTGTCCAAGACGGTGTACTCATCGGTGAAATGGTTGCCGATCACGATGTAGCGGTAGGCTGAATCAGCCACAAAGGACCCGCTGACCAAGGTCCAACCCAAAGTATCGGTGATCACTTCCTGGCTGAACACCTGGGCATAGTTCCGCAGACCGAATGGTGGCATATCCTCCAACCATTCTTCTGCTTCCAGCGTGAAGAGCATCCCGATGTTGTTGCTGCAAGCGCCAAACATTGCTGCACCAATACCTCCTGTACCCGCGTTCACGTACATGCTCGCATAGTAGGTCTCACCCACATCCAAAGGATCTGTCAACTCCGCCGCGATCATCTCGCGGAAATTGAACCCATCGAAGAAGTAGGTGTACATGCCAGAATAGGAATCGCCTTCGAAGGGAAATTGATACACCAGAACGGATTGTGGCACCGCATTCACCGATCCAGCAGGCACACAACTCCGGTAGTAGTCCGGCGTGTCGCTTACGCGGAACCAATGCTGAGGCTTGCCATTGGGCAAGTAGCCCATCTGTACCGCACAGGTGTCAGCATCTTCGAAGGAAGGGTTCGGGACCAAATTGCCCTGCGCCTCGCTGCGGAGGGATGCCATAACCAAGGCGCAAATCAGCGCAAGCGTTTGACCTGCATCGGACCTCCTGCCGTTCATCATGGATAAGGGCATGGCTGTTCGTCGTTGTTGTGATGCGCCGGGCACGCCCCGGTCGCATTCGTGTCTGACGCTCTGGGTACCGGGTAGACAGCGCACCACGTAGGATGCGCTGCCTGCCCGTGCGGGAGAGCCTGTGGCCCACCCGCCGCACCCGGCAACCTTGGGGCAAGCGCCTGCTCCCCAAGGGTCTGTACCTTTGCTTCAGCTTGTGTTCATCTTCTTACCTGAGTTGGTGGGACATGAGCGACCGAGGCCCCTGGTGTTACAAGCACCGGGGGCTTCTTTGTGCAGGCCTTTGCAGGCCGCGTTATTGTAGAGAGCCCGCTTCCTTCGTCGCGGTGACGGAGAGAAAGAGAGACGATGCGTTGCGGCAGCTACCGATCGTGGCAATATCGGACGATCACCGTGCCGCGGCCCGCCGCCTTCCCTTGCGATATGATGCTTGCTCCATGCCATGGCTTTCACCTGGCTTGCCTTGTCCACTACGATCCTGCCTTCTGCGAGCCTCCGGAGCAACGGGCTCAAGCGTACGGGCAGGACGAACCTAACGCACCTGCGCGCAATTTGCAAATCCTGGCTTGCACAGCATTGCGCACTGATCTCAGTCGCGCTATTCATGGTCTTTGATGTGACGGTTCGTCAAGTCCACCCCACGCCACCCCCTTTTCTACCTTTGGCGCCCGCCGGCCGCAGGGCCGGCCCCAAATGCACCATCCATGTCGAAGATGAAGACCGCGGACATCGCGGCGTTGCTGGGCGGCGATGCGGCCGGCCTGTTGGAACACCAATGCACCACCATCCCGCGCAAGCAGTTGCACCTGCCGGGCCCCGACTTCGTGGACCGCAGCTTCGGCCCCAGCGACCGCAACCCGCAGGTGCTGCGCGCCATGCAGACCCTCTATGGGCACGGCCGTCTGGGCGGCACAGGTTACCTGAGCATTCTGCCTGTGGACCAGGGCATCGAACACAGCGCCGGGGCCAGCTTCGCGCCCAACCCGGCCTACTTCGATCCGGAGAACATCGTGAAGCTGGCCCTGGAAGGCGGCTGCAATGCGGTGGCTTCCACCTTCGGCGTGCTGGCCGCCAGCGCCCGCAGATACGCCCACAAGATCCCCTTCATCGTGAAGATCAACCACAACGAGTTGATGACCTATCCCAACAAATTCGACCAGGTGCCCTTCGGCTCCGTGGAGAACGCGTGGGACATGGGGGCCGTGGCGGTGGGCGCCACGATCTACTTCGGCAGTCCGGAAAGCACCCGCCAGATCAGCGAGATCGCCGAGGCCTTTGAGCGGGCCCACGAACTGGGCATGGCCACCATTCTGTGGTGCTACCTGCGCAATCCCGGCTTCAAGGCTGGCGGCACCGACCACCATACCGCGGCGGACCTCACCGCGCAGGCGAACCATCTGGGGGTCACGATCAAGGCGGACATCATCAAGCAGAAGCTGCCCGAGGTGAACGGCGGCTACAATGCGCTGAGCGGCTATGGCAAGACACACAAGAAAGTATATAGCGAGCTGACCACCGACCACCCGATCGACCTGTGCCGATACCAGGTGGCCAACTGCTACATGGGCCGCATTGGGCTGATCAACAGCGGCGGTGCCAGCAGCGGTGAAAGCGACCTGGCCGAAGCGGTGCGCACAGCGGTGATCAACAAACGCGCCGGTGGACAGGGCCTGATCAGTGGACGCAAGGCATTCCAACGGCCCATGGGTGAAGGTGTGGCGCTACTGAATGCCATACAGGATGTGTATCTGGATGAGGGGGTGACCGTGGCTTAAGTTGGTTGAGAGGTTGAGGGTTGAGGGTTGAGGGTTGAGGGTTGAGGGTTGAGGGTTGAGAGGTTGAGGGTTGAGGGTTGAGAGGTTGAGGGTTGAGGGATCCTCACTGGACACAGACCTCCGACAATGAATAACCAACCCCTCAACTTACCAACCCCTCAACGACCTCAACTTCGGGCAAACAATAACTTCGTCCAACTAAGTCCGCACCATGGGTTGGTTCACACGGGTCAAGGAAGGCATCACCACCAGCACCGAGGAGAAGAAGGAAACTCCCGAGGGCCTGTGGTACAAATGCACGGAGTGCAAGGAGGTGATGACCTCCGACGAGCACGAGAACAACCTGTGGGTCTGTGCGCACTGTGACTACCATGAGAAGATCGGCAGCGAGGAATACTTCGCCATCCTGTTCGACGAGCAGCGGAGCACCGAATTGGGGCAGGACCTGGTGGCAGGAGATCCCCTGTTGTTCGAGGACACGAAGAAGTACACCGATCGCCTGGCGAAGACACGTGCCGAGACCGGCTTGAATGACGCCTTGCGCGCCGCCGAGGGCAAACTGGATGGCCAGCCCGTGGTGATCGCCTGCATGGACTTCCGCTTCATCGGCGGAAGCATGGGCAGCGTGGTGGGTGAAAAGATCGCCATCGCCGCCGACCGGGCCATGAAGCGCAAATGTCCGCTGATCATCATCAGCAAGAGCGGCGGTGCACGCATGATGGAGGCCGGCTTCAGCCTGATGCAGATGGCCAAGACGAGCGCCAAGCTGGCCCAGCTTTCTCGCAAGAAACTGCCTTACATCAGCATCATCACCGACCCCACCACCGGGGGCGTTACCGCCAGTTTCGCCATGTTGGGCGACCTGAACATCGCCGAACCAAAGGCCCTGGTGGCCTTCGCCGGACCGCGTGTGGTGCGCGAGACCATCGGACGCGACCTGCCCGAAGGCTTTCAGACCAGCGAGTTCGTCCTGGAGCACGGCTTCCTGGACAAGATCGTCCACCGCAAGGACCTGAAACCCACGCTGTCGCGGCTGTTCAGCATGTTGCGGCAGTGAGCCGCGTTGTAGAGGTATCTATTGGCCACAGGATCGACCATTGGGTCATCGACCTGAATTGCTATCTCACACCCTGGAGCTATATTCACCTAGTGTAATGACATGGTTCCCTACCCAAACTCACACCTCCTACAATGAATACTTCACCACATCCTACAACGTGCACGATCATAAGGATAGTCATGATCTGTACATGGTTCTTGGTTTGCACCCTACAGAGTCCAGCCCAGCCCTATTTGCTGATCGACCACAAGGGCGAGGCCCCCTCCGCCCATTCGGTGTACATACCGAACCATGGTCAATTGACAGATCTGTACGGCGACCCGGCTCCCAAGATGAAGTACTATAGCCTGCAGACCGCACCACAACTATTCCTGGAGGACGCCAGCACGATCTCATTCGCCTTGGGCGCTCGGGACACCGTGCTTGCCACACCCGACACCCTGTACAAGATCATGATGACCTTCATAGGACCCAATGCCAACCAAGAGAGTTTGCCCCAGGCCTATGAATATCAGGATGAACGGTTCAACTTCATTCTGGGCCATTGCCCCCAAGGGATCATGGGCCTGCAAGGAGCGCGTCGCATCGTGTACCACGATGTGTATCCATACATCGACTTCCATCTGTACAGCAACACCTGGGGACCCAAACTTTACATCGTGATGCATCCCGGCTCGGATCCCGGAGACCTCCTCCTGGCTTTCGCTGGCCAAGACAGCTTGACCTTGGACGCTTTCGGCAAGCTCCGCGCGCACTTGAAGGGCCGTCAGCTCATCCTTCCACGCGGGGTCTGTTATCAACAGATCGGTGGCTCCACTCAGCTCGTGAATGCAGCGCTGGAATTTGGGTACACGCCTGGCAACATCTATGTGAGCTTTGAACCCGTGAGCTATGACCCCGATCATATGCTCATCATCGACATCAGCCCCGATCCATTTCCCATGGGCGCCGGAGGTCTTCCACCCGAATGGTCTACCTTCTACGGCCATACCGAGACCGACTACCCGACCGACGGCGTGGTCTTGAACAGCGGTGGTCTGCTGGTTTGCGGATATACCACCAGCCCGGGGTTCCCGCTTTTCAATGAACAGATCGGTGAATTCGAGGGCAGCAGGATGGCGTATTACTCCGAGTTCGACCACCAATACAAGCGAGTCTACACCACCTTTTTTGGAGGCAACCAGTTCGATGCTGCCGAGAGTATCGCTCTCAGTGCCGATGAAAGTTCGGTATTCCTGTTTGGCCGTACCAACAGCACCAACCTGCCTGTACAACCATACGGAAGTGGGTTCTTCGATAGCTCCCCCCGCACACAAGGGGACAACTGTTATATCGCCCGGTTCTCACGGAATGAATTGACTCTGGGTGAACCTGAATGGGTCAGCTATTTTGGGCAGGGCATTTGGACGTGCAACTGTCTTCGGGTGGATGCACAGGACAATGTGCATATTCTGGGGACCACTTCAGGATTCGCTCCGCAGCCATTCCCGGAATCCACCTGCCAGGGCACTGACACCACTTTCCCCATATGCGACCCTCCGGGCACCACGGATTATACCCAGGGCTTCGTTGCCGGTGGCACTGATGCGTTCTATGCCCGATTCAATGCCGGAGCGCAATTGGTCCACAGCACCTTCTTTGGCGGGGCTGGATCGGACCATGGCCGGGAATTGCTGATCGACCCTGCGAACGGCCGGGTCTACTTCGTAGGTGCCACCACCAGTCCACGGGTAGGCACGCCTGGATGTGCGCCACCGGGCAACGGCAGTTTCCCCTTGTGCAATTCGCTGGGCGGCTACTTCCAGAACAACATCAACGTCAACAATAGCCCAGCGTTGGCCGATGGTTACATCGCCTGCATGAGCCCGGACGGTGCATTGCTTTGGTCCACCTATGTGGGAAGTAGTGCTGACGATACCGGGCATGCGATCGGTCGTAATTTGAACGGCGATCTCTATGTTGCCGGGCTCACCAGCGCCATGGGCTACTCCAGCACGGTATGCGCGCCTCCCGCTGGGAGTGGGCTACCTAACTGTGCATCCGGCTCACAGGTACAATTTCCCAGAAGTTCCGAGCAGTACGACAGTTATATCATCAAATTCAACGGTCAGACACTTGCCCTGGCCTGGAGCACCTTTGTAGAGGCTTCGGTCCTTTCCTTCAGACCCGATGAAGGCGCGACCATGCTTGTGGCCATGACCACCGCTGCGGGTTCCAATGGGACGGCACCGCTACCGGTGATGCCAAAGCCGAACACCTACTTCCAACCCATGCATGCGGACCAGTTCGCGCCCGGGCTGGATGCCATGGTGATGGGCTTCAACACGGTGGATGAATTGGCGGTGAGTACGTATTTCGGGGGCATGGGGAACGATCTCGCAGTGCGAGCATTGCCATGGGTCGGTGGCCGCCTGTACCTGGTGGGGTCATCCAGATCATTGGCGGAGTTCCCCTTCCATTGCCCACCCACCCCCGAACCATACTGTTACTTGACCTATGTCACCCAATCCCCGGAGACCGGAGAAGCGTTCTACGCCCAATTGCAGTATGATGTGACCATCGGGGTTGAGGAGAACAACCTTGTGGACGACAATGGTCAGCATGTGTTGGTATTTCCCAACCCCAGCTCTGGTTCAGTTTTCATACGTCTCGCTCCGGAATGGTATGTTTCCGGGCAACCCTTGGTTACCGTATACGACATTACAGGTCGTATCCTGAATGTCCGGATAGGCCAGGTGGGCGCCAGTACTGGAACGTTTGTCCTGGAGATGAGCGGTGCCAGCCCCGGTGTGAGGTTCATCCGCATGCGCTCCGCCGATGGACTGTTGGATATCACGCGTCCTTTAGTAATAGAATGAACCGACTGGTAATCATCATTTGGGCTTGCTCTGGTTTGTACACTGGGGCTGGTGCCCAATGGGATACATTGGGACCTGGCTTGGACCATGGCGTTCGTGCATTGCTTTATGACAGTGCGCAACAACGCCTCTATGCCTTCGGTCGATTCACCTCTGCTGGTGGTATGGTCGTGAACGGTACCGCAATGTGGTATGAAGGGCAATGGCATGCCATGGGCAACGGAGTGGAGAATGCCCATGGAGCACCAGTGATATCGGCGACACGACTTGGCAGCGACAGCATCTTGATCGGGGGATTCTTCTCGGGTGCAGTGGGGGTGGATGACACCCAGCGCATGGCCCTTTGGGACGGAGCGGAATGGAAAAGCATTGGCACCGGTGGCGCCAATGGGTTGACATGGGGCATGCTGACGAACGAGGATGGCACCACTGTGGTCGGCACCTTCCAGCAAATCGCCAGCCTGCCAATGAACCGCATGGCACGCTTCCAGAACGATACATGGACCAACCTGTGCGCATATCCCACTGACCAGGGCTTCGTCAGTTATACCTCGGTCGTGCAATATCAAGGGCAATACATCATCGGCGGCAACATCAATGTACCCGGGCTGCGGGAGATCGGCTGGTTGGATGGTGACACCCTGCGCCAACTGGGGCCGGGCATACTGGGCGATAGTTGGGTGAACGACCTGGTGGAGTTCCAGGGCTTGCTGTATGTGGGAGGAGAATTCTATGCCGGATGGGGCAACGCAGCCAGTGGTGTGATGACCTGGGACGGTGAGCAATTCGCCGATCCCTTTCCCAGCGTGCAATATGTGGGCATGGTGCATACCATGACCGTGGCCAACGGAGAACTCTTCGTTTCCGGCAGGGTGATGCTGCCAGGCTCCACGGACTACTATCAGTTGCTCCGCTTCGATGGTGAGCGTATTTGCCTGTTCGGCAAGAATTTCAACACCACCATACGGGCCATCGCCGCCTCGCCCGAGCACCTCTACTTCGCCCCCAACGTGCAGTGGCTGGCACCCAACGGCACCCCTTTGGGCTGGATCGCCAGCTATGACCTGAGTTATCAAGGCGATACTTGCATCTCCATCGCCACAAGTATGCCCGGCCCTGGACCAGTACCGGACCATGCTAAACTTCTGGTCTATCCCAATCCAACGGATGGGTTGTGCGCCATAGAGCTGGCAACCGGCACCGTTGCTCCCGTAAAGCCCCTGATCTACATCTACGATACCGCCGGCCGGCTTTTGCTGGACGGCCAACCCATGGCAAGAGATGGTGAAGGGGTGTGGCGCGGAAGCATGCAATTCAAGCCCGGTGACACGGGGCTGCGCTTCGTACGGGTCCGGTGCGTGTCCAGCGGTCTGGATCTGACCAGCACCTTATCCGTGCATTGAGCAGGTCTCATCCCCAGCTCGGTGCGCGAGACCATCGGCCGCGACCTGCCCGAGGGTTTCCAGACCAGCGAGTTCGTGCTGGAGCACGGCTTCCTGGACAAGATCGTCCACCGCAAGGACCTGAAACCCACGCTGTCGCGGCTGTTCAGCATGTTGCGGAATTGAGCCTTCCGGGGCCTCTGAGCGGATCATGGAAAAGTCTATCTTTGCCGCCTGTTACTCAAGACCATGTACCTGACGAACGAGGCCAAGCAGGCCATCTTCACCGAACACGGTGGTTCCGATAAGAACACCGGGGGGGCCGAAAGCCAGATCGCGCTGTTCACCAAGCGGATCGATCACCTGACCGAGCATCTCAAGCGGAACAAGAAGGACCACGGCACCGAGAAGGCGCTGATGGCCATGGTAGGAAAGCGCAAGCAACTGCTTGGCTACCTGCGGAAGTATGACATAGAGCGCTACCGGGCCATCATCGGCAAGCTCGGCCTGCGCAAATAAGGCCATGGGTACTCCGCGCGAGCGGCAGCACCGGGGAGCACATCCTGATCGAATAAGGGGGCGATCGTGATAGCACGATCGCCCTTTTTCATAGTACGGGCGCGAAATTTCGCGCCCCAACAGAGGAAAGAAGCAACGAGGACATAACGAAGAAAAGAAGATGAGACCACAAGGAATTACCAAGACCATCGCAATGGGCGATGGAAGGACCATCACCATCGAGACCGGGGTGCTGGCCAAACAAGCCGATGGCGCTGTAACGGTGCGCCTGGGCGATACCATCCTGCTGGCCACGGTGGTGAGCACCAAGGAGGCCCGTGAGGGCATCGACTTCCTCCCCCTGACGGTGGAGTACCGCGAGAAATTCAGCGCCGCCGGGCGATTCCCGGGTGGCTTTTTCAAGCGCGAGGCACGCCTGAGCGATCATGAGACGCTGACCTGCCGCCTGGTGGACCGCGCCATCCGCCCACTGTTCCCGGACGACTTCCATGGTGACACCCAGGTGGTGATCTCCATGATGAGCAGCGACAAGAAGAACCCCGGTGATTCCCTCGCCTGCCTGGCCGCTTCCGCAGCCATCGCCGTGAGCGATATCCCCTTCGACGGCCCTGTGAGTGAAGTGCGTGTGGCCCGCGTGGATGGCCGCTTCGTCATCAATCCCCTGGTGGAGGAGATGGAGCGTGCCGACATCGAGATGGTCGTGGCCGGTACGGAGCGCGACATCATGATGGTGGAAGGCGAGATGAAGGAAGTGCAGGAGGCAGACATGATCGAGGCGATCAAACTGGCACACCAAGCCATCCAAGAGCAGTGCCGCGTGATCAAGGAACTGGGTGAAGCCGTGGCCAAGAGCCATGTGAAACGCACCTACAGCCACGAGAACGCCAACCCCGAACTGGAACAGCGGATCATGGACTTCTGCTACCAGAAGTACTATGACGTGGCCATGGAAGCCAGCGCCAAGGAAGTGCGCGGCGAAAAGTTCAGTGCCATCAAGGAGGAATGCCTGGTCACCCTCAGCGAAGAGGAGAAGACCGACAGCGCCATGCTGGGTCGCTACTTCAAGAAGGCCATGAAGAAGGCCGTGCGCAACGTGGTGCTGGACCATGGCAAGCGGCTGGACGGGCGCCGGACCGATGAGATCCGCCCCATCTGGTGCGAAGTGGACGTGCTCCCCGGCACCCATGGCAGCGCCATCTTCACCCGCGGCGAGACCCAGGCCATCAACATGTTGACCCTGGGCAGCTCCATGGATGAGCAGACGGTGGACCTCGCCACCAAGAAGGGCAGCGAGAACTTCATGCTGCACTACAACTTCCCCAGCTTCAGCACCGGTGAGGCCCGCCCCATGCGTGGGCCCGGCCGCCGCGAGATCGGCCATGGCAACCTGGCCCTGCGTGCATTGAAGCCGGTGATCCCCTCCCAGCCGGAGAACCCCTACACCATCCGCCTGGCCTGCGACATCCTGGAGAGCAACGGCTCCAGTTCCATGGCCACCGTGTGCAGCGGCACCCTGGCCCTGATGGACGCCGGTGTGAAGATCAAGGCACCGGTAAGCGGCATCGCCATGGGCATGATCAGCGACGGGAACCGCCACGCGATCCTCAGCGACATCCTCGGCGACGAGGATTTCCTGGGCGACATGGACTTCAAGATCTGCGGCACCGAGAAGGGCGTGACCGCCACGCAGATGGATATGAAGGTGGACGGCCTGCCTTACGAGGTGCTGGCCCAGGCCCTGGAGCAGGCCCGCGTAGGTCGTCTGCATATCCTGGGTGAGATGAACAAGACCATGGACAAGCCGCGTGAGGACTACAAGCCGCACGCGCCAAGGATCATCACCATCACCATCCCGAAGGAAAGCATCGGTGCGGTGATCGGTCCTGGTGGCCGAGTGATCCAGGAGATCCAGGCCGAGACCGGTGCGCACATCAGCATCGACGAGGTCGACGGCATGGGCCACGTGGAGATCATGAGCGAGAACAAGGCGAGCATCGATGCCGCCCTGGCCCGTGTGAACGCCATCGCCAATCCGCCACAAGCCGAGGTGGGCGCCACCTACAAGGGCAAGGTGAAGACCATCATGCCATATGGAGCATTCGTGGAGGTGATGCCTGGCGTGGATGGCCTGTTGCATGTGAGCGAGCTGGAATGGCGCCGCATCGACCGCGTGGAGGATGTGCTGAAGGAGGGCGATGTGATCGAATTCCAGGTGACGGGCAAGGACCCCCGCAGCGGCAAACTGAAGCTGAGCCGACGGGTATTGCTACCAAAGCCAGAGGGCTATGTGGAGCGTGCCGAGAATGGCGAACGCCGGGAACGCCGCGACGACCGTCCCCGCCGCCCCATGCGCGACCGCGGCCCGGAGCAGAACTGATCCGGATCATACAGACCTGAGCAAGAGCCGTCCCAGCGTTGGGGCGGCTCGCTGCGTTACGGGCCATCCGTCCGGCAGCCTGCATCATATGCGCCGTTCCCCGAGCGGCATGGCCCGGCTAGTAGTCACGGGTAACCTTGCCCACCCCGCCCCGTTCAAGGCCCTGCTCTTCACCAAAAAAACACGACGCTCCGCATGGCAAGGATGAGGCAGTTGAAGATCACCAAGCAGGTGACCAACCGGGACACGCCGTCCCTGGACAAGTATCTCCAGGAGATCGGCAAGGTGAAGCTCATCACCGCCCAGGAGGAGGTGGAGCTGGCCCGGCGCATCAAGCAGGGTGATAACGATGCGTTGGAGCAGCTGGCCAAGGCCAACCTGCGTTTCGTGGTGAGTGTGGCCAAGCAGTATCAGGGCCAGGGCCTGAGCCTGCCGGACCTGATCAGCGAGGGCAACCTGGGGCTGATCAAGGCCGCAAGCCGTTTCGATGAAACACGCGGTTTCAAATTCATCAGCTACGCCGTCTGGTGGATCCGCCAGCAGATCCTGCAAAGCCTCGCCGAGCAGGCCCGCATCGTGCGGCTGCCACTGAACAAGATCGGGTCGATCAACAAGATCAACAAGGCCTTCGCCAAGCTGGAGCAGGAACACGAACGAGCTCCTACCGCCCATGAACTGGCCGAAGTGCTGGAGATGACCCTGGAGGAGGTGAAGACCAGCCTCAACAATACCAGCCGTCACCTGAGCATGGATGCCCCGCTGCGCGATGGCGAGGACAGCGGCACCATGATGGATGTGCTCAGCAACGAGGATCTGCCGGATCCCCTTGAAAGTCTGATGAGCGACAGTCTCCGTGCGGAGATCGAACGATCGCTCGCCGTGCTTGCCGGGCGGGAGGCCGATGTGATCCGCTTCTACTTCGGGTTGAATGGCAACCAGCCGCATACCCTGGAGGAGATCGGGCAGAAGTTCGACCTCACCCGTGAGCGCGTGCGCCAGATCAAGGAAAAGGCCATCCGGCGCATGAAGCATACGAGCCGGAGCGTGGTGCTGAAGGCGTATCTGGGTTGAGCGCAAGGACATATGGCCCCAGGGCCTGACCGTGTACTTTAGCGGCCCATGCCGCACATCCTCGCCCCTTCCCTGCTCTCCGCCGACTTCGCAGAACTGCGCGCGGCCGTGGAACTCATTGAGGAAGGCCCCGCTGGCTGGCACCACATCGATGTGATGGATGGGGTGTTCGTGCCCAACATCAGCTTCGGGCTGCCGGTGATCCGATCCATCCGAAGGCACGCGAAAAAGCCTTTCGATGTGCATTTGATGATCGTGCGGCCGGACCCCTTCATCAACGCTTTCCGCGATGCGGGTGCCGACCACCTCACCGTGCATTACGAAGCCTGCTCCCACCTGCACCGCAGCATCCAGGCAATACAGGCCGCGGGCATGAAGGCCGGCGTGGCGATCAACCCACACACCAGGGTGGACCTGCTGGAGGACGTGCTCGCCGACATCGACATCGTGTGCGTGATGAGTGTGAACCCCGGCTTCGGTGGCCAGCGCTTCATAGAGCGCACCTACGCCAAGATCGAAGCGCTTGTAGCACTGCGCGAAAAGACCGGGTCCAGGGCATTGATCGAGATCGACGGTGGAGTGGATGCTGGCAATGCGAAGAAGCTTGCGGCGATCGGAGCGGATGTGCTGGTGGCGGGGAACAGTGTGTTCGGGGCGCAGGATCCCCGGGCGGCCATGGCAGCGCTGGCCGTAGGATAGGCCAAGTACGATCTGCGAGGCCGGTCCTACAAGAGGTCGTCGGGAGCTCGCGACGTATTCCGAATGGTCGCACGCAAGACAGCATGATCTGATCGCAGCAGACTGGGCGATCTTCAAAAAGTGATGCGCCTGGAGGTGATCGCCGGTCACCGAACACGCATGATCGGTCGATCATCGGGTGCATCCGGGCGGATCGATACCTGCCGGGTGCAACCCTACCACCCGGGATCACGTTCGAGCGCGTGCGTACAGGTAGATCCGCGCACATGGAACGTTACATCAAACTCCTTCTGCCGCTGGCCTTCATGGCCCATTCATCCTTGCCGCTGCTCGCACAACGATCCGGGCTGGGGATCAAGGGCGGCCCCCTGATGAGCACCACGCGATCGGAAGTGATCGAGAACTTCCCCCTTCCCGGCGCTGTGATCGGGGTCTACGCACCCGTCAATATCGGCCCCGGTCTGGAGATCCAACCGGAATTGCTCGTGGCGGCCATGGGTTCCGGCTACAATAAGCCGAAGGGTGATGTCGTCATCGAACGAACGATATACATCCTTACTCCGCTCTCCCTCAAATGGTACACCGGCAATGGTTTCAACCTGCAGGGGGGGATCCAGGCAGGCAACCTGTTGTCCGCCACCCGTCGCGAAGGGACCGAAGATGCCGAGGACATCACCGAACGGTACAATGGCATGGACGTAGGTTTCAATGGTGGCCTGGGCGTGGACTTCCGTTCCGGTGTGGATATCACCCTGCGCTACTACAGCGGCGTAACGCCCGTGTTGGAGGCCGATGATGCGCTGTTCCCCCGGAACCGCAGCCTGCAGTTCACCGTGGGTTACCGCATCGTTCAGTTCAGCAAGGCGTCTCGCAGGCGCCGATAGCACCCCGGGGTGGCGGCTATCTTTGCCGCCCATGGCCAAGGCACCGGTGATCGCATTGCTCGGCGGCGGGCAGTTGGGCCGCATGTTCATCGAGAATGCCCTGCGCTATGATGCCCGGGTGCATGTGCTCGACCCCGATCCCCAGGCGCCCTGCGCACGTATCGCACACCGCTTCACGCAAGGGTCATTCGCCGATCGCGAAACAGTGTTGGCCTTCGCGGCCGATGCCGACGTGGTGGGCATCGAGATCGAGCATGTGAGCGTGGAAGCTTTGGAGGAACTGCGGGATCGAGGTAAAAAGGTCATCCCCGACCCTGCGGTCCTGCGCACGATCCAGGACAAGGGACTGCAAAAGCAGTTCTACGCGGAACATGGGATCCCCACTGCGGCCTTCGCACTGGTGAACGGTCCAGCTGATATCACGCGACATGACAACCTGCTTCCTGCATACCTGAAGGCCCGCACCGGCGGGTACGATGGCCGTGGTGTAATGGCCGTGCATGGGCATGCCGAGATCGGGTCGGCGTTCAATGGCCCTTGTATATTGGAAAAGCGTGTGGACATCGCCACAGAACTGGCGGTCCTCGTGGTGCGTTCCGAAAAAGGTGCCCAGGTGGCCTACGATCCCGTGGAGATGGTATTCGACGCGCGCTACAACCTGGTGGACCATCTGCGGACCCCTGCGCGCATCGACGAGATCACCGCACAGGAAGCCCGTGCACTGGCCATGCGGGTGGCGGAGGCTTTCGGTGCGCCGGGACTATACGCGGTGGAGATGTTCCTTGCGGAGGATGGGCAGTTGCTGGTGAACGAGACCGCCCCCAGGGCGCACAACAGTGGCCACCATACCATCGAAGCCTGCGCCAGTTCCCAGTTCGATCAACTGCTGCGCATCTACATGGGACGGCCCATGGGCGATACGAAGCTGCGCGACCACGCCGCCATGATCAACCTGGTGGGTGAGCAGGGTGAAGGTGCGCCGGATGTGAAGGGCCTGGACGATGTGCTCCACATGCCCGCCGCTTTCCTGCATCTTTATGGCAAGCGCGAAACACGCAATGGCAGGAAGATGGGCCACGTGACCGTGATGGCATCCGATCATGCCGGGCTGGATCAGGCCATCGCAGTGACCAAGGTGCACTGCCGCATTGTACCGCTGGAGACCTCCGACACGAGACAACAGTGACCATTCACCGAACAAGCACAAGGACATGGTAGGCATCATCATGGGTAGCCGAAGCGATCTGGAAACGATGCGCGAGGCGGTTGATACGATGAATGAATTCGGTGTCGCGCACGAACTCACCGTGGTCAGCGCCCACCGCACACCCGAACGCATGTTCGACTACGCCCGGGGCGCTGCGGGCCGCGGACTCAAGGTGATCATCGCCGGTGCCGGTGGCGCAGCACATCTGCCGGGTATGGTGGCCGCGCTCACCAACCTGCCGGTGATCGGGGTGCCCATCAAGTCCCGCAATTCCATCGATGGCTGGGACTCGCTGCTCTCCATCGTACAGATGCCCGGTGGCGTCCCGGTCGCCACAGTGGCGGTGAATGGCGCACGCAATGCCGGACTGCTGGCGGTGCGGATCCTCGCGATCGGCGATGAGCAACTCGCTGGAAAACTTGCCGCCTTCAAAGGTGAGCAGGAAGAGAAGGTCCGGGAGGGTATCGCGGCCCTTCGCCAGAACTTCCCCAACAGCTTCGATCCGTGACCTTGGAGCGTGCGTAGTGTCGCACCTGCCGGTCACCCTTCAGGGCAGGATGACCAGGACGGTGTGGCCGGGCCTTATGAAGGGCCAGACCGCATCGAGGTCATCGTTGCGCAGGGCGATGCATCCCCAGGTCCAGTCACTGCCTTGCACGATCCAATGGTCCATGCCATCGGGTACGCCGTGTATACCGATCTCCCCTCCGATGGTGGCGCCCGCCGGGATCTCGCCACGTCGCTTGCGGGCACGAAAACGCCTCCAACTCTCCTCGTTGGGGTAGTCGATCCATGCGAATTTGTGCCATTTCCGATGCGGGTATTTATCCCGGAAGCCGAAGGTTCCTTCAGGCGTGCGCCGGTCGCCCTGCATGTTTTTGTCGCCCTCGGGAACCTCGCCCAGTACACAAGGGAAGCGCTTCAGCGTATCACCAATGGCCACCACATTGAACATCCTTCTGTTCTTGAGCACCACCAAGTGGATGCTGTCCTTTTCAATGGCCAGGCTATCCACCAAACGGGCAAGCGACGGTGGGGGGATGGCGCCCTCCTGGATCGCATTGTGCCCGTTGCCCGGCACGGACGGAACTGGTCGTTGGCAGGCAGCGATCACCGGCAGGGCCGCGAGCAGTAGAGGAAGGTTCAGGCGCATGATCCATGGAATGCGCCTCATGCCTGAGCGTAACATGCAGGGCAGCACCCTTGCCCCCAGGATCGATCACCGGTGCGCACCAAATCCGTAGCGCACCCAAAGGGCAAGGTCCAGCCCGCGTGTATCGGCGAAGTAACGGAATCGATCCATGTAGTCGCGGTAGGCCGCATTGAAAAGGTTATTACCGCTGAAGCCCAAGCGCAGCTCGTTGCGTCCCACCGGCCGCGCCATGGAGAGCGAAAGGCCGATCAGATGGTAGCTGTCCGGGGACTCCATGAAGTCCAGATCGAACGGCACACGCGTCTGCCGTGCCACCACCGTACTGCTTGCCGAAGCTTCCACACCGCGCCATGCACCGAACCGGTCGCTGCGCCAGACGAGGCTGTTCTCGATACGGTCCGACGGCATCTGGAAGAGCCACTCGTCGCGCCCCAGATCACGGCCCCGCACCAGGCTGCCCCTTGTGCGAAACGAAAGTGCTTTGATGATCCGGTATTCCAGCGAGAGATCGGCGCCGCTGATCGTCACATCCGTGGCCACATAGTCGAACACCGGAAAGGCACCACGGATGGTGAGTTCAAATCCCGCAGGCCGCAGGTAGATGTAGTCCGACACACGGTCGTGGTAAAGGGTGATCATCGTGTGAACGCGTCCGCCTACCCAGTGCGCATCGATGTCAAATGCGGCCTTCATCGAACGCTCGCTGCGGAGATCCGGATCGCCACGTTCGATACCCGCAGCGCCATGGTGCAGGCCTTCGCTGTAGAGTTCGCTCACATGCGGTGGCCGGAACGCGGTGCTGAAATTGGCCCGCAGCGAAAGGCTGTCGCGGGGTGACCAGTTCCCACCCACACTGATCGCATGGTTGATGAACTCGTGCTCCGTGACCACATACTTGTTCGCGGTGTCATAACGACCTACCCGAAGTCGCATGCCTTCCAGCCGTGCGCCCGCCTCAAGCTCCAGGCGCTCGTTCAAAGGGAAATGTTCCAACAGGAAGACGCCTCCGCCCGTCCTGGCATAATTGGGGATCAGTGGCCGGATGCCAGTGCCCGGTATGTTGAAGTTGGCCTGGTAGATCCCACTGACGCCGATCTTTCCGTGCACATGCGGACCCAGCCAGTGGTTCACGACCGCATCACCAGTATGCGTCACCAGGAATAGATCGAGAGCCGGGAGTTCATCGCGACCACCACGCCGATTGTCATACTCCTGCCGGTCGTTCGCTTGGTATCCATAGGTGAGCAGAAGCATGTCCCGATCGCTCAGGCGATAGCGCCCTTCCGCTTTGAACAGGTGGTGCAAGGCCATCTGGCGCGGTGGGATGATGCCATAGCTGAAGGGTGCGCGGTACCATGGTTCACCGCTGCTGATGGCGTTCTGAAGATCGGTCAGGTTGCCGATATGGGCCGCTCGCAGGATGCCTAACTCACGGGCGAACGAACTATAGTAGAGCGATGCACCACCCCAATGCCGGTTCAAGCCGACAGCGGCCGAACCACCGGCTTCGCGCAAGCCTGTGTTGCTAAGGATGTAGTCCGGGGAAGTGGCATCACCCAACTGCCGGCCCGATCCCTGGAGTCGCCAGCCAAGCCCGTTCACTCCGCGTACTCCCCCATGCACCATGCCCGACATGCCTCCGCCCCTGCCATTGAGAATGCCCACCGAACGCACCTCGCCACCAACGCCCTGCGTTCGGGGCAATTCCACCGGTTCAGTGATGATCACCCCGCCGATGGCGTCGGACCCGTATTGCACCGAAGCAGCACCCTTCACGATGGTGATCCGATCGCTGCTGAACGGATCGAGGTTGGGTGCGTGGTCGTTGCCCCATTGTTGATCTTCCTGCCGTATCCCCTGATTAAGGATCAGCACGCGGTTGCCTGAGTGACCGTGAATGATGGGCTTGCCGATCGTAGGTCCTGAACTGAGCATGTTCACCCCGGGCAGGGCGGCGATCACCGTGGCCAGGTCCCGGCCTGCGGAGCGCTCCAGCATCTCCTTATCCACTTCTCCCTGTGCCAGACCTACGTTCTCATCGGGCCGCTTGCGGATCACCTCCAATTCGCGCAACTCCTCGTGGTGATGTTCCAGCTTGAAGTTCACCACCATGTCCTTGTCCAGCGTGATCCTGCGCTCCACTGGTTCGCAGCCCAGGTGGGTCACGCGCACCAGAAAGGTGCCGGGACATAAGCCGGTGATCCGGTAGTTCCCCAATGTATCAGATATGCCACCCTTCTCCTGCTCTGGAAGGTAGACCTCCGCATAGGACAAGGGCATGCGGTCATGCTCATCGAACACATTACCGTTCAAAGTGATCACACACGGAAGTTCCTGGGCGATCACTACACCGGCAGCAAAGAAGCAGAGGGCGGCTATGATCACCTTATGAAAGGTCCAGTACCGTGCCCTGTGCTTCACTCGGCGAAGGTACTTGGTCGACCTTTTGTTGCAACCTTGTTGCAGTAATTAAGACATGGACACTTGCAGTGGGCAACTCCCGTCATCTTCTCGCATAGCGCGTTTCCGCACAGGCTAATTTCGGCGCGTCATTCAAGAGCACATGCGCCTTCCACTACCCCTTCTTCTGCTCACGCTATTCTTCATTCCTGTGCTCCGCACCCAATGGGCCCCACTTGCGATCGGCCTTTCCACCGTGCGCAGCATGACCGCCAAGGACGGGGCGATCTTCGCGGTTTCGTTCCCCAGTGGGATCTTCAAGAGTCCACTGGCGGGTCGACATCCGGCACCTATCGCTGTGTGGTCATCGATCTGGAGAATGGCCTCGCGCGCACGGTCGGCACCGTGGTAGCATCATGAGCAATAACGCACGGATCGGTCACATCGGCGTGTTCACCTCAGGGGGTGACAGCCCTGGCATGAATGCCGCGGTGCGAGCGGTGACCCGGGGTGCGATCTTCCAGGGCCTCCAGGTAAGCGGGATCCTGGGCGGTTATGATGGGATGGTGCAGGGGAATATCAAAGGCCTGGGAGTGCGCGATGTGAGCAACATCATCCAGCGCGGAGGTACCATTCTACGTTCCGCACGCAGCAAGGCTTTCTTCACGGTGGAGGGCCGCACTCAAGCCGCTGCTAACCTGCGCGCACATGGTATCGACGCCGTGGTGGCCATTGGCGGCGACGGAACTTTCGCCGGTGCGCGTGTGCTGTTCCAGGAGCATGGCGTACGTGTGGTGGGGCTACCGGGTACGATCGACAATGACCTGGCAGGCACCGACCACACCATTGGCTTTGATACGGCGGTGAACACGGCGGTGGATGCCATCGACAAGATCCGCGACACGGCGAGTTCGCACGACCGCCTGTTCTTCGTGGAAGTGATGGGGCGTGATACGGGCCACATCGCCATGGCCTGCGCGCTTGCCGCGGGTGCCGAATACGCGATGGTACCCGAGAGGCTCCAGGGCATCGACGAACTGGTCCACGAACTGGAGTCAGCGGCTGAAAGCAAGTCGTCCAGCATCGTGGTGGTGGCCGAAGGGGATGAGGAAGGTGGCGCGTTCGACATCGCACGCAAGGTGAAGGAGCGCACCGACCGATTCGATATCCGGGTGACCGTACTGGGGCACCTGCTGCGTGGCGGCAGTCCCACTGTGAATGACCGGATCCTTGCCAGCCGCCTGGGAGTGGCCGCAGTGGAGCATCTGCTTTCCGGGGGTCACGATGCCATGGCCGGCATGGTGAATGGCGCCGTGGTGTTCACTCCCTTTGCCGAAGCGGTCGGCGGTGCCAAACCATTGGAACCGGACCTGTATCGGGTACTGAAGATACTGGCGATCTGAAGACACGGATCGGCAACGGGCACCACATATTCGCAAGCTGTGGAAATGGCCAAGTGATCGGCCCCTCAGTGGTCCAGGATCACTGTTTCACAAGACGCGTCTGGGCCAGGTGTCGGCCATCTGCATCCAGCGCGATCACCAGATAGACACCCATTGCCAGTTGCCCCAGATCGAGCTGGCTGCGGAAGGGGGATCCCCCCACCCGCTGGCCCAGGGCATCATGGATCACCAGGCTCCGAACACCGGACATGTCCGTGCGTACCGTCACCTGACCCAACGTCGGGTTCGGGTAAAGGTCGAATCCTCGACCCGTCGTGAGTTCATCGATCCCAGTGGCGAGGTTATCACATATGTCACCCACCCCGTTGCCATTTGAGTCCAACTGGTCCGGGTTGTAAACCCAGGGGCAGTTGTCGCAGGCATCGCCGATCCCATCCCCATCGAAGTCGGCCTGATCCGGATCGAAGGCAAAAGGGCAGATGTCCACACAGTTCAGCACGCCATCTTCATCGCTGTCCAGGTTGGGGATCTGGCCGGTGTTACCGCCTACACATAGACCGCAGTCATCGATGAAGGCGAAGCCACCTGAAACTCCCGCACAATCAAGATCCGTTGGTGTTCCCACACATTCGCAGTTCGCCGTCCACGTATCGTTGACCGTGTTCGGGTTGTTGTCATTGCATGCCGTGCCAGGCAAGGCGTTACCACCGGGTACGCCGAGGCAGTCCATCAACTGGCCAACACACTGACAGTTGGCGTTCCATGTGTCATTGCCCGTGTCCGGGTTGTTGTCATTGCAGGCAGAGCCCGGCAGCGCATTCCCACCGGGTACGCCGAGACAATCCGCAGGCAGCAGCGTTCCCACACATTCACAGCTCGCCGTCCATATGTCATTGATCGTGTTCGGATTGTTGTCATTGCATGCCGTTCCTGGCAGCGCGTTCCCTCCAGGTACACCGAGACAATCCGCAGGCAACAGCGTTCCCACACATTCGCAGTTCGCCGTCCACGTATCGTTGACCGTGGTCGGGTCGTTGTCGTTACAGGCGGTGCCCGGCAGGGCCGATCCACCTATGACGCCGAGACAATCGGGACTGGCCGCACCGGATGCGACGGCGATGGCGCCCAGTGAAAGGTTGTAGTAGCTGCCGCTGGTATTCGATTCGAGCTTGACGCCACGTACCATGTACTCCCGGCCGGCGATGAAAGGGATGGCCGGGTTCAGGTACGCACCACCGGTGATCAGGTCATCCACCAGCCTGGTGACCACCCCGGAAACGGGATCGATGTCGTAGAGGTAGTGACCAAGGACGCTCTCGGACGAAGGTGTCCAGGCGAAGTTCGCGAAGCCACTGCTGTTGGTGACCGTGAGGTTGGTGGGCGGCACGATCATCTTCATGCGCAACGAGGGATCGCCCATCAGTGCCAAATGTGTGCGACCGATGCTTCCCTGCCAGCCATCATTCGCAGGAACGTAATGGCCCGTGTTGTTCATGGTGGCCCAGGTGCTATATCCGATGTTCTCGCCCAGGCCCATGTGGTGGAAATACCAGGGCGGCATGCCGGACCAGCAGTTCGTGAGGGCCTCACCCCGTGCAATGGGCGCCTTCAGGAAGTTGTTGCGATTGTCCCAATCGCCGAAGTAGCTGCCCAACGCCATGTTGAACACGCCACCCACGCTGTTCGCTGCAGCGTATTGCTGCGTAGTGGCGATGTTGCCAGCGCCGTTGAAGGTGATCATACCCTGATCCCATGCGATCTCCCCACCACCACTGGTATAGGTCCAGAGGTAGCTTTGGTCCTGGGCCAGAGAGATAAAGGAAGGGCCATATTGATAAGGCGCGTCGATGTTCGAAGGACCCACGAGCGCTGAGATATTGCGCCAGCCGCTCGCGGCCAGTGGGTTGCTCACCCATTGCAGATTGTCGAAGATCATGCCTTGCACCTGTGGTTCCCATACCCGGTGTTTGTACGCATGCGCCCTGTTCAGGTAGTTGCGTGTGAGCTGCACGGCACCTTCGGAAAAGGCAGGCATGTCATGCATGTCCACCCGGCCCACCTGTAGTTCCACCGCACTGGGGAAATCGCTCTGATCGAATTTGCCATCGCCCGGAACATTGTTGTTCTTGGGGTTCATGGCATTGTTCTGATAGTTGCCGTTATCGGTCCAGGTGCCGTTCAGTTCACCGTAGTAGCCATCGCAAGGCCAGGCTCCCCGATGCTCATCATGACCGTCGGGATTTACATTACCGCTATATGGTACCGGGACATGACCCACGATGTACACCGCTTTCACATGTTGGGGGTCGCTGTTGTAATGGCCGATGATGATGTTGCGCACTGCCGGCGCCCCTGCGCTGGGTGCTACGTCCTCGCGGAGTACCGTCCATCCATCGGCGCGCAGATCCTCGCGTAGCTGGTCGAGCTCCGGTTCGAGTTGCCCGGCGATGCTGTTGTCCACCAGCAGGATCATCTTGCCTTTGAATTCCATGGGCGGCACGAGGATGCCGGAGTTGACATAACCATTGGCATTGCCTCCTCCGGTGCGGTACACACGATACTCGTAAGACACGCCGACCGTCACGTTCTCATCAATGAACTGTGTGGCACTGGAGGGTACCGTGGCGTAGGCCGATCCCCAATTGGCCGCGCCCTTCAGCTTGCGGTAGATGGTGATCCCGTTGGTGCCAGGGTGTTGCATCCAATGCAGAGTGATGCGCGGTGGCTGTTCCTGAACGCTGGCAAAAAGTTTCACCGAGGCATTCTCGGAAGGCGATTGTGCGACGGCCGCGACAGCTTGTATGAAGAGGACGAGGATGATGAGTTGGCGCGCCATGCAGGGGGCTTTGTCGGCGGTCTGCGCAACCAGACCCGGAGCAGGACAAACCCGGGCGCGCGGAAACCGGGGACTCATACCCCTTGCATCAAGACAGAGTTACATGGCCTGGAGCCTGATCCATCCACCCACGGGATGAACACATCGGACCAACCGATGTCCGGCATCCATCACTCGACGAAAAAAGAAAGGAGGAACCGTCAGGAACGGACCACGCGGGCCCTACCCTGGTATGTACCATCGTGCCCCCGCAGCGTGATCACATAGGACCCGGGTGCGAGATCGCCCAGATCGATCACGGCCGCTCCTGGAACATCCATCACCAAAGCGCCCAGCATGTCATGCACCAGAATGGTAGCGGCCCGGGCACCGGCATCGCCCATGAACAACAGACCACTGGTAGGGTTGGGATACACCAGCAAGCCGGGTGCGCCACCAAACTCTTCGATACCGATGCCGGCATCCTGACAGGCATCACCAACCCCATCGCCATCAGTATCAAGTTGATCGGGATTATACACCCATGGGCAGTTATCGCAGGGGTCGCCTACGCCATCGTCATCCAGGTCCGCCTGTGCCGGGTTGTATACCATCGGGCAATTATCAAGGCAGTCCGGCAGGCCGTCCAGATCACCGTCCGGCGCGGGAAGCTCACCGGTGCTGCCACCCACACAAGCACCACAAATGTCCACGAATGCCGACCCATTGATGACCCCTGCACAATCCACAAGTAGACCTGCACATGTGCAATTGATCGTCCAGGTGTCCATCAATGTGGATGGATCCCCATCATCGCAGGGTGTGCCAGGCAGCGCGCCACCTCCAGCGATCCCCATGCAATCAATTGCTTCGCCGATACAGGTGCAGGCACTGGTCCATACATCGTTCCCGGTGCTCGGATCGCCATCATCGCAGGCCATGCCTGGCATTGCAACTCCACCTGGTACGCCCAAACAATCGATCAACTGTCCCAGGCATTGGCAATCGGCCGTCCAGGTATCATTGCCCGTGGAGGGATCACCGTCGTCGCAGGAAGTGCCAGGCAACGCTGATCCGCCGGGGATGTTCAAGCAATCCAGCGGCAGACCGATGCACTGGCAATCGGAGGACCAGGTATCCGCTCCTGTGGATGGATCCCCGTCATCGCAGGGGGTGCCGGGTAGCGCGCCACCTCCGGCGATACCCATGCAGTCCATGACTTCGCCAACACATGTGCACGCGCTGGTCCATAGATCATTGCCTGTGTTCGGATCCCCATCATCGCAAGCCGTGCCTGGTAGTGCATCGCCTCCTGGGTCGCCCAAACAATCGATCACCTGGCCCAGGCATTGGCAATCGGCCGTCCAGATATCATTGCCCGTGGTCGGGTCGCCATCGTCGCAGGGAGTGCCGGGCAAGGCTGACCCGCCGGGGATGTTCAAACAATCCAGCGGCAGTCCGATGCACTGGCAATCGGAGGTCCAGGTATCGCCTCCAGTGGATGGGTCCCCATCATCGCAGGGCATGCCGGGTAGCGCGCTGCCACCGGGTATATCCTCACAATCCAAGGGCAGGCCGATGCATTCGCAGTCAGCGGTCCAAGTG
>JBGTES010000052.1:0-30908 GCA_041747675.1 Flavobacteriales bacterium
CGTCCTCCAAGACGATCGATGCCCTGATGAAGCTGGAACTCCCCAGCGGCGTGGACGTGGAGATCAAAGTCTGACCGATTAGAACGACAAAGCCATGAGCGGATTGATCGGAAAAAAGATCGGCATGACCAGCCTGTTCGATACGGACGGGAACCTGGTGGCCTGCACAGTGATCGAGGCCACGCCCAACGTGGTCACCCATGTGAAGACCGGCGATAAGGACGGCTATGATGCCGTGCAGCTGGGCTTTGGCGATCGCCGTGAGAAGAACACCCCTGCCGCGCTGAAGGGGCATTACAAGAAGTCGAACACCGCGCCCAAGGTGAAGGCCCATGAATTCAAGGCATTCGAGAAGGACCTGAAGCTCGGCGACACCGTTGGCGTGGATCTCTTCGAGGAGGGTGGATACGTGACCGTGACCGGCACCGGCAAGGGCAAGGGCTTCCAGGGTGTGGTGAAGCGCCACGGCTTCAGTGGCGTGGGCGAAGCCACGCACGGCCAGCATGACCGTAGCCGTGCCCCGGGTTCGCTCGGTGGCAGCAGCTATCCAAGCCGCGTGTTCAAAGGCATGCGCATGGCAGGCCGCATGGGTGGCAAGAAGATCACCACGGAGAACCTGCGTGTGGTGAAAGTGGATACCGACAAGAACCTGTTGTTGCTCAAGGGAACAGTACCCGGTCCCAAGGGGAGCATCGTGATCATCTGGAAATAAGATGGAACTCGATATCTACAGCAAGGACGGCAAGTCCACCGGCAAAAAGGCAAAGCTGAACGACGCGGTATTCGCGATCGAGCCCAACGACCACGCCATCTGGCTGGACGTGAAACAGCACCTGGCGAACAAGCGCCAGGGGACGGCCAAGACCATGGAGAAAAGCGAGGTGAGTGGCAGCACGCGCAAGCTGCACCGCCAGAAGGGTACGGGTGGCAGCCGGAAAGGCTCCATCAAGAGCCCGCTCTTCAAGGGTGGTGCCCGCGTGTTCGGCCCCAAGCCGCGTGACTACCACTTCAAGCTGAACAAGAAGGTGAAGGACCTGGCCCGCCGCAGCGCCCTCACCCACAAGGCCAAGGACGGCGCCATCAAGGTTCTGGAAGGAATGGAGATGAGCGCCCCGCGCACCAAGGACTACGTGGCCTTGCTCAAGGCTTTCGAGCTGGGTACGCGCAAGAGTCTGCTCGTGGTTTCCGCCAAGGACGACAAGGTGCTGCTCAGCGCGCGCAACATCCAGGGTGCCCGTGTGGTGACCGCCAGCGACCTGAGCACCTATGATATCATGAACGCCAACGGCCTGCTGATCGTGAAGGACGCGATCCCCATGCTGGAGGCCACCCTTACCAAGTAAGCCATGAGCCAGATCATCATCCGACCGATCGTCACCGAAAAGATGACCGCCCAGGGCGAGAAAGAGAACCGTTACGGCTTCGTGGTGGCCAGGGATAGCAACAAGGTGCAGATCAAGCAGGCGGTGGAGAAGGAGTACAACGTCACCGTCACCGGTGTGCGTACCATGATCTGCCGCGGCAAGACGCGCACGCGCTACACCTCCACGAACATCCTCAAGGGCCACACCGCCAGTTACAAGAAGGCGATCGTCACGGTGAAGACCGGCGAGGCCATCGACCTGTACAGCAGTATTTGACCCGGTAGCATCAGAGAGCCATGGGCATCAGAAAACTCAATCCAGTAACACCGGGAACACGCCACCGGGTCATTACTGATTTCGAGGGGATCACCACGCGTGTTCCCGAGAAGTCCCTTACCAAGGGCGAGCACAAGAGCGGCGGCCGCAACCATGACGGCAAGATGACCATGCGCTACGTGGGCGGTGGCCACAAGCAGCGCTACCGCACGATCGACCTGAAGCGCGACAAGCATGGCATCCCGGCCACGGTGAGTACCATAGAGTACGATCCGAATCGCAGCGCGCGCATCGCTTTGTTGCATTACGCCGACGGCGAGAAACGCTACATGCTGGCCCCCACGGGCCTGCAAGTGGGGCAGGTGGTGATGAGCGGTCTGAGCGGAGTGCCCCCCGAGGTAGGCAACACCCTGCCGCTCAGCGAGATCCCCCTGGGTACCGTGGTGCACAACATCGAACTGCATCCCGGCAAGGGTGGATCCTTCGCCCGCAGCGCCGGCACCTTTGCCCAGTTGAGCGCCCGTGAAGGCCGCTACGCCACGCTCAAGATGCCAAGCGGAGAAGTCCGCATGGTGCTGGTGACCTGCCTGGCCACCGTGGGCACCGTGGGCAACGGCGAGCACATGTTGCAGAAGAGCGGCAAGGCCGGCCGCAGCCGCTGGCAGGGCCGCCGCCCCCGCACCCGTGCGGTGGCCATGAACCCCGTGGATCACCCGATGGGTGGTGGTGAAGGCCGCGCCAGTGGTGGTCATCCCCGCAGCCGGAAAGGCCTGCTTGCCAAGGGCAAGAAGACCCGGCGGCCAAAGAACCCGACCAACAAGTTCATCATCGAACGCATCAATGCCCGCAAGGGTGCCTGAACCCCGCAGTAGACCATGAGCCGTTCACTCAAGAAACCGCCTTACATCCACTACAAGCTCAACAAGCGTGTGGGCGAGGCCCAGGCCTCGGGCAAAAAGAACGTGATCAAGACCTGGTCGCGTGCCAGCACCATCACCCCCGAATTCGTGGGGATGACCATCGCGGTGCACAATGGCAACAAATTCATCCCGGTGTATGTGACCGAGAACATGGTGGGCCACAAACTGGGCGAATTCGCCCCCACGCGCACCTTCCGCGGCCACTCCGGAAACAAGAAGAACTGACCACCATGGGAGCCCGCAAGAAACTCGCCGCTGACGCCCGCAAGGAAGCCATGAAGACCGTGGCCCGGGCCCAGCTACGCAATCTGCCCACCTCGCCGCGCCGCATGCGCCAGGTGGCCGACCTGATCCGTGGCCAGGAAGTGGACAAGGCGCTGGGCATTCTGCGCTTCAGCACCCGCCACAGCAGCCGCGATCTGGAGAAACTGCTGATGAGCGCCATCGCCAACTGGGAGGCCAAGAACGAGGGCCGCAAGGCCGACGAGGCCGGACTGGTGGTGAAGAGCATCCAGGTGAACGAGGCACGCAGCCTGAAGCGCATGCTGCCGGCCCCCCAGGGCCGTGCCTACCGCATGCAGAAGCGCAGCAACCACGTGAGCCTCATCGTCGACACCGTGAACTAGGACGAAGCCGAGAACAACAACCATGGGACAGAAAGTACATCCGATCGGCTACCGCCTGGGCTTTGTGAAAGGCTGGGACAGCAACTGGTACGGGGGCAAGAACTACGCTGAGAAATTGGTGGAGGACGAGCGCATCCGCCAGTACCTGATGGCCCGGCTGAAGAAGGCCTCCGTGGCCAAGATCGTTATTGAGCGCACCCTGAAACTGGTGACCGTTACGATCAACACCGCCCGCCCGGGCGTGATCATCGGCAAGGGCGGCGCCGAGGTGGACAAGCTGCGCGAGGAGCTCAAGAAGCTCACCGGCAAGGACGTCCAGATCAACATCTTTGAGATCAAGCGCCCCGAGTTGGACGCCCGCCTGGTGGCAGACAGCATCGCCCGCCAGCTGGAGGGCCGCATCAGCTTCCGTCGCGCCATGAAGATGGCCGTGGCCAGCACCATGCGCATGGGTGCCGAGGGGATCAAGCTCACCGTGAGCGGACGTCTCAACGGCGCTGAGATCGCCAGAACAGAGAGCTACCGCGAGGGCCGCGTGCCACTGCACACCCTGCGTGCCGACATCGACTTCGCCATCACCGAGGCGCATACCAAGATGGGCCGCATCGGGGTGAAGTGCTGGATCATGCGTGGCGAGGTATACGGCAAGAAGGACCTCAGCCCCAACCAGGGTCAGGCCAAAGGCACCGGCGGCGGCGGACCGCGCGCCATGGGCCCGCGTCCGGGTGGCGAGCGCCGTGAGCGCCGTGGCGGAGGGGATCGTGGAGATCGTCGTGGAGGTGGGAACAACCGCGGTGGTGACCGCAACAAATACTGATCGCGATGTTGCAACCGAAGCGCAGCAGGCGCCGCAATATGCACAAGGGTAAGATGAAGGGGCAGGCCCAGCGTGGCCACCGCGTCACCCTTGGATCCTTCGGCCTCAAGGGCCTTGAGAACGTGTGGCTCACGAGCCGCCAGATCGAGGCTGCCCGTGTGGCGCTCACCCGCCACATGAAGCGTGAGGGCCAGGTGTGGATCAAGATCTTCCCGGACAAGCCCGTTACCAGCAAACCCGCCGAGGTGCGCATGGGTAAGGGCAAGGGCTCACTGGATCATTGGGTGGCCATTTGCCACGCCGGCCGGATCATCTTCGAGATCGATGGCGTGCCCATCGCGACCGCCAAGGAGGCCCTGCGCCTCGCGGCCCAGAAACTTCCCATCCCCACCAAGTTCGTGACCCGCGAGGACCACGACGGCATCTAAGCCACAGGAGCGATGAAAAAGAAAGGAACCGAATTGAAGGACCTCACCGTGCAGGAGTTGCAGGACAAGCTGAAGGAGGAGCGGTCCACGCTCACCAAGCTGCGCTTCAGCCACACGGTGAGCCCCATCGAAAGCCCCGCCCAGCTGCGCCACAAGCGCAAGGACGTGGCACGCATCTTAACCGAGCTCCGCATGCGTGAGCTGAACAACGTCAGCAAATGAGCACCGCCATCGAACGCAACCTCAGGAAAGAGCGTGTGGGCATCGTCACCAGTGACAAGATGACCAAGAGTGTCACGGTGCTGGTGGAGCGCCGTGTGAAGCACCCCAAGTACGGCAAGTTCGTGAAGCTGTCCAGCAAGTTCATGGCGCACGACGAGAAGGAGGAGGCGCACATCGGTGACACGGTGCGCATCAGTGAGACCCGCCCGCTGAGCAAGCAGAAGCGCTGGCGGTTGGTGGAAGTGATCGAACGGGCCAAGTAATAACGCATCGAGCGATGATCCAACAGGAATCCCGGCTTAACGTGGCCGACAACAGTGGCGCCAAGGAGGTGCTCTGTATTCGCGTACTCGGGGGCAGCGGCCGCCGCTACGCCCGCATCGGCGACACCATCGTGGTGACGATCAAGGATGCCATGCCCAACGGAGCCACCAAGAAGGGCACCGTACACAAGGCGGTGGTCGTGCGCACCCGCAAGGAGACGCGCCGCAAGGACGGGAGCTACATCCGGTTCGACGACAACGCGGTGGTGATCCTCGACGCCGCCGGCGAGATGAAGGGCACCCGCATCTTCGGTCCGGTGGCCAAGGAACTGCGCGAGAAGAAGTTCATGAAGATCATCTCCCTGGCACCTGAAGTACTCTGATCCATGGCCAAGAAGACACACATCAAGAAAGGCGACCTGGTGAAGGTGCTCGCCGGAGTGGACCGCGCCTCCCAGGGCCGCGTGCTGGAGGTGGACCGCGAACGCGGCACCGCCATCGTAGAGGGTCTCAACATCAACAAGAAGCACAGCAAGCCCACTACGGCCAGCCCCCAGGGGGGCATCGTCGAGAAGGAGGGCCCCATCCACATCAGCAACCTGATGCTCATCGACCCCAAGAGCGGGGATCCCACGCGTGTGGGCCGCAAGGTGGTCGATGGCGGTCTGGCACGCTACAGCAAACGCACCGGCGAGGTGATCAAGTGATGAGCTATCAACCGAGGCTTCGCGCCATATACCAGAACGAGGTGGCCCCCAAACTCCAGAAGGAGTTCGGGTACACCAGCCCCATGCAGGTGCCCCGTATCCTGAAGATCAATCTCAACCAGGGCCTGGGCAGCGCCGTGGGCGACAAGAAGATCGTGGAGAATGCCATCGCCGAGATGGGCCAGATCGCCGGTCAGAAGGCCGTGGCCACCATCTCGCGCAAGGACATCAGCAACTTCAAGCTGCGCAAGGGCATGCCCATCGGCGCCCGCGTCACCCTGCGTGCCGATCGCATGTACGAATTCCTGGACCGCCTGATCGCCGTGGCCCTGCCCCGCACCCGTGACTTCCGCGGTGTGAAGGCCAGCGGGTTCGACGGCCGCGGCAACTTCACCTTCGGGGTGAAGGAGCAGATCATCTTCCCGGAGATCGACATCGACAAGGTGGACAAGATGCGGGGGATGGACATCACCGTGGTGACCACCGCAAAGACAGACGAGGAGGCCAAGGCGCTGTTGCGCGAATTGGGCTTCCCTTTCTCCGACAAGGACAAGAAATAACCGACAGAACAAAGAGACCATGGCCAAGGAATCCATGAAAGCAAGGGAGCGCAAGCGCGCCAGGATGGTGGAGAAGTATGCCGCCAAGCGTGCCGCGCTGAAAGCCGCCGGTGATTGGGACGCCCTGCAGAAGCTCCCCGCCAACGGAAGCGCTGTGCGCAAGCACAACCGCTGTGGCATCAGCGGCCGCCCCAAGGGCTACATGCGCATCTTCGGCGTGTCCCGCAACATGTTCCGCATGATGGCCCTGGAGGGCAAGATCCCCGGGGTGACCAAGAGCAGCTGGTAACGACAAGAACGCATCACGACCATGACCACCGATCCCATCGCCGATTACCTGACCCGCATGCGCAACGCCATCCAGGCGCATAAGAAGGTCGTGGAGGTGCCCGCCAGCAACCTGAAGAAGGACATCACGCGGATCCTCTACGACAAGGGTTTCATCCTCTCCTGGAAGACCGAGGAGGACGGCAAGCAGGGCCTGATCAAGATCGCCCTGAAGTACGATCCACGCACCCGCCAGAGCGCCATCCGTGACCTCACCCGCGTGAGCACCCCCGGATTGCGCCGCTATGCACATGCGCAGGAACTCCCGCGTGTGCTCAACGGCCTGGGCGTGGCGATCATCTCCACCAGCAAGGGTGTGGTGACGGACAAGGAGGCGCGCGCCCTGAATGTGGGCGGCGAAGTATTGTGCTACGTGAGCTAAGAACGAAGCAGCGATGTCACGCATAGGAAAAGCACCGATCAGTCTGCCCAAAGGGGTGGAGATCACCATCAGCGACAAGAACCTGGTGACCGTGAAAGGTCCCAAGGGCACTTTGGAGCAGGCCGTGGACCCTGACCTGAAACTCAAGCAGGAGGATGGCAACATCGTTCTGGAGCGCCCCAGCGACGCCAAGCCGCACCGTGCCAAGCACGGTCTGTACCGCGCCCTGATCGCCAACATGGTGAAGGGTGTGAGCGAAGGCTGGGTGATCGAACAGGAGCTCGTGGGCGTGGGCTACCGCGCCACCACCAAGGGTCAGCTGCTGCAGCTGGCGCTCGGCTTCTCGCACACCATCACGATGGAGCTCCCCAAGGAGATAAACGTGGCGGCGCAACAGCAGAAAGGAAAGAACCCCATCATCCGCCTGGAAAGTGCGGACAAGCAACTCATCGGCCAGGTGGCCGCCAAGCTGCGCTCGCTGCGCAAACCTGAACCCTACAAGGGCAAGGGTGTGCGATTCGTAGGCGAGCAGGTGCGACGCAAGGCGGGCAAAGCGGCCGGTAAATAAGTGAAGCCATGGCATTCGACAGGATCGCACGCCGACTGAAGATCAAGCAACGGGTACGCAAGACCGTGCAAGGCACCACGGTGCGCCCGCGTCTTTCGGTGTATCGCAGCAACACGGGCATGTATGCCCAGATCATCGACGATGAGGAAGGCCGCACCCTGGTGAGCGCCTCTTCGCTGAAGGACAAAAAGGCCACGGGCATCCCCAAGATCGAGCAGGCCAAGCTCGTGGGGAAGGCCATCGCCGAAAAAGCAAAGGCCGCCGGCATCGAGACGGTGGTCTTCGACCGCAATGGATACCTCTACCATGGCCGGGTGAAGGCCCTGGCCGAAGCCGCCCGCGAAGGAGGCCTCAATTTCTGATCACTGACGCACAATGTCTGAGACGAACATCAAGAAGGTCAAGAGCAGCGACCTGGAGCTGAAGGACAAGCTCGTGGCCCTGAACCGCGTGACCAAGGTGACCAAGGGTGGCCGCACCTTCACGTTCGCCGCCATTGTGGTGGTGGGCAATGAAAATGGTGTGGTTGGCCACGGTTTGGGCAAAGCCAAGGAGGTGCAGGAAGCCATCGCCAAAGGCATCGACGACGCCAAGAAGAACCTGGTGAAGGTGCCCGTGCTGAAAGGCACGATCCCCCACAGCCAGGAAGGCAAGTATGCCGGCGCACAGGTGTTGCTGAAGCCAGCAGCGCACGGTACCGGTGTGATCGCCGGGGGTGCCATGCGCGCCGTGCTGGAGAGCGTGGGTGTTACCGATGTGCTGGCCAAGAGCAAGGGCAGCAGCAACCCCCACAACGTGGTGAAGGCCACCATCGAGGCCCTCACCAGCCTGCGCGATGCCAATCAGGTGGCCATGCAGCGCGGCGTGAAACTGGACAAAGTATTCAACGGATAAGACCCCACCGCCGCCGAGGTCATGGCGGATGAAGCATGAGCAAGCTGATCATCACACAAACGCGTAGCTGGATCAAGTGCCCCAAGCGCCAGAAGGATACCCTGCGGGCATTGGGCCTGGGCCGCATTGGCAAACGCGCCGAAGTGGAGGGCACCCCGCAGGTACGCGGCATGGTGGCCAAGGTGGACCATCTGGTAAGCGTGCAGGAGGAAGCCTGAAATAAAGCATCAGGACGGAGGCCATCCCCCGCCCGAAAAAAGAGACGACAATGGACCTGAGCAGATTGAAGCCCGCCGAAGGGGCCACCAAAAAGGAGAAACGCATCGGCCGCGGCCAGGGCAGCGGCCGTGGCGGCACCAGCACGCGTGGACACAAGGGCGCACGGAGCCGCAGCGGTTACAGCAGCAAGCGTGGCTTCGAAGGCGGTCAGATGCCACTGGTGCGCCGCGTTCCCAAGTTCGGCTTCACCAACCCCACCCGTGTGGAGTACAAGGGTATCAACCTCGACGCCTTGCAGGCCCTCGCCGAGAGCAAGGGCCTGGAGGTCATCGACCCCACCGTGCTCCATGCCAACGGCCTGATCAGCAGGAACGACAAGCTCAAGGTGCTGGGCCGCGGCGAACTCAAAGGCGCCCTGACCATCACCGCCCATGCCTTCAGTGCCACCGCCAAGGCGGCCATCGAAGCCAAGGGTGGAAGTGTAAAGGTGATCGAAACGGTAGCAGAGAAGGCATGAAGAACCTGATCGAAACGATCAAGAACATCTGGCGCATCGAGGAGCTGCGGCAGCGCATCCTGATCACGCTGGGACTCCTGCTGGTGTATCGCATCGGCAGCTTCATCGTGCTTCCCGGTGTGGACAGCGTGAAGATGGCTGCCAGCGCAAGCGGCGGCGGGGGTATCGCGGAGATCCTGGCGATCTTCACCGGAGGCGCCTTCACGCGCGCGTCCATCTTCGCCCTGGGCATCATGCCATACATCTCGGCGTCGATCATCATGCAGCTGATGGGCATCGCGGTGCCTGCCGTGCAGAAGATGCAGAAGGAGGAGAGCGGCCGGCGCAAGATCAACCAGTACACGCGCTACCTCACGATCCTGATCTGCGTGTTCCAGGCCCCGGGCTATATCTACACCACCATCGAACCCGATGCGCGGCCCGACAGCCAGTTCTGGCTCTTCACCAGCATCGTGATCCTCTCCGCCTCCACGCTCTTCGTCATGTGGCTGGGCGAGCGTATCACGGAGCGCGGCCTCGGCAACGGCATCTCCCTGATCATCATGATCGGCATCGTGGCCATGCTGCCCCAGTCCTTCGCACAGGAGGTGGTGGGCCGCCTGGGCCCCGGCGGTGGTGGCCTGGTGCTGCTTCTGGTCGAGGTCGTCATATGGGTGCTCATCATCGCGGGCTGTATCCTGCTTGTGCAGGGCACCAGGCGAATACCCGTGCAGTTCGCCAAGCGCGTGCAGGGCAACAAGCAGTACGGTGGTGTACGCAACTACATACCCCTGAAGGTGAACGCCGCCGGCGTGATGCCCATCATCTTCGCCCAGGCCATCGTACTCATCCCCATGTACGTGGCACAGGCCTTCGAGGAACCACCCAACTGGCTCATCGGCATGGCGAACAGCGAAGGCTTCTTCTACAACTTCACCCTCTTCCTGATGGTGGTGGCCTTCACGTATTTCTACACCGCCATCACGGTGAACCCCAACCAGCTGAGCGATGACATGAAGCGCAACGGCGGGTTCATCCCCGGGGTGAAGCCCGGCAAGCAGACGGCCAACCACATCGATGAGCTGTTGAGCAGGATCACACTTCCAGGGGCCATCTTCCTGGGCTTCGTGGCGATCATGCCCGCCTTTGCCATGATGTTCGGGATCAAGCAGGGATTCGCACAGTTCTTTGGTGGCACCTCGCTGTTGATCATGGTGGGTGTGCTGTTGGACACCCTCCAGCAGATCGAGAGTCACCTGTTGATGAGACATTACGATGGTCTGATGAAGTCAGGCCGGATCAAGGGAAGGTCGGGGGGAGCCGCCTTCGGCATGGCCGGATAGGGCATGACGAAGACGGTAAGCCACCTGGGCGATGACGACATCGCCGTGTTGAAGGAGAGTTCTTTGCTTGTTGGTAGGACCCTGGCCGAAGTGGCCAAGATGATCGGCCCCGGTGTAAGCACCGGGGAGTTGGATCGCCTGGCGGAGGAGTTCATCCGCGACAATGGTGCGATACCCGGATTCAAGGGCCTGTATGGCTGCCCCAGCACGCTGCTCACCAGCGTGAACGAGGAGGTGGTGCATGGCCTGCCTGGTGAGCCCGGTGGCAAGGGCGACCGCGAACTGCGCGAAGGCGACATCGTCAGCGTGGACTGCGGCGTCCTGATGAACGGTTTCTACGGTGACAGCGCATACACCTTCGCGGTGGGCGAAGTGCCGGAAGAGGTGAAGCGCCTGCTGATCGTGACGCGTGAATGCCTCGACAAGGGGATCGCACAGGCCATCGAAGGCAACCGCACGGGCGACATCGGCCAAGCCATTCAGGCGCATGCCGAGGCCCATGGCTACGGCGTGGTGCGCGAACTGGTGGGCCACGGCCTGGGGCGCAAGCTCCACGAGGCCCCCGAAGTGCCCAACTACGGGCGGCGCGGACACGGCGTGAAACTGCGCACCGGCATGGTGCTGGCGATCGAACCCATGATCAACATGGGCGTGAAGGAGGTGAAACAGATGGCCGATGGCTGGACGATCATCACCCGCGACGGAAAGCCCAGCGCACACTTCGAGCACAATGTCGCCGTGCGTCAAGGCAAGGCGGAGGTCCTATCAACGTTCAGCTACATCGAGGATGTGCTGAGGATGAAAGACGATTGGATGGTGCCCCTGCCGGAAGGGGGTGGCACACAGAAAGGATGAAGGAACAATGCGGCATACGCCGAATGAAGGACAAGGACAACGAAAGGCAGGCATGAGCAAGGCTGGAACGATAGAGCAGGACGGCGTCATCAAGGAGGCGCTGAGCAATGCCATGTTCCGCGTGGAGTTGGAGAACGGCCATGTGATCGTTGCGCACATTTCGGGCAAGATGCGGATGCACTACATCCGGATCCTTCCCGGGGACAAGGTGAAGGTGGAGATGAGCCCCTACGATCTGAGCAAGGGCCGCATCACCTTCCGTTACAAGAGTTAAGACAACAGAGCACCATGAAGGTCAGGGCCTCCCTCAAACCACGCTCCGCGGACTGCAAGATCGTCCGTCGCAAAGGGCGTCTGTACATCATCAACAAGAAGAACCCGAAGTTCAAGCAGCGTCAAGGCTGATAATCGAACGAGCATGGCACGTATCGCAGGCATAGACCTACCCAAGAACAAGCGGGGCTGCATCGGCCTCACGTACATCTATGGCATCGGCCGCAGCACCGCACTGGAGGTACTCCAGCAGGCGGAGGTGGACCCGGACACCAAGGTGGACGACTGGACCGATGATGAGCAGGCGCGCATCCGTCAATTCATCACCGAGCACATCAAGACCGAGGGTGCCCTGCGCAGCGAAGTGCAGCTCAGCATCAAGCGTTTGATGGACATCGGATGTTACCGTGGCCTGCGTCATCGCGTGGGCCTGCCCGTGCGGGGCCAGCGCACCCGTACCAACAGCCGCACCCGCAAGGGCAAGCGCAAGACCGTGGCCAACAAGAAGAAAGCGACCAAGTAGGGGCGCATCATGATGCGCCCCGGTCGGGCGCCAGTGACAAGCATCCCTACCAATAGACAACGACAATGGCAAAGCAAGAAACCAAGGGCGCCCCAGGTGCCGGCAAGAAGAAGAAGAAGAAGGTGGTGGTGGAGGCCTATGGTCAGGCACATATCCGGGCCACCTTCAACAACCTCATCATCTCGCTCACCAACAACAAGGGCGAGGTGATCAGCTGGTCCTCTTCCGGCAAGCAGGGCTTCCGGGGCAGCAAGAAGAACACGCCCTATGCCGGCCAGGTGAGTGCCGAGGAAGCCGCACGCGAGGCGCACGAGCTGGGCTTGCGCAAGGTGAAGGTCTTCGTGAAGGGCCCCGGGTCCGGACGCGAGAGCGCGATCCGTGCATTGCACAACAGCGGTGTGGAGGTCACCGAGATCGTCGATATCACCCCCATGCCACACAACGGCTGCCGCCCGCCAAAGAAGCGTCGCGTTTGATCAACTGAACATGGTACGGGTGCCCACCGCGGCACCCAAAAGAAGAGAAGATGGCACGTTACACAGGACCCAAGACCCGTATCGCCCGCAAGTTCGGCGAAGCCATTTATGGCCCGGACAAGTGGATGGAGCGCAAGCCCCACAACCCCGGGCAACATGGCCCCAACGCGCGCAGGCGTCGCAAGGAAAGCGAATACGCCGTGCAGCTGCGTGAGAAGCAGAAGGCCAAGTACACCTATGGTGTGCTGGAGCGCCAGTTCGAACTGATGTTCCACCGTGCGGCCAGCAAGAAGGGCATCACCGGCGAGGTGCTGCTGCAACTCTGCGAGGCACGCCTGGACAACACGGTGTTCCGTCTGGGCATCGCCCCCACACGCCGCGCCGCACGCCAGCTGGTGAGCCATGGTCATATCACCGTGGACGGCCAGGTGGTGAACGTATCAAGCTACAGCCTGCGCCCCGGCCAGGTGGTGGCGGTGCGGGAGAAGAGCCGCTCGCTGGAGGCCATCACCAACAGCCTCTCCACCAACAGCAGGCGCTTCGACTGGCTGGTGTGGGAGCCCTCCACCATGGCGGGCAAGTTCATCACCATGCCCGAGCGTGCGCAGATCCCGGAGAACATCCGCGAGCAGCTCATCGTGGAATTGTACTCGAAGTAAAGAATGCTTGAATGGGATGCCAGCATATGGCACCCGGACAATGTGCAGGAGGACGGTGCGGGAAAGGACCAGTCAGAACGAACAACGAACAATCCGAAAACCAACATGGCCATACTCGATTTCCAACGGCCCGACAAGGTCACGATGATCGAATCCGACGAAAAGCGCGGTTCCTTCGAGTTCCGTCCGCTTGAACCCGGCTACGGTATCACGATCGGCAATGCGCTTCGTCGCATCCTGCTCTCCTCGCTGGAGGGCCACGCCATCACCTCCGTACGCATCGACGGGGTGGACCATGAGTTCACCACCATCAAGGGCGTGATGGAGGACATGACCGAGATCGTGCTCAACCTCAAGCAGGTCCGCTTCCGCCGCCAGCTGGATGATGTCAGCACCGAGAAGGTCTCCTTCACCATCTCGGGCAAGGACGGATTCACCGCCGGCGACATCGGCAAGCACACCACCGGCTTCCAGGTGCTGAACCCCGAATTGGTCATCTGCAACATGGAATCCAACGTGAAGCTGCATGTGGAACTTACCATCGGCAAGGGGCGTGGCTATGTCCCCGCCGATGAGAACAAGGTGGAAGGCGTGCCCATCGGCACCATCTTCATCGACTCCATCTACACGCCCATCAAGAACGTGAAGTACCAGGTGGAGAACACCCGCGTGGAGGAGAAGACCGACTACGAGAAGCTTACCATCGATGTGGCCACCGACGGCAGCATCGACCCGAAGACCGCTCTTCAGGAGGCCGCCAAGATCCTGATCCACCACTTCATGCTCTTCAGCGATGAGCGGATCAGCCTGGAAGTGGAGGAGCGGGTGCAGGAGGAAGAGTTCGATGAGACGAGCCTCCACATGCGCCAGTTGCTCAAGACCAAGCTGGTGGACATGGATCTGAGCGTGCGCGCACTGAACTGCCTGAAGGCCGCCGACATCGAGACCCTCGGTGACCTGGTGAGCTACAACAAGAACGACCTATTGAAGTTCCGCAACTTCGGCAAGAAGAGCCTTACCGAATTGGAGGACCTGGTGGAGAACAAGGGCCTGAGCTTCGGGATGAACGTGAGCAAGTACAAGTTGGATAAGGAGTGATGTAGGGGCGATGGATCCATCGCCCGCTACGACACGACGAAGAGCATACGACGATGAGACACGGAAACAAGAACAACGCCCTCGGCCGCAAGAAGGCCCACCGCGATGCGCTGCTGAGCAACATGGCGATCTCGCTGATCGAGCACAAGCGCATCGAGACCACCCTGGCCAAGGCCCGGGCCCTGCGCCGCTACGTGGAGCCCCTGATCACCAAGAGCAAGGAGGATAGCACCCACAGCCGCCGCGTAGTGTTCAGCGAACTGCAGAACAAGGATGCCACCGCCGTGCTGTTCCGCGATGTGGCCCCGAAGATCGCCGAGCGTCCAGGAGGATATACGCGCATCATCAAACTGGGCAACCGCCTGGGCGATGCCGCCGAGATGGCCATGATCGAACTGGTCGATTTCAACACCACCTACACCAGGGAGAAGTCCGCCGGTACGGAGGTGAAGAAGACCCGCCGCGGCCGCCGTGGCACCACTGCGAAGGCTGCCGAGGCGAAGGCTCCTGAAGCCAAGGCCCCGGAAGCACCCGAGGCACCCACTGCCGAAGGTGGTGAAGAGGCCAAGAGCGAGTAAGCATCATCTATGACCAATGGATGAAGGGGCGCCGGGAGGTGCCCCTTTGCCTTTGTGGGCACGCGGTGCAACGGACTTTGATCTGTAGCAGCAGTTTGGTGATGTACTTCCCGGTATGGATCGAAGGGTCGTACAGTGGTCAACGGCACCCGCTGGCCACAGGTGAATGTCGCGGAGTAGGTAGCACCATCCAATTGGCGGGGCTTGCGCGTGGGCATAACCACATTGTGTCCATCGATCCGAAAGCTGCAGACCTGCCTGCCGAAAGCACGGTCCCCTCGTCCGATATGCATCGGACCCTCGAGGAGATCACTTCGGAGGTAGGGGGCGAACCCCCTCCTGAGGTTTAAGATCAGTGTACGATCAAGCGTTGTTCGAAGCGCTCTTGTGCGGCAGTCAGCACACGTACGATGTACATACCGGTCGAAAGGTCTAGATCACTGAACACCGCGTTCGCACCGGGGGCGATACGGGCACCGGATGAAAGGACGTTGCGCCCGGACATATCGACCACCTCAACGGATGTGATCAATTCATCGCCGCCATTGTTCAACGTGAATGTGCCCGCAGCAGGGTTGGGGAACAAAGACCAGTTCATCCCATCCACCGTTGCGATACCAATTGAAGTACAGTCCACCGCGGTCACCGAGATATTGTAGGGTCCGGAAGAATTGGCGAGGGGATCATTGAGCACGGGCACATAATAGGTGCCTGCCATCAGATCGATGAAGGTGTAGGAGAGGTTCCCATCACCGCAGCTATCCGCACTGGCCGAAGAAAAGCTGATCACCTCATCGCCCGGGCATGTGGTGAGAAGAATGCCGAAGGTGTTCTCCCAGACGGGATCCTGTCCACAATAAGCGACCGTAACATCGGAGCAACCTGTAAGAGTGATCGCGTGCCAGGCCACAGGGGCCGTATATGGATGCCCTGCAACGAAATCGCCGGTATCCGTCGCGCCGGTATTGTCACCGATCAATTGCAAGGTCGTACCAACTGGCAGTGGCACGGGGGTAACGCTGCCGCATAGATCATTGTCGGGTATGCCGCAGGAAGTGGCGGTGACCGTAAGGGAATATTCCCCTGACGATCCAGTGAAATCATCACGCAGCACAGGAATGTAATATGTACCTGTCGGCACCATATTAAAGCCATAGGTGATATTGCCATCGGGGCAATCGGTCGTATTGAAATAGCTCAGGGCCGCAGCATCGTCCGGATCACCGGGGCAGGTTCTCAGGAGCAACCCCAGGGCATTCGGCCAGGCTGGAACGGTGCCGCAATAGGAGACGATGATATTGTTGCAGTTGAATGTCGTGATACTGTGCCAGACCACGGGTGCGGCAGAAAGATCACCGGGAACGAAATCATTCGTTGAAGTGGCGCCGCTGTTGTCTCCGCTGAATTGCAGCGTTGTTCCGGTGGTCAGGGTCACCGGTGAAACATTCACGCAAAGATCATTGACAGCTCCGGAGGGGCACGCCTCACCAGTGAGGGTTATCGTATAGGCACCAGTGGAACCAGAGATAAAGGGCACTCCGATATAGTATGTACCGGGGGGCAGGTCCCAATGCTCATAGGTCGTATTACCATCGGGGCAATCCGAGGTGTTGAAAGCGTTCGGTCCTGTAGGCAGCAATGCCGGGCAACTGGTCCAAAGAAAGCCCCAGGTATCCTGCCATACTGGCGTCTGGCCGCAATAGCCATAGGTCACGTTCATGCATTCGGTGATCGTGAAGGCATGCCAGACCGCAGAGGCACCCAGGAAGGGCGAGTCCGGGTGAAAATCACCATTGCCGGTCGCTGCCGAATTATTCCCCGTAAGCGTGATCGTGCCTCCTGACCCCAACATCACGGGCACTGCGTTCGCACAATTATCCTGACTGCCTCCTCCTCCACCGGGCAATGGCGCTGAGTTGGCCGGCATGGTGAGCACCAGGGCCGCAAGGAAGATCGTCGTCTGGTAAAGGGGGTAGCTTCTTTTCATCATTTCCTGGCTTCTGGCACCGAAGGTAAGCATGATGATAGCCCTTGCCTTACCCTACGGATGGGTCAGGCACGTCCAATTGGGGGAAGGGGATCGACATGCCGTTCTTGTTGAAGGTCTTCTTCACCCCCGCGTGCAAGGAACCTGCGTGGTTCGGGCTCCCTACGCTCATCAAGCTGGTCCTTATGGCGCTGGCACTCGGCGATCGGATGTGTCCCCTATCTTACCCAACCGATCCCCTTCACCATGCGCACCTGCCTCGTCACTGTCACATTCCTTTTCCTTGGCCATCATATACAGGCCCAGGTGGATGGCCCCGTCCGTTTCATGGCCCAGGCGGATCATATCCCGAAGACGAGCAGGCTCTTTGATCTGATACGATACCCGGTGCTTTTGCATGACGATCGGATGTACACCTTTATCGGTGATCCTGACAAGAAGACCGAAGGCGGCCGCAAGTGGTTGGTGCACGCGTATTCTGTGGAAGCCGACCGGTCGGTGGCCTCGAGTGAATTGGTGCTGCCCACCTGGGGCAAGGGTGAAGACCTCCGCGTGCGCGTTGTTTTCATGGCAGGAGAGCGGCCTGCGGCGCTCTATCGCATCTGGAGCAAAAAGACAGGCCTGGTCACCCTCCATGCGCAAGCCCTCGATCCGGCCACGCTTGAAAATGATGGCGCACCGGTGAATATCGGGGAGATACCCTTCGACGCCAGGTCCTACCTCGGCGATGGACCGTATATGACCGTGACCCCTTCGCCGGACGGCAGCAAGCTGCTTTTCTATTTCGACAAGATCAAACTACAGGGCTTCCAGCTGGTGATGTGCTGGGTGACAAGCAAGGACTTGGAACCGATATGGAGCGGCGTGTACCGGGTGCCGGCGCAATCCGCGGGGTTTCAGGCTACGATGAAGTTCGCCGATGATGCTGCAGTATACCTGAGCGTGGAGGCCGTGTTGTTGTCCGAGGACGATGTGAAGGAGAAGCAGGATGGCTCGCTGAAGGCCAAGGAGAAGGCCAACTACCACAACAAAAAGGAACAGACCTTCTTCAAGCTGCGCGGAGAGGAGTTCCGTATGTGGGATGGCGCCTTACCCAATGGCTGGGGGTTGCAGTCCGGCGACTTGACCGTAGCAGGCGGCCAACTGTACGTCGGAGGACTGGCCCTTGCGCCGGATGGCAAGCGCGCCAGTCATTGGGCATACGCACAACTGGACGGATCATTCCAGCCTGGCGATCTGAAGACCTACCTCCTGCCGGCCGGTGATCACAAGGACCTTTCGTTCAAGCATCTCATCCTGGATGACAGCGGGGACAAGTACTTTATCGCGATGGACCGAAAGAGAATGATGGTGAAGGCCCTGGATGCACGGGATGTTCATCGCTGGGATGGCACCTTGGGTCTGGACGATTGGGGTTTCGCGGTCGCCTTCGTACACAATGGCAAACTTCGCATCGGAAGAATGTGCCAGCACGACCAGGTGGGGCACGAAACCAGCGGTGAATTGAAAACCATCGGCGCTGGATTCTATTATCCTGTGCTGGTGACTTTCGACGAGCGGGGCAGGACCCGGCAGGAAACCCTGGTGCGGAAGGAGGATGGCGGTCGCCGGGGAAACTTTGTCCTTAACACCGACATCAGCCTCATTCAGCGTGCGGGCTTCTTTTTTGAGCACACAAACGACGATATCAAGGATCGATCGGGCATTGTGATGGTTCCTGTGCGCTGATCTCGCTCAGTTCTGCATGTGCACATCCATCTGCGGGAAGAGCTGCACACCGTGCTTGCCGAAAGCCATCTTCACGCCCGCCTGCATGCCGAAGAACACAGACGCTTGCACCCAGTTCCGCACCTTGAAGTTCACTGAACTGTCCGCCAGCTCGGCCACCGGTAAGAAAGCGGTTCCTCTGTTGCCAGCAGCTCGTGGCACACCCCGCCAACCAGGCAGCGCACGCATCGCTGGAGGTTGGGGAGTCCGCGTCTGAACGGCTCATTGTGCAGGTTGTACAACGTGCCACGGCAAGGTTCAGCATTCCTTGCAGATAGCAGAAAGCGATACTTGCGTGAAGAACCGGTGTGTAAGTTGTGGGTAAGATGATACATCATATTGATGTATTGCACGTTACATGTTCATTTCGCGTGGTCTACATTCGATCTATTCAAACTGGACTCCTTGCCCACCATGCCCACAGGAAGTGCATTGCGCGTGAAAGCAGCCCGGCACATTGGCGAACGCTATCATGGCGGTGACCGGGTGGGCACACTTTTCGACCCGGACGAAATGCGTGGCATGATGCAAAAGGGATATGAGCGTGCTCAGGCGTATTTCGCCGCATCGCCACCTACCGACCCCTTCATTACCTGAACAGAACACCACAATGGTCACCGGAAACCACCTCCTGAAGATCGCCCGGAAACACATTGGCGAACGTTACATACTTGGGGCGCGCGTCCCGAAAGACAATCCGAACTGGAAAGGCCCATGGGACTGTTCCGAGTTCGTGAGCTGGGTGGTTTATCAAGCCATCGGCGAGCTGCATGGTTGTGCACGCAACAACGGCGCACCGTCCAGTGCTGATGCTTATACCGGCTACTGGGCACGTGATGCGAAGAAAACCCTGCAGCGGATCACGGTTGCCGAAGCGCTGCGGACCCCTGGCGCTATCCTTCTGCGTGTACCAGCGACCGGGCTCATTGGTCACATCGTTTTCAGCGATGGCGTGGGCGGTACCGTGGAAGCGCACAGCAGCAAGCGAGGTGTGATCGCCGGAACAGCCACGGACCGCCGGTGGGACATGGGACTGCTGCTGCCTTCCATTGAGTACAGCGCAAAAACCAAGCCCGTGGATACCGCACCGATGTCGACCGTATTACGACTGAAGAAACCTCGTATGAAAGGCGCGATCGTGAAGACACTGCAACAGGCATTGAAGCAGCAAGGCTTCGACCCCGGTCCCGTTGATGGCGACTTTGGTCCAAAGACAGCCTCCGCCGTAGTAGCGTATCAATTGACCAATGGGCTTGTACCTGATGGCGAGGTAGGACCCGCCACGGCGCATAGCCTGAAGATCTCCCTCACCTGATCATACACCGGAATACACAACACCAATGACACATCCGAAGATCATCCACCTGGCCAATGGCCGCATGAAAGGCGATACGGACCGAAAGGACGTTAAGGAGTTGATCGCTCAAGCGATGGAACGCAACGAGCCGAATGGCATGGTCATCCACTTCCACGGTGGTTTGATCGCTTTCAACGCAGGGATCGATATTGCCAATAAGCTTGAACCTGTCTATCGGGACGGAGGGGCACTCCCAGTGTTCTTCGTATGGGAGTCGGGTCTGTGGGAGATCGTGCGGAACAACCTGGGCGAGTTGGCCCAGGAACATCTCTTCAAACTCCTGTGGAAACGGGTCGCGAACATGGCGAAACGGAAGTTGATGCAGGAGTTGGGAATGAAGAACGCTGGCAAGTTGCCGCCTCTGAGCAGTGCACGATCCGATGCCGCCATAGAACTGGCCTTGGCCGGTATCACCACGGATGAACTCCTGAAGGACGAGCCACCGATCATCGATGGGCTCGATGAAATGACCCAAGCCGAGATGGATGCTCTGGAACGGGAGCTAGCCTACGATATGCCGCTGACCACGGAATTGCGGGAGGTCTCAGCCAGCTTGCGCACACCGGAGGAGATCGCGGCCGACGCGGGGTCCAAGTCGGTACTGACGGTGCGGAGCAATACGCGGACCCTGCTGGACCCAGCCGCCGTAGAGCGCTATGTGGAAAGACCCACCCCTAATGCCAAGGGGATCATCTCGGCCGCCAAGTTCCTGAGGAGCGTGGTCATGATCGCCGCGCGGGTCATCAAAAGGTATGTGAGGAAACGAGACCATGGCTTCCATGCCACAGTAGTGGAGGAGATCCTGCGCGAGTATTATGTGGCCAACGTGGGTGGTGCGGTGTGGGAACTGATGAAGAAGGACACCGCCGATGCATTCCAAGATGATGCTGACGTTTATGGTGGTACCTGTTTCCTGAATGAACTGAAGGCGGTTTGGAAAGAGGACACACCTTTGCGCATCACCTTGGTAGGCCATAGCACCGGCGCGATCTACATCGCCGAATTCATGGCGGCGGCTGAAAAACTGTTCGGAGCGGGGAAGGGCCCGGTCTTCGATGTGGTATTCCTGGCACCGGCAGCCACCTTCGAGGTTTGCTCCGACATGCTGGCGAACACGAATGCGCGGATCGGCAACGGGGATGGCGGCCTGCGCAGATTCCGCATGTTCACCATGACGGACGAGAACGAGCGCAACGACCAACTCATTCCGAAGTTGAAGCTCATCTACCCGCACTCGTTGCTCTACTTCATCAGCGGGGTGCTGGAAAAGGAGGGCGAGGGTGATATGCCCGTGGTCGGCATGCAGCGTTATTTCGATGCGCGCCGGTATTCCGGTGCCAAGCATCCGGAACTGAAGCCTTTCCGGGAGCTGATCGAGCAACATGCCTCGCATGCTGTGTGGTCACAACAGATGGGGGGCAATGGCCTAACAAGCGCTTCGATGACCCATGGTGACTTCGACGATGACCAAGCCACGCGAAGCAGCCTCACACATATCCTCAAACACGGCTTCTGACCATGGCGGACCACGCGGTACTGATCGGTGTACAACCGAATCCTGGAGGGTTCTCACCCTTGAACGGCCCCGGGAATGACGCACAGCGGATCGCCGACTGGCTGCTGGCGCAGAACGGTGGCGGCCTGCCCGCAGCCAACGTCCATATTGCCAACGATCCATCACCTCCATATCTCCCTGCTTCAGAGGCTGGCATTCGGCAAGCTTTCCGACCGCTGGTGGACCTTGTCGCAAAGAATGGAGCACAGGAGGACCGCCTGTTCATTTTCGCTTCCGGGCATGGTTTGGGAGACCTGTCCAATTCCTGGGATACGGGGCTCATCACGTGCGACGCAAACTCAACATATCGGGTGCATGTGGCCGTGAATCGGTATGCGGATTTCATGTTCCGGTCGAATCGCTTCAAGCAGGTGATTTTTTTGACTGACTGCTGTCGGGATGTGGATCCTCAATGGCCGATCATTCCACCGCAACTTCCGTTCATGATGAATCCGCCCGCCGGTGTTGCCCCACGCAAATTCTTTGGAGCAGCTGCCAATTGGGGCGTTCAAGCGAAAGAGGACCAGTTCAATGGCGTCTGGCATGGCTACTTCACTAAGGCATTGCTTGAAGCCTTCGAGCATATGGAAGGAGATCGCAACGGACGCCTGAAGGGTTCCGACGTGGCCACGTATGTCCATGCTCGCATCGCCAATTGGCAGCAGCGTGCAGCCCTGTTGCCTATTCCCGAGTTCGCGTACGATGTCGTCCGCGATGTGGACTTCGGTATGGCACGAGGCCTTCCGTTCCCCGTGGAACTTGAGGTCGGCCCCAGTGGTGCCGGGCGTAGAGCCCATTTGCTCTTTGATGGACAAGGCGACCCGGTTGACGACCTCTTGCTCACTGCCGGAAATATGACCTGGGGCATGAAACCCGGGCTTTACATCCTGGAAGTCGAAGACACCACCATCAGGATCCTGCTCAACGTACCCACTGATACCCCTATCCATGTCCCATAAGGTCAACCTCCACCTCACCGCTGCCGACCAAGGCACGGAGATCATGCTCGTCGATGCTTTTCTCGGGCGCGTTCAAACTGAGATCGGTGAACTGCGCACTATTGTTGCACCCGGTGTATACAAGGCCCGCTTCGTCAGTGGCAGCAGCATGCACGACGTTCTGCTCGATGCCACCCGGCCGGGCCAGGATGTGAATTACCACCAGGAAGCCTTGGACCTGCACTCCGCAGCGCCGCTGCCGGTGAACTCCAAGTCGGTGAGCGCGAAGCGTTCCTTGGACGTGGGTGCACAAATGAGGGTGGCCGAAGCCTTGTCCAACGAAGTGCATCTGCATGTGGGCTCCGGAAGCCACCTCTTTCTACTCGTACGCGATGAGGCTAAACCCGGCCCTTTGGCCTGTCTCGATGCAGTGGAGGTGCTTGCGATGGACGGAACACGGCTGGCCAAACTTGGCGATGGCCGTCACGAACCCTCCGTCGCAACGGCAGGACTGTCCTTGAGCATGGATCCCGGCACTTACCGATTGCGTGTGGATAGTGGCGAAGCAGGTACCTACGAATGGTGTGTCAGCACTGTGCCGGGCTTCCAAACACAGGTGTTCCAGCGTGTGGAACGTTTCCCATCGGCCTCTGGTGATGTGTGGTCACCAGCCTTGCGCAGCGCATCGCTGTTGATGGTGCAAGGCATGGGTTTTCAGCCGCAGAGACCGGGTATGCGCCTGACGGAACTTACCCTGCAGGCCCTCGTGCGTGGCAGGCACGTACTGCCCGAACGGGTCATTCCTCAGCTTTTGCACTACGAGCTTCAGAACCCCATGTTGGGTCTACTGGCCGCCCATATGTTCCTGGCCGAGGAGAAAGGTCGTACGAAGCATCGTCGCGTGCTGAATGAGATCCTCGGCTATCTGTTGAATGTCATGCCAGAGCAACCCGATGTGATCGTGTTGCAACGGTTTCTGGCAGGGTCACGCGGGAAGGGACTGCCCATGCTGCAGCATCCCCCACTTTTGCGAACCAGTTGGGACTTGGTAACGGAACTGTCGAACAACCGGGTACACATGATCGAGCCCGGTACTCCCAGACAGCGACTGGCACCCTATGCCATCGGATCCCGACCATGGCTGTTGTTCGCGCGACCTTCCGAGACGTCCCAAACGGTGAGCGCCAAGCCAAAAAACGTTGCACAGAGCATTCAGGTACTGCGCGAATTGATGGCGAAGGACCCGGAGCGCTGGAAGACCTTGATGGAGCGTGCACAAGGCACCGGTCAGTTGAATAACCTGCAGATGGGCCTGCTTCGCAACCTTGGTTCGGTTTCCTACCTACGCCAAGTGCTGGAGGGATCCAAGACCATGTCCATGCCGGATACTACCGATCGCGCCAAGGAGCTCTTTGAGTCGATCAACGCACCGCGATCCGTGAAAGCCATGGCCATAGAGGATCTGGCTTCGATGCTCCAGGAGAATGGGGAATGATCTCGTTCATGCTCCACAGGTAGACTGAAGTGGGATCTCTCGCGGGACGTCCGTGGTGTGGCTCCGGCGACCCTAAACGGCTCTGTGAACGTACCGTGAATAACCGCCCCGCCCATAGCCCAAACAAAGTCCACCTGTGCCTGTAGCTTGGCACCATGACCCGCGACGTCGAGATCGAACAGGCCATTGGGCAGTTGGACCCCGAGAGCTTCGCACGCTTTGCAGGCGCTGTATTGGAGCGCGACGGATATCCCACGTTCAGTGTGAACACCGTTTCGGGTAAGGTGCGCAGCAGGAAAGGCGTACCGGATGCGCTGTGCGAACATCCCGACGGAACTTACTCCTTTCTTCAGTGTACTGTACAGGAGGATCGCCTGCCGAAGAAGCTCCACGCCGATCTTGGGGATTGCTTCACAAGGAAACCTCGGAAGATCGCCCGCACTGCCATCCGCGAGGTGATACTGGCATACAGCAAGCGCATTCCACCGGAGCTGCGCGCCTCGCTGAAAGCCGATCCGAAGGCCTTGCGCACCAAGTTGGAACTCTATGATATCGACCGCATCAAGAAGGTCCTTTTGGAGAAAGGCGACGATATCGCCGAGGACCACTTGGGCATCAAGCTGAGCACGCAGGTGCTCTCCCGCGAGGCCTTCGTGCAACGTGCCGCGCGCACAGGGCCGGTGACGACGGACTACCGCACCACCTTCCGCTTTCGGGAGAAGGAGTTGGACCGTGCACTGGTGGCGCTACAAGCCCATCCCCTGGTGCTGATAGCTGGCAACGCTGGTGTGGGCAAGACGCGTTTGGCACTGGAGGTGATGGACCGCTTGAAGGCTTCGGACCCGGACCTGCGCTTGCACTTTGTCCGGAACCTGGGTGTATCCTTCGCAGAGGAATTGGAGAAACGATGTTCCGCCCCGGGTCGATACCTGGTGCTCCTGGACGATGCCCATCGCATGGGCGACCTGCGGCGCGTGATGGAACTGTTGGTGCATGAACGCAGCGACCGTCAGGTTCGCATCCTCTGCACAGTTCAGCGCTTCGCTATGGCGCGAATGCTCGAAACCTTGGGTGTTATCGAGCAGCACGCGCAGATCCGGCTTGGGATGTGGACTGACGATGAGCTGCGCACATTTCTATCTAAAGAGTACGACATCCAGCGCATCATTTATGGGGACTGGATCCTGCGCATTGCCAAAGGAAGCCCGCGCATTGCCGCCATGGCGGGTACTTTGATCACGAACGAAGGCGACTATAAGAGCTTCGAACGAGTGGTAGAAGTCTTCCGACTCTACTACAAGGAGCACTTGGACCACATCGCCGCTTTCGCCGATGCGGACAGGCTCAAGGTGCTGTTCAGCTTCGCGTTCTTCCACCACATCGAGGGCACGGAGTATGAGGCTTGGATCCTGCCGAAACTGCTGCCCCTGCTCGGCATGGAGAAAAAGGAATTCTGGGCGCATGCACGGGAACTGGACCAGCTCGAACTCATCGACCTGCTTGGCGATGAAGGCCCAGGCTTGATCGCCGATGAGACCTTCGGCACCTTCCTGGTACACCACATGCTCTTCGCGAAACGGGAGATGCCCCTAGAGCAGCTACTGATCACCTTCTTCGATGGATACCGGGAGAAGGTGGTGGGCGCGATCAGCGCTGTGGTGAACATTTTCAACACGGAGGACGATGTGGACGTGCTGCGAAAAGCTGTAGATGCGACGTTCACGCACTTCGAGCAGGCCGGGGACGAAGGAATCCTGTTGGAATTGCATGAGGTGTTCCACGACCTGGACCACACGCGTACGCTGCAGTTCGTGGACCAGCTTATCCGTGCCCTGCCGGCCAAAGCGGATGGAAGTCCATTCCTGTTCGAGGACGAGAAACGTATCCACTTTCTAGACGCACCGCTACGGGTGTTGCAACACTATGGAACAGGCGATCCGAAGGAGGTACGCACCACCGCCGTGGAACTGATGCTTGCCTTTCTGGAACGGCAGCCCTCCGAAGGAGCACAGGTGGCCAAAGCCTTGGTGGGCGCCTTCGACATGCACGAGTTGGCCACGGCTACCGGATATGCGGACCAGTGCGACGTGGCCCAACAGCTGATCGAACGGTCGCAAGCGGGGGACGATGCCGCCACCGGACTCTTCTTCGCCCTGGCGCGCAACTACCTCTCGGCACAAAGCTGGCGGTTGGTCCCAACGCGAACAAGGACCCAGTTTTCTCCGCGGGTGCATGTCCCACAACTGAACAAGCCGCTGAAGGCGCTGCGGCGGATGGTGTGGGAGCACATCTTCGCACTGTACGAGCGACCGGAGCACCGCGAACGCGTGTTGCACGCATTGAGGGACTATCTGGGCGCGTTTGATCCACGGGGCGATAAGAAGTTGGTGGCTTACGATGCAAAGCTCATCACGGGGTTCTTCATACGCGCGCTCGATCCGAGGGACAATACACACTGCATCCTGGTACGCGACATGCTCCACCATTGGCAGCGGAAGGGGATCAAGGTGGGCAGCACACTGGCACGGCACTTCACCAACCCCACCTTCCGCTTGATGCAGCAGTTGCGCTATGATCGCTCGCTGGCGGACCGGGCCGTTGATGATGTGGAGCCGCACGAACTGTGGCGGCAACGACTCCTTGATCTTGGCGAAGGCGCCTCGCCCGTAGAGCTCGGGCGCATGGTGGTGCGGGCCAGGCACATCATCCAAGTGGATCCCCAAGCCCTTCATCACTTCGGTGCCAGCAGGGCGATCACCCTGGTCATTGTCGGAGCGCTCGGGGACGAACCCCTACTGCTCGCCCAGGAGATCGAGCGGCTCGCTTCCCAGGGTGATCCCTTGCAGCTTGACGCCGTGGAACTGGTTCCATTGCTCTCAAAAGCGATCGGCGCCGAGGCTCTTGAACGGCTTATTGCCGCTGGCGGCTTCAGGTACCCGTGGCACTGGTGGCAGCTATTCTATGACCAAGTGGCGAAGAACACCGATCACCTGGCGAACCCGCGCGCCTTTGAGGAACGCTGCATCGAAGCGGTTTCCAATGGGCAGTTCATGTACCTGTCACATGCCATCCGGTTCCAAGCACAATGCCCCGGGCTGCTGGTGAAGCTGGTGCGCATTGCTGTGGAACGGATCGAACAGCAGGGCGGCAAGCCCATGATGCTCTGCGAGCTCTTCGATGGAAAACGCAGTGAGCTGGACACGGTCTTCCGTCTTTTTGCGGATGAACTGGAACTGCTTGAACGCGCCTTCTTCTGGGCAGTGGCCACCCATGCGCTGGATCGAAGCGCCACCGGCACCTTCCTACAATTGGTGGACCTGGACCCCGGCTTCGTTGCGCGTTGGATGCAGTGGCGCTACGACAAAAGCATGTCAGCGCCGGAACCTGAGAATTTCTCAGCAGCGACCATCTGGGAGCGGCCCGATGCGACAACGCTGATGGACGCTGCCTTGGCCATTGCCAGCAACGCGCCGAAAGTATTCATTGGCTGCGACGACTACCTCACCTTCTTCTTCAAGCCAGCACCCTCGGAAACGCTTTCGGCTTCCATCATCGAAGCGCAGGATGCCTGGCTACGCAACAGACTAGCGGATGCGCCTGATGATGAAAGCCACTGCCAGGTGCTCCTGGGCATCGTACACAGCCTGCCGGAGGAGCGGAGGCTGGACCTGCTCCTCCACTTCATAGACCAGCAGCCCCCTGAGAAGATCTTTCGGCGAACCGCCTTGGATGCCCGCCTGGCGCGGGTGGTGGTGCGCGTGAACGGGGCAACCCAGCCACGCATTCACTTCCTGCGGAAGATCTTGGAGTGCTGCACCGGCCGGGCCAGGTTGAGCTACCGTGCCATGGTGGAGGAGGCGATCCAACGCGCCGAGCAGGAACTGAAGGCTGCACAGCACGAGGCGATCATCGAGAACAGAGCGTGAGCTACGCCCAGCAAACGATCGCCACGCAAGCCGCCAACATGTCCGCGCACTTCGAATAGCAGATCGTTCTGCGGCCGAGCCGTTTCAACCGGGTGCGAAGGGTCAGGTTCATACGTTCGATGCCATTAGTGGCGAAGCGTTTCACACGATGGAGGTTTGCAGGGATCAACGTGGGATAGATGTCGCAGCCGTCGGTGTGGATGCGTTTCGCAGCTGCGAACAGTAGTGTATCGACGAGCGGCTTGAGCATGCGTTTGCTTCGTTTGCCGACCCGAATGCCTACTACTTCTTTCGTGCTGCGATCCAAGGCATAGGCTACCCACACGCGATTCTGCTTGTTGCCCACATAAGTCGATAGCTCATCCACTTCGTAGCTGCGGCCCTTGGGAATCGGACCCGGACCAAGCCGTGCCGCAATGCGCTTGATGCGAGCGATCACCGTGGTGGGTGATATGCCCAACACGCGGCTGGTACTGCGGATGCCACAACCCTCGCGGGTGAGCATTGTGATGCGGCCGTCCATTTCGGGTGTATAGGCCTTGCGCTTGTAGCTGCTGCGCTGGTACTTGCCACAAGCGGCACAGCGCAGCAATTGCGTAGAGCCATGGCGGCCCTTGCGTTCACAATGGCCGTGGCAGTAGCCGCACGTGAAGGGGATGGAATACGCCATGAGCGACGAACGCAGCAAAAACTCGTCTCGTGTAGGAGTGATGATTTGGAACACGAAGCCCGGAATGACCATCGGAAAACGCCGTAGGACGACGAACGCCCCCCTCGCCCTAACTGGCCATCACCCAACCTGGAACCGCAGCAGCTATTGTAAGGCTTGATCCACAGTCGGTTGTGGAGCTGCGGTTCTCCGAGGTGATGGATTGGAACATGACCTGACCCACAGTCGTTTAAGAAGCTACGGATTGCCGAGGTGATGGACTGGAACATTACCGCGGAGAGACGAGGTGATGGATTGGAACATGACCGGCAGGTGACGTTCTGTAACGTTACCGCCACCTATTGGCCTGTTCAATTAGGCCAATGGGTATTTCGGCTCGGCTTGATATCCGGATGAAGTAGTAGGGCCTGTCGCCTGTAAACTCAAGAAGCGCGGGATCACTTGGGGTAGGTGCGATCCATCCAATATTGGCAACTGATCCTTGGCGTGGATGCTGGTCGGGCGTCGAAGGCCCCCCACCTCCTGAGAACCACAGCAGCTTGTGGAGTGTGAGTTCTCTTTTTTTCAAACTCCATGTCCCAGACATGCTGAATAGAACAGAGTCGCTCGATTGGAAGCTCTCGATGTTCGGATAAAGCTGCTGTTGATATGTCAACTTATCATTCAGGTCTAAGACCTCGACATGGCCGGATGGATACTGGAACACGTACTCGCCTTTGATCAACTTAGGCGTTGGGTCGTGGTCGCAAGATGAAAATGCGCACAGTCCCATGAGTGCCGCAATCAGGGTCAGCGGTAGGAGCCTGTTGTTGTCTGTGGCTGTCATTGTTGAGGTGGCTTTCATCGTCCGCATAGTGGTACTGTAATGCGCATATCATAGAATACCCTGATCGAACTGAAGGCGCTGTTCTCGCCGTGAGGGTCATTCGGGAGAACAGAGGCTCCGTAAGACCCCTCCTTCGGCGGCCTGTGGGTAGCAGATTCCGCCCCCAAGACATCACCGATAACGACCCTCATGATGGCATAGGTCTGTTCATCGCGAACAAAGGTGCCCAGAGGTGTCACCGTGCCGTTGAAACTGCCATGTATGGCGCGTACCGGATCGGTCGCCATATCCCGAACAAGAGTGGTCACGTACTCAAGTTTTGGTTCGGTGCCAATGCTCCGCCCGAAACCGAAAACAGACGTGTCGCCGCTTGCGAACTGACCGGCTTTTTCTTGTAGGGCATCTTGCACTTCAGATATCCTTGACATATTCCAACCCATCCAGCTGTTCTCGTCGAAGACATGGACATCGGACCCCGTACCTGTGACGAATTGATAGAACAAGTGGTCAGTAGTGATCGTGCTATCAGGCATCGTGTCATTAGCGGTACCGAAGCTCATGGCCTGTACCGCGCCTGCTGCGGTCCTGTAGCCACGTTCCCATGCGGCCTGCTCCGAGTCGAGAAGAATAGTGCCAGGACTTTCAATGAATGGACTTGAATAGTTGAGCGTCCATCCATTCTCCGGGTGCTTAAAACTTTTATTGGCAATCCATTCGTGACCGCCGTTGACCTCTTCAACGGCTCCGCTCATTCTCCCGTCATGACGGGCATATCCAATTCTCGAATCATAGAAAATGGTCTCTTTGTCAGAAGTGAGCTTACCGAAGGTGACCCCGTTGATCTCGGTACCATCGATCTGAGGAGACCCAGCGCTATGGAATTCGTAGAAAGCATTGGCAACTTGACCAAAATTGGAATCTGTCGGCAGTCCAAGTGAACCAGAGGATATTGTCGTGTTCTCCGAAGGCGATTGCATCCCATCAATGTCCAAGCTGTTGATCGGCTTATTCCCCGCGTAATTGTAGGGCGTGAGGTGTGCGTAACTCCCCGCCAACGGATCTACACTCACAAACCTCCCCACCCACGGCGCATAGTATCGCGCCCCGTAATAGTACAGCCCACTCTCATTGTCCTTCTCCTTGCCCACATACCGGTACCGCTTCTTCGCAAACGCCCCAAAGCAGGTCTCCCCGAAGGGGTAGTACTCCTCGCGGTTCACCAGTGCGCCGCTGCTGTTCTGCACCACGGTGGAGGTGCCCAGATGGTCCTCCGCGTTGTACTTCACCGCCGGGGTGCTGTCATCGGTATCGGTGCCTATGCGCACGGTGGCGATGCGGCTGCGGCCGTCCATCACGTGCAGGGTGTTGTAATGCTTGTTCACGTTGATGATACCGCTGGTCTTCACGTAGCTGTGCTCGAAGACGCCATCCATGTACATGGTCGCCTCCTGGATGCCCCCGGGTTTGTTCACCACCTTCTTCACGCGGTCGCCACCGGCACCGTAGAGGTAAT
>JBGTES010000053.1:0-102520 GCA_041747675.1 Flavobacteriales bacterium
GGCCACCTGCAGAACAGTGGGATCTCCCGGGCAGATCACCAACTCATAAGGCTCGAGTTCCACCTCCACATCCGGCAGGGGAACGGTGCTTACCAATACACTGTCCTGGATCGAGGTGCCGCAGCCATCGGTCACCGTCACAACATACCAAACAGGTGCGCTGGAGGGCACGTTGATCGTGGCTGTGTTGCCCACCACGTTGCCATCCAGGGTCCACTCATAGGTGAAGGTGTTGTCGCCCCCGGAGGCATCGAGCACACTGATGGGGCCGTTGCTCATACAATCCACCTCCGTGGGTGGGCTCACTTCGATCTCCAGTGGTGGGTAGACAGGCAAAGTCACAGTGAAATCGCCTGTAATGGGCACCACCCCGCATAGATCCTCCACCTGCACCGTGTAGGTGGTGGTCACCCCAGGACTCACCGTGATCGTGGGGGTGGTCTCCCCGGTGTTCCACAGGAACTCATACATGCCCAGACCACCGGTCACCACCGGCGCCAGCACATGCGACTGCCCGCAGATGCTATTGAGGTTGTTGGTGGTGATCTCCAACGGTGGCGCTGAATCGATGTTGAAGTTGAAGAGTGTCTCCAAGACGATGTTCGCACATTCGACCAGGGAGGTGATCGAGACGATGATCGTTTCTGGTCCATCAGGATCCAATGGGATGTCCAGGAAAATGCTCACGGTTTCCTCCCCTATGGGGAAGACCAATTGATCTGGAATGGGCGGGGAATAGTCCACCCCCGGAGTGGCCGTGCCACCAATGATGAGATCGGCGGTCAGTTCCTCATTGAGGTCGCCCAGGCGCGTGAACACGAGCTCGTATGGTCCGCAGCCTTCCAGCATCACGTTGCCGGGTAGCACCCCAAAAGCCTCGGTCAATGTCGGGATCACGTTGCCTGTGCTGGTGAAACTACCCGCCTCAAGGAATACACCGCTGTCGAAGGCTGTGTCGAGCGCATCACCGATGGCCAGCTTTATATGATAGGTCTCACCGCATTCAACTAATGCGAAAGCGGTCAGCACCACCGTCATGCCATCGTACACCACCTGCCCCCCGTTGCCATTGTTGATGTAGTATTCCGGATTCTGGGCGGTGCATCCCGGCGAGTTGGGGTTGTTGTTCAAACCGTTGTTCACGTTGTTGATCGTCACGGGCACCGCCGTGCCCGGGATCAGCGCGATATTGGCGGAATTGTTCGAGTAGGGGCCGACGATACCGGGGCCGCTGAGGAAGAAGCCGAAGGCGTCATTGAAGCTGCAGATCCATTCGGGATATTCTTCCGAACCGAAAACGTACCGGAAGCGCAGCGTATCCCCGATCGGGATGAAGTCGAATTCCAGCACGGACTTGTCGTTGATGCCAAACCCGGCGATGGCCACAAGGTCTGGGTCGCTGCCTGTGCCCAGGAAATCGCTTTGGAAGCCGGAGGCCGGAGCCGCGACGTTCTGGGCAAAGCCAGATGACAGTATCACCCCCCCTTCAAGTCCGAGGTTGGTATTCACCGCAGTAAAGGAACCTGATCCAGCCTGACCGACACCGGGACTGGGTACACCGTTGTAGATAACATTGAAGGCCTGGACCCCATTGCCCAGCAGTACATCCTGGACCAATTGGTTGGGCGTGAGTGTCGTAGAAACATTGATCTGGGCCTGGGTGAGGGTGGCCCACATCAGGAGAAGAAGGCCCAATAGGTAGCGCTGTTGCATGGCTGTTCGGTCGGCAAAGGCAAAATGTGATCGTTGCGGCTGGAACTGAAGACCGCAAGGCAGGCCCAAGGGTTGCCCGACGGGTCCCAATGCCTGCAAATACTCCCGGGGCTATCTTCGCAACCCACCGAGATCCTCACAGCCTTGCAGCAGATCGACACCTACATCGAGTCCAACAAGGACCGCTTCCTCAACGAACTCCTGGACCTGCTCCGGATCCCCAGTGTGAGCGCCGACCCCAAGTACAAGGCCGACGTGGCCCGCTGTGCCGGGGAGGTGAAGCAGCGCATGGAAGAGGCAGGCCTGGAAAAGGTGGAGGTCTGCCCCACCGCCGGGCACCCCATCGTATACGGCGAGAAGATCATCGACCCGAGGAAGCCCACCGTGCTGATCTATGGACATTACGATGTGCAGCCGCCCGACCCCTTGGAGCTTTGGGACAGCGGCCCCTTCGACCCCGTGATCAAGGACGGCATGATCTAGGCCCGTGGCAGTGCCGACGATAAGGGACAGTTCTACATGCACGTGAAGGCCATCGAGGCCATGATGAAGTCCGGCGGCCTGCCCTGCAACGTGAAGGTGATGATCGAAGGCGAAGAGGAAGTGGGCAGCGACAACCTGGGGCTGTTCGTGGCCAGGAATAAGGAGAAACTCGCAGCGGATGTGGTGCTGATCAGTGACACCAGCATGATCGCCAATGATGTACCCAGCATCAACACCGGGCTGCGTGGCCTCAGTTACGTGGAAGTGGAGGTGACCGGCCCCAACCGCGATCTGCACAGCGGGGTGTACGGCGGCGCCGTGGCGAACCCCCTGAACGCCCTGTGCGAGATGATCGCCAGCCTGCACGACGCCGATCGCCGCATCACCATCCCCGGCTTCTATGATGCCGTGAAGGAACTCACCGACAAGGAGCGGAAGGCCCTTGCCGAGGCACCCTTCGATGAAAAGGAATACATGCGCGAGCTTGGTATCGCGGCCGTGCGCGGCGAAAAGGGTTACACCACCGAGGAGCGTTGTACCATCCGGCCTACGTTGGATGTGAACGGGATCTGGGGAGGCTACATCGGCGAGGGAGCGAAGACGGTCCTTCCTTCAAAAGCCCAAGCCAAGATCAGCATGCGCCTTGTGCCGAACCAGAAGAGCGAGGCCATCACCAAGCTCTTCCAGAAACACTTTGAAGGCATCGCCCCTCCCGGTGTGAAGGTCATCGTGAAACCTCATCATGGCGGCGAGGCGGCGGTGACCCCGATCGACAGTCCCGCGTACCTGGCGGCCAGCAAGGCCATGGAGGAGACCTTTGGAAAGAAGCCCATCCCCACACGCGGCGGCGGCTCCATTCCCATCGTGGCGCTCTTCGAGGAGGAACTGGGACTGAAGACCGTGCTCTTCGGATTCGGGCTGGACAGCGACAACATCCACAGCCCCAACGAGAAGTTCGGCGTGTTCAACTACTTCCAGGGCATCCGCTCCATCCCGCGGTTCTTCCACCACTATGCGCGGATGATGAACGGACAGTAGGGAGAAAGTGGCAAGTGGCGAGTTCGCCAGTTGGCGCGTAACGGATCTCCGATAGCTGAACTATTCGCATCCGCGTTCCGACCCGGAACGACCGTTCACGGCACAGGCCTTGCCCACTCGCCCACTGGCCACTCGCCACTTCTTCAACCATGCGCTTCATCATTCTTCCCGTCCTTGCACTTATCCTCACGGGCTGTTTCTCCTATCAGGAAGTGGCCATGCACGACATCGTGGACGTGGAGATGCACAAGCTGGATCCCAGAGGTGTTTCCCTCACCGCGCTGGTGAAGCTGGAGAATCCCAACAACTATCGCATCCACGTGAAGGACCCCGACGTGGACCTCTATCTGAACGGCACCTACGTGGGCAAGGGCTATCTCGACACCAACCTGGTGCTGCCCAGGCGCAGCAACATGGTCCATCGCGTACCGCTCCACGCCGAGTTCCAGGGGCTGAACCTCTTGGTCGTACTGCTGGGCAGCGCGCTGAGTGGGGAGGCCACCATCGGCGCGAAGGGCACTGTGGTGGGCCAGGCCGGACTCCTGCGGAAGCGCTATCCCTTCGAGGTGGAGGAGACCGTGGAATTGGGTTCACTGTCCTGGTAGCACCGCCTCCCAGTCCACGATCACCGGCACGCCGAAAAGGCCATCCGCCTGCGTGATACGGATGGTATGGCCCACCGCATCCTGGGGATCACGGAATCGTGCCCGGGGCAATAGGAATGCGTCCAAATGACCATCCGCGAAGTAGTACACGTAGCGCGTACGGGCCCCTTCCACATGCTCCACCTGGTGGTCGCTGTAAGTCACCGGACCGTGGCCGATGAAATTGAGCCAGAGCAACAGGCTGGTGAGCAGCGGCCCCACGGCCAGCAGGTTGAACAGGAACCACTCAAGCCGCTCCATACCGAGGCGGAGCCCGGAGACCACATAAGGAAGAAGGTTGCCGATGAAGCAAAGCACCAGCAACAGCCGCAACAGTGTGGAGGGTTGGATCACAGTCCAGGAGGCTACTGTGAAGAAGCTCACCAAGGCAACGAATACACCAAGTCCCATGAGCGTACCCGGCCAGGTCTGATCCCTCACCCCTCCCTTCACCGCCTTCTGTTGATGCATGGGCCACACAGGGCGTCGCTTCCGCAACAGGGCATGTTTCCTTTGTTCGTTCATGGCCGCTCCGAAAAATACCGCGAACCGCCCGTCCAACCGCCTGGCGAAGGAAAGCAGCCCCTACCTTCTACAGCACGCGCACAACCCGGTGGACTGGTACCCCTGGGGCGAGGAGGCCTTCGCCAGGGCGCGCGACGAAGGCAGGTTGATGCTGGTGAGCATAGGTTACAGCAGCTGTCATTGGTGCCATGTGATGGAGCGTGAGTGTTTCGAGGACGAAGCCATCGCCCGGTTGATGAACGCGCATTACGTGTGCATCAAGGTGGACCGCGAGGAACGGCCCGATGTGGACCAGGTGTACATGACCGCTGTGCAACTGATGACCCAGCGCGGGGGCTGGCCCCTCAACTGCTTCACCCTGCCCGATGGGCGGCCCGTGTACGGCGGCACCTACTTTCCACCCGCCGCCTGGACCAAGGTGCTCACCGACCTGCACGATACCTGGCAACGGGAGCCTGAACGCGTGATGGCCTATGCCACCACCCTCACCAAGGGCGTGGAGGCCGCCAGCCTGATGGATCCCGTGGACACCGGGGAGTTCCATCGCAAGGACCTGGAGGCGATGGTGGCCAACTGGGAACCACATTTCGACCATGTGCACGGTGGGCCGGACAAGGCGCCGAAGTTCCCACTGCCCAACAACTACGAATTCCTGCTGCGCTACGCCTGGCTCAACAACGACCGCGCACTGAAGCAACACGTGGAGCGCACCCTGGACAAGATGGCACTCGGTGGCATCTTCGATCAGGTGGGCGGCGGCTTCGCGCGCTACAGCACCGACGTGCTCTGGAAGGTGCCGCACTTCGAGAAGATGCTGTACGACAACGCCCAACTTGTATCGCTCTACAGCCAGGCCTACCAGGCCTTCCGCAAGCCATTGTACCGCGACACCGTTGAGCGCACGCTGGAGTTCCTCCTTCGCGAGATGCACGGTGCGGACGGAGCTTTCTACAGTGCTTTGGATGCTGATACCGAGGGCGAAGAGGGCAAGTACTACGTCTGGACAAAGAACGAACTGATGGCCCTGTTGGGACCCGACTACGACCTGGCAGCGGCCTACTACCATGTGAATGAGCGCGGCCATTGGGAGCACGGCAACCACATCCTGCTGCGGCATACGGATGATCCGCACTTCGCAGCGGAGTTCGGCATTAGCGAAACGGAACTTAGAGAGCGTGTGACCGCGATCAACGCGCGGTTGCTGGGAGCGCGTAACAAGCGGCCACGCCCGGGCCTGGACGATAAATCCCTGACCAGTTGGAACGCGCTGATGGTACAGGGCCTCTGCGATGCATACGAGGTCTTCGGCAGGGCCAAATGGCTGGTGGAAGCTGAGCGCACCATAGGCCTGCTGATGAGTACCTGCCGCCGTCCCAACGGCGGGCTGTGGCACAGTCTGAAGAGCGGCAAGGCCACCATCAATGGATACTTGGAGGACTACTGCTTCACCATCGAGGCTTTGCTGGCGCTGTACAGCGTCACCTTCAACGAGCAATGGCTGACCGAGGCACAGGCATTGGCCGAGCACGCCATCCGCCACTTCCACGACGAGGCCAGCGGACTGTTCCACTTCACCAGCGACCTGGACCCGCCCTTGATCACACGCCCACGTGAGATTCATGACAACGTGATCCCCGCCTCCAACAGCAGCATGGCCAAGGGGCTGCATACGCTGGGCACCCTGCTGGACGACGAGCGCTACCTCACGATCAGCAGGCGCATGCTGGGCACACTGGCGGACAACCTGGCAGGCTACCCCAGCGGCCACAGCAACTGGGCACAACTGATGCTCATGCATGTGTTCCCCTGCCCGGAGATCGCCATCACCGGCCCGGATGCCCTGCGGCTGCGCGGGGAATTCGCCGGTCATTTTCTACCCAACCGCCTCTTCCTCGGAAGTACCACACACAGCGACCTGCCGTTACTAAAGGACAAAATCCTGCCCACCAGCACGATCTTTGTTTGCGTGGACAAGAGCTGCCAGCTGCCTGTGCCCACCGTCGATGCGGCCCTGAAGCAACTATGATGAAGTATCTCCTTCCCATCCTTCTGCTTGTGGCCATCCAAGGTGCCGAAGCCCAGGTATTGCAGGTCCTGCCCGGTACGGACGATCCCGGTGAATTGCGCTTCAACCCGCAGTTCATGGCACGCAATCGCATCGCCACGATCACAGGCGAGCAGTCCGTGAAGCGCGACAACCGCCCCATGCTGGCACGACCAGAGAAACACGTGTACCGCTTCGATGAACAGGGGCGGACCATCTATGCCAACCATAGCTACGGCCAGCCCGGCACCGGCCGTGACACCGCCAGTGTGTTGTACACCTTCGACGCGAAGGGCCACCTGGTAAAGCGGCTGCGCAATGATCTCAGTGGATACTTCGGCTACGATGTGGTTCGCGATGAGCATGGCCGTCCCGTGCGCGAGACCTTCACCCGCATTGAGAACCTCAGTACCAACCGGTATGAGTTGCGCCCCGGGGAGGTAACGGAGATCAGTGACGAGCATTTCCGTTATGAGGCGGTGAATGACACGGTATGGAAGCGGGTATATGTGAACAGCCTGGGCCTGCCTTACCGCGAACAGGTACACACCAGCGACGGACTGGGTTATCTGCGGCACATCGAGGATCGCTACCTGGTGAACAACAGGCGTTCCCGCATCACCTTCGAATACGATGAGAAGGGCCGTCTGGCCGAACGCATCGAACAGCCCGACCTGGCCCGGCCGCGTACCATCCGCCACACGTGGAAGTACGACGCCGGTGGGAACGTGACCGACAGCGCCCTCTTCCACGATGAGCGCCAGATCAACCGGGATGAATATCTCTATGCGGAGAGCGGCATGATCAAGGCCCGGTTAACGCTCGACATGGAGACGAACAACATCCATGTGATACAGTTCCGGACAGAGCGACGCTAGTCCCACGGGCACCTCGCCCGTGGGCTTGCAGAGCGACGACCGGAACGAGGCGTTGTTACCCTGCCCACTTTCCATTTGCCGTTCTATATCCGAAACGTATCGGACCTCCCCGGCGTCGTGCACCTCTGCGCGTTGTCCGACAGGCTCGGCGCCTGTCGGACGCGGACGTACCTTTCCTCCATGCGCCTCCTACTCGTATTTCTCCTACTCCACCCCTTTCTCCTCCATGCCCAATCCACGGTCATCCAGTGGGCATACGGACCGTTCGGCACCCAGGGCGATGCCGCCTACATCGTGGAACGCGGCCGCATCCACCAAGCCTCCGGACCCTTTGGCCAGAAAGGCCCATGCATCTACGTCTTCACTGATGATGAGGTGTTCCACAGCGCCGATGCCTTCGGCACCAAGGGGCAGGGCGCCTTCAAGGCCGAGGGCGACATCCAGGGCTCGGGCCGGATCGACCTCTTTCGTTGCCAGGGTACCTTTTGCAACAAGGGCAGCTGCGCGCTGATCATCGAAGGCAACAAGGTGTACCGTGGGGATGGACCCTTCTGTACCAAGGCCGAGGGTGCCTTCATGATCGAGGGGGACCTCATCTACCTGGCCGAAGGCGCCTTCGCCCATAAGACGGATGCCATCCTTCAGGTGCGGGGTGACATACCCATGATCGCCTTGCTGGCGATCCTTGCCGGCTTGTGAAGCGCCCGGCGCGTGCGTAACATTGCTACTCCAACACCATCCACATGCGCATCCCCGTCGCCCTTACCCTGGCCTCACTGCTTGCCTTATGCGCCTGCGATAAGGATGAGAACGCCGGACCGCGCCCACCTTTAGGAGAAGATCAACTGGTGGGGCAGGAGTTCCATTTCAAAGTGAAGACCGAGGATTGGATCGTGAACGGCCTGCCGGGTGATGATACTTATGGCTTCGCTGCCAAGAGTACTGTGAATATCCTCACGGAAGGCATCCTTGAAAATGGCACGGTGCGGGTCTACCTGAAACGCGCCAGCGGCAACTGGGCGGAGCTGCCACAATGGGCCCACCAGGGCGCCCCGCATGGCGCGAACTGGAACTACACGCTCCACCCGGAGCAGGTGAAGATCCTGATCGATCGTAATGGTGAAGCCTTCGCCCCACCCGAAGAAATGATGACATTCAGGGTGGTGGTGTTCGGTGGGTAGCGCCAGGTTGGCTCCCCCCTACCCTATTCAACGTGATCCCCGCTCTGGAAGATTGGCTCCCTTCCCATACTCCGGCACCAGGTACGCCAGGTCATCAAAATTGTTTGCCTTGTATCGGGCCCCGGCCAGTGGCAGCATCGCGGCAGCGGATGGGCGTATGCCGGGTAAATGGGTAAGTCTGGGCATTCCGACCCACAGGTCGGCGGCTTTGTCGGCGCCATCGCCAAGGACTACGCGCAGAGAATTTGCGGGTTGGGCCCAAGTCTCATCCAGGATCAATGGTGCGGTATCGGCCACGGGCTGGCCATCCGCGCTGTATGGCTGCGCGAAGACCTCCATGCGGCGTGCATCGATCATAGGCCAGAGGGTGCCTTGCAGCGGTCCATGCGCAGCACGGGCTGCCTGCACCAGTGTGGCCAGCGTGGAGATCCCGATGATGGGCTTGTCCAGCGCGTAGCACAGGCCTTTTGCGGCGCTGAGGCCGATGCGAAGGCCTGTGTAGCTCCCTGGCCCGATGCCCACCGCCACGGCATCGAGGTCCTTCAGCGGAAGGCCTGCCTCCTCCATCACCTCAGCGATGAAGACGTTCACTTTTTCTGCGTGGGCGAGCTTCTCGCTGTCGATCTCGCGGAGGGCCAGCAACTGCCCATCGCGGCCCAAGGCCACGGAGCAGAGCTTGGTGGCGGTCTCAATGGCAAGCAGGAGGGGCATGGGCGCGAAGGTCGGCAGATGGCCGGGACCGTATGTGCGGAGAATGTCCTCAGAGCCGTGCGAGGCGTATGGCCCACTTGATGAAGAAGGATCGGAAGGGCGGCTTCAGCGGTGCGAGGGTCCCCCAGATGCGCTTCTGCACGCCGCGCTCGTTGCTGAACTCCACGAAGGTGTGCCGCCCACCACTTTTGCCGATGCCACTGTTGTTGATGCCGCCGAAGGGCACCATGGGATTGGAGGAGGTGGTCATCAACTCGTTGATCGCCGTGGTGCCCGCCGTGGTGTTGCGCATCAGGAAGTCCGTGGCCTTGCGATCGCGGCTCAGGATGTACAGCGACAAGGGGCGCTCCAGGCGCGCGATCATCGCGGGTACTTCCTTCACATCATGGTAGGTGAGCACCGGCAACACCGGACCAAAGATCTCCTCGCGCATGATCGCCATGTCAGGGGTGACGTCGATGATCACATGCGGGGCGATGAACTTCTCCGCTTCGAGCGTCTCTCCGCCGATGGCGATGCGCGCACCCTTCACCACCGCATCATCGATCAAGCCCTTCACACGCTTGTAGTTGCGTGTGTCGATCATGCGTCCGTATTCCTTCGACTGTCGCAGCCCCGTTCTCTCCGGGTCGTACATACTGTCCACGGCGTTCTTGTACGCACCCAGGAAGTCCTCCAGCTTGCTCTGATGGACTATAACATAGTCCGGCGCGATGCAGCTCTGCCCGGTGTTGAGGCATTTGCCCCAGGCGATCGCCCGCGCCGCCTCGGCGATGTCGTAGCTGTCGTGTACGATCAGCGGTGATTTGCCACCCAGCTCCAAGGTGACGCTGGTGAGATGCTCAGCGGCGGCCTTCATCACGATCTTGCCCACAGCGGGGCTGCCGGTGAAGAAGATGTGGTGGAAGGGCTTTGCCAGAAGCGCGGTGGTGGTGGGTACGTCGCCTTCCACCACAGCCACTTCTTGTGGCTCGAACAATTCAACGATCATCCGCTTGATGAAGGCCGAGGTGTGCGCCGAGATCTCGGAAGGTTTCACCAGTACCACGTTCCCGGCGGCGATGGCGTGGATCAGCGGGACCACGGTAAGTTGCAGGGGATAGTTCCAGGGTGCGATGATGAGCACATGTCCCTTGGGTTCAAAGCGCGTATATCCCTTCAGGCCAGCCATGGACAGCGGTGTGCCAGCGGGCTTGTCCTTCACCCAGTCTTGCAGGTTGTCATACACATGCTTGCAGGCAACCAGAAAAGGCAGCAGCTCTATGACCTTGCTCTCCTCGGGATCCCGGCCCAGGTCCAGGCGCAGTGCTTCCGTCCATTCGCGCATGTGCTGCGGATCCAGGAGGTACCGCTCGATCTTGCGGATGCGCGCGATGCGCTGCTTCACCGTGCTCTCCCTGGCCAGTTGCAGGTTGGCCGCGGTGTGCTGCAGAGCAAAAAGTCCTTCAGCCTCTACGATGTTGCGAAAGCGATCTTCCATACCTCACATACTCACAGGTCCGGTATAGGAGCGTATGGGCTGTGTGGGCCTGAAGGTAGCGCTGTACACCAGCGACCACTGAATGGAGAGCCTTGACCGGATCACAACGTGACCGGGATCCCCTGCAGGATATCCAGGTACTTGCTCGCCATAAGGTACTGGTACTTGGCGTTGATCAGCTCTGCCGTGTTGCTGTTGAGCTGCGTCTTGGAGGCCATGAGTTCTATGGAGGTGATGGCACCGGCATTGAAACGTTCCTGGGCATATTCCAAAGCCAGGGTGCCGGCTTCAACGGCGCGATCCGCGGCCAGGAACTGCCGGTAGGCGCTGCGCTGCATCACCAAGGCATCCACCACGTTGCGCTCCAGATCGTTGCGTACCACGGCCACGCGGTTGCGGGCCTGTTCGTGCCGGATGCTGGCCTGTGCCACGTTGGTCCGGTTGCGCATGTTGTTGAAGATCGGGATGCTCAACTGCAGGCCCACGGTCTCGTTGAGGTTCTGATCGAGCTGGTTCCCAAAGGGGGTGAGTTCGGTATTGAAGCCGATGTTCGGTACGAAGACCGTTTCTCCGCCGCTGGTGAAGCCGATGGGCTCCGGAGCGCCGATGATGGGCTCGCCGATCACGCGCCGGTTCAATCCTGAGTACCCCGTACCAACAGATGCCCCGAGGGTCAGCGACGGCAGATGCCCCGCACGTGCGATATCGATGCCTTTCTCCGCACTCTGCATGTCCAGTTCCACCTGTGCATAGCTGGGGTTGTTCTTCAGCACCACCGCAAGGACCTCCTCGGCTCCGGCTGTGGGCTCCATCACCTGCAAGCCTGTGATGTTGGGTGCCGCGATGTCGAAGCGCAGCAGTTCAGACAGGTCCATCTGCATGCCCCTGCCCAAAGCCAGCAGGCGTTGATCGTGCTGGTTGGTGACATCCGTGAGGGCGAATTCCTCCTGGGCCAGCTGTGCACGCAGGGTGAAGAGCTCCGCCTGTGGCAAACGCCCAGCCTCCACAAGGGCCTCCGTGAAGGTGAGCTGTTCCTCGGTGTTCTTCACCTGCGCCTCATTGGCCTGGATACGCTCCCGCAGCCCGAGCACATCCAGGAAGGCTTGTGTCACTTCCAGGCGCACATCGTTCAGCATGGCCTCACGGGCCTGCTCGGCGGATCGGATGTCCAGGTCCGCCTGGCGGATGCGGTTCATCTTCCGCCCACCTTCGTACAGACCCATGTTCGCACTCAGGAAGAAGTTGTTGCTCCGCACCCGGTCATTGGCGAAGGTGTTGGTGAAGCGGTCCACCACGCGGCCGAAATTGTAGGTGTGCGATGCGAACGCGTTGAGGTCCGGGGCCAGGTCCCACTTCGACTGGCTGTGGGAAGCCCGGGCGAATTCCTCTTCGAGCAGCGCGTTGATCACCGAGAGGTTCTTCTCCTCGGCGCGCTGGATGCACTGTTCCAACGTGAGTACTTGTTGGGCGTGCAGGACCAAGCCGGAGATGGACAGGACGATGGTCGACAGGGTGCGCATGGTAGGGCGTTTCAGCCGGACCGCGAACATGGACGGCACCGGGGGAAGGCAAAACTACCGGGCGCTGCCGGGGTGCGGGAGGTCTTGTGATGAGCGGCGAAAGCCGGGGCCGGATGGTGGGCTCACATGCCCATCACCTTGATCTCCACCCGGCGGTTGGCCTCGCTCTGCTCCTTGTTCTTGGGCTCCGGGTAGAGCATCTGGCTGTTGCCCAGGCCCACGTAACTCAGCCGACGCGGGCTGATATCGTTCACCATCAGGAAATCGTGAACCGTCCTGGCCCGTTCGGTGCTGAGCTCGATGAACTCCTTCTTGTTCTTGAATGTGGGGCCATTCACGTGGCCCTGGATCTCGATGCTCACACTGGGATTCTCGTTCATGAATTGCAGCAACATCAGCATGCTGGACTCGCTCTGGCGCATCACCTTGGTATCATTCCCCACGAAACGGATGTCTTCCAGCACCACCCGCTCCCCGGGTGCGATCGGTTTGAGTTTCAACTCGACATTCACCACAGGGTCGGAATTGCCCTTCACCCGCATGCTTGTGAACATGTAACCCTTGCGCACACATCCCAGGCGCAGGTTGCGATATACATCCATCTCGTATTCGTAGCGGCTGCCGCCCTTCGCCTCCACCACCTCATCGAATACCATCCCATCAATGGTCACATTCGCTTCCAGTGGTTGGCCGGTGACCGCATCGAACACAGCGATCTCCAGCTTCTGGCGGGGCTTGTTCTTCTCCTCCACCACTGGCGGGGGCGGAGGATCGTAGTGGAAATGGATGGTGTATCCCGCCCTCGGACGGTCCTGGTAATCGATCACCAGATAGAATAGATCACCCGCCTCCACCTCGATGGCCTTGCTCCAACTGCTGCCCACACCGCTGCGTACAAACTCGTCCGGTGCGCCCTTCCGCAGTCCACAGCGCGACCCGTTGGACTTGTCATTGCGTGAGATGTTGCTGCGTACGGGCACGACCTGCCTGCTGGGGATCTTTTCACAGATCCCGGGGATGGCGCCTTCGAACAGCAGGAAGTCGATGTCGTCCTCGATGTTGTCCGGGATGATCTCGAAGGAAAGCGTGGTGGTGGCGGGCGAGCGGAAGGTGTACCAGGTGGTGTGGTGCTCCCGCTCGAACCATTGCTTGTGATCGCTGGGATTCTCCTTGATCTCCAGCCTGTTGCCGAAACCGCGTACGGCATGTGGCATGTGGAAGATCGAGTCGTGGATGGCGATCGCGCCGGTGCAGTCCCCGTTGGCCTGGGTCAGGTTAGGGGGTGCCTGGGCCCGTAGCTGGAGCAGGGGCGAAAGAAGCAACAGGGCGAAAGGGAGCGGACGCATTCGCACGGGCGGTCGATACGCACGCGGGGCCCTCAAGGTTCGTAGGCCAGGTTGCTGGCCAGCCAACGTTCCAATCTGCTGAACTCCATTCCCTTGCGCGCCGCCAACTCCTCCACCTGGTCCTTCGCCACACGCCCCACACCGAAGTACTTGGCCTTGGGGTGTGCGAAGTACCAACCGCTTACTGCGGCGGCTGGGAACATGGCATAACTCTCCGTGAGCCCGATGCCCGTATGGGCCGTGGCATCCAGCAGCCGGAAAAGCTCCGGTTTCTCGGTGTGGTCCGGGCAGGCCGGATAGCCAGGCGCGGGCCTGATTCCTTGGTACTCCTCCTTGATCAATTCTTCCTTGCTGAAAGGGCGCGCTTCGTATCCCCACAACTCCTGGCGGACCACTTCGTGCAGTTTCTCCGCGAAAGCCTCCGCCAAACGATCGGCGAGTGCTTTCAATAGAATGGCGCCGTAGTCGTCATGCTCGGCCTCCAAACGCTTCACATGCTTGTCGATGCCCAACCCAGCGGTGACCGCGAAGCCGCCGATGTGATCGATGATCCCGCTTTCCTTGGGTGCGATGAAGTCGGAAAGCGCGAGCTGGGGTTGGCCAGCGGCTTTTTTCATTTGTTGACGCAGCGTGTGGAAGCGGCCAAGTGTCTTCGAACGCCCGGCATCACGATAGACCTCCACATCGTCGCCCACAGCGTTCGCGGGCCAGATCGCGGCAACCCCGTTGGCCTGCAACCACTGCTCCTTCACCACACGATCCAGCATGCGTAGCGCATCGGCGAAGAGCGAGGAAGCTTCCTTGCCCACGACGGCATCGGTGAGGATGGCCGGGTAACGACCGTGCAGCTCCCAGGTCTGGAAGAAGGGCGTCCAGTCGATGTAGGGCACCAGGTCGGCCAGCGGATAGTTCAGGTAGGTGAACACTCCGGTGGAGCGTGGTGCCACAGGAGGCTCGGCCTTCCAGTCGATCGCCATGGCGCGGCTGCGTGCATCTTCGATCGGCAGGTATTCCTTGCTGCGCTCGTGGCCGGCGTACTGCTCGCGCACCTTGGCGTACTCGGCCTTGAACCGCACTGCGGCATCATCACGTCGGTCGGCGCTGAGCAGTTCGCTCACCACAGGCACACAGCGACTGGCGTCGATCACGTGTACCACGGGCTTATTGTAGTGCGGGTCGATGCGCACGGCAGTATGCACGCGGCTAGTGGTGGCACCGCCGATCAGTAGCGGCGTGTCGAAGCCTTCGCGCTGCATCTCCTTGGCCACATGGACCATCTCGTCGAGCGAAGGCGTGATCAAGCCACTGAGGCCTATCACATCCACCTTGTGCTCCTTCGCGGCGGCCAGGATCTTCTCGCTGGGCACCATCACCCCGAGGTCGATCACCTCCCAACCGTTGCAGGCCAGGATCACGCCCACGATGTTCTTGCCGATGTCATGCACATCACCTTTCACGGTGGCCATCAACACTTTCTTCGCGCCGGAGGTCTGCTGCTCGAGGGGCAATGCGTTCTTGCGCTCCAGCAGATAGGGCTCGAGGTATGCCACCGCGCGTTTCATCACGCGGGCGCTCTTCACCACTTGGGGCAGGAACATCTTGCCTGCTCCGAAGAGGTCGCCCACCACGTTCATGCCGGCCATCAGCGGGCCTTCGATCACATGCACGGGGTCGCCCAGCTTCTCGCGTGCTTCTTCGGTATCGCTCTCTATGAACTCCGTGATGCCGTGTACCAGCGCATGCTTCAAGCGCTCTTCCACGCTGCCTTCGCGCCATGCGGCTTGCTGGGCAACCACCTCGGCACTTGGCGCTCCCTTGAACTGTTCGGCGAAGACGACCATACGCTCAGTGGCATCGGGACGACGGGCGAGCAGCACATCCTCCACGTGCTCCAACAGTTCCTTTTCGATGTCGTCGTAAACGCCGATCTGCCCGGCGTTGACGATGCCCATGTCCATGCCGGCCTTGATCGCGTGGTAGAGGAAGGCGGTGTGGATAGCCTCGCGAACCGGTTCGTTGCCACGAAAGCTGAAGCTGACGTTGCTGACGCCACCACTTACCAAGGCACCCGGCAGGTTGTGCTTGATCCAGGCCACCGCGCGGATGTAGTCCACAGCATAGTGGTCGTGCTCGCTCATGCCTGTGGCCACCGTGAGGATGTTCGGATCCACGATGATGTCGTGCGGCGGGAAACCGGCTTTCTCTGTAAGCAGTCGGTAGGCACGCTCCGCGATGGCAATGCGCCGTTCGAAGTTGTCGGCCTGGCCGTCCTCGTCGAAACACATCACCACCACGGCAGCACCGAGGCGACGCACGATCTTGGCCTGCCGCAGGAACTCCTCCTCCCCTTCCTTCAGGCTGATGCTGTTGGCGATGCCCTTGCCTTGCAGGCACTTCAACCCGGCCTCGATCACAGCGAACTTGCTGCTGTCCACCATCACCGGCACACGGGCGATGTCCGGCTCAGCAGCGATCAGGTTGATGAACTTGGTCATGGCCGCCACGCCGTCGATGAGGCCCTCGTCCAGGTTCACGTCGATGATCTGTGCGCCGTTCTCCACCTGCTGGCGGGCCACGTTCACGGCCTCGTCGTAGTTGCCGTTCTTGATCAGCTTGCGGAAAGCGGCACTGCCGGTGACGTTGGTGCGCTCGCCGATGTTGACGAAGTTGGAACCGGGGAAGATGCGGAGGGGCTCGAGGCCGGAGTAGGTGGGGATGGACATGTCGATCAGATGATCAGAAAATCAGACGATCAGAATATGAGGACAACCGTAATGCGACTGGTCACTTGAGATTCTCGCGAAGCCAATCGATAAGCTCGTGAACGTCGTCGAACTTCTCAGTGTATGACCTCTCCCAGTCCACTTGGGTTTTGGCCGCGTCCAAGTAGGTTGGCCAATCATTCTGAGTCAGGTAGACGGTTGCGTCATTCTTGTCCAGTATGACGTAGTAACTGTCGCCGGATCCATTCGTGCCGATGTACAGGATGTTCTGTGGTATTTCATCAGCTGTACGATTCACTCGGAGGATGCCTTCGATGCTATTGGGCAAACTCAACTCCGAAACCGTGTTGTAGGGCGCTCCGAGAGTCACCAAATCTTCCGGGTAGCTCATCATGAATGACCTATACCACACTGGAAGCTTCTTGCCCAAGGCCACTTCCACTGAATCGAGCTCAATAGCTGACATTCCTGCTTTCGAAGTTTGCATTGTCGTTTGGCCGTTCGTTTGACCACCAACGGGAGAACCAGACCCGCAAGAAATAGCGAGGAGCGCTAGGGTCCACAGTAGCAATCTCCGCGTGAGCGATTGCAGCGGAAAGCCCGCAAGCGAGGAGGAACGACGAGTGCGGACTTGCAGCGTAAAGCGCGACCCCGAGGCTTTGCGAGGGGGCACGCCCAAGCCAACAACGTCATGGCGGCCTTCGATGTGGTTCAGAATGCTCATGTGCTCCACTAACTCACAGATTCAGCAACTCTCCTGGTTTAGCCGCCTTCAGCTTTTCAATGATCTCCTTGCCATGCTCTTTAGACCGACACGCGATGATGATCTTGTTCGGAGTGCTCTTGATGTCGTTAACAACGGCATAGTTCCCTGCTCTCATGAGCTGAATACTCAATGTGCCGAGGATCTTGGGACGTATCAACTGCATAGGAGAGTAGTTATACAACCGGTACTGTACGCCTGCGCGGTTCATGTTTCGCCGCCTCCTTCGCCAGCGCCGCGATATGTTCCGGCGTGGTCCCGCAACAACCACCGATGATGTTCACCAGGCCATCGGTCATGAACTCGCCCACCAGCTTGGCGGTGACGTTGGCGGTTTCGCGGTAGTCGCCGAACTGGTCGGGCAGGCCGGCGTTGGGGTACACGCTTACGCGGCAGAGGGCACGTTCGGCAAGCGTTCGCAGGTAGGGCCGCATCTGGGCCGCGCCCAGCGCACAGTTCAGGCCGATGCTGAACAGCGGCACGTGCTCCATGCTGATGAGGAAAGCTTCCACGGTCTGTCCGCTGAGCGTGCGACCGCTGGCATCGGTGACGGTGACGCTGCACATCAGGGGCACGCGACGACCCACCTTGTCGAAGACCTCCTCGATGGCGTAGAAGGCGGCCTTGGCGTTGAGCGTGTCGAAGATGGTCTCCACCAGTATCAGGTCCACGCCGCCTTCCAGCAGGGCCTCGGTCTGCTCGGCGTAGGCTTCCACCAGCTGATCGAAGGTGACGGCCCGGTAGCCGGGGTCGTTCACATCGGGACTGAGGCTGGCGGTGCGGTTGGTGGGTCCGATGGCACCGGCCACGAAGCGCGGCTTGCTGGGATCCTTCTTCGTCCAGGCCTCACACGCTTCCTTGGCCAGCCGTGCCGATGCGATGTTCAGCTCGCGGACCAGGTGCTCGCACTGGTGCTCGGCCTGCGCGATGCGTGTGGCGCTGAAGGTGTTGGTCTCCACGATGTCGGCACCGGCCTCCAGGTATTCCTCGTGGATGCGCTTGATTGCCTCGGGACGCGACAGCGAGAGCAGTTCGTTGTTACCCTTTAGCAGGATGGGATGGTCCTTCAGTCCGGGCGGATGGAAATTCTCCTCGGAGAGTCCAAGGCGCTGGATCATGGTGCCCATGGCGCCGTCGAGGACGAGGATGCGCTTGTCCGCCGCAGCCAATAAGGCGGAGGTGGATTGGGCGGCGATGCGTTCGATGTCGGTCATCAGTGCTCTTATGTGCGTGCTTTCATTGCTGAATGCGGGGAGAATAGTGAGGGTGGAGAGAGTGGTGAGAAAGTAGCAGCGCTCAGTGGCCACCTTTTCACCACTTTCACCCTTATCACCATTCTCACCACCAGAAACGCAAAAAGCCCCACCCGATGGACCGGATGAGGCATGACCTGTTCACACAAGGCAAGGACCTGATCGCGGCTCATCTTCTTGTTGTTGTCGCACCTCGACTGCGCTCGGCGTGACAACAACAACTGGAATTAGCACCTACCCGATGGTTTCCCAACGGACGGTTGCCAAGGCTTCACAGGGCCAGTCCCTCTGCCTTTCTGGATAAGCGATGGAAAGAACGTGGCGCGAAGATAGGACGGCGGAACATCCGTTAAGTTTTGGGATCGTTGAAATGCTCTCCGGCGGACCGATACCGTGGCATGCCATTGAAGGTATATTTGCCCGCACCAATGCATCGTGCATTCCGGTCGATGAGATCACTTCTCTGCATATTGATCCTTTCGGGACTGGTTCTCCAGATCTTCTGCAAGGCCTTTGTGGTAGCGGGCTTCGAGTTGAACAGGGAAACGATCGCGAAGACCCTTTGCGTAAAGAAGGACATCCCGAACAACGGTTGCCAAGGCAAGTGCCATTTGATGAAGCAACTGGAGCAGGTGGAAGAACGGGAAGGCCAACAGACTCCGCATGACCCGAAGCGGATACCGGAAAGTCCCTTTTTCTTGAACAACACTTCCTTCTCGGGCATCAAGCATGTAGTGGCTGGACTGGACAAGTCATTCCCAGCCCTTGCTGTCGCCCGCACATCATCGCCATTCCTTGGCGATGTTTTCCAGCCGCCTGAGTTGGGCTGAGCGGACAAGGTCCGCTTTCTTTCGAGCAGCACCCGCACCACGCATCTGGCCATACTGGACCATCGTACAGGATGGCCACAGGCGTAATGCCTTGGGACGCTTGTAGCAAGTAGCTACCTGTTCCAAGCATGGTCTTCAGCGTCGGTACAGGAAAAATGATGATGGGCTCCGGTCACACCAATTGTGGCCTGCCATCATCCCAGTTGCTCGTACGTTGCGCATCAGGCGTAACACAATGTGGAGTCCAGCAACCACCCAAACGGGCCTGCCCTGTTCAGGCGATCACAACAGGGGCGTATTCGAAAAGCCTTACGAGTAGGACACTTTCAACATTCAGAGGACCATGTACCTCATGCAACGACAATACTTCAAAGCCACGCTGGCAGCAGCGTTGCTTCTCATAACAAGCGCTTCGACCTTCGCACACTTCGGCCCGCGAACACCCTTCGGTGGCCGGGTAACGTGTGGCACCACCTTCAATGGTCTCGTTTACTTCGGCACGGAACAGGGCGGTGTGTTCGAGACCACCAACGACCAGATCGCTGTTTGGCGTCCACGCCCGGTAGGCTTGCACTCGGGCAGTATCGCGGCACTGGCACACAGTGGAAGCTACCTGTTCGCAGGATTGGCCGATGGCGGCGTATACATCTTCAATGGCTTCGTTGGCAACGACCGCTATTGGAACCGGATCAACAACGGACTCGGGAACTTGGAGATCCGCTCGCTGGTGACCGTGGACAGTATCACTGTACTCGCAGGCACCAACGGTGGTGGGCTGTACAAGACCATCGACAAAGGACAGAACTGGTACGCCATCGATAGCCCGCAACTGAATGGCACCGTGATAAGCGCCATGACGAACGCTGGCAGCCGCCTGGTGTTGACCACGCTGGGCGGAGGCGTCTTCGCTTCCGATGATGCTGGCGAGACCTGGACTGACCTGAACGATGGAAACACGCTGAACGTGGGCGGCACACTTGCCCTTTCGTACAACAGCACTACCGACGAACTGCTCGTGTTGAACGAGAATGGCCTCTTCCTGGCAGGCGACGCCTCCACCACTGGAAGCCCTGTGTACGCAGCAGCAAGCGCAGGACTTTCTCCGGGAGCGCTGGTACGGAGCATCTCCAACAACGGAACGAATTGGTACCTGGCGACGGACGCCGGTGTACACACAAGTGGATCCGGCACCATCAGCTGGACCACGGAGAACACCGGTCTGGGGTCGTTGAACACCACTGCAGTGGTCGCTCTGCCTGCTACCGTAGTGGTTGCCGTATGGAAGGAAGGCCTGTACAAGACGGAAACCTCAACCGTCAATTGGGCACTCGCTAACAACGGCTTCGCCAACCCGATCACGCACAGCATGACCGCAAAGGGCGATGCCATTGTGGTGACCGCCAATGAGGACGGCGTATTTGTGAGCGAAGCATTGGGTGCCGCTGCCTCCTATGTAAGGGCCAACAACGGGCTCACCGACAGCCTCAATGTGAACGACCTGATCTTCGCCGGTGAGCTCCTGCTGGCCGCTACTACTAACAACGGCGTCTTCGCCAGTTCGGACCTGGGCGTTTCGTGGAACGCGATCAACGCTGGAGCAACAGAGTTGAACATCCGCAGGCTCTTCTTTGGCAACGACAGGCTCTACGCCATTTCCGCAAGCGGCCTCCTCTTCTCTACCGATCTGGGCAGCATTGCCTGGACCCCGGCACAGGGCGGACTACCCAGCGGTGCTATTGCAACTTCCCTGGCTTTCCATGGGAACCGGACGTTGCTGGGAACGCTCGGCAACGGCACTTTCATACGAGACCTTGGTGCAGCCGATTGGACCGCTTTCAACACCGGGCTCAGCAACTTGAACGTGACCTCTGTGACCGCCTCTGGAGGAAAATTCTTCGCCGGCACCGATGGAACAGGTGTGTTCAGCACCGACATGAACACGGGGAACTGGACCACGACAGCGCAGACCTCCGTTCCGCACACAGTGATGATCGGACTTGACGGCGATGCGATCCAAGCCATGGAAAGCTATGCCGGATACGTATACGCCAGCTACAAAGGCGGGCTGCTCGCCACCTCTGATGGCGGAACCACTTGGGAAGAAGGCGGCAACCAATTCAACCTGCCCAGCTTCACCGATGTGCGGAAGATCGGTTTCGTATCGACACGCGTCTACGTGACCACCCAGAACAACGGCCCCTACTCCAACTCCTTGGGCGAGTTGCCCACGCTTACCAACTTCCTGTCCTTGAGCGATGAACTCTTCAACGTTCCCGGAACGGCCAACTCCAACTACGTTTCGATCACGAGCAACGTGCCCTGGACCCTGACCAGCAACGATAGTTGGTTGAGCACGAACGGGGCTGCTGGGATCCGGAACGGGAGTTTCCGCATCGATGCGGAAGCCAATGCAGGCGTTCAACGGACCGGCACCATCACGGTGGCTTCCGATAGCCTGGGCCAGGCCTTCACCGTGACCGTGATCCAGGAAGGAACAACGGGTATTGCGGAGAACGGGACGCAGGCATTCCGCCTGTTCCCCAACCCCAACAATGGGAACTTCACCGTGGACCTTTCGGGGATCGGATCGCCCTTGCGCCGGATCTCCGTGCTGGACGTTACCGGCAAGGTGGTGATGGCACAAGAGATGAACGTAGCTGCGGTCGGCTTGATCGACCTTGCGGTCCCTTGCTCCAAGGGCACCTACATCTTTGTGGTGGAGAGCGAACAAGGACGGATGTATGAGCGTGTGATGATCGACTGAAGTACATAGGGACATGCCCCCGTTCCGTATCCCGCACGATCGGGATCGGAACGGGGGGCATGACCACAACTGGAACCTCGATGAAAAAGAAGACGCACTTGATCGCGACCATCGGTGTCCTCTTTGTCGGTACAGGATGGATCATCGACACGAAGTCGAACGGTGCTCCTGTGGCCAGCACCAATGCGCCCGGGGAACTCACCTGCAACCGCAGTCCCTGCCACACCGGTAGTCCGCTGGACTCCGGGCCGGGGGATCTTACGTTCCACATCGCTGGCGCAGAGGAAGGCTACATGCCGGGAGAGACCTACGATGTAACGGTGACCATGGCACAGGCCGGGATCGAGCGCTTCGGGTTCCAAACACTCGCATTGCACGATCTGGATACCACCAATGCCGGTACATGGACCGTAACCGATGAGTTGAGGACGAGGATCAGTTCAGGCATCCTACAGTATGAAGGGCGGAAGTACATGACCTACAGGTATGCTGGCACCACGCCGTTCGCACCGAGCCAAGGCCAGTGGAGCTTCCAATGGACCGCACCCGAAACCAATACCGGGCCGGTCACTTTTTATAGCGCCGCTGTGGCCGCCAACAACGACGGCACGGACCAGGGCGACCTGGCTTACACACTACAGCACACCCTTGCTCCTTCCATCTTTGCTTCGATAGGCGATCGCGGACCACAACGCATGCATGTCCACCTGTTCCCGAACCCGGTCTCTGATGAAGTGCAGGTTTCCTACACTACCACTACCATGGGGACCACCAGCATCCACATCTCGGACCCGATCGCACGCACAAGCGAATTGCTCATGCGGAACATGGACACCCCCGGTGAACACCAGGTCCGGATGGACCTGAAAGGCAGATTCGCAGCAGGAGCATATCTCATCACCGTTACAAACAATGGTGCTGTGAGCAGCCACAAGCTCATTATCCAATAAGTCGGCAACATGCGCAACCGATATACGATCATCGTCATGTTCCTATTGGCCATGCTCTCGTTCTCCATGGCCATCTCCGGACCACGTGGGCACAGCATCAATGGTGAGAAGAAGAGCGCTGGTCCTCCGGCCTGTCACGCTGGTGAACCACCCCTCAACACCACCTGCAGGACCTCCGGTTGCCATTCGGACTTCGCGTTGAATTCCGGTCCGGCGATACTGGACCTGGACCTGGGCGGTGCCGAGAGCGGCTACGCACTGGGGAGCACGTACACGGTCCGGGTATCGCTATCGCAATCAGGACTGATGCGTGGTGGTTTCCAGCTGGTGGCCTTGACGGACAATGACATCAGCGTGAGTCCGGGAACTTACACGCTCACCGACCCTTTGCGTACCCAGCGCATCGACATCGACAATCCACACGCCCATGCTGGCTGCGACATTGCGAACAAGGTCTGGATAGAGCACACAGAGGAAGGTATCGATGATGTTACCTCAGGCACCGTTGCCTGGGAGTTCGACTGGGTGGCACCACTGGAAGATGTGGGCAACATCACCTTCTATGTGGCCGCCGTGGATGCCAATGTGGATTTCGACAATACCGGCGACCATGTTTACGCAACGACAAGAAGCAGTTCGTGGATCTTCACCTCGGTGGATGAACGCATCGATGCGCAGCAGATCAGCATTCACCCCAATCCGGCATCGGACGTGATCCACATCAGTATGAATGCTGGGACGAACTCGGCCCCGGTCGGCCAGGTCGTGATCACCGACGTGCTCGGCAAAGTGGTGCTCCGCTCACCTCTGGAGTCGGTGATCCCGATCAGCGAACTTCAAGCAGGGAGATACCTGTGTACGATCGAAGTGGAAGGGCGGACCCGATCGGCCACTTTCGTGAAGTTGTAGGTTGTGCTGATCGCTCGAGGCGACCAAGTGGAATTCTGCGGTTTCAGCACCCAGTGGTCCGTTATGCATCGGACCTCGTCGAGGAAGCGCAGGTACCGCCTTGATCGCATATCCTGAAGGCGCTGCAACGTTCACTCCTTCATTCGTTGATAACGACTAGTGCGCGTATCGATGAACTCCAGAATGATCAGTCGATCGCCGTCGATCCGATAGAACAACCTCACCTGACGGGCAACAGATATGCTCCGAATGCCGAGATCGACAACTTCAAGCACCCCTCCATTTGGGAATACTTCCAGTATTGCGATGGTATGGATGACATCCGAGACAAAGGCATCCGAGACCAGATCGCCCCATTCTCCCTCCAAGTAGTCCGCTATTTCATTGAACCCGGATTCAGCTTCACGGGTCCACAACGAACGAAGGCTCATGCCTTCCGTCGTTTCATCACCTCCTCTGAACTGGACAGGTTCCGTGGATCCAACGAGGACCCGTATGCCTTCAGCACACGTTCCCGCTGAGCATCGGTCATCGAAGCCCAAACGCCTTCCCCCTTGGCCTCTCCGGATCCTTCCAACAGGTCGTGCACGCGTTGCAGCAATTCCTCGCTCTTCAAGGAATCGATCAAGGCGTGGAGGCGGGAGCGCAGTTCCAACGAGGTCATGGTTTCTGAGCAGTATAGCGTAAAGATAAGTTCAGCACTATCGCCCCCTGCCGATGTGCTTCTCCAACCACCCGAAGACCTCCCTGTGCCACTGCAAGGAATTCTGCGGCTTCAGCACCCAGTGGTTCTCGTCGGGGAAGCGGAGGTACTTGCTGGGGATGCCTTTGGCCTGGCAAGCGCTGAAGCTGCCGATACCCTGGGTGAGCGGCACGCGGTAGTCCAGGTCGCCATGGATCACGAGCATGGGCACGCGCCAATTGTCCACGTGTAGCATGGGGTTGAAGGTGTCGTAGGCCGATGGGTTCGAGAAGACGTCGGTGCCGTTCTCCCAATCGGTGAACCAGAACTCCTCGGTGCTGTAGCCCATGGCGCGCGTGTCGAAGATGCCGCAGTGCGACACCAGCGCCTTGAAGGCTTCGGGCCACACGCCCGCGATCCAGTTCACCATGTAGCCGCCGTAGCTGGCGCCGAGGGCCGCAACGCGATCACCATCAAGGAAAGGGTACTGCTGTAGTGCGTGGGCCAGGCCCTTCTGCAGGTCCTCCAGCGGACGGTCGCCCCAATGCTCGGTGATGGCATCGGTGAAGGCCTGCCCGTAACCGGTGCTGCCGTGGAAGTCGATCATCACCACGGCGTAACCCTGGCCAGCGTAGGTCTGCGGGTTCCAGCGGTAGCTCCAGCCATCGCCGAAGCTGCCCTGCGGTCCGCCGTGGATCAGGAAGGCCACCGGGTATTTCTTGCCTTCCTCATAGTTCGACGGTTTCACCAAATAGCCATACACGGTCTCGTTGTTCCAACCGGAAAAGCTGAACTGCTCGAAGGCCCCGAAACGTTTGTCCTTCATGCTTGCGTTCACCTGCGTGATCACCGTGGCACCCTCGTCGATGAACGCGGCTTTTGGCTTGGCTGCGAAGAGCTGGGGCGGTCCGTGCAGACCAGTGCGCTGGAATACGATGCCCTTGGGTGTTTCGTGCCAGGCATTGATGGTGCCCTCCTTGCTCAACTGCGAGACCTTGCCGCTCTTCACATCAATGCGGAACAGGCGGTGGCGGCCGAGGTCATCGGCGGTAACAAGTAGCCTCTTGCCATCAGCGCTCCATTTCAGGTGCGATACGCTACGGTCCCAGGTGCCCGCTACAGTAGTGACCTTTCCGCTGGACAGATCGCGCACTTTCAGTTCGAAACGATCGGCCTCGAAACCGGGGCGTTTCATGGCTTTGTAGGCGAGGAACTTGCCGTCCTTGCTGGGCACGGGTTCGGCATCCCAGGCGAGGTTCCCTTCGGTCAGGTTCACTGGCGCGCCGCCGCCCACCGGTACCTGGTAGATGTCGAAGTTGGTGCTCCATGGCTCCAAGCGGCCCGCCACGCGTGCGCTGAAGAACACGCTGCGGCCATCGGCGCTGAAAGCGAAGTCATCGTTGCTGCCAAAGGGTTTGTGGGGCACGTTGCCGTCGAAGCCATCCATCAGCGGCACCACCTGACCCGATCCATCCAGCGACACATGGAAGAGGTGCTGCTGGGTGCCATCCGCCCAAGTGTCCCAATGGCGCATGAAGAGTTTGTCGTAAAGCACGCCGCTCGCCTTGGCAGATCTGCGTTCGGCCAGTTTGTTCGCGGTACACCGGAGATCACCATCACCGCATTCGGGAAAGACGGCCAGCGCCACAGCCAGACCTTTTCCGTCAGGCGCCACACGGTAGGTGACCACATCCAACGGCAGGCGGGTGATCTGGCTGGAAGTGTTGCCTTGCGCATCGGCTTTCCACACCTGCGTGGTGCCGCTTTCGCCGCGCGCCGAGAGGAAGAAGAACCCACTGCCATCGGACGCCCATTGCATCTCGCGCGCACCGCCCTCGCTCACTGGCACTTTCACTTCAGGCCTGGCAGGATCGGCGAGGTCCTTCAACCACAAGGTGCTGACACCTTTATTGTTCTCCAGATCGGTGGCACGCACACTGAAGAGCGCCTTGGTGCCCGAAGGATCCACGGCCAGACCGCTGATACGGTCCAGGCGGATCATATCCTCGTAGGTGAAGGGTGTTTGGGCCAGTGCAAAACAGGCCAGGCCGATGGAAAGGCAAAGGGTCGCGATACGATACATGGTCATCGGGGTCTTCAAAGGTGAATTGGGCCTTGGGACCCAGCGAAGATGGCAACGATCGGCGAACTCAGCCCTGCGCACCGCCGATCTCCTTCATGAAGGAGATCAAGCGCTTCCGGAAGAGCAGGAACAGCAGCGCATAAGGCACGGCCATCAGGTACAGGATCCCCTTGTTCAGGCCAGAGCCCACCGATGATCCGTCGCCGAAGATGCGGCCATTCCCCTGCTGACTTTCCACCACGGCCTTGCACATGGAACAACCTTGGGCAAGGAGGTCCGAAGGCATCAATGCCAGAACAATGAAAAGCAGGAGGAGGAGCGAACGAAGCATGAGCACGACAAATGTAATCGACGCTGGCGATCGACCGCAGTTCTGAATGGATCACAAGGGATCGACCCCGACCTCCTCAGTAATACGGGCTGATCATCAAGTACACCAGCACACCGCTGACACTCACGTAGAACCATACGGGCCACACCCGCCTCGCCAGTTTGCGATGCTCGGGGTACCTGCCGGAAAGTGCCTTGTAGGCGGTGATCAAAATGAAAGGCAGTGAGGTGGCCGCAAGGATGATGTGGGTGATGAGAAGGATGTAGTAAACCCAGCGGATGGCACCCTCGCCCCCGAATGTTGTATCACCTGCGAAAAGGTGATGCAGGATGTATGACACGAGGAAGAGCACTGAGAGCGATAGTGCGGAGATCATCACCCAGCGGTGGGTGTTCCATCGGCGGGCTTTCGCTGTGATCAGGCCGAGCAGCAATAGCAGGCTCACCCCGCTGTTGAGCGTAGCATTGATACGCGCGAAGAGGTGGACATCCATGCCCTCGGGCGCGAGGATCTGCACCCTGTTCAACAACACTACGGCCAGGAATACGATCCCGGAGAAGACCCATATCGAACGCTTCGCGGGTTTCTCCGCAACATTGATCAGGGCAGGTGGGTAGTGGTTGGGCATTCGAATGTGCCGTTGAACAAGTTCAGCGCTGCACGGTTCACCGATCCTGTTCCGCTTCCTTCGCCTTGATCTTTTCCTCCTTCAACAGCATCTTCAGGTCGGCCGCAAGTGCGTTCATACCCTCGGCGGTGGTGCCATCGTAGTAGCCACGGATATGCCGGTCCTTATCCACGAGCACGAACTGTTCGCTGTGCAGGAAGCCATCCTCGGCGAGCACATCCTCCCGCGCCGCCAGAAAATATCCGTCGGCACCCTGGAGGTACAGGTCATGCTTGTCACCCGTCAGGAATTTCCAGCGGCTGGTATCCGCCTGAAGCTTCTTCGCATGGGCCATCAACACCTCGGGGGTGTCATGCTCGGGGTCGACCGTGTGGCTCAGGATGAGGACGTCCCGGAAGACCTTGTCGTTGAGCTTGAGTTGCAACTGCTGCAATTGCACTTTCATCCGCGGGCAGATGGTGGTGCAGCGTGTGAAGAAAAAGTCCACCACAAGGCTCTTTCCCTCAGCATCCTTGTCGCTGAATTCCCGGCCACTCTGGTCGATGAATCGGAAGGGAGGTACGGTGTGGTAGATCGTATCCACCACCATGGCCCCATCCCGTTCCACCAACACGGTCTCCTTGGTCCCGTAATAGGGCAGGAAGGTGAAGGTGTGCTTCACCAGGCCCAGGGCAGGAGAAAAGAAGACGAAAAGGCCGGCCACGAACAGCGCGATGCCGCCCAGCACCAGCCACTTCACCAGGGGGCTGGATGGACGATGCGCCGGGCTCACAGGAAGTTGGTCCAGAGCCAATTCACGTAGTTCGATTCCCAGATCGCGATCCAGATCAGGTACAGAATGAACAACGCGTAAGGCAGCAGAATGATCGCGCGGATGTTGCGGCGTTCATCGCCCAGGTGCATGAACGACATCACGATGTATGTGGCCTTCACCAGGGTGAGGACGATGAAGGTCCACTTCACCATGCCCCAGCTATTGGGCAGCCAGCTTTTCCAGACGATGCCGAGCCCCACCTCCACGCAGGTGATCAAGGTGAGCAGGATGGTGACGAAGTAGATCTTCTTGCGGATGGCCCGGCCTGCCTCCTCACTGTGGTGGGCATCCAGGCTGTATTCGATGATGTCGTCGCGCTCCATGTTCGGATGGGATCAGACAAGATAGAAGAAGGTGAACACGAACACCCACACCAGGTCCACGAAGTGCCAGTACAGGCCGACCTTCTCGACCATTTCATAGTGGCCGCGGCGGTGGAAGACCCCCTTGATCACCATGATCAGTACGATGAGGTTGATGACCACCCCGCTGAACACGTGGAAGCCATGGAACCCGGTGATGAAGAAGAAAAAGTTGGCGTAATGGGCCGGCCCGTATTCATTCCGGGTCATGTTCGCACCATCCACGTAATTCACGCGCTTTTCCCAGATCGCCACGGCCTCCGGACCCTCCACCTTGGAACCTGTGAGATAATGCCCCTCCTCCGCCACAAGCAGGTGGAAGTTCCTGGCATTGACCGGATCATGCGTGTCGTGGTCATCGTTCATGACCCAGTACTTGGCACCCTCGGTGGTGGTGATGTATCCACCGCCGCCATGAATGAAGTGGTACCACTCCCATGCCTGTGAGCCAACGAAGAAGAAGCCGCCGATCACGGTGAGGAAGAGCCACTTGATCACGCCCTTCTTGTCCATGCGGTGACCCGCTTCCACCGCCAGTACCATGGTCACCGAACTGATGATCAGGATGAAGGTCATCAGCGCCACGTAGATCAGCGGATAGCTTCCTGTGAGGCCGGGCAGGGCGCGGAACACCTCGTCGCCGATGGGCCAGGCTTCCGTGGTACTGTGGCGTACGAAGCCGTAGGCCACCAGGAGGCCGGAAAAGGTGAGGGCGTCCGAGACGAGGAAGAACCACATCATCATCTTCCCGTAGCTGATGCTGAACGGTGAACGTCCTCCGCCCCACAGGACGTCGTTGCTCAAGGCTTTGGTCGCTTCTCCTGCCATGATCCAGGTTTTCCGGGCGCAATGTTAATGAACCGTTCGCAGGAACAAAAGAAGATACACCCACAGGCCGCCCAGGAAATGCCAGTAGATGACCCCGGACCACAGGCCCACGTGGTCCTGCTGTGTATAGCGCCCCATCAGCGCCATGCCCAGCATCACCACCAAGGCTGCCAGACCGAAGAACATATGCGCAAGGTGGGAAGCGGTGAGGACATAGAAGTAAGAACCGGCCGTATTGCGCTGTTCGTCGAGATCAGCGTTCAGGGGCCTGGCCCGCGGCCCATCGGAGGGCGCGTAGAAATTCCCGTTCTCCAGCACCAAGGTCTCCCCACCGCGGCTCAGGGTCCAGTCCTTGCCATAGGTGCCCGTGTTGTCCAAAACCCTTCCGACCACGAAGTTGCCCCGCTTTACCAGATCACCCCAGCCTTTGAACTGGAACCAGGCGAATACCCCACCAAGTACCAGGGTGGCCGCCAGCAGGACAGGCACCACACCCATCTTTCCACGTCCCGCACTCCAGAGGGCCAGTTGAGCCGTGACACTGCCCAGGAGGATGGCAACCGTGCTGATGGTGAAGGCATCGGGCAATTCGAACTTCACCCAGTAATTCCCGCTCATGCTCACCACATACGCGCTGGTAAGCCCGGCGAAGAACATCACTATGGCGAAGATGATCAGACGTGTCAACATCCGCCGCGCATCGCTGCGGCGTTGGAGGTCCTCCTCCGGGGTGAATGTCCCGGTGTTCATGTCTTGTCGAGCACGTATGCCAACTGCACCAGTGGTAGGTAGAGGAAACTGGCGAACATCAACTGCTTCGCGTGGCGCACATCATGTGTGCGGAACAAGCGAATGGCCGGTACCAGCATCACCAGGCCCGCTCCTGCGGCGACCACCATGGCCACCCATCCCGTGAGGCCGAAGATCCATGGCGACATGCCGACGGGGATGACGAACAAGGTGTACAACAGGATCAGCGCGGCACTTCGCCCGTCACGTCCACCGGTGGAGGGGAGCAGGTGGTAGCCCGCACGCTTGTAATCATCATGTAGCACCCATGCGATGGCCCAGAAATGCGGGAACTGCCACATGAACTGCATGGCGAAGAGCAGGCCGGGGCCCAGGCCGAACTGGCCTGTGGCGGCCACATAGCCCATCATGGGCGGAAAGGCCCCTGGAAAGGCCCCCACGAACACCGCCCACGGAGAGAGCTTCTTGAGGGGTGTATAGAGGGCCACATACATGAAGAGGGAAATGAAGCCCAGGATCCCGGTCAGTGGGCCGAACTGCGACCAGAGCATCAGGGTGCCCAGGCCCCCCGCTACGAACGCGGCCACCACGGCCTGTGCACCACTGATCGATCCGGTCACCACCGGCCGGTTGGCGGTGCGTGCCATCAGCGCGTCCTCCCGTACCTCCAGCACCTGGTTCAGGGCATTGCTGGCACCGGTGAGCAAGGTGCCGGCCACCACAAGGCCCACCAACCCCCACCAGGAGAAGGCGCCTGCCGGGATGCCCATCAGGTAACCCAGCACCGCACTGACGACCACAAGGGAGGCAAGGCGCAACTTGAAAAGCACGGCGAATCCGCGCAGTGTTGCCTGGGGGCGGGATGGAGCGGTGTATGCGCTGGAACGGCCCAAGATGCGGGTGGCGTACGGGCCCTTGATCAGGGTGGCACAAATGTACCGATCATCACTGATCGGTGATCGGACTTTCGGGCGGTCGTGCTTCAGGGCAGCACGTAACGCACCTCCTGTTCCGGGTGGCGCTCACGGAAATGACATACCAGACCCAATCGGAAAAAATGCGTCACCCCATCGTCGGCACCATCCTCGGTACGCTGCCGGAACATGTATGAGGCCTCCAGGCGTGTACCCGTGGATGGATCGATGAGGAAGCCGCTGCGCACTTCACCATGGAACACGTTCACCAGGCGGTCCATCCCTACGCGGTAACCGTGGTTGATCAGGGCTCCATTGGGTTGTGGGGGACGATCACGTTCCGGCCGGAAAATGTTGTTGCCATAACTGTACTCTGTATCGCTGCCCATCCAGGCCATGCTCGTGCGAAGGCCATGACGCCATCGGCCGCGGTCGCGTTCCACATGTAGGATGGCCTCCTGCATATTGCTGCCAAAGGGGTGCGCGAGCGGCTGGCCGAAGTGGGCGTAATTCTGCCGCGTATCCGAATGGGTGTACATGAATGGGCGGATGAAGTTCCACTCCGCACGCACATGCATGCCGGGCATGCCAAAAGCCTCTTGTGCCACCACCCCGAGTTGCAAAGACTGCTTGTTCCCCCACCAGCCGTTGCCCGACCGAACCTCGCTTAACAGCAGCTCATCGAGCATCAGTTGCGAATAGAGCAAGGTGTGCTTCCACACCTTCATGCTCACCGCCGCACCCAGCAGGGCATTGTCGGGCGAACCGATCTGGAACTCCACGGGACGGAAGAGGATGATGGGATTGAGGTAGTGGATGTCGAAGCCGCGCGGGTACACGCTGTCGCCATCGCTCCATATGATCGCCTCGAACAGTCCGATATTGAGACGATTGGTGACATTCCAGCTGAGATAGTGCATGCTGGTAAACTTCGCGCCGAAGTCGCCGATCCGCCCGCCCGAACCCCGGATGTCGCTCATGCGGGCAAAGAGATTCATGTAACGGATCTTCCAAACGCTGGTGGTGATGCGCAGGAAGGGATAACTCCCCGCCTCGTCAGAGAGCATCAAAGAGCGGTGGCCCTCCCCGATAAAATGGCGCCCGCGCCCTGCCGCAAGGTTGAAAAACCGTCCAGGGTCCCAGCTGGCGTGGCCATTGAACTCATAATGGCCAAATGCGGGGCCATCGCCATAGGCATAACCCTCCCCCGGCGTCACCTGGGTCGCACGCACCAGTGTGTCGAGGTAGTCCGCGTATCGTGTGTTCCAAGCCTGTGCATCCAGGTGGAAGGACCAGCGCTCTCCCGCATCCAGGCCGGTCCAGAACCCGGCCCCGGCATGGTGGCGCATGGGGTCCTCCTCATTGGCGGAGTATCCCAGGGTGGCGTCCGCCAGGGGACCCCAACGGAACTTCCTACCGTTGCGCACGCCCGCCCATCGGTCCAACAGGGGCAAAGGTGACACCATCCGCAGGCTGTCGGCAGGGATCGTGGCCTCGATCTCCGAGCGGCGGTAGGGGCGCACGGCCGTATGTGCTTCGGAGCCCACCCCTTGCAGCACCTTCATGTAGGGCCTTTCAACTTCGCGGCTCAGTGGCAGCCATGCGGGCTGTGCGACCAGGGACCAGGCCCCCAGGCATAGAGTGAGCAACAACGCCGACCTCATTCGGCCTCCTTTCTCTTGGGCAAAACAAAAGGCAGCATGGCCAGCACGAAGGCGGTGGAACCCAGCACCATCAGGGCCACGTTGGGATGCCACTTCCGGGTGATCAGGCTCAGCCCGATGATCGCCAATGCGTAGATATACAACACCAGGGTTGTGCCGCGGTGACCAAGGCCCAGGTCCAACAGTCGGTGATGGATGTGGTTGCGGTCAGCGGCGAAGGGTGAGATACCCCTGGCCATGCGCACCACGAACACGCGAAGTGTATCCACCAACGGATAGGCCAGCACCGCCATGGCGAAGATGGGTGTGGGGATCTGCTTCAATTGCACCGGCATGTAGGCCGTGGGCTCATCCACCACACGCATGGCCAGCACGGCGAGGATGGCTCCGATGATCAACGAGCCGCTGTCGCCCATGAATATGCGCGCCGGATGGGTATTGAACACCAGGAATCCCACCAGCGCCCCGGCCAGCACGAAGGCCAGTAGGGCCAGGGGAACGTTCCCCGCCAGATAGAGCCACGAACCGAAGGCCATGGCGGCGATCAGGCCCACCCCACCTGCCAGGCCATCCACCCCGTCGATCAGATTGAAGGCATTCACCAGCACCACATACACGAAGAATGATAAGCCGATGCTCACAAAGTCCGGGATCTCGTACACCCCGAATATCCCATGCATGTCCACGATGCGCACCCCGGCCACGACCACCAGTATGTAGCCCACCACCATGTGTCCCACCAGTTTCTTCACCGGCGAGAAGCCCACGATATCATCCTTCACTCCGATGAAAAAGAGCAGCACCATGGCCGCCAGAATGAACTTGAACTCGGAGAAGTGTTCGGCCATCTTCTCATAATAGTCCCTGTAGAGGGAGGGATCCGCCAGATCCAGGCCCTTGGCCTCGGGGAACCACAAGGCATAGGAGAAGATAATGGCGGCGAAAATGATGATGCCCCCGATGGTGGGCACACTACGTGCATGCAGCTTGCGCTCATCCCCCGGCTCATCCACCAGATGCTTCATGCGGGCCACCTTGATCAGTGATGGCATGGTGAGCAGCACCACCAGGAAGGCGGTGAAGAAGCCGAGCAAATGGATGTAGCCGTGTTCCTTCACTGTTCCCGGGGGTCCTAAAGATCGTAATAGCGGTTGAAAAGGCCCGTGCGCAAAGCGATGTAGAGGTAGCCCGATTGCTGGCTGTCCGCCGCACCCACCAGATCGCGATGCAGGTAACCTGCCATAAGACGCAGGTTGCTTACCGGGTTCACGAGGTAGGAGCCATTGATGTCCAGAAAGGTGAGGCGCTGCGCCACAGGACCCAGTTCACCGGTCACAAGGATATCGGGCTTCAGGGGGTCGCTCCCATGGTTCTCCTCGGTGGTGCGGTCGCGGTTGTAGTGGGCCAGATTCACCTTGCCCTGTAAGCGGAATCGACGGTACCCCTGCTCTACGATCGCGACCGCTTCCGTGAAGTAGGCACCCATGGGATGTGCCAATGGCAAGCCAGCGTGCACATATGCCTGGCGCACGGGGACATGCTGGTACATGAAGGGGTCTGCTGCGTTGTATTCCAACTGCACATGCAGATCCGGCCAGAGCAGATCGAATATCCGAAGGCCCGCCTGCCACGCCATCCGTTCGCCGGGTTTGTCGCTCGCCCATTGGCCATATACATAGGCCTTGTCCACGAGCTTCACACGCAGATCCGCACCCACCAATGTCTTATATGTCCCATCAAAACCATTCACCGCTGTGTTCAGCCCGATCAACGGGTTCAACTCCAGCGCATCGAAGGGTCGCATGCCCTGCGGATCCAGGTTGCGGAACATGGTAGCCTCGAACAAGCCCAGCTGCACCCGTCCCAGATCGGCGGAGAGGTGGTTGAAGCGCGCCCGGGACCAATAGAACAGGGATTCACTGGCATCGCCGGTCGGCAGGCGGTCCTCGGGACGAAGGCGGTGGGTGAGTTTGCTGTGCCAGGTGGTGTATTGCAGGCGGCCTTTGAGCATCAGGGCGCTGAACTTCAAATGGGGCGCATCGGGGGCGTGGTCACTCAGCAGCATGGAGCGATACCCATGGCCCACGAAGTGGCGGGACTGTCCCAACTGCACATTGAGCCATGGCACTGGTTCGTAGGCGACCACAGACTGTGACCAACCCACATCAAGCACGTTCTTCGGTTCGAATTTCACACGGCCATGGCCCGGCAACACTCCTTCCAATGATGCGATGCGATAGAGATAGCCCGGCACCACCGTCTGTGTCTCATGGAACATGGTGTGGAAGGAAACCTTGCCCAGGTCCCCCTTCACCCGTACCCCGCGGGTGTTCGCATAGAAGTCCCTGCCCTCGGCGTACTCCGTCCTGTCCACCAGCTCGGTACCATACTGGAACTCGAACAACGGATCGAGACACAGGCGAAACCCATCGCCCTTGATCTCCAGCAGGTGATCGCGCAATACCTTCTCGGTGACCCAGTAATAATGCTTCGTAGTGTCCCGCCGGTAGCCCAACACGTTGGTGAGATCCGCACGGGATTCGATCACGGGCTTCAAGCCGGTGTGGGTACGACTCTCCATCAGGCTGGCATCACGCTCCAACTCGATGAGCATGTCGCGCTGCAGGGGCACCACGCCTTGCTGTGCCCCCACAATACCCGGCACCCACACGAATGCACATATCAGCGGTATCAGGTTCGAACGAAGCGAGGCCACGGTGGGCACGGGTGAAAGGTCCGCCGAAGGTAGGCCGATGGGGAACTTGACGGCAAAAGCTCAGGCCCGGGCCATGTCGCTTTTTGCAAAGTCGGCATACACCGATGTGATCCCTTCGCGCAGGTCGATGCTGTGTTTCCATCCCATGGCGTGCAGGCGCGAGACATCCATCAGCTTGCGGGGGGTGCCATCCGGCTTGTCGGGGTTCCAAACCAATTCGCCCGCGAAGCCCACGATCTCCTTGATCATCTCCGCCAGCTCCTTGATGGTGATGTCCTCCCCCGTGCCGATGTTCACGAAGAGCTCCTCCTCGTATTCGCGCATCAGGAAAACACAGGCGTCGGCCAGGTCGTCCACATGCAGGAACTCGCGACGCGGGCTGCCGGTGCCCCAAACCTCCACATGCGCTGCACCGGTCACTTTGGCCGTGTGGAATTTGCGGATCAACGCGGGGAGCACATGGCTGTTCTGCAGGTCGTAGTTGTCGTTGGGGCCGTAGAGGTTGGTGGGCATGGCGCTGATGTAGTTGTCGCCATACTGCCGCCGGTAGCTCTCCACCATCTTGATCCCCGCGATCTTGGCGATGGCATAAGGCTCGTTGGTCTGTTCCAGCAGTCCGGTGAGCAGACTCTCTTCCTTCAGCGGCTGCGGTGCCAGCTTCGGGTAGATGCACGAGGAGCCCAGGAACAAGAGCTTCTTCACTCCGGCTTCGTGGCTGGAGTGGATCACATTGTTCTGGATCATCAAGTTCTCGTACAGGAACTGCGCGCGGTACACATTGTTGGCATGGATGCCGCCCACCTTGGCCGCAGCCAGCACCACGTATACAGGCTTTTCCGCTGCGAAAAAATCGCGCACGGCCTGTTGTTCCTTCAGGTTCAGCTCACTGCTGGAACGGGTCACAATGTTGGTATGCCCCGCGGCCTGCAACTTCCGCACGATGGCACTGCCCACCATTCCGCGGTGGCCTGCGACGTAGATCTTTTCCTGGCGTTCCATGTTGTCAGTTGTCCGTTGTCAGGCTTGGAGGTCATCGAGGCCGTGCATGGGTCCGTGCGACGGACAACGGACAACTGACAACCATTGTCCCTATTCGTTTTCGTGCAAGATCTTATGCCCTCCCTTCTGCAGGTACACGTCGCGCTTGAAGAGCTTGAGATCCTCGGCCACCATTTCCTTCACCAGGTCGGGTAGCTCGTAGGTGTGTTTCCATCCCAGCACGCGCTGCGCCTTGCGGGGATCGCCCTCCAAGTGGTCTACTTCCGCAGGGCGGTAGTAACGCTTGTCGATCGACACCAGGGTCTTACCGCTTTTACGGTCGATCCCCTTCTCCTTCTCTCCCTTGCCCTTCCATTCCAGCTTGATACCGACCTCCTTGAAGGCCAGGTCAATAAAGTGACGTACGGTGTAGGTCTTGCCAGTGGCCAGCACGAAATCATCGGGCTCCTTGGCCTGCAGCATGCGCCACATGCCTTCCACATAGTCCTTCGCATGGCCCCAGTCGCGCTTGGCGTCGAGGTTGCCCAGATACAAGGTGTCCTGCAATCCCAACTTGATCTTGGCCACGGCCCGGGTGATCTTGCGCGTCACGAAGGTCTCGCCACGCAACGGGCTTTCGTGGTTGAAAAGGATCCCGTTACAAGCGAAGATGCCGTAGGCCTCGCGGTAGTTCCGGGTGATCCAAAAGGCATAGAGCTTCGCCACACCATATGGGCTGCGCGGGTGGAAGGGTGTCTCCTCATTCTGTGCATGGGCGCGCACGCCTCCGTACAATTCACTGGTGCTGGCCTGATAGAACTTGGTCTTCTTTTCCAGACCCAGGGTGCGGATGGCCTCCAGGTAGCGCAAGGCACCCACGGCATCGGCATTCGCGGTGTACTCGGGCAACTCGAAGCTTACCGCCACATGACTCTGCGCGGCCAGGTTGTAGATCTCATCCGGTTGGATCTCCTGCACCAGACGCAGGCAGTTCACGCTGTCGGTCATGTCCCCGTAGTGCAGGAAGAAGGGGCGGCCTTTTTCGTGCATGTCGTGGTACAGGTGATCGATCCGGTCGGTGTTGAAGAGTGAGCTGCGGCGCTTCACGCCATGCACCTCGTAGCCCTTGTTCAGCAGCAGCTCACTCAGGTAGGCACCGTCCTGCCCTGTGACGCCGGTGATCAGGGCCACTTTGCGCTTGCCGGGCCTGACCACCTTGGCGACCGGTTTCGACTGGATCGCGGGCTTGGCGGCTTTGGTGGGCTTACCCATGTTGGCCTTGCCGTTGCTGCGTGGGATGGCAGGCACCCCCTTGGAGGTTTTGGTAACGGGCCTTGCCGCTTTTGTTTTGCGTTTGGTGCTCATGGATGCTTATTGGACGATGAACCATTGGTTCACCAGTTCGTACTTGTTATAGCGCATCGGCGCGTCGGTGCTTACATCGATCAGTTGTCGGCCCGCCTCACTGGCGATCGCATGGCCTGCAGCGGTGTCCCATTCCATGGTAGGCGCGTAACGCGGATAGGCATCTGCGGCCCCCTCCGCCACCAGGCAGATCTTCAACGCGCTGCCCATGTTCGTAAGTGCCACCTGGCCGTGTTCCTCCTCCTTCCTGCGAATGAAGGCTTCGGTCTCGGGGCTCGGATGCGATCGGCTGGCCACCACGGTATAGGCCGTGCGTTGGTGGGGCACCGGGAGCCGGTCGGCCATGGCAACCCGTTCCTGCGCGGGCAATGCGGCCCGGGTCGAGGCCTGTTCCTGTCGATAAGCGCCCCCGTGCTGCCATGCGAAATAGAGCGTGTCCTTCACCGGCACATAGAGCACACCGGCCACGGGTGACGCCATTCCCAGCGGACCGGCTGGAAAAGTGTCGCGTTCCATCAAGGCGATGTTCACGGTGAATTCGCCATTGCGTTTGATGAATTCCTTGGTGCCGTCCAGTGGATCCACCAACCAGTAGCGATCCCACTCTTGTCTCTCCGAGGGAGGAATGTCACGACCCTCTTCGCTCAGCACCGGCAGGCCACTGTGTTCCAGCACGGCGAGGATGGCTTTGTGCGCCCGCTGGTCCGCTGCGGTCAACGGCGACCGATCATCCTTGTGCGTGACAGCGATGGCCGAACCATATACATCCAGGATCTCGCGCCCGGCGGCAAAGGCTGCTTCCACGGCCAGATCGACCAGGGTGGTCAGGGGGCGATGCGTCATGCGGGGCCAAAAGTAGCCCCGCATGCCAACTGTGCGTGAACTCCACGCACAAGCTATCGAAACCTTCCTGTGGATGGCCCGGGATCAGGCCTTGCCCATGATCTTGAACATGCCCGTACCGCAGGTGGGGCAGGTGCCCTTCATCGCCTTGCGGCCGTTGGCCATGGTCACTTCGGCTGCGCCCTTCATATCACGCTTCGCCTTGCACTTTACACAGTATGCTTCAACCGCCATGGTCCTTTGTTTTTAGGTCCGTTCATGCAACGGACGGGGTGAACGTTGCGACAAGGTAGCCGTGCGGTGTGAAACGGCACGAAATATCACCGGGACAGTTATCAACAATGGATGCGGAGGATCCCCATGACCCGAACCTCAGGAACGTACGTTGGGCCACTTACGGCACCATTGATCAGACCTTTATCTGCTCGTGACGCCAGCCTTCGAAGGTGCGCTGGTCATTGAAACCGGGACCCGGCTGTTGCGCACCGGCCGCTCGCGAGAGGGTACCGGCACTAATGAAGGCATGGGTGCCCCCGCCAATGCTTTCGATCAGCGCGCGGCGATATTCATAGCGGTATGGGTTCGCGTTGGCCAGCAGGATGCGTGGATCAAAAGGGTTGTTCAGATCCAATTCGGTGGTGATGTCCGCATGGATCGAACGGATCAAGGCTTCCTGCGCATCATCGGGCCGTTCCACATTCAGTCCCAATTCCTCTGCGGCCTCCTGCCGGTGGATGGTGTAATCGTGGCTGCCTGATCCACTGGTGAGGAAGCTGATGGCGCGTGCCTCCTTCTCGGGGTCGATCTTCTGGTTCCGCAACAGGCGCTTGGCCACCATCTGGATCTGCGCACGCGACCGGTACACGTCGCCCAGTGAAAGCGGATGCACCTTTTCAGCCAGCTGGACAAGGATGTCCTTCAGGTATTGCTGGTCGTGGATGCCCAGGTCGTTGCGGGCCATATCCAGGTAGGCGCCCACCTGTTCCACGCTCAAGGGCACCTTTACGCGCTTGCCGTTGATGTCCACCTGCGGATTCATGTAGCCGTTCGTGCTGGGGTCGATGGGTCCCAGCGCGGACTGACGGGTCATCACGATGCGTTCGGCACCCAGGCTGATGAGTGTGCCGGCACTCAAGGCACGGAAGGGCACGATCACCTCCAGTTCTTCGCAATAGCTGCGGATCAGGTTCACCAGGCTCCAGGCAGCCATCGTGATGCCGCCGCGGGTGTGCAGCATCAGCGAGATGCGCTGCACGTTACCCATGGCCTCCAGATGCTGGCCAACGAAGGGCAGGATGTCCGGTGCGATGTTCACCTCCATGCCCTTGCGGTCCCCGGTGATGTACACCAGCAATTTCGCGCCGCGCAGTTGCTCCAACTGGCGGTACTGGGGAAGGCGGTCCTTCAGCATGGGGGTGCGTGTACTTCCGAGATCGCGCGGATCCATGGATCCCTCGTCTTCGGGCCGCCGAAGATAGAGCGATACAGATGGGGGCTCGGTCAGCCTGAACCTCTTTGCTATGGATCACGCCACGCCCTGCCGCTCCTTGTATTCTTCGTGGAGTCCAGAATGCTTCTCCCAGAAACCCGGTGAGGTACGTCCGTTCAAATGCTCCGCCAGGATATCCAGGTGTGTGTGCCAGCCGCCGGAAACGCCGAGCAGATCGTTCTGGTTGGGTAGACGATGATGCGTGAGCACCAGCAGCACTTCGTTGCCATGCTCGCTCAGTTCGAACACCACTTCGGAAAGTGCATCAGCACGTGCGCCCCAGGTGTATCCCAGCACTTTCGGTGGCTCACAACGCGTGATGGTCGCCGTCATGCTGTGGCCGTTCTTGTATGGTTCGGGCGCTTCGCTGGGCGCTGCATCGAGCTCGCTGTGCCGCCAGCTCAACTGCACCTCGCCGCCCACACGCAGGTCCATGTCGCCACTGGCGAGCCACTTGGAGCGTTTGTCCGACTCGGTGAGGTAGGCCCACACGCGTTCGATGGGGCCGGGCAGGGTGCGCTCGAAGCGGATGGTGTTCGGCGCGATGATGGTTCCGTATTTGTCCATGATGAAGAGAGTTGAAGGGTGAAAAAGTGCGGGGGCGCGCTGTGTGATCTGATCGGTTCACTTGTTCATGTCCTCGTCGCGCAGCAGTTTTTCCAAGGCGTCAAGACGATTCGCCCAGAAGTGACGCGTCTGTTCGATCCATTGAGCAGCGGCATCCAACGGCTCTGCGCGATAGCTGAGGAAATGGTCCCGGCCCACTTTGCGGCGTTGCACCAGCCGGGCACGCTCCAGCACCAGGATGTGCTTGCTCACCGCGTTCAGCGACATCTTGAAGGGTTGCGCGACATCGGTCACGCGCGCCTCGCCAGCTGAGAGGCGTTGCAGGATCGCGCGGCGCGTGGGATCCGCCAGCGCGAGCAGGGTGCGGGCAAGGGTCTTGGGAGGAGGCATGCGGGGCAAATATATTCAACCTTTTGGTTGAATGTTAATGGCGAAGAAATAATTGGAGCGGGCTGATCGGGACTTTTCAATGGGGAATCTTGCGCGAAGGGAGCCGTCTGTGGTCCGGTTCCGACTTGCCAATATTTCCTACTCTATGGAGGTGACCTCCTCAAGTGCGAGTTCCTCTTGCAGAAAGCGGATGAGCTCGCGGCCTCGGAAGCGGTGGACCAACCCGATGGGTAGCCAAAAGCAGAAGCCGATCATTACACCCACCAGAGGGACCACCAATTGTCCGAGGGTGTTCATTTCAGCGAAGTCATCGCGCAAACTCCAATAGAAACTAGCGACAGCTAGCCAAGGCAATAAACCAAGGACCTTCAGTACGGGACTTCGTCGAGGTCGCAACAGGAGGCGCACCCCGGATCCGTGAGGGCTCAATACTCCGTGGACATAGGTGAACGATTCTCCGCTCCAGAACCACGAATTCTCCCACAGTTTGAAGGTATTCCCTGCTATGCTTCCATAAAGCGGCTTGGGGCCATTGACGTCTTCACCAGCCATGAACGGTGAAAGCCAGAAGCGCAGCATTGGACGGTCGTTCTGCACATGTGCCAGTTGTTGCAGTCGGAATAGCAACGTTGATCGGTCAATCCGGCTGTGGTAGACCTTGTGTTTCACGGTCCAGGGCAATAGAGAGAATTCCGTGATATCAATACCCCCCACCCTGCCCCTTTTCGATCGGGTGCCAGGTGGTCTTCACTTCCTGCGTGTGGAGGATGAAAGACGTTGAACTCATTTGACCGTCGTTCCTTTTGACACCCGCTTCCTCCGCACCGCACTAACACGCAATGCCGCCGCTCGGCGTGACGTAGTGCGAGTCTGCGACACCCGCTTTTTTCCCAAGGAATCAACGTCAAGATCTCCCGCGTACAGCGCAGCAAAGGGGAAACACATCTCCCAATCTCCCCAAACGACGTCAGCACGTTGTTCGATACTGAAGTCCTTGAAGCGGGTGACATCCAAGAACTGCGTGGCCATGGGGTTCTGACCCGGCGCGGTCAGGAAGGCATGGAAGTCGATCTCGCTGGAGTGCCCATCGGTGAAGCGGAACGCAATGCGGTAGTCGCTCACGTACTTGGCACTCTTGATGAAGACGTTCTCCGGGATGGTCATTTACTTGATCCGCTTGGTGATGTGTTCAGGTGCAACGCGTTTGTTCAGTACAAAGTAATCATTCCACTTACGGATGATGTCCATCGCTTTGGCACGCACGAAGAGTTCCGCCTCACGTTGTTGTGCGACAGGGAGCGCACGCTTGTTGCCCAACTTCCGGAAGGTCACCTCCGAGAGCTTCCCGTGGAGCATGATCAGTTCGATCACCGATTCATAGCTGCCGTATCGTACGTGTACATGGATCGGACTGTGTTCATTGCTGAACATCAGGAACACCATCCCGAAGTACTCGTACAGCTTGGGCATTGCGCGTGAAATGTCAATAACCCCCACCCCCACCCTGCCCCCTCTCGATCGGGTGCCAGGTGGTCTTCACCTCCTGTGTGTCGAGGATGGCATAAGGGGTCTGGGCCTCGGCTGCCTCCTCGGCTTCGCTCGGAGTCACAGCCGAGCCACGGTACACCACCCGCTTCAAGTTGCACGTGGCCTCGGTTTCCAGCATCGTGCATTCTTCCTTCGAGGCATCGGCAACAACGATCGCGTTCACATCCATATGCGCCACCAAAGGCTTGAGCAGTTCGCTGCGAAAACCGGTCATCAGGTTCACCACGCCGCCGGGCAGGTCACTGGTGGCGAGCACTTCGGTGAAGGTGACGGCCGGTAGTGGGTGCTTCTCGCTGGCCACCACCACGCAGGTGTTGCCGCCCGCGATCACCGGAGCGATCAGGCTTACGAGTTCCAACAAGCCATTGCTTCCACCAGCCATGATGCCCACCACACCAGTGGGTTCGTACACGCTGAAGTTGAAGTGGCTGCTGTTGGTGGGGTTCACGCTGCTGAAGACCGCCTGATACTTGTCGCACCAGCCGGCGTAGTGGATCCAGAGATCGACGGCGGCGGCCACCTCGGCCTCGGCCTGCTTCTGCGTGGCGCCGTGCAACACCAACTCATGCACGAACTGCGCGCTGCGGCCCTCCAACACCTCGCCGATTCGGTAGAGGATCTGGCTGCGGTTGAATGCACTGCGACCTGCCCATCCGCCGAATGCACCGCGCGCAGCTACCACTGCATCCCGCACATCCTTGCGGCTGCTGCGACACACGTTGGCGAGGGGCTTGCCGTCGCTTCCTTTTGGCTGGTAGTAACGACCGCTCTCGGTACGCGGGAACTTGCCCCCGATGAAGATCTTGTAGGTCTTCATCACGCGAAGGCGTTCGGTCTTCGCCGTTCCGGTTTTGGCGGACGCGTCGGCCTTCTTCGCCGAACCGTTGCTGCCACTCCCATTCAGGGTGGTTCCGTGCGAGGTGCTGGCAGGCTTGGTCGCGCTGGTCTTGGTGATGGTCTTGGCCATGCTATCTGCTATTTGATCGACCGCGATGTGCCGATACATATGCTGCGGCGATCGTCACGACCGCATGCGTTCACCTGTCAAAGCTACGGCCCTGCCGGGTTCCACCTCACGGGGTCATCGTGAGGTCCCGTGGTGTACGCTGAATGCCGCCACATCCTATCTTCGATCCATGTCCCAGCCTCTGGTGAAACGATGGCGCTTGAAACCCCCTGCCGATGAAGCGGTGGTGCAGGGGCTCACGCACGCGCGCTGCCCGGAGGCTGCCGCGATGATCCTCGCGCAACGCGGCATCACCGATCCGGAACAGGCACGTGCCTTCTTCCGGCCCGATGTGGATCAGTTGCATGACCCCTTCCTCATGGCCGGCATGCAGCAAGCGGTGGAACGTATCGAGCGTGCGCTGGGCGATCAGGAGAAGATCATGGTCTACGGTGACTATGATGTGGACGGAACCACCGCCGTCACCCTGGTCTACTCCTTCCTGAGCCGCTACTCGGGCAATATCACCTTCTACATCCCGGACCGCTACACGGAAGGCTACGGCATCTCCTTCGCCGGTATCGACCATGCGAAGCGCGAGGGTGTATCACTGATCATCGCACTGGATTGCGGCATCAAGGCCAACGACAAGGTGAAGTACGCAGCAGATCTGGGCATGGACTTCATCATCTGCGATCACCACCGCCCCGGCGACACCCTGCCTGATGCGGTCGCGGTGCTGGACCCCAAGCGTGATGACTGCCCCTATCCCTACAAAGAGCTCAGTGGTTGCGGCATCGGCTTCAAACTGATGCAGGGGTTCGCCCAGCGCAACGGCATCCCCTTCGCAGACCTGGAGCCCCTGCTGGATCTGGTGGCCGTGAGTACCGCCTGCGACATCGTTCCCGTGACCGGAGAGAACCGGGTACTGTCCCACTTCGGCCTGCGCCGTCTCAATACCGACCCCCGCCCCGGCATCCGCGCCATGATGGGCATGGCCAATGTGAAGAAGCGGCTGAGCATCACCGACCTGGTCTTCACCATCGGGCCGCGCATCAATGCCGCCGGCCGCATCGAGCATGGCAAGCAGGCCGTGGAGCTGCTGCTGGCGCACGACATGGCCCAGGCCGAGCAGATGGGCCTGCGCGTGGATGGCAACAACAGCCAGCGGCAGGAGTTGGACAAGGACATCACGCGGCAGGCGTTGGAGCATATCGACGCCGACCCGGTGCTACATGATGCATGGAGCACAGTGGTGTACAGCGAAAGCTGGCACAAGGGCGTGATCGGGATCGTGGCCTCACGGTTGATCGAACGGCACTACCGCCCTACGGTGGTGCTTACTGAAAGCAATGGCAAGGCCGTGGGGAGCGCACGCAGTGTGAAGGGCTTCGATGTGTACGAAGCCATTGATTCCTGCGCGGACCTGCTGGAGCAATTCGGTGGGCACATGTACGCAGCAGGCTTGACGATGCCTCTGGAGAACGTACAGCGATTCCGCGAGCGCTTCGAGGAGGTGGTGCGCGCTACCATCCCGCCGGAACTGCGCATTCCCGAGGAGGAGGCCGACCTGGAGATCCGTCTGACGGAGATCACCACACCGTTGGTGCGCGTGCTGCACCACATGGCCCCCTATGGCCCCGGGCACATGCGCCCGGTGTTCCTGACACGCGGCGTGGTGGACACCGGAAGCGCAAGATTGGTGGGCGACATACACCTGAAGATGAGTCTCCGCCATCCGGATGATCCGCAGAACACCTTCGATGCCATTGCCTTCAAACAAGCCGACCACCTGGAACTTGTGCGCAGCGGCCAGCCGTTCAGTATCCTGTACTGCCTGGAGGAGAACGAGTGGAATGGACGCATCACCATGCAACTCAACATCAAGGATATCAAGCCCGGCATGGAAGGCCTGCTGGTGGGTGAGACCGCCCCGAAGGACCTTGCCGCAGCAGGCGAATGAAGCACGACCGGATATGATATACAGGAACGTACCCTTTGTATTTCTACTCGTCAGTTCAGGTCACCTCGCCACGGCACAGGTACCCACCTGGCACGAGGACATTTCCTGCATCGTGCACACCCACTGCGCGCCTTGCCACTACGAAGGTGGCCCGGGGCATTTCAGTCTTGCGACATATGAAGCTGCCCAATGGATGCGCAACGAGATCAAGTCCGCCACACAGACCGGGTACATGCCCCCCTGGCCTCCCGATCCGGAGTATCGCTCACTCGCGCATGAACGGTTGCTCACGCAGGATGAGATCGACCTGATCGCCGCATGGGCCGATGCGGGAGGCCCCGAGGGTGATCCCGCCAATGCGCTGCCACCACCACCGCTTCCCGGCGCCTGGCAGATCCCCCAACCGGACCTCACCTCGATCATGGAGGAATATCTCATCCCATCCTCCACCACTGACAACTACCGCTGCTTCGTATTGGAGATCGACAACCCCACGGATCGCTTCATCACCGAATTGGAAGTGGTGCCCGGGAACCGCGAAATGGTGCATCATGTATTGGTGTTCCAGGACACCACAGGCCAGGCGAGCATCCTGGACCAGAACGAGATGGGACCGGGATACAGCAGCTTTGGAGGCATCGGTGTGCCAAGTGCCAAACTCATCGGCATCTGGGTCCCCGGGGCGGATCCCTTCTCCACCCCCGCTGGTATGGGTATCCCTCTTTACGCCGGGGCCGACATCGTGGTACAGGTTCACTACCCGGCCAACAGCACTCCGGAGCTGGACAGCACACGTGTGAACTTGAAGCTCACCACCAGCCCCTTTACCAGGCCCTTGAGCATCGACCCCATCCTCGACCATCTCATCACCATCACCAATGGGCCGCTGGTCATTCCACCCAATGAAGTGCGCACCTTCCATGCGCAATACACCACGACCTTTCCGGCCACCATCACGGCCATCGGCCCACACAGTCACCTCTTGGGCCAGCGCATGTGGTCCTTTGCGATCGTTCCCGGGGGTGATACCATCCCACTGATCGACATCCCTGATTGGGACTTCCGCTGGCAGGACGTCTACAGCTTCCGGCAGCCGATCCACCTGCCCACCGGCAGCACGGTACATGGATACGCCACCTACGACAACACGGCGAACAATCCCAACAACCCGAACAACCCACCGCAGTGGGTGTGGCTGGGCGAGAGCACTACGGATGAGATGATGCTCTTCTACTTCGCCTGGACCTATGGTTTCCCGAGTGACGTGAACATCGTGGTGGACACCGCCGCGCACAAGCCACATTACCTTGACTGCGTACCCGGGCAGATCGTAGGCATCCATGATCATGGCTCCATGCATTTGACCGTTTGGCCCTCCCCAGCGATAGATATGCTGCATGTGGGGGGTGCGGTGCCGGGCACCATGCTGCGGATGATCGATGCTTCCGGCCGTGTGGTACACACCGAACGCATCAATGGCGACCCGCATCAGATCGGCGTGGGTCGGCTGGCACGCGGACTCTATGTGTTGGAGATCGGAGCGAAGGACCTTGTCCCGGTCTGGCGCCATAAGGTGATGCTGGAATGATCGAAGCGCTGGGCGACGAACATTTCATGCGGCAGGCCTTGCGCGAGGCGGAGCAGGCCTTCAAGGGGGACGAGGTACCCGTGGGCGCGGTGATCGTCTGTGCGGAACGCATCATCGCACGCGCCCACAATCTTACCGAGCGCCTCAACGATGTGACGGCCCATGCCGAAATGCAGGCCATCACTTCCGCGGCCAATGACCTTGGCGGCAAGTACTTGCACGACTGCACCCTTTACGTGACACTGGAGCCCTGCGTGATGTGCGCGGGAGCGTTGAACTGGGCCCATATGGGGCGCATCGTGTTCGGGGCCTTTGATGAGAAGGCCGGTTACCGCCGCATCGGCGCACGCCTGCTGCATCCCAAGACCCAAGTGGTGGGGGGCATATTGGAGGCCGAATGCGCCGACCTGATGAAGGCCTTCTTCAGGAAGAAGCGCGCGTTGTAATGGGCACCTAATGCACGATCAGTTTTCTGGCGTGAAGCAGGCTGCCATCGCCCGCGAACACGCGCAACAGGTACATACCGGCCGTACCATCAATGCTTAAGGGCCAGGTGTTGCGCCCCGTTACATATGCTTCCTGCACATGACGACCCAGCGCGTCCAGCACTTGTAGATGCGCGGGTACCTGCTGGGCATCTGTCGGCCATTCCAGGAAGAACTCCCCGGCGGAAGGGTTGGGGTGGACAGTGAAGAGCTCTTCAGCAACTTCAGCGGCAAGTCCTACGCACAGTTCCGCACTCGCCGTCACTGCTGTACGGGCGCTTACACAGCCGGGCTCCTGCACCTCCCAGTCGTAGAAGTAGTACCAGTAGTTGAAGGCGTTCTGGACCACCGCGTTGGTCTCGGTGATGGTGAGCGTGTTCCCGATATGGTATGGGAAGTTGGCCCCGGCGTTGTTGCGGTACAGGCCCAGGTTGCTACCGGTGAGCTTCAGAAGGTACTGCTGGCCAGGCGGGATGTCCATGTCCAGCGTGATCCGGCTCTCTCCATTGGGGATGGGCACCACGCGGCTCTCCACCACATTGCCTGCATTGTTCAGCAGTTGGATCGTACGGTTGCCGGTGGAGTTGGCGTAGACCTTCACGGAGATCAGCGTTACCGGCGCGGTCACATCGAAGACCAGGCCCCAGTTGTCATTGGTACTGAAGTAGCCCCCGGTCCCGATGGTGTTGCTGATGGCACCTCCGTAAATGGGATCCTCAACGGTGCTGTTCTCCACATGGAAAACGGTGGTCTCCTCGATGAACGGTGAGAAGTTCTGACCAGTGTGCAACAACTCTCCACCCACGGGTTGATCGTACCAGTTCAGCGTGTTCGAGCCGAAGGCCACCAGATCCACCGTGCCGGGTCCGCAGATGCCACCATCCTCGGCCACAGGCGGATCGAGTAGTGATACGGTCACCAGATCGCTCTGGACGATGGTGCCCTGCCCATTGGGATTGGTCACCGTCAGTTGCACATCATAGGTACCACTGGCGGTATAGATATGCACCGGGTTCTGCTGCGTGGAAGTGCTGCCATCGCCGAAGTTCCACAGCCATGCATCGGGTTCGAACGTGCTCTGGTCCGTAAAGGCCACGACCCCATCACAACTGATGGTACTGCTCGCCGAAAATCCCGCTTCCGGGATCAGCAGGCAGGACGTACCCAGGCAGGTGCGGGAATTCTTGTGCGCCACGATGGAATTGATCGTGGCATTGTCCCAATTGGTGTTGGCCGTGCTCGCCGTAGGCGCCATGATCCACTGGCCTGGCGCGGTGGTGTGCTGTGCGTTCCAGTTGTGGCCCAGCTCGTGGGCCTGCACCACCATGGGACCGGCCATGCCCGTGGAGTAGTGTTCGTTGAGATTGTATCGGTTGCTATTGCATACCACGCCCACCCACGCCAGGCCCACCGTTCCGGAACTGCCATCGCTCTGGATATCACGGCGCGTCCACAAGCTGGCCACTGCATAAGAAATGCCCGGCCCGAATCCCCCGCCATTCCCCCAGTTACGGAAGGAGGTGAGCAGGGTGATGGCATCCTGCGAGGGGGACCAGGGATCACTGGCGATATTTGGTGAGATGTACAGCGCCACGATCTGGTAGCGGATATTGATGACCGACTCCTGGTACTTGCCATCCACCCAATTCATGATATCCAAGACACGGTCCTCCACTGCGGCTACGCTACCCAACCAGTTCACCATGGATCCGTCCGCGGCCAGGCCTATGTTCGCGAGGCGGCATTCCTCGCCTCCCTTCGCAGCGCCTTCCTCCTCCAGACCCAGATCACGCATCATGTCCTCCATGTGTGTCACCCCGCATTCCGCACCATGCGATCCCACCACATCATCCAGTGTGTAGAGAACGATCCGCTCATCGGGCGCTGCACCCGTGAAATGGTGCAGCGGCTCAATGAAGAACTCCTGCTCCCCGTCCACGATATGACCCAGGAAGGCGTCGGGGCGGATGGAGAGGCGCACGCGTCCCTCCTCCTCCCCGTGGAGATGGCCACGGTAGGTAGAGGTCCCGCGACGGGGTAGTGAGCCAGTTTCACCCACCACCGCCTGGTAGTCCGGTGCACATAGGTCGTGGGGCACGATGGTGAAGGACCAGTGGTGTTCGCCACCGAACTGAACGGTCATTGTCGATAGACCTTCCGCCTCCTGAACATGGGCCGCGATCGCCGCTGGATCCAAAGCGAAAAGACGGGGCATGAGCAGCGCTTCATCCAGCAGAAGCCGTTCCTGCGGCGATAATGCGCCACGTGCGACAGGGGCGGCGGTGAACAATGACGATTGGCCAAGAGCGAGGCCTATGGACAGGAGGATGGAGGTGATCCACAACAGCAGACGAAGAAGAGATATGTTCATGTTCCGTTCGTTTCAATGTCCGCACCGTGCCCCGGGATGGCCCGAAGCAACGATACGCGGTAGATCACGAATGGGGCTGGTCGGACCCCTTTCACTTGCAGTGCCGGTGAAAATAATGGATGGATGGGGATCCGGGCCATGATCTTCGACACAAGAACACGAATGAGCTTCCAAATGCTTCTTCTCACCGACAGCGCCGGGCCATCGGCCTTCCGGAAGTTCAACAACAATGATCCGGCGACCACAGTTCAATGAACGCTGGTCACCACCACACGTTCCTGCCTATGCCCGATGCGCACCAAATAGATGCCGGCACGCGCCTCCTCCAGCCGCACACCGGTGACCCCATCGGAAACGACTTCAAGCGTGAAGGCCACCTGGCGGCCAAGCGCATCGAACACTTGCAGCGCTTCTGTACCGGGGCGCATCACCTGGAACACGCCCGTATTCGGGTTGGGATAGATGGGCTGGCGGGAAGGAGTGCCCCACACTGCGCTTACGATGGGTGAATGCGCACTGCTGCCATCCACATCCACTTGTAGCAGTCGGTAGTAGTTGGTTCCGGCGAATGGCTCCCGATCCAACAACTTGTAGTGCGCGGGCATGATGCTCAACCCGGCCGCAGGCACATGACCGATGGCCTTCCAATGGGACAGGTCGGTGGAGCGTTCCACCACGAAATGATCGCTGTCATACTCGCTGGCCGTGGCCCAATCCAAGGCGATGCCATCCACCTGCGTCAGCGCATCAAATGCGAAAAGTTCCACAGGAAGAGTGGTACCCATGCTTTCCACGGCGACGTTATCCATATAGAACCAGTTGCCAAAGCCGTTGATCGACACGAATCGGATCATGATCACCTGACCATCGAAGGCGGTGAGGTCCACCTCATTGTTACGCCACTGCGCACATGTGGGGCTGAATGGTGCGGTGGTATTGGGGGCGGTGGCCAATACGGCACCGAACTGTTCGAAGACCATGGTCCATGAGGATCCGCAATCGGTGCTTACGTCGATCCGCAGACCATCGAAATAGGAACTGTTGTATCGTGCGTATGCATGATCGAAAAGCAGCTTCGAACCAATGAGACCCTGTAAGTCGATCAATGGTGTGATCAAACGGTCCTCCTCTCCGAACGTGGGATAGGTGTAATGGTCCACCGCCCACACACGATCGTTGCCACAATTGGGTCCGATGCCGATGATCCCGGAGATCCAGGTGATATCATTATCGGGATTCTGCAAGGTCCAACCCGGTGGAGTGGTGCCGGGCACGGGCAGGCCTTCCGAGAAGGGCACGCTCAAGGTGAGTCCTGCTGCCACGGTCACAGCCACCACCTGTTGGTCATCGCCTGCATACTCGTCGCCAGCCAGGTTGGTACCCACCGTGATGCTGTGCGCACCCACCGGCAGCAACAGGCCCTGCACGAATGTGAGATCGAAGGACGCCCCCGGGGCCAGCGTTCCAGGGAAGGTCTCTGTGACCCATGCACCTGCATTCAGACGATAGCGGACCGGAAAATTGCTCTGAGGTTGTAGCCCGTAGTTGCGCACTCGGGCGGTGATCACCACTGGCGTGCCACCACAATCGGACATGTTGCCCGGCAGCGGGGCAAGTATGGCGGCGACACCCACGTTAGTGGCCATGGGTACATTGAACGCCTCCACCTGATCGGTACGTGAGAAAGCGCTGCCCTGGCTGGCACTGAAGCCCAGGCCACGCCGGGCGAAGGCGGCCCACAACGCACCCTGGTTGGCGCCGCCGTTGTTGATCTGGTCGGCCAGCAGGATGGCATCACGTCCATCCACAAAGCCCGGATTGCAAGGGGTGAGTTTCATGCCATCCATCACCAGTTGCATGGCGATGTTGTTCCCACCTGTTCCGTTGTAGAGATCCGGGTCCAGACCATGGATGCCGATAAGTTCCCAGGTGATCTCCCAAAGAATGGTGCACCACACGAATCCGATACCATGTGGCTGGCTGATCCCGCCGGTATTATTCGTCGCTCCATAGGTGTATCCATTCACCCCGAAGTTGGTGCTGTAGCGTGCCGGACGAATACCGAGCCCTGTGGTGGGCTGACCCAGCAGGTAGGTACCTATGCCGCGGCCTGTGGTGCCGACATCCCCTGCTTTGAGGGTGGTCATCAGGCTGAAGTAGTCGCTCCAACCTTCGCCCATTTGCTCCGCGTTGCCCAGGCAATTCACGTTGCCCGGCCCACCCACCAGGCGGTTGCTGATGCCGTGGGCGTACTCGTGCGCGATCACCCCGTTGTCAAGGTCGCTCGTGCGATCCGGGTTGGTAAAGGTCCACACGAACATCTGCATCCGCGGCCGCGTGCCATCGGGTGGCGTGGCGAAGTTGGCGTTGTTGGTGCCGCTGCCATCGAGCGCGTCGGCCAGCACATAGTCGTTCTGTGTGCCACCACGGCCATAGTTGTTCTGTTGGAAATTGCCACTCGGCTCATCGAAGCCGTACTGATAACTCATGTCATGCAGCACGTTGTTCCAATAGAACAGGTTGGTAATGACCGCGCTCTGGTAATTGTTGGGCTGCTGGGCGAAATTGATGGGGAAGTCGAATTCGAGCGTGGCGCCACCGTCGGGGCTGAATCCTACGACCCCCTCGTTGTTGGCATCCATGTCCTCCTTCGCCCACACGTTGTTGCCCCGGGTGATGGTGTACTCAGGTCCCGGAGCGCCGTTGATATCGTGCCAACCGAAGGGTGAAGCGATGCCCCCTTGCAGCCAGGGCGCGTTCTGCATGGTGCGCGGGCCATGGGATGGGCTTTCGATCGGCCAGGCGAACACGTTGTAGTCGTTCGGTCCCATCATGCCGATCGCCTCCTCTTCCGGCATGTTCTCCCAGGTAGCCGCGGGATGCTGGCACGCCCCATCCATGGCATGGTGGAAGCCGCACTGGCTCACCCAATCGTTGCGGTCCAATTCCTCGCTCGTGTGGGCGTCGATGCGAATGTTCCACCAATGCGCTCCGTCCGGTGTGTAGTGGTTCACGTTCCAGGCCAGCCGTGCACTGTCACCCATGGGTTGCCATACCAGGTGTACGACCACGGGTTCACTGCCCAATTGGGCACCATCAAAAAGATGGTGCCCATTCTCCTCCACGCCGATCAGTTGCTGCACCCCGGTTCCGGGCATGGTGGACTGTAGCGCACGCGCCAAAGCCGCTATGGCTGTGATGGATGGTTCCGGGCTGTTGGCACGTTTACCGAGATGTCGGAAGGAACCTACGTTCAGGTCGAGCACCTGACCCGACGGACCTTGATGTAGCCCCACATCGCCATTCCACACCTCGATGCCCTGCCAGTGCTGCTTCAGGAAGGTATGTCGCAGGCCATTGTGCGCGCTGACATAACTGTCGCGGACCTCCAACTGCTGTAGATCATCGGCATGGAAACCCTGTTCCAACAGCAGCTCGCGCACCAGGGCGACGGGGTCGCCATCGTGATCCTGTCCCTGAACGGGCAACAGGACCCAAAGCATCAGCACCAAAAGAAGGGTCGGGATCCGGAGCATACTGTTCGGAAAGGCTCTCCGAAGGTAATGTTCTCCACTTGCGATGGTACACCACACCAAGGCCATTTTGGGGATCCTGTCCTGCGGCGGAACCGGTCATTCGAAGTTTCCCCGTGGGTGCGCCGCGTAACTTCGCGCTCCGAGTGGGATCCTGTGTGGGCCGCTCGCCACATCGCTTCAACCGAAAACAACCATCATGTACCCCCCCGAACTCGTTGCACCCATGAAGACCGATCTGGTTTCGGCCGGTTTCGAAGAACTGCATACGCCCGAACAAGTCGACAAGGCCTTGAACCAGGCTGGTACGGTGCTTTGCGTGGTGAACAGTGTCTGCGGCTGTGCCGCCGGTGCTGCACGCCCAGGTGCCAAAATGAGCCTTGGTGGTGCAAGGCGACCGGAGAAACTCTTTACGGTCTTCGCCGGCGTGGACACCGATGCCACCATGCAGGCACGCAAGCATTTTCTGCCCTACCCACCGAGCAGCCCGGCCATGGCCTTGTTCAAGGACGGCAAGCTGGTCCACTTCCTGGAACGGCATCACATCGAGGGCCGCTCCGCGGAAATGATCGCTGACAACTTGATGATGGCCTACGAGGAGTTTTGCTGAACATCTCTGTCGGATCGGAACTTCACAACGATCTTCGCGCCTCGCACCGCAAGGAGTTAGCACCTGCCCAGGTGGCGGAAATGGTAGACCTGCCTGCCGGCAGGCAGGCGCGCTGGATCCAGGATGACAAACTCGCAGAGGACATGTCATGTCTACGTGCTTTCAAGTACCGTACGGGAGTATCTCTACGTGGGGCTGACCTATGACCTGGTGCGTCGGATCGGCGAACATCAAAGGGGCAAGGAAACAACCACCCGGGCATACATACCTTTCGAGGTACTTCTTACCGAGGCATTTGTCAGCAGACAGGCAGCACGTTCACGTGAAAAGTACCTGAAAACTGGCGCGGGGAAGGAATTTCTGAAGGATCTTCGCGCCTCGCACCGCAAGGAGTGAGCACCTGCCCAGGTGGCGGAATTGGTAGACGCGCTGGTCTCAAACACCAGTGACCCTTAAAGTCGTGCGGGTTCGAGTCCCGCCCTGGGCACCAGGCCATGCGCTGCACATATATGGCCCGGCTTGGCGCATGCGTTCCGATCCATTGGTCTATACCGACCCGAGTAAACAGGCCCGTTACGATCATGCGTACATGCGCATGGCCGTGGAGTGGGCGCGTCTGAGCCACTGCCACCGCAAGCAGGTAGGTGCGCTTCTGGTGAAGGAGGGCATGATCATCAGCGACGGTTACAACGGCACACCCACCGGCTTCCCCAATGACTGCGAGGATGCACAGGGACTGACGCATTGGTATGTGCTGCATGCCGAGGCCAACGCCATCATGAAAGTCGCCCGTAGCACCAACAATGCCCGCGGAGCCACGTTATACCTCACCCATGCGCCTTGCAAGGAATGCAGCAAGCTGATCCTGCAGGTGGGCATCGAACGACTGGTGTATCTTGACGCATACAAGGATCCGGCTGGATTGGAACTCCTGCGAAAAGGCGGGTTGATGGTGTATAAACTGGAACTGCCCTGACAGTATGGACAAGCCGCGTGGCACGATATCACCCCTTCTACCCCTGCTGCTATCGCTGGCACTGGTGGTGGGTCTCTTCATCGGGCATGGCATGGAGGGTGGCCAAAGCGGGCCTTTGATGGTGCTGAGGCCACGCCAGCCATCGGCAGCCGAAAAGATCGGCCAGGTACTGGACCTGATCGACCGCCAGTATGTGGACAGCGTACAGAAGAACGCCCTGGTGGAGGAAGTGCTGCAGGATGTGCTTCAGCGGCTGGACCCACACAGCTATTACATCAGCGCTGCCGAATTGCGTGCCGCGCAGGAACCACTGGAGGGCAGCTTTGATGGCATCGGCGTGGAGTTCGCCATCCAACGCGACACCGTGGTGGTGATCGCCGCAGTGGAAGGCGGCCCCAGTGAAGCGCTGGGCATCCGTGCGGGTGACCGCATCCTGGCCGCCAACGGCGAGTCGCTGGCCGGGGTCAACATCACCAACGAAGGCGTGATGCGCACACTCCGCGGACCGAAGGGCAGCGAAGTGGTCGTGCTGCTGAAGCGCCCCGGAAGTGACACTTCGTTCGAGGTGAAGATCAAGCGCGGCAAGATCCCGATCAATAGCGTAGCCGCCTCCCTGCTTTCGCCCGAAGGCACGGGATATATCAAACTATCACGCTTCGCCAAGAACACGCACCAGGAGTTTCTGCAAGCCGCACGTGGGTTGAAGGCGGAGGGCATGCGGCGCATGGTACTCGACCTGCGCGGTAACGGTGGTGGCTACCTCAATTCGGCCATCGACCTAGCCGATGAGTTCCTTCGCAGCGGGCATGTGGTCGTCTACACCCAGGGCCGCAACTCTCCCCGGCGCGACATTACGGCCAGTGACCGGGGCGAATTCCACGACATCCCCCTCGCCGTGCTGATCGACGAGGCCTCGGCAAGCGCCAGTGAGATCATCGCAGGGGCCATCCAGGACAACGACCGGGGTGTGATCGTGGGACGCAGGTCATTCGGCAAGGGACTGGTGCAGGAACATATGGACCTGCCCGATCATAGCGCGGTACGCCTTACCACAGCCCGTTACTATACCCCCTCGGGACGCTCCATCCAGCGGCCCTACGGAGAGGGTATCGACTATGGCCGGGATCTGGAAGAGCGCCAGTTGCACGGTGAGTTCTTTTCCTCCGATAGTGTCCGCCTTGACTCGACGCAGGTTTTCACAACGCGTGGAGGGCGGGTGGTCTATGGAGGTGGTGGGGTGATGCCGGATGTGTTCGTGACGGCCGACACCAGCGAGGGCTCACATTACCTGACCGAGTTGTTCTTCAGCGGAACGCTTAACCAATTCGCCTTTGACGTGGCCGACCGCGATCGCGACAAGCTGCAGCGCTACGGGTCGTACAAATCCTTCAACCAGCGGTTCGTGGTCTCTGAGGCCCTTTTGCATGAACTTGGCCGCTACGCCGGGGAGCAGGGGATCGAGGATCGTCCGGAGGACATGGTCCGCTCACGCGATCAGATCACCACGCGGCTCAAGGCAGGGATCGCACGTAACATCTGGGGCAACGCTGGATTCTACGAGATCATGCTCGGTTCTGACCAGATCTTCCAGCGCGCTGAAAAGGAACTGGGCGGGGGTACCTGGGGGGCATTGTGACCAGACAAGAAGAAGGGGGCCACATGGCCCCCTCGCTTCAATGGATCGTGTACGGTGCCGGATCACTCGGCCACGGCCTCCTCGGCAGCAGCTTCGGTGGCAGCTACGGAATCCGCAACGGCCGCTTCAGCAGCGGCAGCGGCCTCAGCCTCAGCAGCAGCAGCGTTCATATCGGCCTCCATCTTGTCCATCATTTCCTGGGCCTCGGCTTCCATCTCCTTGGCTTTGGCTTCCATTTCCGCTTCGTTACCACCACAGGCGGCGAACAGGGCCACCACGAAGGCGGCGAGGGCGAACTTCTTCAACATTTCCTTGTACGTTTTGGTGAAAGTTGCGGCAAATGTATGCTGGCGTCTAGGGACTTCTCAATAGGTGCCGATACGCGCGGGTTATCTTTGCCACGTAATTTCGACAGAACATCACAAATCCACGACCGAAATGGCCTTCAAACTACCAGACCTGCCCTACGCCCAGGACGCACTCGAACCCCACATCGATGCCACCACCATGGGAATACACCATGGCAAACACCACAACGCCTATGTGACCAACCTGAACAAGGCCATCGAGGGGACCCCGATGGAAGGGAAGTCCATCGAGGAATTGATGGCCGGGTTGGACATGGGTAATGCGGCCGTCCGCAACAACGGTGGTGGTCATTTCAACCACAGTCTGTTCTGGACGGTGATGGCACCCAATGCGGGAGGTGTCCCGTCCGGTGAGTTGGCTGAGGCCATCAATACCACTTTTGGTGGCTTGGACGCCTTCAAGGAAAAATTCGGGCAGGCGGCCACCACACGCTTTGGCAGCGGATGGGCGTGGCTTTGTGTACACAAGGGCGGCAAGCTCGAGGTGTGCAGCACGCCCAATCAGGACAATCCCCTGATGCCCGATACAGGTTGCGGGGGAACACCCATTCTGGGTCTGGATGTATGGGAACACGCTTACTACCTGCATTACCAGAACCGCCGGCCGGATTATATCGCCGCCTTCTGGAACGTGGTGAACTGGACCGAAGTGGCCCGCCGTTACGCTGCTGGCAAGTAAGCAACCATACGATCCTTGGGAACGGGCGCCGTGGGACAGAACCCTGGCGCCCTTTCCTTTGTAGTACATGTCCAATCCGATCTTGGGTCCGATGCGCGGATGTCCGGCCATCGTTGTGATCTTGTTCACGACGCATGCCATGGCAGGCGGCCCTTTCCAACACACGGTCTGGGACCAGGCCTTGTTGGATAAGATCTACGCCACGGCGCTCGCGGAAGACAGTTCCGGCGTGAAGGGGGAGAACGACCGCGTGATGGGCAGCGGGCTCGCCGTGTTGTTGGGAGCCTTTGGTGCGCACCGCCTATATCTGGGCACCACGCCCACGGTGGCAGTCTTCTACGGGCTCACATTCGGCGGCTTCGGTGTGCTGGCCTTGATCGACCTGGGGCACCTGCTCTTCACGAAAGACCTTCAGCCTTTTCGCGACAACGGCCGCGTATTCATGTGGGGCGAACGCGGAAAGGGCGCTACTCCACCGTGACACTCTTGGCCAGATTGCGCGGCTGATCCACGTTGCAGCCCCGCATCACCGCGATGTGGTAGCTGATAAGCTGCAGGGGGATCACGCTCAGCAATGGCACCAGCGCATCGGCGGTCTCCGGGATCTCCAACACATGATCGGCCATGCCACGCACCACCGTATCTCCTTCGGTGACGATGGCGATGACCTTGCCCTTGCGCGCCTTCACTTCCTGGATGTTGCTCACCACCTTCTCGTAGCTGGCGCCCTTCGTGGCGATCACGAACACGGGCATCTCCTCATCTATCAAGGCGATGGGGCCATGCTTCATCTCGGCGGCAGGGTACCCCTCGGCGTGGATGTAACTGATCTCCTTCAGCTTCAGCGCGCCTTCCAGTGCCACCGGGAAGCTGTATCCACGACCCAGATACAGCGCGTTGGTCGCATCCTTATAGATATCCGCGATGTACTTGATCTGCGCCTCGGTATCCAGCACTTTCCGCACCTTGTCGGGGATGCTGTCCAGCTCGTTGATCAGCCTGTGGAACTGGCTGGTGTTGAGTGTGCCCTTGCGCTGCCCCACCATGAGTGCCATGAGGGTGAGCACGGTGACTTGCGCGGTGAATGCCTTGGTGCTGGCCACCCCGATCTCCGGGCCCGCATGGGTGTATGATCCCGCGTGGGTCACACGGGCGATGCTGCTGCCCACCACGTTGCAGATGCCGATGATGGTGGCGCCACGGCCCTTGGCCAATTCGATCGCGGCCATGGTATCCGCCGTCTCGCCACTCTGGCTGATGGCGATCACGATGTCGTCCTCCCCCACCACCGGGTTGCGATAGCGGAACTCACTGGCGTATTCCACCTCCACCGGGATGCGTGCCAGATCCTCAAAGAGGTACTCTCCCACCAGTCCCGCGTGCCAGCTTGTGCCGCAGCCTACGATGAGAATGCGCTTGGCATTGACGAAGCGCTGCTCATGGTCCTTGATGCCACCAAGCACCACTTGTCCCTGTGCCAGGTTGAGCCGCCCCCGCATGCTGTCGCGGATGCTGCGCGGCTGCTCATGGATCTCCTTGAGCATGAAATGGTCATAGCCACCCTTCTCCAAGGCCTCCATGTGCATTTCCAACTCCTGGATGAAGGGCGTCTTCTCCTGGTTGCGCACGTTGCGCAGCCGCAGGCCCTTGTGCCGGTCGATCACAGCGATCTCGCCATCCTCCATGTACACCACGTTCTTGGTGTGCTCCACAATGGGGGTGGCGTCGCTGGCCAGGAAGTGCTCGCCGTTCTCACCGATGCCGATCACCAAAGGCGAACTCTTCCGTGCCGCCACGATGGTGTCGGGTTCCTTGCGGTCCAGCACCACGATGGCGTAGGCGCCCACCACGCTGCCCAAGGCCTGCCGTACCGCCTCGGCCAGGTCAACGCCCTGGGTGCTTTGTATGTCGTCGATCAGGTGAACGAGAACCTCGGTGTCCGTATCGCTGCGGAAGGTGTGGCCCCGGTGCAGGAGTTCCTCCTTGATGGCCGCGTAATTCTCAATGATGCCGTTGTGGATCAGTGCCAGGTCACCGCTGGTTCCCTGATGGGGGTGGGCGTTCACATCATTGGGCGGTCCATGCGTGGCCCAGCGTGTATGACCGATGCCAATGGTGCCCCGGGTGTCCTTACCCTCCACATGTTCCTCCAGGTCGCTGACCTTGCCCTGGCATTTGTGGATCACCAGTTCATTGCCATGGATCAGGGCCACCCCGGCACTGTCATAACCCCGGTATTCAAGCCGGCGCAGGCCATTGATAATGATGGGGTAGGCGTCCTTCTCGCCCAGGTATGCCACGATGCCGCACATGCGTTGAACGCCTCAGCCTGGCGCAGGTGTTAGGGGTCAGTAGGTGGTAAATGTAAGCCTCATCCGCATCGGCTTTTCAGGATGTGCCGGTCCCGCCAATACAGCGCGGTTGGCCGAGATGCCATTGCTTGCGGGTACCAGTTGCACCCCGGTGTCCGGGATGCTGCCATTGAGTACGCCCTGCACGTATCGTGTGATATTGAATCGGTATTCGCGTGTGGACATCAGGAAGTTGCCCCCGATGGACCCCGCGCCACCCAACTGGTCGGGAAGGAAAACATCCGTGCCTGCGGTATCCTGGCGGAAAATGAACAACTGGGGGGGTGGGGGCAGATAGGGGTTGAAGGTGTTCGGCACGGGCACGACGAGTTCGGCCTTGGCCAGCACACGGCCTGGCTCCGCGAATTCCATCAGGTGCGGGAAAAGGATGGCCGTTCGGAGCCCACCCAAAGCCTGCACATAACAGTGGGTCGCGTCCGCTGTGCTGTCCGCCAGAGCCATGGGTAGTCCGGGTTCGCTGGCCTGGCCATGATCGAAGGCCGCTGTGGTGTAGCGCACGCTGTTCTCATTGATCGGAAAGTCCAAGGTGCGCGTCAACCCGGGTTCCTCAGCCAGCAGGTCGCGGTAGTACAGGGTCACCTTGCTGGTGGGACTGAGGAGATTGAAATAGAGCAGCCCCTGCTGGAAGGGTAGCTGCTGACCGTTGTCCACGGCAACATGAATGCCTTTGAAGAACCCCAGGAAGTTGGTATTGTCCGCCAGATCTGGCGTGCCGAAGCCATCGATGAAGCGCTGTGCGAGGCCGTCGCTGAGGCGGATCCGCAATTGCGGTTGCAGGCTGTCACCAAGGATCACCGGCTGCTTGTTCGGCTCCGGGGTCAGGCGCCCTCCCCGGTCGCGCACCAGGTCCATGGGATGGCGTTCAGGCACCATGTCCGTTTTGTACACCGTATCCACCGAGAGGTCCTCTGCCAACTCGAACACCTGGAAAACCTGGGACTCGAGGTTGCCATACACATGTACGGGTGCATCGAAACCCAGCGCCAGCACAAGGCTGTCCGGCACCAGGCCACTGTTGTCCAGCCCGGCGCCCACATTGTTCGTGCTCAGTCGCAGTTGCGCCACCAGCCCGGCCTGGACCTTCCCGAATTGGGGGTCGAAATAGGAGCCCACCAGATTGCGGGTGAGGCCGCTGGTACGGATCGCTTCGGGTTCGAAAGTGAATGCGTGCAGGGTGGCGGTATCCACCACGATCCCGAGGGGGTCGCCGGGCAGCAGGCCGAGACCCACATCCTTCTCTGGCTTACGGCATCCGACGGCCAGCGTAATGCCGACCATAAGGGACACGGCCCACCAGGTGGGCCGCGCCGTGATCCGTGATGGAAGTGTGGCCAAGGTGGGTTCAGACCAGGGCTTCCTCGAGCACGCTGTGGTAGAACTCGGCGTGGGTCTGGATGAGGTTCTCGCCGGTGCTCACCAGCAGGGGCTTCTCCAAGGCCTTCAGGGCCGCTTCCATGCCTTTATTCAGTTTGGGGCTGCCCTTCACCACCGCATCACTCAGGTCCATGGCCAGCTTCTGGAGATCATCGGTGGTCGGCTTCACCAGTCCCTTCACAAGGTCATTGTCGAAGCCTTCCATGGCCAGCTTCTTCGCCATGTCCTTGTCCAGGTTCTCGATCGTCTGGTCGTAGGCGGTGTACACCAGCTTGGCGTTCTCGAAATGCGGATCGTCCGAGAAGTAGTGGCGCACATACAGAGGCACGAAGGCGGTCATCCAGCCGTGGCAATGGATGATGTCCGGTACCCAGCCGAGCTTGCGCACGGTCTCCAGCACACCGCGGCCGAAGAACAGCGCGCGTTCATCATTGTCCGCGTAGAACTTGCCTTCGCCGCAGTGGGTGTCGGACTTGCGTTTGAAGTACTCCTCGTTGTCGATGAAGTATACCTGCATGCGCGCACTGGGCACACTGGCCACCTTGATCAACAGGGCGTGGTCCGTATCGTCGATGATCAGGTTCATGCCACTGAGGCGGATCACCTCGTGTAGCTGGTGGCGGCGTTCATTGATGCATCCGAACTTCGGCATGAACACCCTGATCTCATTGCCACACTCCAGTATGCCCTGGGGCAACTGGCGGGCGGCCTGAGCCATCTCTTCGGGTCCGTCCAGAAAAGGGTGGATGGATTGGGAGACGGTCAGCACCTTCGCGTTCTTCAAACTCATGATGGGGATGGGGGATTCGGGGGTACAAAAATATAGACTTTTCAGCGGACCATCAACCGGAGACCTTAGCTTGCCCCCCTGTCCAACCCCTTGGAAGCCCCGCCGATCGTGGATCTCCTGAAGGATCCCCACCTCATGGCCCAATGGTCGGCCGATGCCCGGAAAGGGGGGCATCGTGTAGGCCTGGTGCCTACCATGGGCGCCCTCCATGCGGGCCATATGGACCTGGTACGGCGGGCCCTGGACCGCTGCGGCCGTGTGGTGGTCAGCATCTTCGTCAACCCCCTGCAATTCGACAAGGCCGAGGACCTGGCCAATTATCCCCGCCGGGTGGAGGCGGACCTGGCCCTCTTGGAGCGATCCGGCTGCCATGCCGTGTTCCTGCCAGAAGCGAAGGACCTCTTCGCGGGGTACGTCCCACGCACCTTCGACCTGGGAGGCCTTGACCTGCACTGGGAAGGCCCTTCGCGCCCAGGCCATTTCCAAGGGGTGGTCAACGTGGTGGAACGTCTGTTCCATTATGCCCGTCCGGATGATGCGTTCTTTGGGGAGAAGGATCGCCAGCAACTGGCGATCATCGGCCATGTCACCCAGGCATTGCTCTGGCCCGAGCACATTGTGGCCTGCCCCACGGTGCGCGAAGCGGATTGCCTGGCCATGAGCTCACGCAACCTCCGGCTTTCCGCACAGGAGCGCCAGCAGGCCACCGTGCTGTATCGCGCATTGCAGTCCGCTGCCGCAATGGCCTTACATGCCAGTATGGAGCAGACTCGGCAGGCGGCATTGGTGGTGCTGGCCCAGGAACCCGCCGTGCGGCTGGACTATTTCGGCATCGCGCATCCCGGAACGTTGGAACCGATCTCGGAATGGACCGGCTTGGATGAGGCGGTGGCTCTGATCGCTGCTTACGTGGGGCCGGTGCGATTGATCGATAATGTGACGCTACGACTGTAGGAGAGCAATTGTTTTCCTGCTTTCCTGCCGTGTATATAAATACCGCACTTTGTGGTAGGCTGCGCTTGCAATTCGCCTAATAGCATCGTAGGTTCGACCACCCGACCCGCCCCCACATGAGACCTACCCCCCCCCCCCCGCGTCATTCGTATGGTTGACCGCTTTCGTGGTCTTTCTCATTGTATCCAGTAGCACCAACGCGCAATCACTCAGCGTAACGCTGGTACCCAGCGACTACAACGGTTATCCGGTAAGTTGCTTCGGTGGTGCGGATGGGGAGATCGAGGCCGTCGTCACAGGAGGTACCACACCCTATAGCTATGTGTGGCTGCACGGGGATAGCACCGCCGTCGTGACCGATCTGGCGGCAGGCTATTACCGGGTCACCGTCACCGATGCGGACAGTGTCTCGCGCACAGTGGACATCACTTTGACACAACCGCGGGCGATCACCGTGACCTTGACGCCTTACACCTGGCCGAATGGCTACAACGTCAGTTGCCATCATTGCTACAACGGTAGCATCCAGACCGCCGTGCAATACGGCGTGGCGCCTTACAGCTACCTGTGGCAGGATGCCGTCACCACGCAGCACCGCACGTCCATCGGCGCGGGCAACTACCAGTTGGTGGTCACCGATGACAATGGCTGCGAGAACCGCCCCGGCTCCCTGTTCCTTTCAGAGCCGGCCGATAATAACTGGGGTATGGCGGGTAATGCGGGAACGGATCCGGAGAGCCATTTCATCGGTACGTCTGACTCTACGGATCTGGTGTTCAAGAGCAACGGAGATGAGCAATTGCGTCTCCTGGCCGATGGCGGACTGAAACTCCAACTGGAGGAAGGAATACTGGGGGTGGATGAACAAGGGGGCATGAAGAGCTTCTTGTTCGACAAGCCTTGGTGCTTCCCGGACGAGAGCGTCATCAGCCCTTGGTACCTCTGCGGCAACATCCTCAATGAGAACGGGACACACTTCCTGGGTTCGGTGAATGCGCAGCCGCTGATCTTCAAGACGGACAACGTGGAGCGCATGCGCATCCACCAGAACGGCCTGGTGAAGGTGGGCCCGGCCACCGGTGTCACCAACGACCAATTCGAGGTGCACACCACCATGGAACGCAACGGCATCACGCTGGTGAACCGGCGTGAGGACGACAACGCCCACACCGAGATCCGCTTCAAGAAGAACAGCGACGAACGCTGGGCCCTGGGTTGCGACTTCGAGGGCGATGGCGGGCAGGACTTCTTCATCTGGGATGCGCTCTCCACCACCAAGCGGCTGGAGATCAACGCGCAGGGGAAGGTGGGCATCGGCACGGTGCCACCCCTCAACGGCAGCATCTACAAGCTCTATGTGGCCGATGGTATCGCCACGCGTGATGTCTTCGTCACCGCCTCCACCACCTGGCCCGACTACGTTTTCGCCGAAGACTATCGCCTGATGCCGCTGGCCGAATTGCGGTCCTACCTCAAGCAGCACCATCACCTGCCCGGCATCCCGCCGGCAGCAGAAGTGGAGGCGCAAGGCGGCGTGGAAGTGGGCGATATGCAAGTGCGACTGCTGAAAGCGCTGGAAGAGCAGGCGCTGTACATCCTACAGCTGGAGGAGCGGATCAAGGCCTTGGAAGCACAGAGGAATTGAACCCCACCAAGCATCGTCATGGGTATCCGAAGCGTCTTGCTGTTGATGGTATGCATCAGCGCATTCCCTGCACCGCAGGCCAACGCCCAGTTCGTTACCCTGGAGGGGCGGCAGTTCATGGTGGATGGGGAAGAGTTCTATCCAAGAGCAATGAACTACTACATGATCCTGGCCAGCCCGCATGAGCCTGTGACCCCGCAGAATGTCCAAAGCATGTACGCCAGTCCTGGCCGACACTATGATATGACCGTCGGGTCATGGATCGAATGCGATAGTGAGGCCAGCTGCAACACACAGTTGGGTGATCACTTCGACAAGCTCGTTGAGATGGGCTTCAATTCGATACGCTTGATCGGGCTTGGCCCGTTCATGCGCAAGGATGGGGGCCGCCGATATACGCTGAGTGTCGCACACCAGATCACCATGACCGACTGGGCGAACACGCATGTCGTGGATTTGCCTCCCGACTTTGACGACCCGTTATACACCCGCTATTTTGAAGTGCTGCGAAATGTGGTCTCTGTAGCCAATGCACACGGGATCAAGGTCATTCTGCTTTGTGCCGATGATGCGAGCCAACACCAGGACATTCAACTGGTGCCCACAGTGGATGCCAGCGCCGCCGATGACTATGCCGCGTACCTTACGAGACTGGCCTATGAGTTGAAGGACGAGCCGGGATTGATGGCTTACGACCTGTGGAACGAGCCGATATGGACAACGTTGGACTATTCCATGGTCGGTCTGTCCAAGAGTGTGGTCTGCGAGTACACCACGTTATGGTATGATGCCATTCGTGCGAGCACCCAAGACCATTTGGTCACACTGGGTGGATCCGGGTTTCAGGAACTGGGTTCGTGGGACCCGGCTGTGATGAAACTGGACTTTTATTCGCCTCACTACTACCCGGAACCTTCCGAGTTCGATGGGTACAACATGGCCAACAACTTCGAGCGCTTCAAGGCGATGCTGTATTGGACCGGTGCTGCAGTGCAGATGCCGTGGATAGTTGGTGAAACCGGGTTCACCGCTGAGGATGACGACTTCTGTCCACAGAACACGATTATCAATGGGATCTCCTGTCACTTGGATGATGATGACGATAAGGACCGCATGCCTTACAGGTATGGTAATGAAGGTGAACAAGCAGCATTCGCCGTACTGAGTATGGATGCGACCCGCCAGTTCCTGGGCTCCGGTTATTCATGGTGGGAGTTGCAGAACTCTAGAAATTCATGGCTATGTAGTCCGACCGATCCGACCTGGAAACCGGGGCACTATGGATCTAATTTCTGGGGTGTGCTTAAGTACGGTAATGATGTTACATATACAGATCCTTTGCTGCCGCCATGGACCAGTGTGCAGAACAGGTGGAGGGATAAGTTGGTGGTAGCCGAATTGGAGGAGTATGAATTGCCCCCGGCCCCTACCGGGTTGCCAGCACCCCCACCAGCTTACGGCAACTGGCACTCCCTGCCGACGCCCGTTTATCGCACGTACCACCTAAGAGACGAACATGACGCCCCCGTGGTGCATGCGTTAGCAGAAGCGGAATGGAAATATTTACCAATTGACAACCCCCTCGATGACCCCGTTTCATTCTGGGACCAAGCTTCAAGCCAGTCAGACGGTACTGTTGTGTTTCACAAACCGCTTCCCATTGGTGGGTATAATACGCCAATCAATCCAGTACAGATCAGTGTACATGCTTCGGGAGCGGCCAGCCACCATGTGTCTGGCGCTTGGCCAGATGGGACCACATTGCCATTCACACGTGATCTACTGGAATATGCCGTAACGATGACCGATATTGAGTTGGTTTGGGATCTAGGCAGGGACTACAAGGCCGGTGGGGAATTGACCGTGGTGGACGCATTGATCCATGACAGCGGTACGGAGCAAATGCCTGTCCGCTTCCTGGCGCGTCACTTCATCCATCTCACAGGTGAGTTCCGTGCGGGTGGCGGCAGCGAAGTACGCATCCACCCGAAGGCAATTTTCCCAGACTGCAACAGCCCATGGCTCGGCCTGTTGGCGCCACCGCCCATCGTGCCTCCGTCGATCAAGGGATCAGGAGAAGAGCTTCCAGTAAGCGGGAACCTCCTGCTTCGCTTCCTTACTGAACCCTCTGCATTGAATGCATATCCCAATCCCTGTATGGATCGTGTCACCATTGAAGGTCTCCCTGAAGGGCCCTTGACGGTGTTCGATGCGGAAGGTGCCCTCGTCCACCGGGCGGCTAAACGAGCGGATCAATTGGTGTTGGATACCAGTTCATGGCCCCCCGGCGGCTATCGACTGCGAATTGAGACTCCCGAAGGCCCACACACCCTCTCCATTACCAAAGTGCGATGAAGCCCTATCTCACCACCCTTGCCGTCGTTGCCTTATCTGGTATTATGTGCGTCACGGTCCACGCCCAGGATCCTGTGTGGCTCAAACAGTTCGGTGACAACACCGTCAATAGAGGGCTTCAACTGACGTATGACGAAGCAGGCGCTATCTACGGCGTTGGCAGAGTGGGTGGGCCAGCAATGGACTTGGGCGATACGACGGTGACCGTGCTGGGGTCTGAGGACATTTTCTTGGTCAAATTAGATACGACGGGGGCTGTGGTTTGGGCACGAACAGCTGGTGGAATATGCGGCCCTGCGGAGAATGAAGGTGGGGGTATCGTGGTCTACGATGATCTTTCTGGACATGTCATCATCTCCGGGCAATTCTCCTGTCAAACGACCTACTTCGGGGAGCATGTGATCAACGGGTCTCAAGACGGAGGGAATAAGAACCGATTCATCGCAGCTTATGATGATGATGGCGAATGTCTTTGGGCGCGCTCGGTGAACGGTTTTGATATCAGTATCATAGGTCTTTTGGTCGATGATGCTTCACGGATGTTCGCCTTCGGACGGGCGCGGACCGCTCCGGTTTTCTTCCTGGGCTCGCCCAATATCATGTTGTCGCCCGGTGGCTTCATCGCCAAATATGCTTCGGACGGCACCCTGCTGGATGCCCAACGGGTGGTGGTGAACGGCGAATTGGGCCGGGCTGCATGGGTGGGAACGGATGACTGGATACTTACTGGCTTGGCCAAGCCCAATGCCATGCTTTACGACCAAGTCCTTGCGGTTCACTCCACGGTCCACGACGGTTTTGTGGCCAAGACGGACACCACAGGTCTGGTGGAATGGGCCACCATGTTCCCTTCCAATGGCTCGGCCTATGTGTTCAGGACAGCTGTGCTTCCCGATGGCCGCATCGCCGTAAGCGGCTATTTCGAAGAAGACCTTGTGCTACCCCAGGACACCCTCTATGGCGCTCCGGGGGTGTCGACCTTCTTCATCGCCATGTTAAGCCCTGAAGGCGAGATCCAATGGGCCCTGCCCTTCACGGCCGAAGGTGGCGCCTACATCAATGACCTGAAGATCGATGCGAATGGTGACATCAACCTGTATGGTAGATATGTGGGTTCGCTTGCAGTGGATGGGGAGCCGCTACTGGGGCCATACGGCAGCAATACGGGCTTCGTGGCACGGCTCTCTCCATCCGGGCAAGTTCTAGCCGCATGGCTTTTTGGCCGCACGGTTTTTGGCACGGGTTCCATCCTACCCACGGACCATGCCCTGTACTTGGCCACGGAATTCGACAGTACGCTTGTGTTGGGTAGCCAGGTGCTGACGGGTAGCTCTGCTGGAGTGGACAAAGGCCCATTTGCGGATCTCCTCATCGCCCGCTTCGACAGCCTCAGCGGTTTCACCACCAGTTTACCTGCTTTCAAGCAGGCCACCAATGACCAATTGCTGATCTACGCCAACCCCAACCAGGGCTTGTGTACCGTGGAGTTGCCGGCGGGTGTGCTGCCGGGCCGCGAATTGTTGCTGATCATCCGCGATACCCAGGGGCGGCTGGTGCAACAGGAGAATCTGCGCTGGCACTCCGGCAACCTACAGCTGGATATCCGCGCACAGGCCAAGGGCATCTACCATGCGGAACTCTGGGATGGTGATCGCCGCTACACGGGCAAGATCATTTTTCAGTAGGGTGGGTGGGTGTCGATCAGACCGACATCCATACGCACTGGTGAGGAGAGGTCGCTGATGAAATGAGATCGCACAATGGGCATCAGAGCATCCATAGGGGCTTGTTTCTTCTGCACGGCCGCCATGTGCCCGGCCCAATTCATCACCCTGCAAGGCGACCAATTCATCGATGAACATGGGGAGCCCTTCTTCCCCATGATCATGAGCTACTATGTGGACTATTTCTATACCGATGCGAGTGTACCTGATCCCTACCCCACGCCGGCCCAGGTGCAAGCCTTGGGCTACGGGCGCTCCAGCGCGATCGGTCATGATGGGCAGTATGGCTACCTCCTCACCGATGGGCCTGCATCGATCCTGCAGGACCTGGCCGAACTGAAAGCCCAGGGTTTCAATACCCTGCGGTTCCTGAGCAACGCCAAGCCCATGGACTCGGGGGGGATGGGTTTGGAGGTGAAGCGCTACCCCACCGGCCAGGACAAGATCTTGCTGCCGCTGGAGTCCCCATACTTGCCCGATATCGACCTGAACCCCACCTTGTGGTTCCACTACCAGCGCATACTGGATGTGTGCAGCCTGGCCCAGACCCTGGACATGAAAGTGCTACTGGAGCCGTTCATGAACGACGCCATGCTGACGGTGATGCCCGGCGATGCGGCGATGCAGGACCATGTGGCCCTGCTCGCCTCGCTGGCCGCCTTCATCCACACGCACCAGGTGACCAACCTGCTGGCCTATGAGATCTATGGAGAGCCGACCTACGAGGACTGGAGAAAGCCCCCCGTGCATACCAAGGCCCAGATCTGCGAGATCGCACGCGGCTGGAACCGGGCCTTGAAGGACTTCGACCCCGACCACCTCACCACCATCGGGGGGGTATTCTTCGATGATGTGCTTCGCGAAGGCTGGGATCCCTTGTTGCTGGAGGTGGACTTCGCCTCCATGCACTTGTATCCCATCCCGAGCATCTACGAGTGGACAGCCGACCCGAACACCCATCTCGACAAAGCCTATGAGCGCTATCTGGGCTTGCTGCACTGGTATGATCGCCATCTGAACAAACCCTACATCGTATCTGAAACGGGATTCGAGGGCGAGGAGCCCGTCACCTATCCAGGAGGCATTCATCATCCCTGGCTCATGTACCCATACGGAACGCTGGGTAATGAACAGGACCAGGACGACTTCCTGCGCGCCACACTGCCCATGATCCGGGGCACCCGTTGCGCGGGTTATGGTTGGTGGCTGATGCAGAATTCCCATTGGAACCCAGAGCCCCCGCTGGGGCCCGACCCACCTCCGCTGCATACAGGAGCAGACCGCTACTACGGACTGTTGAAATACGGGGACCCTACCACGGCACCCGGCACCACCGGCTACGAAAACCTGCGCAAAACAGCCGCCGAGACCCTGGTGGATTGGGCCTCCACTCCACCGGCCGATGCCACCTACCAGCCACCGGCATCCTTGGACATGGACCACCGGTACTACAACCCATATATGCATCCGGAGAACAATATCGTGTACGCTCCGGCGGGGCAATCTACCCGCTACGGGACGATCACCGGTCAAGTGAAGGACGACCAAGGGCTGCCCATACCCGGAGCGGTGGTCAAGGGTGCGCACTACATCGGACTGACGAATGCAACTCCTCCATTACCGATCCTGTATGGCTACTACACCTATACTGACGACCAAGGCGATTTCGAGATCCGTGCCATGGATCCTTTGCCGGGTAACCACATCAATCCCCTAGACCCCAACCGCGAACGGGCAATTGAGAACCTCGATATCGGGGCCCATGCCTCCAGTTGGGAGCAACGGGGCTGGAACGGGCAGCCCCTCCAGCAGAGTTCGAGTTATGTGCTGAATAGTTTGCGACGGGAGTTCGATGTGGTCCTCGACCAAGAGATGGTGTGGGGGAATGAAACGAGGGACTACAAAGGGCTGGCTACGCTTACGGCGCACGAAGTGGTCGTTATTGGAGAGGCCACGCTGAAAGCCCGGTACTCGGTCCATTTGCTTCCGGGCTTCCATGCTTTAGAGGGAGGCGAGTGCCATGTGTTCACCGAAGCCATGCACCTCGACTGTGACGACATCGAGGAGACCAACCTGAAAGCGGCTCCTTCCACACCTGTGCCGGCAGTGGCCAGTGTTACCCAAAAGCAGTTGGAACGGGAGGTGGACCTTGCTTTCCACGTGAAGGGCGCGGTCGCTGGAATGCGTTTGTATCCGAACCCCAGCCGCGGCAGGCTGGTAGTTGAGCTGTTAGGGAGTGGGTCGGAGCTCGCCACCGAATGGGAGATCCAGATACTGAATGCAACGGGCCAACTGATGGTGGCTCGCCCTGTGAATGGCCCGATGACCGTGTTCGATGCCAGCAGTTGGCCCGCTGGCACCTATACCGTACAGGCGAACATAGCCGGGATCAGGCAGGAACTACGATTCGTGAAACAATAGCCCACCGCACCATGCGCACCTTGCACCTCATCGTACTTCTAACGACCACACTGTTTGTTCAAGCACAAGGTTGGCAATGGAGCAAACACATCGGTGGGCCGGGTTTTGATGGCGCCCAGATCGGTGGCGTGGACAACGAAGGTTCAGTGTATATCCATGGCTATTACGGCATGCCCACACCCTTCGGGCAAAGCCCAGGTTGCTACTTCGAGAACGACACACTGGAGGGAACGGAGAATTCCTTCATCGTGAAGTACAGCAGCAATGGCGACCTTGTCTGGCTGAAGGGCTGTCTGGCAACTTCCGGTTCCGTAGGCTTTGGAGCCTTTGCCATCGACACCCTCAACGGGTTCTTCTACGCGGTGGGCTCCTTGGTGGGTGTGGTGAGCATGGATACGGTGACGATTACATCGAGCCAGTACATCGGGTTCATCTCCAAATGGACCTTGGATGGTGCCTGCCTTTGGGTGAAACCGGTCTCCACCAGCCCGATCAGTACCACCGTGTTCGCCCTTACCATCGACCCTCAAGGCCAGTTGATGCTGGCGGGCGTAACAGCTGAGTACCTCACTACCCAAGTGGGCAATGAAGTGCTTGCACCGGGTTCCTTCCTGGCGCGCTGCGATACGGATGGGAATATGCTTTGGGCAAAGCAGTTGATGGCCTACGGGATGCAACAACGGAATTACACCATTTACTCTCTGCGTAACATCGGACAGGACGTTGTGGGCTACGGTCAGGCGTACATGTACTCCGAAGAGGACACCATTCGGGTGGATGACGAGTACTTCACTGGGGGCACCGGCAGTGCCATTGGTTTGGTGCGGCTCAGTACCAGCACTGGGCAGGCGCAATGGCTAAGAGTAGAGGGCTATCCGGGCAACGGGGTCGGGCTCTCCCTTTCTCAGAGGATGGTCGTGGACCAAGCGGAAAGGATCGTTGTTGCAGGATCCTGGAATGATATGGCCATATTCGGAGGGGATACATTGTTGTCGAACAATACGCAAACCAACGGGTGTATAGTAAGGTATGACGGACAGGGCAGCAAGGATCTTCTTTTAGACTATAGGGCGGTAGAGCCCGGTTATGTGGGATTCAGTGCCTTGGATATCAATGAAGATGGAGCTTTGATCATGTCCGGAAGCGTGGCAGGCGAATTTGCGTCGGGTACATGCTGGGCGACCTCCACAATTGGGTGGAGCAGTGTGGTCATACGGATGGACAGCACTGGAACTTGCCAAGACATGTTGATCGGGTGGACTGGTCATGCAAATTCCGTGGCCATCGCGGGTCAAAGCATATATATGACTGGATGGTTCCCAGATTATGGTCCAACTGGTACCTCCACCATCGGCAACAACACGTACACTACCCATGGTTGGAAGGATATTCTCCTGGCCAAGCACGACCTCCCCACCAGCATCGCCCCCAAGAGCGCTGGCGACGATCGCCTGCTGATCTACGCCAATCCCAACCAAGGTTCCTTCCGGCTGTTGCTGCCAGAAGCCCTGCGCTACGCCCCCAAGCTGGTGCTGCGCGTGTACGATGCCACCGGCCGCCACCTGCACGAGCAATTGCTGGAGCGCCACGAGGAACGCCCCAAGGTGGATGTACGGAACGTGAGTCCCGGTTTCTATATGGTGACGGTGAGCGACGGGAAGCGCACGTACAGCGGGAATATGGTGGTGGAGTAGCCCCGCCCACGCCCACCAACCCTTGGCTCCCCGGTCCGCCATGGACGCTACCTTTGGCGCCCGCCGGGCCAGGCCTTTCGCCTTCGCCGGCCACCACCAGCACAGCATGCCCATCACCATCGAAGTCATGCGCGCCAAGATCCACCGGGTGAGCATCACCCAGGCGGCGCTGCACTACATCGGCAGCATCCAGATCGATGAGGACCTGATCGACGCCGCCGGGCTGGTGGAGGGCGAAAAGGTGCAGGTGGTGAACATCAACCACGGCGAGCGGTTGGAGACATACATCATCAAGGGCGAACGCGGTTCGGGCATCGTGAGCATGAACGGTCCCGCGGCACGAAAGGCGCAGGTGGGCGACGTGGTGATCGTGGTCGCCTACGGTGCCATGCCGCTGGAGGAGGCCCGCAGCTTCCGCCCAACGGTGATCTTCCCCGACGAGCGCACGAACAAACTGAAGTGAGCCCGCCATGAAGAAGGCCCTGGTCGCCGGCCTGAAGATCGTGGTACCCCTGGCCGTGGGCATATGGCTTGGCGTGCATTTCTACCGCCAGTTGGACGAGGCCCAGCGCGCCGAGCTCTTCAGCGCCTTTGGGCAGGCCAACTGGTGGTGGCTTTCCCTTACCGTGCTGCTGGGATGGGCAAGCCACGCGAGCCGCGCCTGGCGCTGGCGCTACCTGCTGGACCATATGGACCACCGCGTGGGTTTCTGGAACGCCTACCACGCCACCATGACCGGCTACTTCATGAACCTGCTGCTGCCCCGCGCCGGGGAGGCCAGCCGCGCGGTGATGTTGCGGCGCACGGATGGGGTGCCATTTGAAAAGGGCTTCGGGACCATCCTGGCCGAACGCGCCGTGGATATGGTGATGCTGGCGGCCATCACGCTGGGCACGCTGGCCCTGCAAGTGGACAAGCTGGGCACGATCCGTGCGCGCATCGCAGCCTTCAATGCCGATGGCGCGGAGGAGGAGGTCGTGGCCAAGGATGGTCACATGCTGTGGTGGCTGATCGGTGGCGCACTGCTGGCCCTGGCCCTGGGGGCCTTCGTCTGGTCGCGTCCTGCCTGGCGGGCCAGGCTGCGACAGGCTGTGGCAGGTCTGGCTGCGGGCATCGCCTCGGTGTTCCGCACGCGCCACAAGGGCGCCTTCCTCTTCCATACCATCCTGATCTGGGGCCTCTATGTGGCCATGTTCGCCGTAGGTTTCCAGGCCCTTCCGGGAACGTCGCAGGTACCCTTCGCCGGGGTGATGGCCGCCTTCATCGCGGGCTCGTTGAGCATCATTCTCGTGCAGGGCGGCATCGGCGTGTATCCCGCTTTCGTGGCGCTGATCACCGGCATCTACATGACGGCACCCGAGGGGGGCGGGTCGATCCGCCCCGACGCGCTGGCCATGGGCTGGCTGCTGTGGACGGTGCAGACCGTGATGCTCATCGCCCTCGGCGGGCTCTCGCTACTTTTGGTGGCCCGCAGTACGCGCGCCGCTCCCACATCCCAACCTCGCTCATGAGCACCGATACCCTGAAGCCCGGCCCCACCGACACACACCTCAGCCCAGCCGGACGACGCGTCATTGACATCGTGCAGTTGCAGCGGCTGTGCAACATCTGGCGCATGAAGGGCGAGCGCATCGTGTTCACCAACGGCTGCTTCGACATCCTGCACCGCGGCCACGTGACCTACCTGGAGGAAGCCGCCGCCTTGGGCGATCGCCTGGTGATCGGGCTGAACAGCGATGATAGCGTGCGCCGCCAGGGCAAAGGCGCGGATCGACCCTACAACGACCAGGACAGCCGCGCGCTGGTGCTCGCCGCCCTGCGCCTGGTGGATGCCGTGGTGATCTTCGAGGAGGACACCCCGTTGGAGCTGATCCAAGCCGTCGGCCCAGATGTGCTTGTGAAAGGCGGCGACTGGACCGAGGACAAGATCGTGGGTGCTGAATATGTGCGCGCCAACGGGGGTGATGTGCGCAGCCTGGATCTCGTGGAGGGCTTCTCCACCACGTCGCTGGTGGAACGCATCCGCAAGGGTTGAACACCCCTTCTTATTCGTTCCTTCGTGGTCATGGGACTCACGATCCACTTCCACGGGAAACTGCGTTCGATGGCATCGTTGCCGGAGTTGGGGCGCCTGCTCGAACGCCATGCTGAAGGACCCGATCGAAAGCTGCATCACATCGATGATGAGGAAGGGGAACTGGGCAAGTACCTCAATGCGGACCTGGTCGATGTCACCGGTCCCTTGAAGGGATGGATACTCGCGCCGCCAGAAGGCTGCGAGCCACTGTTCTTCGTCTTCGACAGGCAGGGGCGCATGGCGTGTAGTTGCAAGACGCAGTTCGCACCGCTTGATGTCCACAAATGGATCGTAGCCCTGCTGGAGGAGGTGGAGCCCTTTTTCGATGCGTTACATGTGAATGACGAGGGAGGCTTCTGGGGCACGCACGATGATGCGGAGCTGCTTGCCCGGCGCGACCGTCTTGACCAATTGATCGGCATGGTGGCCGGTGCGTTCAAGCATGGCAGGCCCCGTGCCGAGCCTCCGGATGGACATGACCTGAACTGACGCCATGGCCAAGGTCCGTTCCCGTTACGTTTGCCAGAGTTGTGGCGCAAGCCAGCCGCAATGGCTCGGGCAATGCCCGCAGTGCAAGGAGTGGAACACCCTGGTGGAGGAGGTCGCGGACCGCGTGGAGGAGAAGCGCGGTGCGCCCCGTTCGTTGAAGGAGCGGCAGGCAAAACCGGTGGCCATCGCCGACATCCCAGCGCAGGACGGCCCGCGCATCGCGCTGAGCGATCCCGAGTTCGCGCGTGTGCTGGGCGGTGGTTTGGTGCCCGGCAGCATGGTATTGCTCGGTGGCGAACCGGGGATCGGAAAAAGCACGCTATTGCTTCAGACCGCCCTGCGCAATCCACATCTGAAGACGCTGTATGTAAGCGGCGAGGAAAGTGAACACCAGGTGAAGATGCGCGCCGAGCGACTGCTGGGGGCGGATGGCAGTTCGATGACGGACAGCGCTTGCTACGTGCTCACCGAGACCAATACCCAACGCATCCTCAAACACATCGAGGCTTTGGAACCCGGCCTGGTGGTGATCGACAGCGTGCAGACGCTGCATACCGCCGCCCTGGATGCCAGCCCGGGCAGTGTGAGTCAGGTGCGCGAGTGCACCTCCGAGTTGATGCGCTTCGCCAAGACCACCGGCGTGCCCATGGTGCTGATCGGCCACATCACGAAGGAGGGCTTCATCGCCGGGCCGAAGGTGTTGGAACATATGGTCGACGTGGTGTTGCAGTTCGAGGGCGACCGCGACCATGCCTACCGTCTACTGCGTCCCCTGAAGAATCGCTTCGGCAGCACCAACGAACTGGGCATCTACGAGATGCGCGGCAACGGCCTGGCCGCCGTGGAGGACCCCAGCCAGGTGCTGTTGGGCGACCGCCGCGAGCGCCCCAGCGGTGTGGCCGTGGCAGCAACCCTTGAAGGAATGCGTCCGCTGCTGATCGAAGTGCAGGCCCTGGTAAGCAGCGCCGTCTACGGCACCCCGCAGCGCAGCAGCACCGGTTTCGATCTGCGCCGCCTGAACATGCTGCTGGCCGTGCTGGAGAAGCGCTGCGGTTTCCGCCTCGGCGCCAAGGACGTGTTCCTCAACCTGGCCGGCGGCTTCCGCGTGGAGGAGCCCGCCATCGACCTGGCCGTGGTATGCGCTGTGTTGGGCAGCAACGCGGACATCCCCATTCCCATGGACACGGCCTTTTGCGGTGAGGTGGGCCTTACCGGCGAGATCCGCCCGGTGACGCGTACCGACCAGCGTGTGGCCGAGGCCGCCAAACTGGGCTTCGCGCGGGTGTTCATCCCTGCTGGCACCAAGGGGCTGGCGGCATCCAAGGGCATCGAACTGGTGCCCGTGGCGCGGGTGGACGATGTGCTGGGCCGGCTGTTCGGCTGAAGCGCTGATCAGGGCTGGAACTTCCGCTCCACGGCCTGCATCACTTCATTTCCGTCCACGCGGTACAGGTAGGCCACCAGGCTACAGTTCGCCACGTTCCATTGCGGGTCCATCGGCACGCTGCTGTATGCGAGGGTGAGTGTGTCGCCCGGCTGTGCCCCGGCGCCCACCATCAACTCACCCCAGATGCCGTTGAGGTTGGTGCGCAGCACATGGCGGTGATCGTAGTCGGGGATGTCGGGCGGCGAGGCCTGCTGGTTGATCTGCCAGTCGATCACATGGTCCTCCAACAGGTAGACCGTGAGGTGCAGGTCCTGCGGGATGGGCTTCAGCACGGCGGCCTTCACCACCGCACCCACGTTGTTGGCGCCTGCGTTGTGGTCGATGCTTTCCACCCACAGGTCCACTTCGGCCTCCTCGCCGATCAGGGCACTGATGGCGCTGCCCCAGTTGCCCTGTGCCAGGGTCATGCTATTATTGAAGGGCTTGCGGCTTACGATGCCAGTGGGCAGGAAGCTGACTCCGAAAGCGGTGGTGTAGGCATCGCCGGCGGGTGTGCGAAAGTCGGTGCTGTAGCTGCCATCGGGGTTGGGTGGAACGACCGGTGCGGCGAAGGTGGAAGTGGCGTGGATGCCCACCACGATCAGCTGCTCACCGTAGAAGTTCTTCAGCTGGGCGGCCACCTGGTGCGCCGCGGGGCAGGTGCTGCAGCGGTGTCCGGTGAATTCCTCCAGCAGCACACGGCGCGTCACCGCTTCGCCGCCACCGCCGCCATTGCCACCACCGCCGGGCGGGATGGGCTGGTCCACTTTATCGCAGGCCACCAGGGCGATGCCGGCGACCAGGGGCAGGAAGTGCTTCAAGCCGGTCATGGGATCAGAATGTGCTGGTGATCGACAAGGTAAGACCATTGGCCGCGGGCACCTCGCGGCACACCCCGCCCACGCAGAAGATGCCGGCGCGCTGGCGGCCGTAGTTCACCTGGAAGCGGTTGCCGCCGCGGATGTAACCCACCGAGCCGATGGGGTAATGCAGGCGGTTGGGGTTCACCTCGTTCTTTCCGTCTTCAAGGAAGGTTTCACCGGTGGTCACGTAATTGTACTGGTCCATGGCCGCCAGGAACCAGTGTGGACTGAAGGTGAACTCGGCCAGCATGGTGACCCAGTTGCCCTGATCCTGCGCGGTGCTCAGATGTTGCGCCTCGAAACGCACCGAGTTGCGAGCGTTGAATTTGTAGAGTCCCTCCAGGATGACGATGTCCGTATGCACCACGGGTTTCCCAGGCTTTCCCTGGATGATGTCGATGTCGTAAACGAGGTTCAAATAGGAAAAGGCGAGCTCCCATCGCTCGCTCACACGTTTGCGCAGTTCAATGTTGATGTCCTGGAAGTACAGGTCCTCACCGGGTTGGAAGAAGTTGGTGCTATAGCCTTGCCGCGTGGTGGTAAGGTCGTTGGTGGCGGCACTGTCCAGCGAGTAAGCCACGGAGTAGTTCAGTGCCAGCCGGGTGCCGTACTTGCCGCCGAGCTTGGTGCCTTTGTGCCATTTGTAGAACAACTCACCCTGTGCGGAAACCTCACCGTTGGGCTGGGTGGCATAGGGGTAGAGCGTGGCGGGCAGGTTGTAGGTGTGCTGCTTGGCCAGTGGCGGCAGGAAATTGATGTTAAGGTCGAACGGTGTCGGAGCGGCACGGTCGCTTTGGAAGAACATATTGTCGAAGGTGTGCGCGCCCAGGCTGGCGCCGAAGCCGCGCGTGCTGTAGGTGGCGTTCACCAGCAGGGCCTGGCCGGGCTTGTAAATGAAGCCGTTCTGCCCGCTGGGGTCGTTGATCTTGTAGGCGTATTCGCTGTAGAGGTTCCAGCGCGGGGTGGTGTAGTTGGCGCGCAGGGCCCCGGCGCCCACGTTCTGAGGCAGCACCAGCAGGGGATCGCGATCCTCCTGGAACTTGCTCACGAAGCTCCCCCCGATGGTGAGGTTGTTCGGGCTGGTCCAGGCGCTGTCGAGCAATTCGTTCAGGCTCACCTCGGCATCAATGCCCCGCACGACGCCCGCCCCTTTTGTGAAACCGTTGTCGAAGGCGAAACGCTGGCGGCCCACAACGCCCTTGAGGCGGATCCCCTTATAAGGTGTGTAACGCAAGCGAACTCCGTCCATGGCATTGTCCACACCCAGGTAACGTTCCTCGTAACTGCGGAACACCATGCCCTGGCCGAACTGCTCGAAGAAGTTGCCCACGGTCACCTCCAGGTCGCTGACGGTGAACTTGGCGTAGCGATAGCCCACGCCGCTGCCCCGGTAGGGCTGGCCTGCGGGGTAGCCAGCCAGCGCTGGCTCGTAGCTCTCGAAGCGGCCACCGGCCTCGAAATTCTTGTAGGTGTAGATCAGGTTCATCCAGCCCTGGGCGGAAAGCCGCTCGGGCGGCACCACGGCGTTGATGTCCTCGTCCTCGTTGTAATACTGTGCGTCGCTGCTGAAATTGCCGCTGATCTGGGCGCCCTCCTGGGCCTGGGCGGCCACGGTGGTCACCAGGGCGATCGACAACAACGCGCGCCAGGTGGCGCGTGGCTCATGGAGCATCGTGCGGGATCACTTCTTGCCGGCCACTTCCAGCACCTTCTTGAAGAGCTGGTTCTCGTCGCCCGGAACATAGTTGTTGTGCTGCCACACCACCTCGCCATTGCCATCTATCAGGAAGGTATGCGGCACGTTGTTGACGTTCAAGGCACGCTTCAAGTCGCCGTTAGGGTCCAGATAGACTTCGTAATCCCAGTCCTGCCCATTCACATAGGGCGCCACGCGGGCCATGCTGCGGGCATCATCGATGCTGATGGCGAGGAGTTTCACGCCGGTCCGTGCCTGCCAGTCCTCATAGACATCGGCGATCGCTGAAAGCTCCTTCTTGCAAGGTGCGCACCAGGTCGCCCAGAAATTGATGATCATCGGCTTGCCATCATTGCTGAAGGTGCGTGCGTCCACCTTCCTACCATCGAGGGTGGTGACGGTCGCGGCCGGAAGCTTGGACAGGTTCTGGGCCTGCATGGGGAAGGCGAAAGGCAGGGCGAGCAGGAGGAGGAAGAGGGATCGCATGAGGTGTGGAGCTATGGGCTTGGGTAAGACGAAGGCCAGCGGCCGGGCAAATGTCGCGCCGTACCGCTGGCCTTTCTTTCGTCCTATGGGGCCACGCGCTGGATCAGCGGTTGATGACCACTTTGCGGGTGGCGGTCATGCCATCGGCCAGCAGGTTCAGGTAGTAGGTGCCGTTGGCCAATCCACTCAGGTCCATGGTGGCACGTTGCGCACCGGGGCCGAAGCCTTTGGCATCCTGCATCACCACCGCCCCCATCATGTTGAAGAGCGTCAGGTTGACCGTGGATGCACCCTGCAACTCCAGTTCTACGAAGAGCAGGCCATCAGTGGGGTTGGGATAGATGGCCAGGCCATCATCCAGCAGGTTCTCCTCGATGCCAGTAACGGTCTGCAGCATCTTGTGCTTGGTGCTGCCACCGAAGCTCCCACCATCGATCACGATCACATTGCTGGAAATGTTCTTCACTTCGAAATATCCCGGACCATAGGCACAGCAGATGCCATCACCAAAGAAATCGTAGGCTTCGAACGTGTAGCATTCGATGTTGGGCAGTTCCACCACGTGGGTGTAGATCTGGTTGTTGCCGTAGGTGCCAGGGGGGGTCTGGGGGGGAGGGAACTGGCCGGTGCCATGGTTATTGGCCACGTAGGAATTACCACCCTGTCCCATGACATTACCGCTGCCGTCCACGATGCGCCAGAAGAATTCGTTGCCGTAATTGTCGGTGCGCACCTTCACTTCCACCGAACCTGAGACCTCAGGGGCCAGCGTGATCTCAACGTCCTCTGAATTGCCCTGTGGATTCTCGTCAGTTTGTCCGTTCGGATCTGAAACCACTGCCTCATAGGTCATTGGAGAGGTGGCAGTGACGGAAAAATTCACGCTCGCGAATTGGTGCGGGGCCAGACTGCCCGTCCAATTGATGGTCTCCAACACGGTATTTCCGTTCTTCAGTTCAATGGTCGCCGAGGTCAACGAGCTGCTGCCCGCATTGTACAGGACGGTATTGACGGGATCTCCCGGGCAGGACTCCTTGTCATCGTTCAACAGTGTGGCATCATTCACACCGTTCTGAAAGGGTGCCGGGCACATGTTCCGCCAGTTGGCAAAGAACTGCCAGAGGCTGCTGCGCTGGATGGTCTGCGCGGGGCCACCACCGGGACAATGCACGAACAGGGTGGGGAAAGCATTGAAGTTGTACTGGCTGCCCACCAGGTTGCCCTGGCCATTGGGCCCGATGATCGGGTAGTTGGTACCGGCCGCCCAGTTGCCCTGGGTATTGCCGATGCCGTTGATCAGGTTCATGTTGCTCGGCGGGTTGGTCGAGGCATCAATGAAAAAGATCATGAGGTCGTTGGTGCCTTCGGGGCCGAATTCATGCATCAAGTCATGCATCACACCGCCGGTATGCCACTGCCAGCAGGGGCCGCACCAGTGGGCGCTCAGGTCCACCAATACGGTTTTGCCCTGGTCAAGGTAGGACTGCAGGTTGTGTTGCACACCGTTGATGTCGGTGGCCGTCCAGTTCTGGGCCGGGAGGCTGGCCACGATGCCCAGAGCCAGGGCAGGCGTGAAGAGTAGTTTTCCGAGAGTCATGTGTGATCCGATTTGGGTTTTGTAGGAAGCAACTGCCCACTTGGAATGGTCATGCTGAATGGACCACCGTTCTTGGGCGGAACGAACTTAATGCAGCGGAAGGTCATGAGCACCATCATTCGTCAATGTGGTTGGGATCCTATCCACAGTGAAGAGGTCACTTTGGGATACGCTCAGAGCGCGGTCCCATCCACCGTGCTCCTACCTTTGTCATGCTCCCACTCCCGACGATCAGCACCTCCCCCTCATGAAGCTTCACTACGCGCTCTCCATCGCCTTGCTTGCCAATTTCTCCCTGATCAACGCTCAGGGCTTCGTGACCCTCACCGACGAGGATGGCCAGGTGGTCAACGGCACCGTGATCCACAAGCCACTGACACCGGGCTATGACACTGATACAGTGAAGGTATACGCGTTGTTGAATGCGGGCTCCCAGATGGATGTGAATGTGCGACGCTATGAGATATGGTCCGTCGCGGGCACACAGAATTTTTTCTGCTGGGGGGTTTGCTACCTGCCGGTGGCCGCCGGGGCCCAACCGACGTGGGACTCCCAACACTGGTTGAGTATGAACCCGGGTTGGAACTACAGTGATTTCGGCGCCTACTACATGCCTCAAGGCCAGACGGGCACTGCCCGCTTCCGTTATGTGTGGTACAAGGTGGCCGACCCCAACGCTGCGGACAGCAGCTGGGTGGACATTGATTTCGGAGGGGTGGTGGGCATTGGCGAGCAACCGGCTGAGTTGGCCAGCTTCCATGTATGGCCGAATCCCGCCGTGGGAGGACCGATGAATGTGTCCTACCGCCTTGAAGGAGTTGAGCAGGGCGCATCATTGGTGGTGTACAACGTGCTGGGTGAACGCGTTCGCACCATAGGCCTCACCGGCACGGAAGGGATCATTGCACTTCCTACGGGTGGTCTCGGAACTGGTGTGTACTTGATCAACCTTGAGCGGGGTGCACGCATGCTTGGCACCCGCCGCGTGGTCGTATCCCATTAGGGTCTTTCCCCGCGAAGGAGCTGATCGGCCAGCCAGGGCACCCCCTCGCTGGCCGAACGCTTAATATGCCGGATCGCGCCACCACCCCAGGTCATCTCGGCAGGGTCGACCAGGTATCGTACACAATGCACGGGCGCCAGATCCACCAGCCCTGCGGCGGGCCAGACCTGTAGTGATGTGCCCACCACCAGCAGAATATCGGCCTGGGCTACGAGCCGGGCGGCGTCCGGCAGGAGCGGAACCTCCTCGCCGAACCAGACGATGTGGGGCCGCAACTGCGATCCCCGGGGGCATCTGGCCCCCCAAGGCAGGACCGTCCCCTCCACCGGGAGCACGATGCGTGGGTCCGCGTTACTGCGTGCCTTGAGGATCTCTCCGTGAAGATGCATCACACGGCTGCTTCCACCGCGTTCGTGCAGGTCGTCGATGTTTTGGGTGATCACCTCCACCTGGAACCCTGCCTCCAAAGCGGCCAGGGCCAGGTGGGCAGGGTTGGGTTCGGCCTTCAGCACCTGTTCGCGGCGCTGGTCATAGAATCGTAATACGCGCTGCGGGTCTCGCACCCAGGCCCCGGGTGTGGCCACATCTTCGATGCGGTGTTCCTCCCACAGCCCGCCACTGTCGCGGAATGTGGGGATACCGCTTTCGGCACTGATGCCCGCCCCTGTGAACGCCACCAGACGTGTTCCATCCATGCCGCCGAAAGTAGCCCGCTCCTGTGCACCTTTGTCCCCCTTGCGCTTGGAACGAAGCATTCCTTTATTTTCGGCCCCCTTTTCCAGGCACCAACACCCCGAGCCCATAGCTCCACCTCTACTCCCCCTTTAGTACGGACCGTTTCCCCAGGGGACAGGATGATCGACAGCCTGAACGGTGAGCTATTGCAGAAGGCGCCCGACCATGTGGTGGTCGATTGCCATGGGGTGGGCTACCTGGTGACCGTGGCTTCCTCCACCTACGCGCGCCTGCCCGCCTCCGGCAAATGCTTGTTACATGTGCATTACGCGGTATCCGTGGATGTACGCTCGGGCCAGAGCGACCACCGGCTGTTCGGTTTCCTGCGGACGGATGAACGCCAGCTCTTCCGCAGGTTGATCGAGGTGCAAGGGGTAAGCGCCACACTGGGCATGGCGATCATGGGGGCACGCGATGCCGAGGAGGTGCGTTCGGCGATCGTGCTGGGCGACGAGTCTTTCTTCAAGGGAGTAAAGGGTATCGGTCCGAAACTGGCGCAACGCATCATCGCGGAATTACAAGGGAAGACACCGTTGGCCATGGATGGAAGTGGTGCGCCGGGGACTGTGACGGCTGGAGGCAATACACTGAGATCCGAAGCGTTATCGGCACTGGTCTCACTGGGTCTTGACCGGGTGAAGGCCGAACGGTCCCTGCAAGCCGTTCTGCGCGACCACGCATCGGAACCACCGGCTTTGGAAGAGCTGATCAAGCTGACGCTGAAGAATATCTGAAGGGTGGGGCAGGGATCATGAATCGTTCCGTAATCGTAACGCCATACTTGTGGCAGGTGGCCTTCGGGCCGCTTCTGGTCTGTGCCCTGCTTTGGGTCACAGCCGGCGATGCCCATGCGAGCCTCTACGCTGGCTTGATACTGCAGGTGGACAGCCCCGAGGTGGACCTGCCCTGGCCCCTGACGGACCCCCTATCACCTGGGGAACCCCCTGGCGGTTCGCTGAATCTGGAGAACCCGTCGAACATCGAGGATGAGGTGATCTACGACCCGGAAACCGGGCAGTACATCATGCAGAGCACCGTGGGCGGTTCCTTCGACTTCAGGCCGCCCATGAGCATGTCCTTGGAGGAATATCTGGACTACGACATGGAACGGGCCATGGAGACCTACTGGCTGGACCGTGTGGAACAGGACAGTGAGAGCGCGCAGAAGAGCCTGGTGCCATTGATCAAAGTGCGCGGCGAAGCATTCGATCGGATCTTTGGCGGCAACACCATCGACATACGGCCACGCGGATCCGCAGAGGTGATCTTCGGCATCAACACCAGCAAGACCGAGAACCCGCGCATACCGATCAACCAGCGGCGCATCACCACCTTCAACTTCGACCAGCGCATCCAGTTGAACCTGGTGGGAAGCATCGGTGAGAAGCTGAAGATCAACACCAACTACAACACCCAGGCGACCTTCGATTTCGAGAACCAGGTGAAGCTGGACTATACCGGGAATGAAGACGAGATCATCCAGAAGATCGAGGCGGGCAACGTGAGTCTGCCGTTGCAAGGGAGTCTGATACAAGGGAGCCAGAGCCTCTTCGGCTTGAAGACCGAGCTGCGCTTCGGAAGGTTGACCGCCACGGCGATCTTCAGCCAGGAGAAGGGCGAGCGGCGCAACGTGGAGGTGGCGGGTGGTGCACAGACCACGCACTTCAACATCAAGGCGGACGAGTACGAAGCGAACAAACACTATTTCCTCAGCTACTATTTCCGTGAGAATTATGAGGAGGCCCTTCGCACACTGCCCACGGTGAACAGTGGTGTGCAGATCTCTCGCATCGAGGTGTGGGTGACCAACACGCGTCAGGACTTCCAACAGAACCGCAACATCGTTGCCTTCACCGACCTGGGGGAGGATGCCAGTGCCGCTGCGATCGCCGCAGGCCAGGTGAGCAATGACCTGCCACCCGGATTGCTGGTGGATGGCCCGATGAACTTCGCCAGCAATGATGCCAACAACCTCTATGGCATCGTGGCCAATAACCCGGGGATCCGGGGCTTCTTTCAAGCTTCGGGTGCACTGCAGGCCCTGGGACTTTCCGATGCGAAACACTACGAGCGTTTGGAGAGCGCACGCCTGTTGATGCCCAATGAATACACCTTGAACGAACGCCTGGGCTTCATCTCCCTGAACCAATCGCTGAACAACGACGAGGTGCTCGCCGTGGCTTTCCAATACACCATCTCTGGACAGACCTTCCAGGTGGGCGAGTTCAGCACCGACGGTATCGGCCCACCCGACGCGCTGATCCTGCGCCTGCTCAAAGCCACCATCACGGATCCGCGGCTCCCCTTGTGGGATCTGATGATGAAGAACATCTACGCGCTTGGGGCCTTCCAGGTGAACCAGGATAATTTCCGCCTGGACCTGGTGTACAACAACCCCACCACAGGGGTGGACATCAACTACATCCCACGTGTTCCCCTGGACCAGATCCCGCTGCTGCAATCCCTTGGGCTGGACCGGTTGGATCCCCAGAACGCGCCGAACCCCGACGGCACCTTCGACTTCATAGACGGTGCCGCCACCATCGGGGGTACCATCCAGGCGCAGACCGGCAGGATATACTTCCCCGTACTGGAACCTTTTGGCAGTTACCTCAACAATAAACTCATCGGGCCGGACCCCAACAATCCCATACAGCCCGAACCGATCCGCAATACGATCGTCTACCAGCAACTCTACGACAGCACCAAGACCGCCGCGCAGTTCCTGCCCGAGTTGAACCGCTTCAGCATGCGCGGCAGTTACCGCAGTGCCAGCAGCGACCAGATCTCCCTCAATGCGGTGAACATCCCGCAGGGCAGCGTGTCGGTCACCGCCGGTGGCGTGCAACTCATCGAGGGGCAGGATTACACCGTGGATTACAACCTGGGCCGGGTCCGCATCCTCAACCAGGGTATCCTGGAGAGTGGCACTCCGATCAACATCTCCCTGGAGAGCAACTCGCTGTTCAGCATACAACAGAAAACATTGGCCGGGGCGCGCTTCGACTACAGGGTGAACAGGGACCTGACGGTGGGGGCGACCATCATGAACTTGTACGAACGGCCGCTGACGCAAAAGGTGAATGTGGGCGACGAACCCATCAGCAACACCATCGTAGGCACGGATGTGAACTGGCAGTCCAAGTCGCAGTGGATCACCAACCTGGTGGACAAGCTGCCCTTCTACGCCACCAAGCAGGAGAGCAATGTGTCCGCCTCGGCCGAAGCGGCCTACCTGATCCCCGGTCACAGCCGCGCCATCGGCAGCGCGGGCACCAGTTACATCGATGACTTCGAAGGCAGCGTGAGCGTGATCGACCTGCGCACCCAGGCATTGTGGTTCCACAGTTCCACACCGCAGGGTATCAGCCTCTTCCCCGAGGGTGCCTTCATCAACGACCTGCGCACCGGCTTCCGTCGTGCGCAACTAAGCTGGTACGTGATCGACCCGCTCTTCTTCCGCAACAACCCGCTGACCCCGGACCACATCCGAAACGATGGCCCCATGCGCAGCGACCACCGCATGCGCGAGGTGCTGGAGCAGGAGGTCTTCCCCAACCGCCAGCTCGCCGCCGGCATGCCCGCCAACATCCCCGTATTGGACCTCACTTACTACCCCCGTGAGCGCGGCCCATACAACTACCAGACCGATGGGAACAAGCTTGGCCCCGATGGGTTGTTCCTTGAGCCGGAGGAGAACTGGGCAGGCATCATGCGGCGCATCACCACCACGGACTTCGAGGCCTCCAACATCGAGACCATCCAGTTCTGGATGATGGACCCCTTCTTTAATGCGAGCAACAGCCTGGGCGAACCGGCCACCAACGTGAATTCTGTGAACAGCACCGGTGGCGAGCTCTACTTCGACCTGGGGAACATAAGTGAAGATGTGCTGCGCGATGGGCGTAAGTTCTTCGAAAATGGCCTGCCGAAGGATCTTACAGACACCGCCCAGGAGACCGACGAGACCGTTTGGGGCGTGGTGCCCACCACCCAAAGCATCGTGAACGCCTTCGCGATCGTGGAGAACAATAGCAACAAGTTCCAGGATGTGGGGCTGGACGGCCTCAGCAGCGACCAGGCCGACCTGGAGGGCCGCACCGAACAGAACTTCTTCAGCGACTATCTGCAGGAAGTAGCCCAGGTGGTGACCGATCCCACAGCTCTGTCTTCCATCCAGAACGACCCGAGCAATGATGACTACCGCTTCTTCCGCGGAAGCCAGCAGGATGACGACCAGCTCAGCATCCTGGAGCGTTACAAGCGTTTCAACGGGCCGGAAGGCAACAGTGTGACCGACGAGGACAGCGGGGAGCAGTACCCCACCCAGCAGACCACCCTGCCCAGCACAGAAGACATCAATCAAGACCAGAACCTGAGTGAAAGCGAGAGTTACTTCCACTACCGCGTACGTCTGCGCCCGCAGGACATGGTGGTGGGCCAAAACTTCATCGCCGACCGCATCCTGGCCACGGCGAACACCCCCGAGGGCCCCAAACAAGTCTATTGGTACCAGTTCAAGATCCCGGTGCGGCAACCCACACAGGCGGTGAACGGCATCCAGGATTTCCGCAGCATCCGCTTCATGCGCATGTATGTGCATGGCTGGCAGCAGGAGGTGACCCTGCGCTTCGCCCGCCTGGAGTTCATTCGCGGTGAATGGCGCAAGTACCTTTTCAGCCTGGAAACGCCCGGTGAGGGCCTGGGCAGCGACCCCGACGCCACCCTCTTCGAGGTGGCCGCCGTGAACATCGAGGAAAACGGCAACCGCACACCGATCAACTACGTGCTCCCACCGGATATCAACCAGGAGATCGATGTGGCGAGCGCCAACCTGCGCAACCTGAACGAACAGAGCCTGCAGCTGAAGGTTTGCAACCTGCGCGATGGTGATGCGCGCGCGGTGTTCCGCAACGTGAGCTTCGACATCCGCAGCTACAAGAAGATGCGCATGTTCATCCACGCCGAAAGCGGCGATGCCAATCTGCCCATCCAATTCGGGGATGCCACCGTGTTCATCCGCCTGGGCAACGACTACGAGCAGAACTATTACGAATATGAGGTGCCTGTGCGTCCCTCGGAATTCTTCAACCGCGACCCCTACAGTGTGTGGCCCGAGGCGAACAACATGGTGATCGAGTTCGCCAAGCTCAATGACCTGAAGATCCAGCGCGACCAGGGGGGCATACCGCGCAACCAGCGTTATGCGGGCACCGATGGCGACCGCCGCATCTTCGTGAAGGGGAACCCGAACCTGAGCCGCATGACCACCATCATGATCGGCATCCGCAACCCCAGCAAGGATGGCGATGAACAGAACCCCTGGAAGCAGGACGATGGTCTGCCCAAATGCCTGGAGGTATGGGTGAACGAACTGCGCCTCACCGACTTCGATCAGCGTGGTGGCTGGGCGGCACTGGCACGTGTGAACACCCAGCTGGCCGATCTGGGCAACGTGAGCATCGCGGGCAACTACAGCACACCCTTCTGGGGCAGCATAGACAAGCGTGTGAGCGAACGCAGCCGCGAGACCACCTATGGCATCGACGTGGCCGCCAACCTGGAGATGGGCAAGTTCCTGCCCGAGGCAAGCAACATCCGTGTGCCCATGTTCATGGGCTACACCGAGCAGATCAGCAATCCGCAGTTCGACCCGCTGAACCCCGACATCGAATGGGCCGATGCCACGCGGACACTCACACGCGAGGAACGGCGCGAACGGCTCAAGCAGTCGCGCACCTACGTCAGACGACGATCGATCAACTTCACCAACGTGCGCAAGGACCGCGGTCAGGGCAAGAAGGAGATGTTCTATGATGTGGAGAACCTCAACCTCTCCTATTCCTACTCGGACCAGGAGTACTTCGACATCAACACCGCCTTCGAGAACACGCGCATCTACCGCGGGTCCATCGCCTACATCCACAACCCACGACCGCGGCCTCTCGAACCCTTCAAGGAGATCGGCCTGATCAAGAAGAGCAAATGGCTCAAAGCCCTGCGCGACTTCAATGTGAACATGGGCCTAAAGCAGGTGAGTCTGCGCACCAGCGTGGACCGCATGTATATGGAGCGCCTCATCCGCCCCAACCCGGACATCGAATCGCTGCCCCAGCTTCCCACCTACAACAAGAACTTCAATTGGACCAGCCAGTATGGCTTCCGCTATGAGTTGACCAAGGCCTTGAAGGTGGACGTGAACGCGAACAACATGGCCTGGGTTGGCGAACCACCCGGGCGGGTGGATCCGAAGATCCGCGACAGCTATGAGATCTGGAAGGACAGTGTGCTTACCAGCCTGCGCAATTGGGGGGAGGTGACACGCTACGACCACACCATCAATGTCACGTACACCCTTCCATTCGATAAACTGCCGATCACGGATTGGATCACCGCCAACACCAGCTACACCGCCGGGTACCAATGGGACCGTGCACCGCTGACCCAGGACACCCTGGGTGCCACCATACAGAACTCACAGAACATCGCCCTCAACGGCCAGTTCAACTTCGTGAACCTGTACAACAAGGTCAAGTTCCTGAAGAAGATCAACGACAAGGGCAAGGGCCGTGGAGGGGCTGCGCGTGCGCCAGCCGCACGGCCGGGGCAGACGCAACAGCAACAACCGGAGGCGCAGGCTGAGAAGATCAAGATCAACCCCCTGGAGGGCCTTGCGCGCATGCTGATGACCGTTCGTACGGGCACCATCACATACAGTCAGAATTCCGGCATGCTGCTGCCGGGCTATGACCGCAAGACCAATGCGATGGGCATGGACCCGGGGTTCGGAGCGCCGGGATGGGGCTTCATCACCGGGCAACAGAACCACGACCTCAGTGGCGATCTGGTGCGGGACTTCGCCCGCGAAGCGGCGCAGAACGGCTGGCTGGTGGAGACGCCCTCGATCTTCAACCCGTACACCACCACACGCAGTGAGGCGATCAACGCCAGGCTTTCGCTGGAACCCTTCCGTGGCATGCGCGTGGAGATCCTCGCCAACCGCACCAAGGCCGAGAATCGCCAGTCCTTCTTCCGCTGGAACGAGGAACTGGGCGACTACGTGAATGACAGCCCGCAGGACATGGGCAGCTTCAGCGTGAGCATGCTCACCTGGCGCACGGCGTTCACCAATGACGACGGCAACTTCGTGAACCAGGTCTTCGAGAATCTCCTTGACTTCCGTCCGATCATCAGCCAACGCCTGGGTGAGGAGAACGAATTGTCCTCCCTGGACCCCGAGACCGGGTTCTACACCGGTTACGGCCCCACCAACCAGGATGTGGTGATCCCCGCATTCCTGGCCGCCTACACGGGGCGATCGGTGGACAAGGTGGATCTCAACCCCTTCAACCTGCTGCCCGCGCCCAACTGGGACATCACCTACGACGGCCTTACCAAGCTGCCCTTCTTCTCCAAGCACTTCCGCACCTTCACGGTGAAGAACAGCTATCGCAGCAACTTCAACATCGCAGGCTACCAGACCAACCTGCTTTATGTGCCGGGGGCCTTTGAACTGGACGCCGCCAACAATTTCATCCCTCAAAGACAGATCATGGTGATCACCGTGCAGGAGGTGATGCGCCCCCTCATGGGTTTCGATGCCACGCTGACCAACAGCCTGCTGGTGAAGGTGGAATACAACCGGGATCGCAATCTGAGCATGAGCCTGACCAATTACCAGGTGACCGAGGTACGTGGCAAGGAATACGTGGTGGGTACCGGATACCGCTTCAAGAATGTGCCCTTCCCATTCTCCATTGGCGGCGCCAAACCAAAGAGTGACATGAACCTGCGCCTGGACCTCACCCTGCGTGACAACGCCACGGTGATCCGCAAAATGGAGGAACGCCAGAACCAGGTGACCGCCGGGCAGAACATCCTTTCGATCAAGACCAGCGCCGATTATGTGTTCAATGAGCGGCTGAACATCCGCGCCTTCTATGAGCGGGTGGTGAACACGCCGGTGATCTCCACCAGCTTCCCCAGTGCCAACACCAACGCGGGCATCAGCCTGCGCTTCACCCTGGCGCAATAGCACGCGCAGCGGCTATCTTGGCGCCCTGGCCAACACACCACCGATCATGAACATACCGCAGGACCTGCGCTACACCAAGGACCACGAATGGGTTCGCCTGGAAGGCGATGAAGCCGTGGTGGGCATCACCGATTTCGCCCAGGGAGAATTGGGTGACATCGTTTTCGTGGATATCAACACCGAAGGACAGGACCTCGATGCGGAGGCCGTGTTCGGTACGGTGGAGGCCGTGAAGACCGTAAGTGACCTGTTCATGCCCCTGGCAGGCACGGTGCAGGCGGTCAATGGTGCCATCGCCGATGATCCCGCCGTGTTGAACAACGATCCCTATGGAGCTGGTTGGATGGTGCGCATCAAGATGCGTGATGCCGCCGACATTGACGGCCTGCTAACCGCGGAGCAATACCGGGAGCTGTTGGGCGGCTGATGTTCCCGCGGAGCCTTGTCCCTGCGGCCATTTGGGCGCTGCTGATCCTTGCCCTCACCCTGACCCCGATCCCGGCGGCGAGCACCCCGGGCTGGCTGGACCGCATACATGCGGATAAGATCGTGCATGCCCTGCTCTTCGCGGTGTGGACCGTGCTGCTCGTGAAGGGGCTGCGCGGCTGGGTCTCACGTCCGTTCATCGTGCGGCATGCCCAACTGCTCGGCCTGCTGGTGGCCCTGGCCTATGCGGTGCTGACCGAAGTGATGCAGGAATCCATGGGGCTGGGCCGGAGGGGTACGTTGGGCGATGTGCTGGCCGATGCTCTGGGGATCGTTCTGGCAATGGCATGGATCATTTGGGCAACGGTGCGCGAGGCACAACACAGGAATGGTCCCGGACGTTACTTTTGAACCCTTGGGCCGCACGCGTGTACGGCCCTTCAAACGACCACCCATGGAAGCCCGCAAGAACCCTGAGGCGGATCTCGAACGCCGCAAGTTGAGTTTCACGTTCATCGGCCTGCTTGTCGCCCTGGCCATTACGCTGGTCGCTTTCGAATGGACCGCCTTCGAGCGGGAATTGGGCGATCTTGGCAAGCTGGAGCTGGACCTGCTGGAGGAGGAGATCATCCCGCCGAGCGCCACACCTCCGCCCCCACCGCCACCACCACCCGCACCCACCACCGTGCTGGAGATCGTGGATGACGAAGAGGAGATCGAGGAAATGGAAATGGAGGACATGGAGGTGAAAGAGGATACCCAGGTGGAGATCATCCAGCGTGTGGAGGAAGTCGAGGAGGAGCAGATCTTCACCATCGTGGAGGAGATGCCCTCGTTCCCCGGTGGCGAAGGCAAACTGTTCGAATACCTCGGAAAGAACATCAAGTACCCACAGATGGCGACGGACGCAGGCATTTCCGGCGTGGTGTACGTCACCTTCGTGGTGGACAAGGACGGCAAGATCCGCGATGTGAAGGTGTTGAGGGGTATTGGTGGAGGTTGCGATGAAGAAGCCGTACGTGTAGTGAAGTCCATGCCTCCCTGGAAGCCTGGCAAGCAGCGTGGCAAGCCCGTGACGGTACAGTACAATCTGCCCATCCGCTTCACGCTGCGCTGATCGACACGATCGAACAACAACGAGAAGGCCCCGAAACCGGGGCCTTTTCATTTGGACTGAAGCCGAGCCGTATCACACCACCATGCCCGCGGCGACGGTCTCGTTGGTGCCTTCATCGATCAGGATGATGCTGCCGGTGATCCGGTTGCGCTGGTACTTGTCCATGGCCAGTGGGACGGTGGTGCGCAGCTTCACCCGCCCGATGTCGTTCATGCCAATGGTCTTGTCGCCTTCCACCTTGTGCAGGGAGTTGATATCCATCTTGTAGGTCACCTCCTTCACCATGCAGCGGGCATCGCGTGTAGTGTGCTTCAATGCGTACTTGCCGTCTGGCCGCAGCGGCCGCTCGTTGAACCAGCACAGCATCACATCCACATCCTGGCTCACCTCCGGCTGGTTGTTGGGGCTTACAAGCATGTCGCCCCGGCTGATATCGATCTCATCCTGCAGGGTGATGGCCGCACTCTGTGGAGCGAAGCACTCATCCACCTCCGTAGCACCGATATGGATGCTTTTGATCGTGCTGCTGAAGCCGCTGGGCAACACCTGCACCGGATCGCCCTTGCGGAACACGCCGCCTGCAACGCGCCCGGCGAAACCACGGAAATCATGGTGCTCGGTGGTCTGCGGCCGGATCACGTACTGCACCGGGAAACGCCGGTCGATGTGGTTGATGTCCCCCGCGATGTGGACATTCTCCAGCAGGTACATCAGGGTGGGACCCTGATACCAGTTCATGTTGGTGCCACGATCCACCACCAGGTCGCCATTCAATGCGCTGATGGGGATGTAGCGGATGTCGCGCACTTCCAGCTTGCTGCTGAAGTCCTCCAGTTCACGCTGGATGCGGGTGAACACGGCCTCGTCATAGTCCACCAGGTCCATCTTGTTGATGCAGAACACCACGTGTGGAATGCCGAGCAGCGAAGCGATGAAGGCGTGCCGGTTGGTTTGCTCCTGGATGCCCTTGCGTGCGTCCACCAGGATGATCGCCAGGTTGGCCGTGCTGGCCCCCGTGACCATGTTGCGCGTGTACTGGATATGCCCCGGCGTGTCGGCGATGATGAACTTGCGCTTGGGCGTGGCGAAGTAGCGGTAGGCCACATCGATGGTGATGCCCTGCTCGCGTTCGGCACGCAAGCCGTCGGTTAGCAGACTCAGGTCCACCTCCCCGTTGCCGCGCTTGGCACTGGCTTTCTCCACGGCTTCCAACTGGTCGTCGAAGATGGCCTTGCTGTCGTATAGCAAACGGCCGATCAATGTGCTTTTCCCATCGTCCACGCTGCCCGCTGTTGTGAAGCGGAGCAGGTCCATGTCCAAGTATCCGTCTTTCATTATCTGATCATCTGATTATCTGATCACCTGCCTGCCGGTAAGCAGGTCCGATCAGAAGTATCCTTCCTTCTTCCGGTCCTCCATCGCCGCCTCGCTCCGCTTATCATCCTGTCGGCTACCACGCTCCGTCACCCTACTGCTCGCCACTTCGGCGATGATCTCTTCCAGCGTGCTTGCCGGACTGTCAACCGCACCGGTGCAGCTCATGTCACCGATGGTCCGGAAACGTACCTGCATGCGGTAGGGCTTCTCTTCGGGCTTCAAGTTCATGAAGGATGAGTTGGCGTAGATCACGCCGTCGCGCTGGAAGACCTCGCGTTCGTGGCTGAAATAGATGTTGGGGATGGCGATATTCTCCAACAGGATGTACTGCCACACGTCCATCTCCGTCCAGTTGCTGATGGGGAAGGCGCGGAAGTGCTCACCCGGACGTTTGCGCCCGTTGTAGAGGTTCCACAGTTCGGGCCGTTGCATCTTCGGATCCCATTGGCCGAATTCGTCGCGGTGGCTGAACACGCGTTCCTTGGCGCGGGCCTTCTCCTCATCACGACGACCGCCGCCGATGGCGCAGTCGATCTTGTGCGTTTCGATCGTATCCAACAGTGTCACCGTCTGCAACTTGTTGCGGCTGGCGTAGAAGCCGGTCTCTTCGCTCACCTTGCCCTGGTCGATGCTCTCCTGTACGCTGCCCACAATGAGCTTCGCACCGTGCTCGGCCACCAGCGTATCACGGAAGGCGATGGTCTCCTCGAAGTTGTGGCCGGTGTCCACATGCAACAAGGGGAAGGGCACCTTGGCGGGGAAGAAGGCCTTGCGGGCCAGGTGGAAGCATACGATGGAATCCTTGCCACCGCTGAACAGCAGGGCCGGGTTCTCGAATTGGGCGGCCACCTCGCGCAGGATGTGGATGCTCTCGCTCTCCAGTTCCTTCAGGTGGGTAAGTCGGTAGGAATGCATGGTCTTGTTCAGGCCCGGCGGATGCGGGGCATTAGCGTACGGAGCAATTCTTCAGCACAGATCCCAGCGCTGCGATCCACGGTCTTCAGCGTGATGTCAGCGCTGGCCGGGGCCTCGAAGGGCGCACTGATGCCCGTGAAGTCTTTCACTTCCCCGGTGCGGGCCTTGGCATAGAGCCCTTTCACATCGCGGCGCTCGCACTCCTCCAACGGTGTGTCGATGAACACCTCCACGAAGTCGTCGGCGCCGATTATGTCTCTGGCCTGTGCGCGGATGGCGATGGTGGGGCTTACGAAGCAGCAAATGGTGACCGTGCCATTGCCCACGAAGAGCCTGGCCACCTCGGCGATACGGCGGATGTTCTCCATGCGGTCGGCCTCGCTGAAGCCCAGGTTGCTGTTGATGCCGGTGCGCACGTTGTCGCCGTCCAATACCATGCTGTGGATGCCTTCGGCGTGCAGGCGGCGTTCCAGCTCCACCGCGATCGTGCTCTTGCCGCTGCCACTGAGACCGGTCATCCAGACGCACAGGCCGTGCTGGCCCAGCAGGGTCTCCTTGTCGGAGCGCTGCAGCAGTCGGTCGAAGACGGGATGGATGTGGACGGGCTTGGAGGTCATCGAAAAGCGCCGCGAAGGTACTGGATCCAAGGGGCCGAGCACCCCCGCATATCTTTGGCCGACCATGCCTGCAGCCACAAAGCACCCGCCCCGCATCATCCCCAGCCCCCGCACCAGCCCCACTATCGACCAGGTCGGCATCGAGGAGCGTGTGGCCCGCATCAAGACGCGCAGCATCAAGAAAGAAACGAAGGTGCAGGGCATGAAGCTCGCCCTGAGCATGATCGACCTGACCACGTTGGAGGGTGCCGACACGCCAAGCAAGGTGAAGCAGATGTGCTTCAAGGCCATGCACCTGCACGATACGCCGAACGGCGTACCCGGCCTGCCCACGGTGGCTGCGGTGTGCGTGTATCCTTCGCTGGTGAAGGTGGCCAGGAAAGCTCTCGGCGATAGCGGCGTGAAGGTCGCTTCGGTGTCGACCGCCTTCCCCAGCGGCCAGGCTCCGCGCAACGTGAAGATCGCCGACACCAAGTTCGCCGTGAACGAGGGTGCCGACGAGATCGACATGGTGATCAGCCGGGGCAAGTTCCACAGCGGCGAATACGCGTTCGTCTTCGATGAGATCGCCGCGATCAAGGAAGCCTGCGGTGATGCGCGCTTGAAAGTGATCCTCGAGACCGGGGAGCTCGGTACCTACGACAAGGTGCGCCTGGCCAGCGACATCGCCATCGCGGCTGGCGCCGACTTCATCAAGACCAGCACCGGCAAGATCAACCCGGCGGCCACCATGGAAGTGACGCTGGTGATGCTGCACGCCATCCGCGACCACTACCTGAGGACCGGGGAGATGATCGCCATGAAGCCCGCCGGCGGCATCCGCACCAGCAAGCAGGCACTGCACTACCTGATGATGGTGAAGGAGGAACTCGGTCCCGAGTGGCTGGATAAACATTGGTTCCGCTTCGGTGCCAGCAGCCTGGCGAACGACATCCTCATGCAGCTGCAGAAGGAAGCGGACGGGCACTACCAGAGCGCGGACTACTTCAGCATCGACTGAAGTCGTTCAGCATGTGCTGGAGCGCAAGGTTTTGTTGCCTCGCCGCGATCTACTTTCGGCCATGCCCTTCTTCGACGGTCTTGGTTATGGGATCGCGACCGTGCTGCTCATCGGTCCGGTATTTTTCACACTGCTGAAGGCCGCCTTGGATCATGGAGCAACAGGTGGGGTCGTGGTCGCCTTCGGCATCATCGTCTCGGACATCCTGGTGGTGGCGATCTGCCTTTCCGGTGTCGCAACGCTGCTGGAGCGGTCCACCACGGCATGGTGGTTGGCAGTGGCCGCCGGGACCATCCTGCTGGCCTTGGGCATTCGTTACATTCTTGGCCCGGCGCCACATGTGGAACGACCCATGCGCGCTACGCGCCGAACTTCCATCGGGCTTTTCACCAGCGGCTTCCTGGTCAATTTCGTGAACCCCTTCGTGCTGGCCATCTGGATCGCACTGGTCATTCACGCCAAGCATACCCATGGCGATGGTCTTCACGTCTTTCTCCTGGGAACATTGACCGGCATCTTCCTTACCGACATCGGCAAAGCCTATCTGGCGCACAGCTTGCGCCCCCTGTTGCGACCAGGGACCTTGAAGCGCGTGTCGCTCGTCATTGGTGTCGTGCTGTTGCTTTTCAGTGTCCGGGTGTTCATACACGCAGCGCGGATGGGCTGATCGCCGAATTCGGATGGACCTAGGTTTGTCGGACCCATAAGTCACGGGTATGAAGATCGACTTATATGCGAACTGTCACTCCCCCTTGATCCGTTCCCAAAGCTCGCTCATCATGCTGCTGAGTCGCTGGCCGTCCAGTTTTGGGGTCGGTATCTGCACCACGCGCAGGTCTTCGCCCTCGGGGACCAAGGCGTAGGAAAAGACGAAGGGTTTCTCAGGCGCGGGTTCGCCGATCTGCCCGAAGCGTAGGTCGCAGAACAGGAGTGTATCGTTCCGCATCTGGATGACATAGTGCTCCTCGGACAGTTCAATGAGCCGCCGCACCTTGTCATGGTCCGCCCAGGGGCCCAGGAGCGCAATGTTCCGGGGCGCGTACACGAAGTCCACTTCCGGTTTCGTGTCCAGCAGCGAGTGGTAGCCCAGCGCGTAATGGTCCCCGCAGTCCACATTGACGGTCCAAAGGATCGTATTGAACGGGGACGGGCGGGTGGAGATCGTGTTGTACGCGATGCCTTGTCGTACAAGTGAGTCCTGGATCCTGGAATGCGCGATGGACTTCGTCACCAGGGTCAGTGCCATGTAGGCCGAACTCAGTACAAGGCCGAGGCCATTGATCCAACGGCGGCGCGGATCGCTACGTTCGAGGAACAGGACGATGACCACACAGAGCAGGAAAGGCACTGTGTAGAGGGGGTCGACCACGAAGATGTTGTTGAGCGCTACCTTCATCGGGAAGGGCCAGAACAATTGCGTGCCCCAGGTGGTGAAGCAATCGAGCAAGGCGTGCGTCAGCAGTACCCACCAGAACAACCAGCTCCATTCCTTCGCGGTGGCCGCATCGCTGCCTTTCAACTTCAAGAGGATCAACGCGATGATCCCCAGTGCCACAGCACCGATCGCGACCTGTGCCGCGATGCTGGCGGCACCGGATATGAAGACCAGCGCGACCAATGCCACGAACACGGCGAGAAATGAGCGCTGATGCCGCTTGATCCACTGCCCGAACACGGGCGCAAGGACCAGACTGAAGAGGATCGAGTGTGTCACACCGCGATGCACTTCGTTGGCCCGCAGGTCATCCAGGAACATCTTGGAAAGCACGTCCAGGTCGGGAATGGTGCCGGCGATGGCGCCCCACAGGATCGCCTTGTTGCCCACTTTCCTGCCAAGGACCAGCTCGCCCACAGCGGCGCCCAGCACGATCTGCGTGAGTGAATCCATTCAGGCGCGGGTCTTTTTGAATGGAGAGCGTTGCTCGAAGGCATCGGGCTTCACCGATCGCAGGAACGGACCGACAAGCTTGTTCGCCAAGCGGTTGCGGTGCTTCACATAGAACCGCATGTCCACGGGCAACGCTCCGAGATTGCTCTTGGCCTGTTCCGCCGTGCGGCCGAAGTTGATCCTGCGCAGATCCTTGTCCATTGCGAACGCCAGCACATCCAGCAGCATGCGTTGGTAGGTCGCATGCACCGGGTTGAGATCATAGTCCAGGCCCACGTACTGCACATCGAGCGTGTCGTTCAGGACAAAGGCGGTGTTGAAACCCACCAGCGCCCCGTTCAGGAAGAAGCCATGGAACAGGAGCCGCCCATCCAATTGTTCCTTCCAGTGGGCATAGACATCCACTTTCAGCCGGCCGAAGGTGAATGGCGATCGCGTCAGTACTTGATCAAGCAGTTCCTGTAGCCGGGGCGCGGAGCGGCGGATCTCGTCAGCGGTCATGTTGCGGATCTCCAGGGCGGAAGAGCGCTTGAGGATCGCCCTGATCCGCGTGCGGGCTTTGGATGTCAATGCCTCCTGGTGATCATCGAGCGTCTTCCATGCGGGATCGATGTCCATCACCATGTTCACGTCCATGGCGAGGGGATGGTAGTTCTCCTCGACCAGGGCAGCGGCACTCGCGAATTGTGCGGGCCACAGGTCCTTGAAGAGGAGGACGGAAGCCTTGGGCGTGCAGAACCCGCCTTTGTCCAGCTTCCGCATCGTGTCCTCCACAGCCGCGAACCGGTAAGCGTCGCTCACGCCCTTCGTGAAGAATGAACCATGATCGCCGCAGTGGAACACATTGCCGCTGACCAGGCAGCGCACCTTGAAGTCCTTGATGATGCGGCTGCCGATCCCCCGGCCCAGGCGCCGTACAGCACTACGATAGGCACTGCCGTTGTCCACCAGATCCACCACCTGGAAATAGGCGACCCCGATCGGCTGGTTCTGCGGACTGTAATAGATGACATAGCGGAACTCCGTCTCCAATGCCATCACATCCTCCAGCGCATGCAAATGATCATAGCGCAAGTACAGCGATGCATCCTTGGTCACATGATCCCAATCCTCGCGGTGGATCATGTGGATGGAATCGTGGAGGCTCGTCCGGAAGGAGGTGGCCGGATCAGAACGGAATGTCATACAAGGCAAATGCTGGAGAAGGCCACGCTCCCGGGGCTCGTGTGGTCCCGAAGGTATGGAGGGCGTGCCGGGGATGTCAGTGTTTTGCGGCACGATGCACCAAGTACACCGTCTCCGCGATCACGAACGCGTCCTCCATGCTGCTCATCATGTGGATGTCTTCCAAGATCTCTTCTCCCTTCGGATCGTAAACCTGCCACCACCAAACGTTCCGGTCCATCTGCTCCACGCGTAGTAGATACCCATCCTCCGTTCGGGCCATGAAGTCGTCGTCCTGTGGCGTCATTTCTGCGGAACCGCCGGTCGTTAGCCAAGTCACAGGGGCCAAGGGGTTCGGGCGGATGGTCATGAGAGCTTGTGGTCAGATCGGGACATCTTTCAGCAGTTCCTTCAAGCGCTTCGTTGTGAGAGTCTCCTGCTCGCTCTTGTCGTAGATGGAAAGGAGGTAGACTTCTTCCCGCACGGCGACCACGCAAGTGATCAAGCGAGCACCGCCTGACTTGCCCGCGCCTTTCGAACGGATGGCGATGCGGATCTTAAAACACGAGGACCCGATCGAGGTCCCCTGATCTGGGCGTTCCTTCAAGGAGGTGGAGAGCGCACGCAACTCCTCTTTGAGCGAACGGTATTTCTTGAGTAAGGGTTTTGCTTCGCGCCGGAAGTTGGCGTGCAGGACGATCCTATAACTCATCCAGGAACTCGTCGAGGGTCTGCAACTTCTTCTTGCCCGCGATATGGTCCTTCATATCCTGCACGGCATGTTTCAAGTCCTTCACGAACTTCTTTTCCCTCGGGGTCAGTGGACGTTTCGGAGTTGCCTTTGCACGCACCTTCGTTGCGCTGCGAGGTAAGGGCTTCTTCTTAGGCTTTGCCGGATCGCGCTCCACCGCAATGCCCTTCACTCCTTCGAGCAGGTCCTCGACCACCTTCTCCTGCTTGGGGTCGTTGATATGGATGATCAACCGTGTCATATGTGATGCTAAGGTATGATGAACCCCGCCGCTATCTTTGAAACCATGGCCACCAAGACCAAGAAGCCCCTCGACTGGGCCCTCGCCCCAGTCCCGGGATCCAAGGACCACTTCACCCTGAAATCCGAGTACGACCTCTTCATCGGCGGCAAGTGGACGGCATCAAGAACTGCTCAATGATCGACCGCAAGGAATATCGGAATGCGGTCTGGGTTGGTGTGATCGTCATGTGCGCCTACGTCGTATTCAGCACATTGCCTTTTTCCAAGACCAATCCTGGTAGGCTGATAGGTGGATTGGAGATCATCATCTTCAGAGTATTCGCTTGCATGTGGATCTATTCCTTGGCCAAGGGTTTGGGGAAGAAGCCGCTCGGCTACGTTCTTGCGACTGTGATAATCCCGACCATCATGTTGATCATTGTTGGCTCTATGGGTAATCCGCAGAAAAGCGAAGGATCAGGGCAACCAAGTTGATTTAGAACTAGAACGCAATGGCAACGAAGAAGAAGCCCCTCGACTGGGCACTCGCCCCAGCCCCCGAATCCAAGGACCACTTCACCCTGAAGTCCGAGTACGACCTCTTCATCGGCGGCAAGTGGGTGAAGCCGAAGTCGGGCAAGTACTTCGACACCATCAACCCCGCCAACGAGCAGAAGATCGCGCGCATCGCCGAAGCGAACGCCGCCGATGTGGACGCCGCCGTGAAGGCCGCGCGCAAGGCCTACGACAACGTGTGGAGCAGGATGCCCGCCGCCGAACGCGCCAAGTACATCTACCGCATCGCGCGCCTGCTGCAGGAGAAAGCCCGCCAGTTCGCCGTGGTCGAAAGCATGGACGGCGGCAAGGCCATCCGCGAAAGCCGCGACGTGGACGTGCCGCTCGCCGCCGCGCACTTCTTCTACTACGCCGGTTGGGCCGACAAGCTCGGCTATGCCTTCCCCGGGAAAACGCCGAGCGCATTGGGCGTCGCCGGGCAGATCATCCCGTGGAACTTCCCGCTGCTCATGGCCGCGTGGACGATCGCGCCCGCGCTGGCCTGCGGCAACACCGTGGTGCTGAAGCCCGCCGAGACCACACCGCTCACCTCGCTGCTGCTCGCCGAGCTCATCCAGGAAGCCGAACTGCCCGATGGCGTCGTCAACATCATCACCGGTGCGGGTGCCACGGGCGCGGCGCTCGTCGACCATCCGGGCATCGACAAGATCGCCTTCACCGGCAGCACCGGCGTAGGCAAGCGCATCCAGAAGAGCATCGCCGGCACGGGTAAAAAGGCCACGCTCGAGCTCGGCGGCAAGGCGGCCAACATCATCTTCGCCGATGCCACCATCGACCAGGCCGTCGAAGGCATCATCAACGGCATCTATTTCAACCAGGGCCACGTGTGCTGCGCCGGCAGCCGCCTCTTCGTGGAGGAGAGCGTGCAC
>JBGTES010000054.1:0-11912 GCA_041747675.1 Flavobacteriales bacterium
GGATCACCACGGGGTCGCCGAGGCTGGCCGCCTGCACGTAACCGGCCCAGGCCCGGATCGCATTGCGCAGCGCGGTGTCCGCCTCGCTGCGAGCGAAGATCTCGGCCGGGCCCTTGTTCACGTCCACATTGGTGTTCGCGGCCACCAAGGTATCGATCAAGGCCTGGAACTCGGCCGGGGTGGGGATCGGGTTCGGGAGTTGCACGTTCCCGACCATCCCATCGTGAAGGCTCTGCGCCTTCGGGACCAATGCCACTGCATTGAGTCCGCTGATATTCATAGCTACCGTTGCCATGTCCGTTGGGGCACTTCTTATGCGCGACCCCGGCGCTTTGGTTAGGGTCCTTTTTATGCGCGCACAGGCCATTTCGTTCCAGCTTAACCATCGGGTATGTACCCGATGTTTAAGCCCGGCCGAAGGGCAATTGGCCTGCCCCCCTATATAGTATGGTATAAAGCGCAGCGGCTGCCCCCCGCTCTGGCGGAAAGTAGAACAAGGTGCGCGGCACATTGAACAAGAAAGCCGGGACATTGAACAAGAAAGCCGGGACTTTGAACAAGTTCTGCGCTACTTAGAACAAGATGGCCGAGACATTGAACAAGATGGCCGGGACTTTGAACAAGTTCTTCGCCACTTAGAACAACTTGCCCGCTACTTTGAACAAAGAAGTCGCCACTCGGCGCGCACGCTCAGCCGTATCGGCAGACTCATCGCACCGGCCGCTTCATCACGCGCTTCTTCACCTCGGGCCAATGCGACGTGCGCTCGGTCCCGGCCTCAATGCGGGCCAGCTGCTCCTCGAACTCCGCCACCTGCGCAGGTGTAAAGGACACTGCTCCCCGCAACACCTCTTCCAAGGCCTCCCACTTCCCGGCATCCACAGTTTCAAGAACCTGCTTGGCCAGGGCGATGCGTTTCTCTGCGAGTTTGGACATGGTGATCGGGCGATGCTCAAAGTTAAACAGGAACCCGTGGATCGGGGGCACGACTTCCATTCCATTGCCGTGGTACACAACGTGCGCTACGTGGCATGCGGATCGTGAACATGGTGATGCTGGCAAACCCACAGCCAGCGGCTCTTGAATGTGCGGCACCGGAGTTACAAGGGGATGGTTGGGCAGCAGGCGGAGATGGGGATGGTGGGGGATGCGATGGCGGGGCTGTGATACCCTGCGGAGGTTTGAAAATACTTGGGGACGCTACCCCCAAGCCAATAAATCGCAGGCAAGGGGCATAGAACAGCAGGGTGTCGAATCACAGAACAACGTCATCCATGTGATCTGTTTACATTCGCTCGTACTTCCCGAGCGAGAGAACTGATAACCATGTAGAACATGACCACGACCACGAAGTATGCTGCGATCCTTGTTTTGGCATGCACTACTGCATGCACGCGCGGTCCAGAACAGCAGGAAATGGTGTTTGTTGTGAACACGGAGGCGGAAATATCGGAGATCCTTACTAATGCTTCCATCATCAAGCCACTGGGAGAGGCTGAGGTGAACGAGGAAGTGTACACTGGGGAGGATGGCCGCAATTACCGGATGGTCACATCCACGCGGGGCTATCAAGCGATAACGTACTATGGAAAGAATGGCGAAGTAATGGCGCTTGACAATAATCAGCCGCTCAAGGGCCGTTTCCAGAAGTCCAAATGGTCAAATCTGTTCGTCACCTGCACCATGCTATGCATGGTCAACGTTAATGCGCCGAATTCGGGAGGGTGCCTATCCGGGGGATGCTACTTACCTGATGATCCTAGGGATAATTGCACGCCGGGGGGGTGTGGTCCGAACTGTACTATCCTGTACTGCCGTAAGTCACGGAACTGCGTAACGGGTGATGCTTCTAACACACCGCAATAAGTCTCAACAAACGTGGGCCTCCCTATAGAGGTTCAGAAGGGAGCATGCGTATTTGCCGGAGTTCGATCGGAACGACTTCTCCTTCTACACCTCCCGCATCGCCGCACTGAAGACGATGTTGGTGTCGACGACGAGCTTCACTTCACCAGGCGCTTGCGGTTCTTCGCGTACCACTTGCGGCTCACGTCTGCGGCCAGGTTGTCCACCACCTTCTGCGGCACCTTGTAGCCTTTGGTCAATTCCTTGTACCGGGCGTAATCCATGAACGCTTGCAGGTCATCGGCATCCACGCTGGCGGGCAGGCGGATGATGATCTCCTTGGCGGTGCGCTCGATGAACATGCAATGAAGATAGGCCCTACGCAAGTACGTGAAAAGGGGCGCATGCGGATGCGGTGAACGTGGTGATGCTGGCACACCCCAGCCAGCGGCTCTTGCATGTGCGGCACCGGAGCTACGAGGGGATGGTTGGGGATGCGGTGGGTGGCAGTTGGCCTGGGACCGCAGGGTCCACTTCGTGAGACCCTGCGGAGGTTTGGCTGATTGGCCTGCGGCCACCTTTAGCCTACTCCCTATTTTCACCCCGCCGATGTCCATCCCCACCTACCTCGCCGCCCTCGACCGCCAGTACCGGACCGGCATCGCCCGCGAGCATGCCTATCGGGGCGACCTTCAGCAGCTGCTTACCACCCTATGCCCCGGCGTGCTGGTGACCAACGAGCCCGCGCGCATCGCTTGCGGGGCGCCGGACTACATCCTTACGAAGAAAGACATCCCCGTAGGCTACGTGGAAGCCAAGGACATCGGCATTGATCTAGGGCACAAGAGCCTCAAGGAACAATTCGACCGCTACCGGGGCTCACTGGACAACCTGATCATCACCGACTACCTGGAGTTCCGCTTCTTCCGGAACGGAGATAGCACCACCAGCATCCGCATCGGCGAGGTGGTAGGCGGCAAGATCAAGGCCTTGCCTGGTGAGTTCGAGAAGTTCACCGCGCTCATCAGCGACTTCGCGGCATGGCAGGGACAAAGCATCAGCAGCGCCAAGAAGCTGGCCGCCATGATGGCCGGCAAGTCGCGCCTGTTGGCCGATGTGATCGAAGCCGCCGTATCCAGCGACGAGCAGCACCAGGACAACACCAACCTGAAGGAACAGCTCGATGCCTTCAAGAACATCCTGATCCACGACATCGACCCGCGCGCATTCGCCGACCTCTACGCGCAGACCATCGCCTACGGCATGTTCGCCGCGCGTTTGCACGACCCCACGCCGGAGAGCTTCAGCCGTATGGAGGCCGCCACGCTGATCCCCAAGAGCAACCCTTTCCTGCGCAAGCTCTTCCAAAGCATCAGCGGCTACGATCTGGATTCACGCATTGTATGGATCGTGGATGCGCTGGCCGACATCTTCCGCGCCACCGATATCGACAAGTTGCTGAAAGGCTTTGGCAAGGGCAGCGGCCGCGAGGATGCCTTCATGCACTTCTATGAGGACTACCTGGCGCAGTACGACCCCAAGCTGCGCAAGAGCCGTGGGGTATGGTATACCCCCGATGCCGTGGTGCGCTTCATTGTGCGGGCGGTGGACGACATCCTGAAGACCGAGTTCGGGTTGCCAGAGGGCCTGGCCCACGCAGGCAAGGTGAAGATCCAGCGTAAGGTGACCACGCAGGGCCTGCATGGCAACGCCAAGGTGAAGGATGTGATGGTGGAAGAGAATGTACACCGCGTGCAGGTCCTGGACCCCGCCACGGGCACCGGCACCTTCCTGGCCGAGGTGGTGCGGCAGGTGCATACCAAGTTCAAAGGGCAGGAGGGCATGTGGCCACAATACGTGGAGCAGCACCTGATCCCGCGCCTGAACGGCTTTGAGCTGCTGATGGCCAGCTACGCCATGGCCCACCTGAAAATGGACCTGGTGCTGCGCGATACGGGCTACGACATGGGCCTGCCGCACGGCACTCCGAACGCCCGCACCGGAAGCCGGACAACTGACAACCGACAACAGACGGCCGAGCAACAACGACTAAGGGTATTCCTCACCAACTCCCTCGAAGAAGCGCACCCCGATACGGGCACCCTCTTCGCCAGTTGGCTGAGCCAGGAGGCCAACGAGGCCAATGCTGTGAAGCGCGATACGCCTGTAATGGTGGTGCTAGGAAACCCCCCGTATAGTGGCATCAGCACCAACAAGGGTGAATGGATCAGTGGCTTGATCGAGGACTACAAGTACGTGGACGGCGAACACTTCGGCGAACGCAAGCACTGGCTGCAGGACGACTACGTGAAGTTCATCCGCTTCGGTGAGCACTTCATTGAGAAGACCGGTGAAGGCGTGCTGGCCTACATCAACAACCATAGCTTTCTGGACAACCCCACCTTCCGGGGTATGCGCTGGCACTTGCTGAAGACCTTCGACAAGATCTACGTGATCGATCTGCACGGTAACGCGAAGAAGAAGGAAACCACACCCGACGGCAGCAAGGACGAGAACGTGTTCGACATTCAGCAGGGTGTAAGCGTCAATCTTTTCGTGCGCACGGCGGCGAAGAAGAAGGGGCAGCTTGCCCAAGTGTTGCTCGCAGACCTTTGGGGTGAAAGGGAAGTGAAGTATAGTGCGTTGAAAGACACCTCATTGACGAGCATTGATTTCAAGACATCGAACTACGCTGCGCCGAGCTATTACTTCCAACTGGTTGACGACGATGCGAGCAAGGAATATGGCCAGGCCTTCTCCATTCAGGATCTCTTTCCCAGTGCCTCGGTTGGGTTCGTAACTGGGAAGGATGGTGTGACAATCGGGTTCGATAGCACAGAAGTCGCAACTAACATGGACTTCATCAAGTCCAATGATGATCATGCTATTCGCGTCCGCTTTGATCTGAAGGAGAAGGATGCCCGCGATTGGACTGTGCCAACGGCGAAGCGGGATGTGATGGATAACTACAGCCCGGAGAAGATTGTGACCTGTACCTATCGTCCGTTTGATGATCGGAAAACCTTTTATTCAGGTAATTCAAGAGGGATATATGCCAGCCCACAGAAGAAGGTGCTTCGTCATCTGATCCAAGGACCGAATGCAGGATTGATACTTGGGCGACAAGGACAAGTTGTGGGCAGCATGGAGTGGAACTTGGCGTTTGTGACCAAGCAACTGACAGACTTTAATATGTTCTACCGAGGAGGTGTGCTCACATCACCCCTCTACCTCTACCCCGAAACCACCAAGCAGACCAGCGCCCTAAACCAAGGCGTGCAGCCCAACCTAGATGCCAAGCTGGCCGAGCAGATGGCCAAGGGCTTGGGGCTCACCTACCGCTTCGAGGCCAACGACCTGTGGGCACACGGAAAAGGCAAGGACCTCACGCCGCTGGATGTGCTGGACTACTGCTACGCCGTGCTGCACAGCCCCGCATACCGCGCCAAGTACAAGGAGTTCCTGAAGAGCGATTTCCCGCGCATCCCATTCCCCACGGATTCGAAGAAGTTCCGTGCCCTGGTGCAGCTGGGCGCCAAACTGCGGCAACTGCACCTGCTGGAGTGGCCGGGCATAGACAGCTACATCACCCAATACCCCGTGGGCGGCAGCAACGAGGTATCGCGGAAGATGACGGCAAAGAACATCGGCTTCGAGGCCACGACCAAGGGCCTGGGCCGTGTGTGGATCAACGACACGCAGTACTTCGATGGGGTGCCCGAGGTGGCGTGGAACTTCTACATCGGGGGCTACCAACCTGCCCAGAAATGGCTGAAGGACCGCCACGGCCGTGTGCTTACATTCGATGACATCCGCCACTACCAGCGCATGATCGTGGCGCTGACGGAGACGGGGAAGGTGATGGAGGAGGTGGATGGGGTGGGGGTGGTGTGAATCCTGAGAATGGAAACGCTTCCCCTCCGCCACAGTGTAGCCGACGCCCAGGATGCCTGGGAGACGGGGATGCGGCCGATCCTGGTGGTGGGGGACGACCTGCGCGCTTACGTTGCCAAGCATGGTGGCGGGCAGCGGGTGTGTACCCGCTTGGCGAACGAGTTGCTGGCGCATCACTACGCACGCATCTGGGGTCTTCCCGTACTGGAGGCAACACTCATGCGCGTGAACCCGGACCATGTGGGTCGCTTCGTGGCCAACGATAGGCAGCCTGCATTCTTCAGGACCACTTGTTGGGCCACCGTTTACCGAAGCGACTCCGTGGAGTTCAACAACTTCCTGAGGACCACGAGCAACTATGAGCGGCGCCACTATGCCAACAAGGCTGACCTGCTGCGCACCGCGCTGTTCGATGTGTGGCTGGCCAATGAGGACCGCACGCTGAACAACCCGAACATCCTGGTAACGGCGGATGTGGGCGGCTTCACCTTCCGGGCCATGGACCACGAGGCCATATTCGGCACCAATGTGTTGGAGCATGCGTTGCCCTTGTTGACCATGGAGGACAGCCTATTGGCACATCCCGCTTTGCCAGCGCTGCTGGGTAGCGGCTTTTGCAGGGATACCCACTTGGTGGCCCACGCCACCACGGATGCCTACCTTTGGGTGCAACAATGCGAACAGTGCACCGATGAGATCCTTTCCCGCCTGCCGGCCGATTGGGGCATCGACGTAGCCAACTTGCGCCAGCGGCTGCAGGACCGGCTCTTCGATCCGCAGCGCCTTTCCGCCGTACTGGACCATTTCCACGCCCTGTTGGCCCAATGCTGAACCATTGCCTGCGCCGGGCTACGGCGCCGAACCCATGAGCAGCTTCTATTCCATCGTTTACGCCGGGATCAATCCCGTGGCCGGTGACAAGCTTGCGGTTGGGCTTTTCATGCGTGGTGCTGACCGCCCCCATTTCGCATGGAGCCGGAACCGGGCCGCCGTGGTGCGCGACCTGTTGGGGCGCGATGCCCACCGCATGCTGGTGGTGAACCTGAAGGCGCTGGCACGGGAAACGGCCGCTGACGCCCGCCTGAGCATGGGGCTGTTCAGCGAGGCGGAAAGCGGCGAACTGGCCGGGCAACTGTTGCAGGAACCCTACTTCAACTACCTGAGCCGCTACAGCCGCAACCTGCTCACCTTCGGCCCGGTCACGCGGATCGAGGTGGAGGCCGATGTGGAGCGCTTCACCGCCCTGTTCAAGCTGTTGGTGGATGACCAGGAAGCGGCCAGTGGATCGGCTACCTCCGATATTGATGAGGTGCGTGAAGGTTTGCGTACGCGCACCACCCAGCGCCTGGCCTGGGAGGTTATCGTGACACAGGCGCAGTTGCCCAACCTGCTGATGCCTGCGGTGACGATCGGCTTCCACGGCCGCAACGAAAAGGACGTGATCGGAGAGGTGGTGGACTTCGAGCGGCCCAACTACCACTTGGAGATCCAGTTGTACGAACTGAACGATGTGCAACGGGCCATCAGCGAGGAGAGGCGCTTGGGCAAGGCGTACGTGGTGGGGGATGAGCCAAATGCCAGCACTCATCCGAAGCAACATGCCACATGGAAGGCGTTCCGGGCGCTAAGCCGCTACAGGGTGGTGCCGACCAAGGAGGTCAGTGAGGTGGAGGAATACATGGAAGCACATGATGTGCGGCCGGTGGAGTTGAGCAATTGAGTTCGGTCCCGTAGGGGGCCATGGCCACATTCCGTAGCCCCCGGTCCGGCATTGATCACCCCCGCTCCCGCGCGTCTGTGACTCGTGGCTTCGAATAGTCGTGCCTGCTTTGCCATAGCCCTTCGACTCCACCGCCTTCCTGATGTGGAAGCACCCTGTTGAGGTGCGACAATCAACCGTCAACCGTCATGAGCCAGTCCCCCCCTCACGCTCACCGCTACGGGGGTGGGTAAGGATACCCTGCCCGGGTCGAGCACAGCTACTGCCAACGGCACATAACGGCCAGCAGGCCCCCAGCACTTCGATCGAAACAGAAGTGGTAAACTTGAACGATCGAAGCTTGGAGGCTGGTCGTGGATCACGCGCCAGTGTTCAGCTGCGAAACGTTAGCATCCGGCATGCAACAGAATACCAACAACCACTGATCACACATGACACCGCTCAATTACCAGGACGCTAAAAAGCGATTCTCCGAGATCCGTGAAGAGATCAAGAAACTTCAACTGGAAGCAGAACAGCTCATTCTGGCACATCAAGGCCAGGCCGGGCCTGAAGGTCGTGGCAAATGTGCCTACTACGACAGGTGTCACTGCGAGAAGTATTATCACGGCGGTACACCTGGGGTGTGTGGGTCGATCTATAAGGACACATACTGCGGCCACTATGCATCGGATCATGCATTCTGACCGAGGTTAAGGCGCTGGCAAGACCGTTCAGATACCCGCCGCACCCGCGCGTCTGTGCCGCGTGGCTTCGAATAGTCGTGCCTGCATTTCCATAGCCTTTTGGCTGCGCCGCCGTTCCCAATGTGGAAGGGAACTGAGGTTGCGGCAACTGTCAACCGTCAACCCTCATGAGACAGTCCCCCCTCACGCTCCCCCTCGGAAGGCGGCGCACACTTGGGGCATGGGCAGGGGATCCAGCTGTGGCGGATGGCTTCGCGCATCAGCCCGGCCCGCGAGTCGATACCCAGCTTCTTGTAGAGCTTGGCGATGTGGGTCAGGATCGTTTTGTAGGAGATCTCCAGCACATCGGGCAGCTGCTTCACATTGGGCACATCCTTCGCGCACAGCAGGCGTGCCACGCGCTCTTCCTGCGGGGTGATCTTCAGCTTGCGTGCCTTTCTGCGGTTTGGTCTGTTGCGCCCCGGTCCTTTCACCGGGCTCAAGTTGCTTTATGACAAGGCCAGCTAAAATACCCAGTTCCCGGTAATTTTTTGGAAGCTCCGCAGGCGCTCCATATATGCCTTGCGCGGTTGTCAGTTGTCTGTTGTCGGTTGTCCGGCAGGGCGCATTGGGCGACGCGTGTCGGCAGCCGGACAACTGACAACCGACAACCAACAGGCCAACAGGCCGTTCGGCTGCGCCGACTTTCCTGAAGAGGCAGTTGTTCCATGTTCCAGGCGATCCGTACAGCAGGTAAGTGGCCGCAGGCCAAATGGCTATTCGGCTGCGCCGCCTTTTCGCTCGGCGAGTGGAGTGCATGTCTAGGACTGTTGTCAGTTGTCGGTTGCCGGTTGTCCGGCAGGGCGGGTGGGGCGACACCTGGCAGTTCACTGCTACGGAAGTATCGGCAGCCGGTCAACCGACAACCGACAACCAAACTTCCGCAATGTCTCCGCCTCGTGCCCCTGCGCTCTCCATGTCATTGCCCCGTCTTGAAACCAAGACTCCACGGCTGTCCGTCTTCGGGCACTTACCGGAACGGTGTGTTCGCAGGGTCCCCTCGTTCCTTGGGAGCCCCTGCGGAGGTTTGGGAGTTCAATGAGCAGGTGATAGACTCGATCCCAAGCCCATGCAGGATCTGCCCCCGCGACCCTGCCTCGCAAGGCCCCGATGGGCAGGACGAAAACATTTGGCAGTGGTCCGTGGTGCGGTTCCTGCTCACGGTAAGCCTACATTGCGAGGATCCCTTGGGCCACGCGAGCACTGCGCGGTCCGCGCACTGCCCTGAGACAGGAGAGAACAGTGCGCTCGTCGAACGATGATAGCCCCACCCCGCCCATGGAAACCATGCCCCCTGCATTTGATGCTGTTCAATACAAGAACACCACGCGCGAGCAGTGGCAGAGCGCCGCTGAAGCGTGGTACCGCTGGAGCCCCACGTTGCATACCTGGCTGGGTGGCGCCACGGAGACCATGTTGGACATGGCCGGTGTGGCTGCCGGCCAGCGCGTGCTGGATGTGGCCGCTGGTGCCGGTGAGGGTTCCATGAGCGCGGCGCGGCGCGTGGGCCCCACGGGCCATGTGCTGGCCACGGACATTTCATCCAATATCCTGGAGTTTGCCGCGCGCATGGCGAAGGATGCCGGGCTGGACAACCTGGCCACGCAGGTCATGGACGGGGAACATCTCGACGTGCCCGACGCCTCGTTCGATGTGGTGATCTCGCGCGTGGGGCTCATCTACTTTCCCGACCAGCAGAAGGCGTTGAAGGAGATGCTGCGTGTGCTGAAGCCCGGTGGCCGGGTGGCGGCGATCGTTTATTCCACTCCGGACAAGAACACCTTCTTCTCCGTGCCCGTTTCCATCATCCGCAAGCGCGCGCAACTGCCGCCGCCGCTGCCGGGCCAGCCGGGCCCCTTCAGCCTGGGGGCTGAGGGTGTGATCGAGAAGACCTTCGAGCAGGCTGGGTTTACAGAGGTGCGCGCGGTGCGTGTGGATTCACCGCTGCGCATGGCCTCTGCGGCGGATTGTGTGCGCTTCGAGCGGGAGTCGTTCGGCGCCTTGCATCAAATGCTCAGCGGCCTTTCCGACCCGGAGAAACAAAGCGTGTGGGAAGAGATCGAACGCGGGTTGGAACAGTTCGCAACAGAGAAGGGCTTTACAGGTCCCTGCGAAATGGTGGTGGCTGTTGGCCACAAGGGATGGTCTTAGGCGTCCATTCCTACACCATGCGAACGTCAGGTTCCACTTCGTGAGACCATTGTGGTGGTTGGAAGGCAGCGGCCTTGCTTAGAGACCTTTTCGCTCCGCTACTTTTCGCTCATCCGCGCAGGCGCATTCCGGGGTGGGTTAAAGGTGGCCATGGGCCAATAGGCCTATCGGCTGCGGCGCTTTTCCTATAAGGGCTGTTGTCAGTTGTTGGTTGTCGGTTGTCCGGCAGGGCGGGCTGGGCGACACCTGGCAGAACGCAGCTACTGAAGCGTCTGCAGACGGACAACCGACAACGGACAACTGACGACCAACCACCTGCGCCGTGCGCGCGCGTGCTTATTCGAACTCGGTCTCAAGGATACGGTCCAGCACGGTCTTCAGCGGGGCGAGGTCGTTGGCGGCGTGGTACACGCGTTCCATTTTGATGGCGTGGTACTGGTGCGTGAGGAAGTTGCGGAAGGCGCGCACGATGTTCCACGGGTAGGGGTGGCGGTCAAGTATGTCGAGATCCACATGGCGCACGGCTTCGCCCAACTGGGAGAAGCACGAGATAACGGCATCCTGCGTAAGGCTGCTCTTTTCGAATTGGGCCAATGACATGCCCTGCACGTAGGTTTCGATGCGTGTGACCGCATCGCGCATGTGCTGCACGCGTTCCCTGGGCGTGGGCTTATCCATGGATCAGGATCATGTCCTTGCGGGCGGTGCGCTCGGCGAAGTCCTTCAGCAAGCCTTTCTCTACGATCTCCACCTTGCGGCCCAGGACCTGCGTCAAGGCCTCGGCGATGCCGAACTGATCGAGGTAGCTCACCTTCTTTCGGGGGTGGTACTCCACCATCAGGTCTATATCACTGCCCAGGCGCGCTTCCTTGCGTGCAAAGGAACCGAAGAGCCAGGCACGCTTGATCAGCGGTTGTTCCTGCAGCAATTCCTTCAGCCGCCTGATGGTGCGGTCCATGCTGGCCCTGCCGAGCGCGTGGTACGCCACCTGGGCCTCCGCGGCCTGCACGGCCTCCAGGGCGAGTTCGTCGTCGCCCAGCGTGTACACAACGGCATCGCGCAACCAGGCCACCAGCAACTCCCGGGCATCGGCCTTCAGGCACCTGGCCAGTGCGCTTACCTCGGCGCGGCTGGGTTTGCGTTCGCCGCGCTCCCACTTGCTCACCAGGCTAATGTCCACATGGAGCTTTTCGGCTACTGCCCGCAAAGGCAGGGCTTGCGCTTCGCGGTGGCGGCGCAGGAGCTCGGCGAAGGTGGCGGTGGTGGCAGGCATGGCGTTGGACAGAAAGTGTCCAAAGGTAGTTCCGCCCTTCAGAGGTGAACTCAACTGGAGGGCGGGAAAGTTTTTCACGAGGGAGGCGAGATGCCGGTTGTCAGTTGTCGGTTGTCCGGCTGGGCGCATTGGGCGACACCGGACAGGTTACTGCTACTGAAGTATCGGCAGCCTGTCTAAGCCTGAAATAGGTTGACTACAAATTGAGTCAACATGGAAGGGAAGTACAAGCACATAAGACGACGTTTCAGCGAGGATTTCAAGCGAGAGGTGGTCCGTGAGGTCGACCAGGGCAAGCTGCGTG
>JBGTES010000055.1:0-10014 GCA_041747675.1 Flavobacteriales bacterium
CGATGTAACCACCGTCGGTGGTGGTATCTACGGACCAAGCCAATTCCGTTAGGCTTCCTCCATAGTTGTATTGCCACTCTATGGAAGGCGCGGTTTGCGGACACGCCATTTCTGGGGACCCGATCAGGCAGCAAATGATCGGAATGGCGCTCTTCATTCTGAACGTCATGGCGATCATTGTTTAACGAAGCGTTGCGTGAAGTTCTTCTCGCCATTGCTCAGCGTGAACATATATGTTCCAGGTGCAATGACCGACATGTCCAAAGACATACGCTCGTTGACCATGACCCCGGACAGAAGCACACGTCCAAGCATATCACGCACATGCCACATGGAAGACGAAGGTTGACCGGTATCCAGCACTACGTTCAACATCCCATTGGTCGGAGAGGGAAAGAGCTTCATTCCTGCTATGGCCGGGATCTCTTCCACATCGACCGTGCTGGGTCCCCAGCAATCGCCATTCAGAAGATGTATCGAATATGCCGTCCTGAGATTCTCCGGCTTATCCGGGTACCAGCCATTGATGATGGGGCCTCCATAGATCTCATTCTCGATGAACCAGCAGTTCGTTGTTGCTGTCACAGTCACGGATGTTCCGTCCACATCGAATTGATAATCCCCATCTGCGAGGCCATATACAGTAAGGCTTGGACCAGTGCCAACCGTACCGCTCAGGCGCCCCCAATGGTCATGTACGCTGGACCCGGTCGGGAATTCTTCGTTGCGGATATGGGTCACGGATACCCGCTGAGCCCTGTAGAAACCATGCGGCAGTCCGAAGGAATTACCGATCGGTACGCTGATAGTGTCGATCGGATGGTGGATGGAATCCCAAACAGCGATCGGCAACATGTTGTGGACCACACAATAGGGGTCACTCACCGATCCGAGTGCTGCCCCAGCATTGATCCTACCGTAGCCATGCCAGATATTTGGAGGAATGGTGTCTTCCCACGGATTGTATGGACTGGGCAGGGCAGTGGCCGTACGCTTCAAAAGGATCTCCACATCATCCGTCGAGAGGCCGTTGGGTGCGCCATTGATCATACTGTGTTCGGCGAGCATCAATGCGGCGACGCCGGCAACATGAGGTGTGGCCGCCGAGGTGGCCATGAAGCAATGGTAGTTGCCAAAATCGAAATACTCATTCGGGCAGTTCAGTGGACCGGCATTTGGACCACCGCATGTCGGTTCATTCGTGATCTCGACACCTACAGCTACAGAGATCAAGGACTTACTTCCCGGCGCGACCACATCGACGCCGTTGCCGTAGTTGGAGTAGAGAACCCCACCACCTTGACCAGCTTGAAGAAGCGTGCCTGGATTCGCAATAGTTCCATTGCCGGTAGCACCAACGCTGATCATCGAATACTCGTTGCTTAGGTTGTATTGCGGTTGAGAAGATGGGAAGTTCACTTGATTGGTGCCGCAATTGTTGCCATGGGCAGCTACGAAAACACAGTTGTTCAGCATGGCGACGTCAAGGGCCTGCATTAGCAAGTGAGGGGGCTCATATCCCTGCCCAAAGCCAGGGTTCGCCGCTATGCTGAAATTGAGCACATGGCAGCCGAAGCCAGTCTCACTGCCCCAGATATCAACAGCTCCTTCAGTTATTGCCGGTGCGATCTCGTTCAAGGTCATGTTGAGTGAGCTGCCCCCGACGATCAAAGTGATAAGCGAAGCGCCGCTGTTACCATCGCCATCGACATCGCCGCCAGCGATGCCTGCCACCCCAGTTTGGTTGTTTCTTAGAGCGCCAATAATACTGGCGCATGCAGTGCCATGATACTCAGCCCCGGAATAGGGAAAAGGATCGCTAGTAGCGATAGGCTCTTGTGGAAACCCGCCATATACTTTTCCACCTACGACCTTGCTGGCTCCATTCATTACGAAGTCCTCGTGGTCCCATTTGACGGGAGAGTCCACCACGCCTACTTTGATGAAAGGCTGCCCGGTCTGGATGGCCCAAGCGGGCTCGACGTTGATGTGGTGCTGTGGGAACGAATCCGTGGGGGCCAATCCTGCTTGAAGGCCGGCCTGATAAACCGGGTCATTGGTTTGAGGAAGGAATACCATGTTGGGATGCGCATATTCGATCTCTGGCCAAAGGCTCCAGAGGCTATCACTGGCCACCACCGGCTCCATCCCCCCCGACTCCAGTCCGAACACGCTCCAGAACTTGGGCAGCCGTACTTCATCGCCCAGGCGGCTGATGGAGATGCTGTCGGCGCGGGTCCAGCTACGGAAGATCTTAAGGACCTTGAGCCGCGAGGCGTATGCGGGTGGTAGGCCGAGCTTGGCTGCGATGGCTTGTCCCACACTGTCTGGTACCAGCTTGTCCAGCGTGGTGTGCTGCATGTTGGTGTTGTCCACGAAGGTGGTGTCCACCAGGTGTGCGCGGAATTTCACGATCACCTCGCGCTCCAGATACAGTGGGTTGCCCAGGCTGTCCAGCACGGCATCGTGGTCCTTGGTGTACACGTTGTACTTGACGGTGGTGTATGTGAGGCCACTTGGTGTCTCCGTTTGGCCGCTGACGTAGTAGATGCCGGTAGGTCCCATGGTCAGTGCCAGGGCTTTGTCGTCGCCATAACCCGCATCGTGCAGCTTGCTCCACAACACATTCCCATTGGCATCATAGCGCACGGTGGCATAGCTCAACGTGCTGCCATCCACGGCGCTGCCCGTCACAACCACACCACCGCCAGTGGCCACCACCATTTTGGTGGCCTGGGCTTGCCAGCTGCTGGTGTGCGGGCGGAAGCGCTTGCTCCAGAGCAGGTTGCCGCTGGGGCCATATTTGAGCACGGCGAAGTCGGTGCCTCCACTGCTGTTGCCCATGTAGCCCGCCACGTACACATTGCCCCAGGTATCGGCCGCCACCGCCTGGCCCGCATCCGCCTGGCCTGCCCCATCGTAGTTCTGTACCCACGCCAGTTCAAAACTGTTGGTGAGCTTCAAGGTCTGTATATCCTGGTTGCTGCCGTTCAACCGGTAGCCGGTCACGTAGATGTTGCCCACTTCATCTATGGACATGGCCAGGGCATTGTCCAAGCCCACGCCGGGAAGGTCCACCCGAACGGTGTCCATGCCAGCACCGGTGGCGCCATGGTAGCGCAGTGTGGCATAGTCCCAACTGTTGATCCCCGATGCTGATCCACCGGTCACCACCACATGACCGGCAGGGTCCACGCTTACGGCGGTGGCCGCATCGATCAGGTCGGCATGATCATAGGTGGCCTCCCATTGGTAGGCACCACTCGCGTTGAATTTCACCAGGGCATAATCGGTGGTGAAGGCATTGGCCCAGGTGGCACCACAGACATAGAGGTTGCCAGCGCTGTCCACGGCCATGCTCGCGGGTACATCGGCCAGCCCGGCAGGTCCATCCCAGAGGGCATCCCATTGCAGGCTTCCCTGCTCATCATACTTCAGAATGGCGAAGTCCTGCTCACTGCCGGCATTGGTCACCGTCGCGGCCACGAAGATGTCTCCTGCGATGTTGGTGATCACCGCTATGCCGTAGTCGTTGGCCCCTGCGGTGCCTGCATAGGTCTGTTGCCACAGCAGTTCGCCATCGCCGTCGTATTTGGTCACCAGCACATCGGCATTGCCGGGTGCCACCTGGGTGTTGCCCACCACGATCACATCGCCCTGTCCATCGATCACTGAGGCGGTCCAGGGGAGATTGTCCGGTTCACCGGTGCTTTGCACCCACTCGGTGTTGATGTAGGTCTGGGCATGCACGCTGGCCATGGTCATCCAAGCACCGAGGGCCAGGGCCAGGCACTTCGTCCAATGCTCAACACGGAAGGGCGGAAGGGCGGAAGGGCGGAAGGGCGGAACATGGTGATAGGGTTGGGTGAACGAATATATGCATGGACCATGACCATTCCGGCCAAGATCAGGTGCGGATATACATGTCCGGCCGATGGATCTAAGATCCCCTATGGGCACTATGCCTTGCGCGCGGCAAGTACGGCGTGCAAGGCCACGCCAGCGGCCACGCTCACATTGAGCGAGCCGATCTGGCCGGCCATGGGGATGCGGACCAGGGTATCGGCCATGCGGAGCACGGTGTCCGAGATGCCGGTGTCCTCAGCACCGAGCACCAGTACCAGTGGCCCGGTGAGATCGGCCTGGCCGAGGTCCTCGGCGCCCTTTTCGGTCAGGGCCACGATGCGCAGGCCATGTTCCCTTGCCCGTAACAGGGCGTCACGCAGGCGGTTCACACGGCAAACGGGTTTCCGCAGCAAGGCACCAGCGGAACTCTTCACGGCATCAGGCCCCAGGCGTGCGGTGCCGGTCTTGGGCACCAACAGGGCATGCGCACCGAAACATTCCGCGCTTCGGGCTATGGCACCCAGATTACGCACGTCGGTCACGCTGTCCAGTGCCACGATCAATGGTGTCTCGCCGCGCTCATAGGCCATGTTGATCACCTCATCGAGATCCTGCTCCTCCACCGGGCTCAGCAGTGCGATCACCCCCTGGTGCTCGGTGCGTGTAAGCCGGTCCAATTTCTCAACGGGCACAGGTTGCCAAGGGATATCACGCTCCAGTGCCAGGCCGCGGATCTCGCGGATGCCTTCACCACCGGCCTCGCGCCGGACCAGCAGCTTCTCGACGTTCTTGCCTGCACGAAGCGCTTCGATCACCGGCCTTACGCCGCATACCATATCGTTATTGGCCATTGCTTCTGTTTCAACCTCCAACCCTCAACCTGTCTTTCCGAGCGAAGCCTGCCCCTAGTCAGGCGATGCGAAGGAACAACCCTCAACCTGTCATTCCCAACGGAATGAAGGAACATCCCTCAACCACCAAATGCCACCGGCTGGAAGCCGGTGGGACTTTCAATTCTGATAAACCCTCCCATTCCGCCAGCTCTCCACATTGCGGTACCACGCTCCCTTCAGCAGGGGATCGCGCTGCAACACTAGATCGTTATCGGTGAAGGTGCTCTTCCGGCGGGTGAAGTTGAAAGTGAGGCTCATCAGGTTGTTCTCTTCGCCGAAGATCCAGGTCTCGCCCTGGTCGGTCCGGTAAATGGTGTTGGGATTCCCGAAAATGATGTGGACCAAACCACGGTCCGTGCGCCAGCCTTCCACATGTGTGGTGAAGTGGCGGTTGGCATTCTCCACGCGGCCGTAAAAGATCCGGATGGCCTCGCGTGCGCGCTCCCTGTCACCGGCGGCATCCAGCCAGAAACGTTCGATCCCCTTGCGCATATCAGGAGCCTTGGCGATGCGATCGAACTCCTGCATGGAAGTGATGTAGCGCAGCGGTTTGATCATGTCCGCACCAGATCCCACATAGGGATAGGCTTCCGTGAGCACGAAGAGCGAGTAACCGCGCGGGTCGGCGGCGGATGGCTGCAGATGAAAGATGCCGGGCACGCCGAGGTCCAGATCGAAGGTGCCTTCCACAGGGTCCACCGTCACCTGGAAGAGGCTGTCGGCCTGATCCGAGGCGCGTGGCGATCCTCCGCTGGTGAACACAGGTGCAGGCAGGCTCGCCTCCACGGCATGGCGGGCACCGAACAGGGTGCGCCCCTTGTAGGCGTCGCAACGGATGCGAAGCTGTTTGCCTGCCAGGTGGTGGTCGTCGAACAAGGGTAGTCCATTGTTCGGGTCCACCGGCAGGAAGTACTGACGGATCCCTTCGCCATCGCGCGACACCTGCAGCACCAAGGAGCTTTGGGAATCACGGTTCAGGTCGCGGGCGGTCACCTTCAACACATAGCTGCGCGGTGCGCCAGCCTTTACTTCCATGCTGCCGATCAGTTCCCGGTCCTCGGTGGGATCCTCGCTCTTGTCCTGCAACACGGTGCTCACACTGTCCAGCGGGGTCTTCGCGCTCCAGTCGGCGTAGATCTCATAGCGCATGCGCACCACCGCACGGAAGGGTCCGCCACTCCCGTCACTCTTGTACAGCAGATCGCGCGTGGGGAGTTTGAAGTAGAGTGTGGTATTGGACTCGTCGCGGTGATGGACACGGGCACGCAGCTGAAGGTTGGAACTGCCCTTGCCATAGAGGTAGGCCACATTGTCCCGCTTCACACTGCTCACACTGCTGCCGCAGCCACCCAACAGCAGCAAGGAGATCAAAGAGGCGATGAGGATCGGGACCTTCATCGGGCTTCACCGGTTTCTTCTTCCAACGCGCGCTGCAGCACATTGGTGTTCACGTGTTTGTTCGTCTTCGCCCCCAGTTCCTTCAGCATCTCCACCTGCCGCACCAGGTTGCCACGCCCATCGGTGAGCTTGCCCATGGCGTCGGCGTAGCTCTTCTTGGCGCCATCCATCTGCTGGCCAACGCGGATGAGATCTTCGGTGAAGCCGACGAACTTGTCATAAAGCGCGCCTGCACGCTCGGCGATGAGCATGTGGTTGCGCGCGATGCGTTCGTGTTTCCAGATGCCGTGGATCGTGCGCAACGTGGCCATCAGCGTGCTGTGGGTCACCATCACCACCTGGCGGTCATAGGCCTCCTGGAAGATCTCCGGCCTTTCGCGCAGCGCCAGCAGGAAGGCGGGTTCCAGCGGCACGAACATCAGCACGAAATCCACGCCCTGTGTGCCGTAGAGCTTGGCGTAGTCCTTTTCGCCGAGGCCCTTGGCGTGGGTGCGCAGGCTCTCCACGTGCAGTTTCAACAGACGGGCGCGCTCGGCCTCATCTGTGCTGGCGGTGAAGCGCTCGTAGTGCAGCAGGCTCACCTTGCTGTCGATGATCAGGTGTTTGTCGTCGGGCAACATCACCACGGCATCGGGGCGCAGGCGGGTCCCATCGTCGAGTGTGGTGCTTTCCTGCAAGCGGTACTCCTGGCCTTTCATCAGGCCCGAGCTTTCCAGCAGCTTCTCCAGGATCATCTCACCCCAGGCCCCTTGCGCCTGCGTGTCGCCCTTCAGCGCACGTGTCAGGTCGTTGGCCTCCTGGCTCAGGCGTTGGTTCTGCTCCACCAGCTTGGCGATCTCACTCTTCAGCAGGAAACGTTCCTTGCCCTCCGCCTGGTAGGCCTCCTGCACCTGCTTCTGGAATCCTTCGATGCGTTCTTGCAAGGGCTTCAGAATGGAGCCGAGACGTTCCTGCTGCTGCTCGCCGAGTTGCTTACCCTTCGCCTCCAGCAGCTTGTTGGCGATGTTCTCGAACTCGGTGGTCATACGCGTCTGTAGCTGCTCCAACTCGCCCTTCTGCTGTTCCAGGCGATCCAGCAGGTTGCGGCCGCGTTCCTGCTCTGTGGCGAGTTGCCGGCCATTGTCCATGGCCTCGCGCAAATGGACCTCAGCGCGGGCTTCCGCTTCATGGATGCGCGTCGCAAGGTCCTGCGTTTCGCGGGCGTGCTGATCGCGCAGCGGAGCCAGTGTGCTCTCCTCGCGCCCCCGCGTCCAACGAGCATGTGCCAGGAAACCCAGCACAAGGCCGGCGAGCAGGGCGAGAAGGAGATAGAGGAGGTCCATGGCAAGCGGGTCACGAAAGTACGAAGGGACAGGGCCCGAGGCCTGTTCAACGCCGGTCCTCTTTCTTCAGCCGCTCGATGATCTTGCTGGCCATTTGTTCCGGCAGTTGCTTCACGCTGAGTTCGCCGTTGGCCTTCAGGTCGATGAGATGTACGGTGGTGCGCTTGGCCTGGGTGTCGATGGGGACGCGCACGCTCGGGCCATCCTGTATCCGGACCGTTGCGAAGGCCTGGACCATGCGCGGCTCGGGTTCCACAGGGGTCCAATGCCCTTTGTTCAGCGTGGCCGTGGCTGCGTCTTCCAGGTTCACCAAAATGTCGGCATCCCGCTTCGCATAGCGCGAGAAATGGAAGATGTGCATGCAGCGGAAACCGGGCCGTTGACCGCGCTCGCTCGCGGGCCAGAGGTCGCCGGAGAGGGGGGCGAGTTCGTAGAGGATCAACTGGCCCGGCCTGCTGGAAAGCCCTCCCACGATGGCGGCACCCATGAGGCCACCCATGAGCCCGCCCAACATCATGGCCGCGCCATCCACCTGTGCCGGGGCCTGCCAGCGTGCGATGAAACCATCGTTGTGGCGCTCCAGGCGTACGAACTCCTCGCCGATGCTCTTGTAGATGTGCGTTCCATCCGTGAAGCCCCAGATGCTGCGGCGGATGTCACGGTCCATTTGGCGCAACCTCACCAATTGTTCGTCATGTAGGCCGCGCACCAGGTCACGCATGCGGATGTCCATTGTGTCCGGCCGGTCGTGGATCATGTCCAGAAAGGTGTGGTATACACCTGCCGGTCGTTCCTTGTTGTGCCATACGGGCAGTGCGCTTGTATGCGCTACCATGGGCTCCAATGCTTCCGATGCTTCCATCGCCTGGGTGGCAGTTCTGTTCCCGGCCAGCGCCTCAGCGAAAGTGTCTAGGCACTCCTGGAATGCCTGTGCCAGCATGGGGGCGATGTCTTTTTTGTTCGTGCTGGTGCGTGTCAAGGTGGTACCGTGCGCATGCAGGCGTTGGTATCCGTTTTCCTTGTGTTCCAGCAGTTCCATGTGCATGCCCAATTGAAGGGCACTGCCGATCTGCAGGAGGCGCAGTTGTCCAATTTTCAATACCACCTCGCGGTCGGGTCCTTCTGGCCGCACGGGTCGTTTCAGGATGCCCATCAGGCTCCCGCCGACGGGCTTGGAGAAGAAGAGATTGACGGGCTGTTCGCCCTGTATGACCACGCCGATCGGTGCGGTTTCGTCAAAAGCCACGATCATCCGATCCGCCACGCGGCCAATAGGGCCAGCGCGTACGGTATCGTTCAATTCGATCACCAGCTGCCCGGCCGAGGCAAAGCTGGCGCTAATGAGCAGGGATGCGAGGATGGTGCGTGGTAGCATGGGGCAAAGTATACCGCTTCCCCTCCTCAATTATCCAGCACCACCACCAGCGCACCCACGGGCACCGCGTCGAATAATGCGATCACATCATCGTTCCGCATGCGGATGCAGCCGCGCGAGGAGGCCGTGCCGACCGAACGCTCATTGGCCGTGCCGTGGATGTAGATGAAGCGGTCGTGGCTGTCGTGGTCGCCGCCACGGTTGTGGCCGGGTTCCAGACCATCGAGCCACAGGATACGCGAAGTGATCCAATCCTTGTCCACCCCGGCGAAGTCCGGGTCGGCAAAGGCGCCGGTGAACACACGATCCTTCAGGATGCCGAAGGGGGGCACGCCATCGCCGAACTTTTCACTCACCCGGTGCAGCCCTGTGGGGGTGCGGTAGGTGTCGCGTTCGGTACCCAGGCCCATGCGTGCCGTGGCGATATCATACGTATGCAACAGGCGCCCGGCGCGGACATGATACAGCAATTGCTTTTGCACACTCACGTACAGCAGGTCACCAGAAAGGTCGTGGCCTTCGTAGCGGACCTCCATGAACTCCATCAGCAGATCCACCACGCCCTGGTGCGGGTGTTCGGGCGCGCGCTCCGGGTCCGTGGCGTTCGCCGAAGCGAAAACGAGCAGGAGCGAAAGACCGACGCTGCGCATGACGGATCGAATATAATCAAGCAGGTGAGGCTGATAGCTGGGGTATGGTCGGGTCGTATGGCGAGGTAACAGGGTAGGAGGGTGCAAGGGGGCAAGGGTGCAAGGGTGCAAGGGATCCCTCGCGAACGATCACATCCGGAGTTCCCTGGGAGGCTTCACACTAGAACAACGACACGAAGCCGAAATGCGCCTTGCCACCGCGCAGGGCGATGGGATTGCCGAACTCGCGGCCCAGTGCATAGGTGATGCTGAAGAGGCCGGCCTTGGTCTCGAAGGTGGTGCCCGCGCCGAAGCCGAGTGGCTCGTCCTTGCGGTATTGGTCGGCTGCGGCGTCCTCCCACCACCCCTGGTCGATGAAGAGGAAGAAGTTGGCGTTCTCCTCGTAGATGAAGCGGTACTCCAAGGTACCGATCGCATAGGCGGAGCAGAAGATGGACTGCTCGTCCACCCCGCGCATGGTGCGCAGGCCGCCGATCCGGTAAAGCTCGTTGCGGTAGAGGTCGTCATTCACCATCCAGCCGCCGCGGCCC
>JBGTES010000056.1:0-64074 GCA_041747675.1 Flavobacteriales bacterium
AGCACCTGGACGGACTCACCCCAGCTCACCTGTACCTTGGCCTTCCCGACACTCGGCCAAGGGGCATCAAACCAACCCTGAAAACACCTCGACCAACATTAACCCCCGCCTAAAACTGTCCAGTCATCGGGGAGTACCTCAATGAGCATGGATCAAGCGCGGGGTATTATGGGGAACCCAGTAAAGACAGAATTCTCCGGCAGGTTCGCGGCGTGGCACTATTGCAGCACCGGCTTCGGAGGTGACCGCTTTGTCGCATTGGTCTTCGCTGACGAAAAGTTGGTCGAAGTGTTCAACTATACGGTGACGGTTGCTCAGGCAGGTGGATATGGGGACTGTTCATCATTTACGCGTCGGGTAGATTTCTCCAAGTACCAATCCACAGCGCCCATCACATCAAAGAAGGAGGAACCCAAGGTGATGAGCGGCAGCGCATGGCTCCTTGATTCTGGATACGTAGTCACCAACCAGCACGTGATCGAGGGAGCAAAACGTATCGTACTAATTGCAAATGATAAATCCGAAGTTGTCTTGGAATTAGTCGCGCAGGATCGTCACAATGATCTGGCCATTCTGCGAACCAAGAAGTGGGTCAGCCGTCCGGGCCTGAAATTGTCTACTGGCAAGGTCGGAGTCGGTGCGTCAGTGGTGACCATGGGGTTCCCTCACACAGAGATCATGGGGTCAAGTGCGAAGTTGTCGGCAGGCATTGTGAACTCCCTGTCTGGGTTTCAAGATGACCCCAGAACGTTTCAGATATCTGTACCAATTCAATCCGGGAACAGTGGAGGTCCGTTAGTCAATGAATACGGCGCCGTTATCGGTGTGGTGACAGCGAAGCTGAGTGCATTCACCGTGTTCATGTGGACGGGCGATATGTCAGAGAATGTGAACTATGCCGTCAAGTCCTCTTACCTCAAAATCCTACTTGATACTCACACCAATATAGAGAGTGAGAATCCGAAACCCGTCGTGAAGAAAACCACTGAGGAACTTGCAGAGTATTTGTCGGATCGAGTGTTTCAGATAGTGGCAACTCGCTAGTACCTCCATGGCGAACGACAGTACCGCCTGGTCTTCCTCGCACCCTGTCAACAACTTCCCTTCGCAGCGGATCACCACCTTTGTGCTGTTGGCCTTATGTTGCAACAAGCCAGTTGACGACAAACCCGTCACGGCAAAGAAGAGATGACGAGTGTAGAGATCTGTGCAGGAGCGGGCGGCCAGTCCTTGGGGCTGGAGCGCGCTGGCTTCGCGCACGAGGCTTTGGTGGAGATCGATGATGCCTGCTGCGCCACCCTGCGTGCCAACCGGCCGCAATGGAACGTGCTGCATGGCGATGTCACCCGCTTCGATGGCCGCCCTTTCCACGGCGTGGACCTGCTCGCAGGCGGCGTTCCCTGTCCGCCTTTCTCCGTGGCCGGCAAGCAGCTTGGCGCCAAGGATGAGCGCGACCTGTTCCCCGAGGCCCTGCGCCTCACGGACGAGATCAGGCCACGCGCCGTGATGCTGGAGAACGTCCGAGGCTTCCTCGACCCCAGCTTCGAGGGTTACCGCAAGAACCTGTTCCAGAGCTTCCGCAAGCTGGGCTACAAGACGGACATCAAGCTGTTCCAGGCTTCGGACCATGGTGTCCCGCAACTGCGTCCGCGCATTGTGATCGTGGCCTTACGCGCCGATGACGCCGACCACTTCGTTTGGCCCGAAAAGCTCAGCACGCCAGCACCAACTGTCGGCGACACGTTGTTGGACCTGATGGCCGCGAACGGTTGGCGGGACGCCAAGAAATGGGCGGCAGGTGCGCAGTCCGTGGGGCCGACCATCGTTGGTGGTTCCAAGAAACACGGCGGCCCCGACCTGGGTCCGTCACGTGCCCGCAAGGCTTGGGCTGCACTCGGCGTAGAAGGCGGCACGATCGCGGAGCATGCTCCCGAGCCAGGCTTCACCGGCAATCCCCGCTTGACCGTTCGCATGGTAGCCCGAATCCAAGGTTTTCCGGATGACTGGCATTTCACCGGCAAGAAAACCGCCGCGTACCGGCAGGTGGGCAATGCGTTCCCTCCGCCTGTTGCCGAAGCGGTGGGACAGAGCATCGTGGAGATGTTCGACTTGGCGGCGCACAGAACTGTAATGGTTGCGTAATGGCGAAAGCAAAGCGGGGCGAGGGAGCACGAGCGAAACTGCGCCGCTTCTTTCTCGAGAACGTGGGCGAAGTGCTGGATTCCGCCACACTCTTCGAAGTCTCCGGAGGCACCAACGAATTCGGTCGCCGCATTCGGGAGTTGCGGAACGAGGAGGGCTTCGACATCCAGACGCACAATGATAGAAGTGATCTGAAGCCAGGGCAGTACATCCTAGTGTCGGATAAGCGCAACCCTGCGTTCGCCCGAGCGATCTCGAAAGAGACCAGGGCATTTGTGATCGAACGAAATGGTATGACCTGCCGCATGTGCGGTATTGGTGCTGGCGAGCCTCATCCGGACGATAACGGTCGCAAAGCCCGCATGCACATTGGTCATATTGTGGACAAGTCGATGGGCGGCGAGGACAATCCAGACAACCTGCGCATGCTTTGCTCAGTGTGCAACGAAGGAGCCTCGAACATCTCCATGGCTCCCCCTGAAGCTGCCAAGGTGATGGCGATGGTTCGCAAGACACGCCAGAGCGACCAGATCAAGGTGCTGGAATGGCTCGTGAACAAATTCCCGAACGAGACGAAGAAGTTTCTGAAGTAGGACACCGTCCCACCACCTTTGCTCCATCGGCGTTATGTTGCAACAAGGCTGTTGGAACAAACCCGTCACGGGCGAATGGAAATGACGCGTGTAGAGATCTGTGCAGGAGCAGGCGGCCTGTCCTTGGGCTTGGAGCGTGCTGGCTAATTGCGCTTGAGGATGCCATCACTGTAGCGTAGGGCTTACTGCCGGGCATACCTGTGCAGGATTAGCTTTGGCATGAGTATCTGAGGCATGGCAAAGAAGGAGTACAAGGTCCCTATAGCCGGACAGGTGGTGCGCTATGCGCGGACGAGTCTTGGCTTGTCGGTCGATGATGCCTGCAAACAATTGCACATCGAAGCCGGGGAGCTTGAGGCCATTGAAGCCGGTTCGGAGCAGCCAGGAATTGCCATGCTCAAGACCATGACCAAGGTCTATAGGCGGTCCTTGACCTTCCTTCTCCTTGCCGAGGTGCCGCATGAAAAGCCCTTACCCCGTGACCATCGCACAGCAGGCTCCGTCAAGCTTGGCCAGTTCCATTCGAAGACCATCCTGACGGTCCGGAAGGCTCGCACCCTGGCACTCTCTCAGATCGATCTGCTCAGAGAGATGAACTTATCGGTGCCCAACTTCCATCATAGTGCGACGTTAAAGGACGATCCCAAAGGGTTGGGCCAAAAGATCAGGCAGCAGCTTGAACTGCATCACCTACGTGAGGATGGGGTCACCGATGCGCAAGCCTTGGAGCATACCATCGAGGCCGTGTCTGCCCTCGGAGTGCTCGTCTATCAGTTGAGCCTGACCCAGGACGGACTACGGGGCTTCTCCATCATTGACGAAGAGGTACCCATCATTGTGCTGAAACGGGGCGGCGAATTGCCGACCGCCAAACTGTTCACGCTCTTCCACGAACTCGGTCACGTCATGCTCGGGGAGAGCGGCATGTGCGACCTGCACGCTGCCGATGGTGAGGCGATCGAACAGTGGTGCAACAGCTTCGCAGCGGAAGCGCTCCTTCCTCGACCAGAGCTTCGGCAGCATGCCACTGTGGTGCAACACCTCGCCGAAAGGGCCGGCCCTGAGTGGGCCAAAGGGGAATTGGCCAACATCGCCAAGGGATACCACGTCGGTCTGGAGGTTGTGCTTCGTGCGTTGCTTTCGGAGAAACTCACCACACAGCAGTTCTATGAGGAACACCATCTGAAGTGGAAAGAGAAGGCCTTTGGACGTGCGAAGAAGGGCCTGAAGCGAGAAGATTCCACTATCAAGGGCAAGGTCCAAGAGAGGGGCCGCGCATTCGTGCGATTGGTCTTTAGCGCTTTCGACCGTGAGCGCATCGGAGCCATCCAGGCTTCGCAACTTCTGGATGTGCCCATGGACAGGTTCTCCCAAGCCAGGCAATTGGTCGCATGATGAACTTGTTCGATGAGGAAGAGTCCATCTATGCGTTCGACAGCGACGCTTTGGTGACGCTTGAACGTTACTACAGCGACCTGAACGTCTTCGATGCACTTTGGCAGGACCTTGCCTGGCTTGCCCTTGCAGGCAGGTTCAAGGTCATCGACTTCGTCTACGATGAGGTCGTGGATCGCTACAAGGGTGATCGGGGCTTTCTTAAGTCGTGGCTGAAAAAGCAGCGCAAGCATTGCTACTGGGAAACCGGCGAGAAGGCGATGATCCTTTCACAGCTGGTCATCAATGAGAATGTGCGGACCGGGTTCCTGAAGAAGAGCAATCTGCTCGGAGACCGGGATGAGGCCGACCCCTTCCTCATCGGCAATGCTGCGGTTGAGGGCTTCATCATCGTGACCAAGGAGAAAACGACAGTATCCAACAAGCTACCGCAGGTTGCGGCGAACTATGGTGCATCCACCATCAGCATCTCAGATTTCTTGAAGGATCGCGGTTTCAAGCTGCAGCGTGGGATCTAGAGATGCTGAACGTCTGCGAAGCTTGACCTTCTCACCACCCGGTCAACAACCTCCCCACCACACCGGCCCACCACCTTTGCTCCATCGGCGATCTGTTGCAACAAGGCTGTTGACGACAAACCCGTCACGGGCGAATGGAAATGACGCGTGTAGCGATCTGTGCAGGAGCAGGCGGCCAGTCCTTGGGCTTGGAGCGTGCTGGGGTTACTTCCGCTTGCCAGCCTTGAAGCCTACCACCTGCCTGGGTTTGCCCCGACGGATCTCGTCCAGCAGTTCGCTTTGTTGCTGGCGCTGTTCCAGCTGCTTCAGGTAGCGGAAGATCACCTCGATCTTGCGGCCGTGGGTCTTGGAGGTGTTGTTGAGTTTCTCCAGTTCCAAGAGCAGGTCCTTGTGGGTGATGAGCATTTCGCGCATACGCACGAAGAGCCGCATGATCTGGATGTTCACCGCACGGGCACGCGGGTTCTTGAGCACGCTGGAAAGCATCAGCACCCCATGCTCCGTGAAGCAGAAAGGCGGGTGGCGCAGCCCCATCTTGTCACCCTGATTGGAGGTCACAAATTGTGACCTCCAATCCTCCAGCTCCTCCTTGTTCATCTCGAACATGAAGTCCTCGGGGAAACTGTCGATGTTTCGCTTCACCTGCTGCTTCAGCACCTTGGTCTCCACGTCGTACAGTGCGGCGAGGTCCCGGTCCAACATCACCTTCTGGCCACGGATCACATGGATCCGGCTCATGACGAACTCGTCGGAGTATGCCTTCAGTGCTTTGGACATAAGGCGAACCTAACAACGGGAACTTGAGGTCACAAAATGTGACCTCCAATTGGATCATTCAACTGTGGGTAATGGAAGTCGCACAATGCGACACCAAATTGAGGGTTCGAGCGCATACGCTTCTCGATCCAGTCGTCGCTATTACCCTTGGCCATGTAGATGGCACGTGTGCGCTTGCTGGTCAGTTCAGGATCCTCGATCTCCTGCACGCGCTCGTAGCCCACTTTCGCCAACCAGCGCTTGAAGGGTTCGGCCTTGGGGCTGGGGATGGACTGGATGATGCGGAAGAGGCCCTCGGTGTTGGCGCAGTTGAGCTTTTGCGCGCCACCACTGGTTGGAACGATAAGGGGGTGTACAATTTGTACCCACCCTTTGGCCAGTTCCGGATCACGCTTCCGCAGCTTGTTGATGTACTGGGTGACATCCGACGAATCGGTGAGCGCGGCCACCACATCGGTGATGACGAACCACCACTCGCTGTTGTGCAGGGTGCGGCGTACTTCCTTGCGTTGGAAGATGGCGATGCGGGTGTCAGTGGTGTCGGATCGCTTGGCCATGTGCGGTGAACGGGTGACGTGAAATGCGTCAGGTGGAGATGAACAATATAGTGGTGGGCAGAGTACCACGACCGAAGCCCGATCGCTGACGGAGCACTATTCCCCCCTGCCGCGCGACTGTGCCTCTTGGCGAAGCCATTTATGTCGCCAACCATCATCTACCTTGCTTCCCAGATCCCCCGACCATGATCCACTACTGGTATACGATCGCGAAGATCATGGTGCTGCGAAGGTTCCAGCGGCCGGTAGCCTTCGATGCCACGCTGGAGCGCAGCTTCCGGGTGCGGTTGTTCGACTGCGACGGTCTGCGGGTGATGACGGCCTCAAGGTATCCGGCATACATGGACTTCATCCGCTGGGAGCTGATCGCACGCTCCCCGTTGTTCGGCGCGATCGTAAAGCGCGGACTGGCTCCTACGCTGGGCTCTCAGAAACTTATCTACCGTAGGCCCTTGAAGCGCTGGAAGCGATTCAACCTGCGGCTGGAAATGGTCGGCTGGGACGATAAATGGGTGTACCACCTGCATCACTTCACGCAGGAGGGGCGCATCCATGCGATCGGGGTGACGCGTGCCCTGATCTGGAAGCGTGATGTGCCCAGCGTGTTGGCGGACGTTATCCGTGAAGCGGGCGGACCGGCCACCGCGAAGGCCCCGCCCGGTTGGGTGAACGACCTGTTCGTGAACGATACCACGTTGTTGGAGATGGGTGAACGGGAACTGTTCTCCTGACACCATGGCCCCTGGGCCTTCTTCGCCGTGCGTCATGGAGGTGTTGTTGGGTTTCTCCCATTCCAGGAGGAGGTCTTTGTGCGTGAGGAGCACCTCCCGCACCTACCTGGCGGAAGGCAGGTGTTCACAGCACGGGCGCGCGGGTTCTTGATCGTTAAGTCTTCTTATTTCCGCTGCGCCTGCCTGCCTCGTCCGTAACCTTGTTAGAAAGCGGATCGGACCATGCGCATCGGCTACTGGATCACACTGGCCCTGATGGTGCCATCCGCCTCTTGTGGTGATGGCCGGGATGCGGACATGGAACCGCCCTCCTCGCCTCTTCATCCCCTAAGCCTGCATGAAAGTGTGGCAGACAGGCAAAGCGATGCCTTCGCGTTCGACGTGGCCCAACGTGTTTGCGCACTGTATGTGGCGGTGCGGTCGGGGGCCTTGGAAGATCCTGCTTTCTTCGGCAGCGAGGTCGATGACACGATGATCCACTGGAACATGTGCCCCGGTGGCACCATGGTGGCCTGCGCTCCGGCACCCGGTGCAAATGGCGACACGACCCGAACCGGGATCCCCTGGCCATATGCGAAGGCGAGCCTGTAGGTCCGCATCTGCCAACGCAGATCCGCGGGAACTACAGTCTCCGGCTCAGCACTAGGTGCCCCCACCGTCCACAGCATTGCACGCAGCTAACTTGCCTGGTCCAATACGCCCCCTATGGACCCTTCCACCATCTACCTCACCAGCGCAAGACAGCAGTTCGCCTACTACAAGAAGCTGGGCGAAAAGACCTTTGAGCAACTGGAGGATCAGCAACTGTTCTGGCGGTCCGACCCGGAGGCCAACTCCATCGCCATCATCGTGCAGCACCTCTGGGGCAATATGCGCTCCCGGTGGACGGACTTCCTCTCCACCGACGGCGAGAAGGAATGGCGGCAGCGCGACGCGGAGTTCGAGGAGGTGATCGGAGACCGCGCCACCATGATGGCCCGCTGGGAGGAGGGCTGGCAGTGCGTGTTCGATGCGCTGGATACGGTGCATGCCGGGAACTTCGATATCACCGTGTACATCCGTGCGCAGTCCCACAGCATCGTGGACGCCGTGAACAGGCAGCTGTGCCACTACGCCTACCACGTGGGCCAGATCGTGCTGTTGGGCCGCATGCGGAAGGGCCCCGGCTGGAGCAGCCTGTCGATCCCGCGTGGGACATCAGCGGACTTCAACCAACAGAAATTCCTACGGGGAAAGCACGGAGGTCATTTTACGGAGGACCAGCGGTAAGCACCAGGTCACACAGGCGTGTCCCCGCGAGGATGGTCCTGCGCCACTGACCCGGGTAGCAGGGTGACCTGGGTGCGCAGGGTCACCTCGTACCTCGGGAGAGCCTGCGGAGGTTTGGCATGGCTACCGAGTCCACGTGCTTATTGAGCATAGCCGCAGGCAACGCTCGTAGGGTGGGTCCTGGAACTGCCCTGCGCTTACCGCGCAATGACCAATCTTTCGGTGACCGTATGGCCATTTCCGCGCAACTGCACCAGATACACCCCTTCTGCTATCTGCTGCGTGTCCAACACCAGGCGATCGGTCCGTGGGGCGTTCCACCACAACAGCACCTTGCCCAGGAGGTCGGTGAGCACGACCTCCTGCACTGCGCCGGAGGCATGGCCCCAACCCACCGTCACCTGATCCCTGGCGGGGTTCGGTGCCAGCGTGAGTGACAATGTCCGCTCCGTTTCCGCGATGCCCACGCCGAAGCAGGTGCCCACCTCCTCCTTGTCCGTGCCATCGGTGTTCATCGACCAGATGTTCCATGGAGCCCCTCCGGGCGGAAGGTGGCTGAAGTAGATCAGGCCGTTGGTGGGATGGTACACGGCCTGTGCGAAGTATTCGCCCCCTTGCGAGGCGGTGATGAACTGCCAGTTGCTTCCGTCGGCATTGGCGATCACCAGGTCGCCCCCATTGGCATAACCGGTGATCTCGGAGGTGTAGAAGAGGATCTGCTGGCCATCGGGACTGAAGGAGGGGCTACCCTCCATGTAGCCGAAGTTGTTGGGTGGCGTGATGTCCACCCAGTTGCTGCCGTCCAGGTCCATCATCACGATGTGGTTGTCCGCGTTGAAACCTGCCAGGAAGTAGATCTTGTCGCCCGCAGGGCTGTACCGTGGTCCGCTCTGCCAGTATGCCCCGGGTTCGTTGGTGATCTGGGTGCGACCACTGCCGTCCACGTTCATGGTGAACACCTCCGGATAGGGGGTGCCATCCCACGCCTCGAAGATGATCTTGGAACCGTCCGGCGAGAAATTGGGCTGGCCATCGTGTACCCCGTTGTTGGTGAGCCGTGTGAGGCCCGTGCCATCGCTGTTCACGATCCAGATCTCGGCCTCGGCACCATAGGCACCCGCCTGGAAGACCACCTTGCTGCCGTCCGGGCTCACCGAGGGAGCGTAGGCATCCCCCGGCAGGTCCGCGATCCGTTGCAGATCGGAGAAGCCGTCAAGGCCCGAGCGGTAGATGTCGTAGTTCCCATCGCGGTTGGACGAGTAATACAGCGTGCCGCCGTCGGGCGAGACGCTCACGTGGTAGTTCGCACAGGTCTGCGCGTCAAGGGCAGAGGGGATGGACAGAAAGGCGAGCAGAAGGACGTAGTGATGCTTCATGGCGGGCATGTTCGTTGTCCACGAAGTTTTCGGAACACCGCCTACCGGTGATATGACCAACGCCATGACGAAAGACTGATCGCCGTGATGCCTACCCGGCCGTCCATGGCCTGCCCAACCAAGCTTGGCCCCATGCCTTCACGGGAGCTTCCGCGGAGCAACCGTGATCGCCGACAACCACGCAGGACAGCACTGCGCCCGGAAGTGTCCGATCAGCAGGGCATTGTCGTTGGGACCAGATGCCCCGTGGCCTATTTTCGGCCTACGCGGCATGGGCTTAAGGATACAACGTAGGGTGAACCTTTCAGGTGGCTTGGGCATGAACGTGAGCCGCTCAGGCGTGTCACCAAGCCTGCGCACTCGTTTGGGGGCCATTGGCCCACGTGGTTTCAGCATCCGAACAGGAATACCAGGCATTACCTACAGGGGTGGACCGCTCCTTGGGAAAGGCAAAAAGGCGGTGACACGGCCGTCCTGTTGCTCTTCTTCCTGTTGTTCGGCGTGGTGATACTGGTGGCGTGGAACCTGATACGCTTCCTGGTCTGGGCCGCACGTGAACTCGCCAAAGCCCTGATCAGGCTCTTCTCCAGGCCGGCACCACCGGTCCTGGATCCCGAGCACCGAACGGACTACCGCTTGGAACGCAGCTCCGTTCCGGCCGATCTAGTGAACGCCAACATGCTCGCGATGGAACGCATGGCACCCGATCGCAGTTTCGTGGCTAATGATGCCGACATACTGCGCATCTCCATCGACGGTAGCAGCGCAGTATCCAGCTCCGAAGGAAGTGGCATCCTTGTGCACTTCAAGAAGGCCGGGGATACCGTTGTATTCGGCGAATTGCTCTACGCCATCTATGACCAACCAGAACGGTCTTAGTGGAGGTTGGCAGAGGCGCCCAGCCATGCTCCTATGCTTTGCGCAAGCATGGCCACGCTGAGCAACGTTAGGACAATGTGGCCAACCGCCTGTGCGCGTAGCCATACCACGGAGCTTGTCGAGCGTAGCCACAGTTCCTCTGCCGAAGCTTCAACGAAGGCATGAGGCTACGCTTGGAAATGCGCCACGCTCCGGCCAAAGGGAACGCGCAGTGGACCGCGTTACGAATCGACCCGCCCAAGCATTGGGCTACATAATGGGTGCCGTTGGGATCGAACGGAAGCACCTATACAGGAACGATCGGACTACTGAACATCACCACCATGCGCACACCGACCATGCATACCTCCATCCTCCTATTGCTCATCAGCGTGGCCGCATGCCAGGCCCAGACCAGCCCGGTCGTTAGCGGACCCTGTGACGGTTGCGAGGCGCTCCATGAGTATGGCGACAAGGTCCTTGCCCCAACGGACACCCTACCGGGCTATCACGACAACGAGCCCAAACTGAAGCTCCATGGCACCGTTTACGAGAAGGATGGCAGGACCCCGGCAGCAGGCGTCATCATCTACGTGTACCACACGAACCGAGCGGGGGCCTACGAACGAACCGGCAAGGAGACCGGCTGGGACAAAAACCATGGAAGCATCCGTGGTTGGGTGAGGACGGGGCCCGATGGCAGGTATGCCTTCCACTCCTTCCGCCCCGGCGCCTACCCCCGCTTCGATGAACCTGAGCACATCCACATGACCGTGAAGGAGCCCAACAAGAACGCGTACTACCTCGATGATGTCTTCTTTGAGGACGACCCACGGTTGACCCCGGCCTACCGCAACAAGCAGCCACAGCGCGGTGGATCGGGGATCGTGCGGCCCATCATGTCCAATGGCGTTCTGCTGGTGGAAAGGAACATCGTTCTCGGCAAGAACATCCCGAACTATGACCAGTGAGCGAAGGCACAGCTTGAGTTGGCCCGGCTACCGATCGAACCCCAACACTTGTTGGCAGGTGCTGACAATTCCAAAGCCACGTTGCTGAAGAGCGATGCGATCAACTTGGACATCGGCCAGCTGTTGCTGCGCATCGGTGCGGGCGGTCTCATGCTCTGGCAGCATGGACTTCCCAAGCTACTCGGCTTCCGGGAGATGATGGACACCTTCGCCGATCCCCTTGGGTTGGGTCCGGCACTTTCGCTGGCCCTGATCGTGTTCGCGGAATTCTTCTGCGCGGCATTGGTGGTGCTCGGCCTTTGGACCCGGCTGGCCACCATCCCGTTGATCATAGGTATGGCGGTGGTGGTGCTTGTGGTACAAAGCGGTGACCCATTCGCGCATAGGGAGCTGCCGTTGATCTTCCTGGTCTGTTTCATCACCATTCTGCTGATCGGGAGCGGGCGGTTTGCTTTGGGGAGGTAAGTTGGCGGTGCTGGCCGGATGGGAAGTGTTTGCCGTGTTAGGGCAAGGCCACGAGTCACAGACGCGCGGCAGCTCGGGGATGGCGGCTATCGAGCCATTGGGATGCCTGCAAGTCCGCCGATTCCGGATCGGGCTCGTAGCTTTGTGTGACCATGAAGCTCGTCATCGATGTGAAGGACAACAAAGCGGAACTTCTGCTGGAGTTCTTGCGGACGCTTACCTACGTAAAGGTGGACCATGTCGCTGCCAACGATACGGACGCTGAACCGGACAAGGCCGGGATCCTCGCTGGCGTGAAGGAGGCCGTGGAGGAGATGAAGCTGGTGAAGGCCGGGAAGCTGAAGGGCCGTGATGCCATGGACTTCCTCAATGAGCTTTAGGGCCCGCACCATCCCGGCCTTTGAGCGACACGCAAAGCCCTTGCTGAAGAGATACCCATCGCTGCGTGGCGAATTGAAACGCCTGTTACTGGACCTGATGGAGCGACCGGAACAAGGAACTCCATTGGGCAGGGGCTGCTACAAGATCCGCCTGTCAATAGCCTCCAAGGGCAAAGGCCGCTCCGGCGGAGCAAGGGTGGTGACCTGTGTGTATGCCGTGGAGGAAATTGTCTGGTTGCTCACCATCTTCGATAAGTCGGAGAAGTCGAACATTTCCGACAAGGAACTGAAGGCACTGGTCGCGGCAATTCCTTGATACAGCTCTCGTCCGGTACATATCGGACCCACGTGGTGACACGCCTGTGGGCTCGAAGACATCGGCCCCTATTGAGCTTGGATATACGAACGTCGCTGCGTCCCGGTATACCCACCCACCATCGTCATCTACGCGGACAAGAAGGTGCCTATGGCCCTGATCAAAGCTGTGAAACGCGAGCTGCAGATAAACTACCACCTCAAGGTGAGTTATGCCGCTACACCGGTGAGTTCGCGGTGCTGGCCGGATGGAAAGTGTTTGCCAGGGTAGGGCAAGGCCAAGAGGCACAGACTTGCGGCAGCTCGGAGCATTTTTCAGCCCATACCTTCCCACCATGACGCTCGTATCCAAAGCACCAGCCGGGGAACCCTCCCCTTTCCACCTTACGCACGAGCGCATGGCGATGGAATGGAAGGCCGTTGCCGATGTCAATGGCTTGCAGGTGACGGCATCGTACGACCCGTGGCATGTGGAGTTGACCTTGCGCAATAGCCGCATGGTGCTGACCGCTGAACGCCACTTGATGACCAGGCGTGGGCCCTTGGTGGAGCTCGGAAGTCCTTTTCAGGAGAAGGTCACCTTCCGGTGCATCCTATCGGGCCAGCCGCATCCTCCTATACACATCATCCGGAACAGGCCTTGGAACTGGCTACTTCGGAACCTTGGTGGCTACAAGCGACTCCCCCTGGACCTGCGCTACTCCTACCAGGGCCTTACCCCCGTATTAGCGCATACCAACGAGTTGCTGACCCACATCCTCGGTGCCCGGCTCAACTTCCTGAGGGTGCATGGGGAAATCGTAAAGCTTGAACTGCTTGGCATGCCCAAACAACGGGAGCATGTTGACCTCATCATCCGTGCCTTGGACAAGCATTTCCGGTGCTTATGACCGGCTGGGTGCTGAGATGATCTGGACGAGAGTTCCTAAGGGTAACCATCTGGATGGCGCAGGGTCCGCTCGTTCCTCGCGAGACCCTGCGGAGGTTTGGGAATGGGGGATCCAGGGGCGCAGAGTCCCCTCGCGCCTCGGGAGTTCCCGCTGAGGTTTGGACCTTCATCACTACATTCACTATCCCAATCGCTGCACCATGCATTACCTAACACATTCTCTCGTTGCCGCATTTATGCTCCTTGCTTATATCCGGTGCGCTGCACAGCCTCTTACTGCTTTGTCAGATATGAACTCGGACAATACTTCGAAATACAGCTGCATTGGACACAGCAAATCGAAGGGGGCTGCCTTCACAATGAAGTACCCAAGGAGTTGGGAGGTGCGGGAGGGTGAACACCCTAACGTTGTCAACAGGATTCTATTTACACATGACTATGACCACATTACGGTAGTAATAATCACTCGTGTCATCCCCGCAAAACATGTATTGACTCGCGAGGAGATTGAGAGGCACCTTTCGCCGGATCGAATGAAGGCGTCACTTCCCGATGACGCTCAATATCACGGCGCAGAAAAAACAAAAATCGAAGGGGAGCCAGCTGGAATAGTTGAATACTCAATACTTACGGAAAGAGCAGGAAACAAAGTCAGTTCACATGTTTTTGCGTTGTGGTTCTTTCAAGGGAACACTATGATTCAGATCCAATTCTCTGTAGCTACGACAATGCCCTACGCGGCTATGCTTGAGCACCGTGCAGTTGCATGGCAGCCTGCCTTCAGGAAGATGATGAACTCAATAATTTTTCCTGATAAGTGGAAGTGAAGGAATATCCAATCCACTCGTGACACACAAATCCATACTACAGACCGAACCGAGAAGAAATGTATGGATTTAAATTCTAGAAGGTCCGTCAATGATTATCCCGGATCCTTGGAGTAGTTGTTCCACCCATTCGGCAGTCACACATGGAAGCTCTTGACCTGATTGATGCAAGGTACTTAAGTGTTGCCCAACGAGCTCGGCTGATGCAACCCTCCAATTGTTCAACTCTCCGGACTTAATATGGTTGTACAATGACTGAAGGTATTTGCGATCCACTCGAATCCGACCCAACTTGGGATGCTCGTATTCAAATAGATTTTGGCTACGATTAATTCCACTCGGGAGATGAACGCCTGTGAACGGGCATCTCATCCAAAAATCAACTACGGGCAAATTCTCTGTTCCCATTTGCGGGACTTTTACGCTGCTTCGAACGGTCACCCACTACACATCTCACACCCCTCCGGATCATCCAGCGAGCATGAGATCTGTGCCTGGGCCTCTTCGCTCACCCCATTGCCCGCCACGGCAGCCTCGCGTACTTTCTCTGCGGGCACGGCTTTGCCGTTGGCTTCGGCGGGTACAGCGAGCTTCGCCTTGTCCACCGTGAACTTGATGGCGTCGGTGGCGGCCTTGGTGCGTAGGTAGTACATGCCGGTCTTCAGGCCTGCCTTCCAGCTGTAGAAGTGCATGGAGGTGAGCTTGCCGAAGTTGGCGTTCTCCATGAAGATGTTGAGGCTCTGGCTCTGGCAGATGTAGGCGCCGCGGTCGGCGGCCATGTCGATGATGACCTTCTGGCTGATCTCCCACGCGGTCTTGTACAGGTCCTTGAGGTTCTGGGGGATCTCCGGGATGTGCTGCACGCTGCCGTTGGCGCTGATGATCTTGTTCTTCAGGTCCTCGCCCCAGAGGCCCAGCTTCACCAGGTCGCGCAGCAGGTATTTGTTCACCACCACGAATTCGCCGCTGAGCACGCGCCGCGTGTAGATGTTGCTGGTGTAGGGCTCGAAGCATTCGTTGTTGCCCAGGATCTGGGCGGTGCTTGCCGTGGGCATTGGGGCCAGCAGCAGGCTGTTGCGCACGCCGTGGGTCTTCACCTCCTCGCGCAGCACGTCCCACTCCCAGCGGTCGCTGGGCTTCACACCCCACATGTCGAACTGGAAGATGCCCTGGCTCACCGGGCTGCCGGCAAAGGTCTCGTAGGGGCCCTCCTCCTTCGCCAGGTCCTTGCTGGCGCTCATGGCCGCGTAGTAGATGGTCTCGAAGATCTCGCGGTTCAGCACCTTGGCCTCCACGCTGTCGAAGGGATGGCGCATGAGGATGAAGGCATCCGCCAGGCCCTGCACGCCGATGCCGATGGGGCGGTGGCGCATGTTGCTGCGGCGCGCCTCGGGGATCGGGTAGTAGTTCTGATCGATGACGCGGTTGAGGTTCCGTGCCAGCTCGTAGGTGACCTCGAAGAGTTTGTCGTGGTCGAACTTGCCCTTGTTCACGAATTTGGGCAGGGCGATGGAGCCCAGGTTGCACACGGCCACCTCATCGGGGCTGGTGTATTCGATGATCTCCGTGCAGAGGTTGCTGCTCTTGATGGTGCCCAGGTTCTGCTGGTTGCTCTTGCCGTTGGCGGCGTCCTTGAAGAGCATGTAGGGCGTGCCGGTCTCGATCTGGCTTTCCAGGATCTTGAACCAGAGGTCCTGCGCCTTGATGGTCTGGCGCCCCTTGCCCGCGGCCTCGTACTTCTCATACAGCGCCTCGAACTTCTCGCCCCAGGTGTCGCACAGGCCGGGGCATTCGTTGGGGCACATCAGGGTCCAGTCGCCGCCCTGCTCCACGCGTTTCATGAAGAGGTCCGGGATCCACATGGCGTAGAAGAGGTCGCGGGCGCGCATCTCCTCCTTGCCGTGGTTCTTCTTCAGCTCCAGGAAGTCGAACACGTCGGCATGCCAGGGTTCCAGGTAGATGGCGAAGCTGCCCTTGCGCTTGCCGCCGCCCTGGTCCACGTAGCGGGCCGTGTCGTTGAAGACGCGCAGCATGGGCACGATGCCGTTGCTGGTGCCGTTGGTGCCCTTTATGTAGCTGCCCTTGGCGCGCAGATGGTGTACGCTGAGGCCGATGCCCCCGGCGCTCTGGCTGATCTGGGCGCACTGCTTCAGGGTGTCGTAGATGCCGCCGATGCTGTCCTCCTTCAGCTGCAGCAGGAAGCAGCTGCTCATCTGCGGCTTCGGTGTGCCGGCGTTGAAGAGCGTGGGCGTGGCGTGGGTGTACCAGCCTTCGCTCAGGGAGTTGTAGGTCTCGATCACGGCGTCGTGGTCGTTCTTGTGGATGCCCACGGACACGCGCATGAGCATGTGCTGGGGCCGCTCCACCACCTTGCCGTGCATGCGCAACAGGTAGCTGCGCTCCAGGGTCTTGAAGCCGAAGTAGTCGTAGTTGAAGTCGCGGTCGTAGATGATGGCGCTGTCCAGCAGATCGGCGCTTTTGGCGATGATGTCCATGACATCCTGCGCGATCAACGAGGCCTTCTCGCCGGTCTTCGGGTCCACGTATTCGTAGAGGTCCTTCATCACCTCGCTGAAGGACTTCTTCGTGTTTTTGTGCAGGTTGCTTACGGCGATGCGGCTGGCGAGCAGGGCGTAGTCCGGGTGTTTCACCGTCATGGTGGCGGCCACCTCGGCGGTGAGGTTGTCCAGCTCACTGGTGGTGACGCCGTCGAAGATGCCATCGATGACCTTGAGGGTCACCTGGGTGGCATCCACGGCGGGGTCGAGGCCGTAGCAGAGTTTCTTCACGCGGGCGGTGATCTTGTCGAATTTCACCGCCTCCCGGCGGCCGTCTCTTTTGATTACGTACATGCTTTTCTCTTTGTTTGGGGCGAGGCAGGCCTCGCCTTATCTGTGTGGACCGCCTGGCTCCCGCGTCGCGGTGTGTTGCTTTTCCTGTCAGATGCAGGGTTCCTAAGATGGTGTCCTGCGGGCTTGTTCGATCCTGTGGAGGTAGTGCAGATCGTTAACCGGTCGATGTGAATTGCGGGGAGTCCTGGCTGACGGCTGTCTTATGTCCTATGCGCGATCTGGCATGGCATAGGACATAAGACAACGGTCAGCCGTCAATTAAAATTCCGCGTCCAGCGTGAACTTGGCTTCGTTCTTCTCGCCCTGGGTGAGCACCCCGGCCTTCTGGTATTCGCCCACGCGCTTCTCGAAGAAGTTGGTCTTGCCTTGCAGGCTGATCATCTCCATGAAGTCGAAGGGGTTGGTGGCGTTGTAGATCTTCTCGTTGCCCAGCTCCACCAGCAGGCGGTCGGCCACGAACTCGATGTACTGCTGCATCAGCTTGGCGTTCATGCCGATCAGGTTCACGGGGAGGGCGTCGGTCACGAACTCCTTCTCGATCTGCACGGCATCGCGGATGATGGTCTCCACCGTCTTCTTCGGCAGCTTGTTGATCAGGTGCTTGGTGTAGAGCAGGCAGGCGAAGTCGCAGTGCAGGCCCTCGTCGCGGCTGATGAGTTCGTTGCTGAAGCTGAGGCCGGGCATCAGGCCGCGCTTCTTCAGCCAGAAGATGGAGCAGAAGCTGCCGCTGAAGAAGATGCCCTCCACGGCGGCGAAGGCGATGAGGCGCTCGGCGAAGCTGCCCTTGTCGATCCAGCGCAGGGCCCAGTCGGCCTTTTTCTTCACGCAATCCAGGGTGTCCACCGCATGGAAGAGCTTGTCCTTCTCCAGGGGGTCCTTGATCAGCGTGTCGATCAGCAGGCTGTAGGTCTCGCTGTGGATGTTCTCCATGGAGATCTGGAAGCCATAGAAGAAGCGGGCTTCGGTGTACTGCACCTCGTGCAGGAAATTCTCCGCGAGGTTCTCGTTCACGATGCCGTCGCTGGCGGCGAAGAAGGCGAGCACATGTTTGATGAAGAAGCGCTCGTCATCGTTGAGCTTCTCCGCCCAGTCCACCAAGTCGGCGTGCAGGTCGATCTCCTCGGCGGTCCAGAAGCTCGCTTCATGCTTCTTATAGAAGCCCCAGATGTCGCTGTGCTGGATCGGGAAGATGACGAAGCGGTCCTTATTCTCCCTGAGCAGGGGTTCGTTGGCGGCGTCGACGTTCGCGGGGAGGATGTCCTCCAGGCTGGTCTGGGTCTGTTGTGGTTCTTTGCTCATGGAAGGGGTACGTTGGAAAAGACGATCTCTGCGGGGGGAGGCCCCCGTTCTTAAAATGTGCGGACTTGTGAGTGGTTCCCGCCGGCGTCGTGTTCAGCGGCGTCGTCGGGTCACAAATGTGGAAAGCGATCGCTGGCCTCACAAGTGCGAACGGCGATCCGCTGTCCGTAGTTTTCAACACGCCCAGGTTCCTTATGATCGGCGCGGCATGCAGGTGCGAAGCGACCTTGCAAGTACTTTCTATTCACGATCCATTAACAGCGGGGAAACCGCACGGCCGTAGGGCGAATGCGGAGGTCGGCGCAGTGTGAAGTGCCGCCTGTGCTGAGCTTCCGGAGGCTGGTACGCGGGAAGTCCAACGATCGCGGGAGAACCACTCGGCGTGATCGTAACAAGGGCGCGATCAGCGTTTGTTCCAAGCAGTGTACAGCTCTTCCAGTTCATCGTACCAAAGCTGTCCGTACTTGCGCACCAGGGCATCCTTCAGAAAGCGGAAAACGGGGACGTTCAGTTTCGCACCGCAGGCACATGCAGGTTTGCAAATGGGCCAGCGATGGTAGTTCAAGCCGTCGTGGAACTTGAGCTTCGCGATGCGGATCGGGTACAGGTGGCAGCTGATCGGCTTGCGGAAGGGGATCGCGCCATCCTTCCAGGCCTTCTCCACACCGCAGAGCGCGATACCCTTCTCATCGAACACCGTGAACGCGCATTCCTTCCGGCCTTCCACCAGTGTGGTCACCAGGTCGCCGTCCGTATCCACCTCACTCACGCCATGTGCATCGATGGCCCGCTGGCCCTTCTCCGGGATGTAGGGCTTGATCATCGGCCAGAGTTCCTGCAGCAGATCGGCCTCATCCTGTTCCAGTGGCGCACCGCTTTCACCCGCCACGCAGCACGCACCCTTGCAAGCGTTGAGGTCGCACACGAAGCGCTCCTCGAAGAGGTCCTCGCTGAGCAGGGTGCCGCGGTGTTCGATCATGGGCCTATCTCAATACTTCCTAACCTATCGATACATCCCGTGGATCTCATTCAGACCATAGCATCTGTTCAAGACCTTTCTATCGTTGGATGAAAATCTGTACCATTTTAACGTAGGTCCTTCCTTGGAATACCAACTGTTCAACTGGTACTGAAACCCGCTCCGGTGCTTCTCGATGTAGTCGAACAGGCCGGCCATGCAATCGTTCTCATCCATGACACAGAGCTGATGATGCGTGATCGCGAAGAATGGGACAGCGACTATTTCGCCAAGCGCCAAATAAGCGATGTCCCCCGCGCGCAAGGGTGTCGTCTTGCACGCATGGTACGTGGAGGTCCGCGTGGTATCGCCAACGGCATGGATCAACGCAGGGATCGCATCTTTCCCTTTAGCGATAACCTTCCAATAAGGCGAATCACATGCGAACAAGGAATCCCCGAGGCCTGCCAATCCCCTTATCTCGGAACGAAGGTCCACTCCTTGCCCGGCTACTCCATATGGTTGGAACAGCGCGATCAACAGCGCACATCGGATTCCCTGCGGCATACGGCTCGCGTCAATGGTGAGCCTGAGGCTTCCTCGACGCAGCATGTCTACGTTGCTTTCGAACAGCATCCACCTCGGCCTTGATCTCGGCTTCCGAGATCGGTGGCAGTTTCCTCGTCCGTGCTTGCATATCCGCGATCACCCGCCCCAGCGTACGCACTTTTTGGGGCCGCATGGTGATGATGCCCAAGGCCTCCAGCTGCTTCAGCAGGGCCTTGGCTTTGCGGTCTTTGACATCAACCTCGAAGGTTTCCATGGTGCCACGAAGGTAAGCAGGCGCCTGCTGTGGCTACCTGAACGAACTCTGGTGACCGGACTTGCAGCTTGCCGCTCGGAAACTTGCGCTGTGGCTACACGAACGAACCCCATTGACCGGACTTGCCGCTTGCCGCTAAGAACTTGCCGCTTCACTTTACGTCCTGAGCCACCTTACAGTACTACCGCTTCTCCCGCACCACGCGCATGCCAGCCTTGCCAAGGCGTTGCTTCAACCACGCGTTGAGTACCTCCTCCCGTTTCTTCACGGTCTGCTCATCGAACTCGGTGCTCCATGCCACGAATGCCGTGGGGATGGTGTCGAGCTTGGTTCCGTTCCACACCACCGCGTTCGCGTAGCTGAACTGGCTGATGCCCGGGAACACCACGGCCATCTCGCGCACCAGGGCATCCATGGGGATGGGGTCCAGCTGCCGTTCGAGCTCCCGGATGCGCTCATCCTTCTCGGCCAGTTTCTGCTCGTTGCGGTCGAAAATGTCCTCGATGATGCCGCTGCGCATGGCCTGCATGTCGATGTTGGCGGCACCGGCCTGGTGGATCACCAACTGCACCTGGCCCAGCTTACGCTCCAGCAGCTGCTTCTCCAGTACCGTACGCGCTCCCTCCTCCAGGGGGTTGCCCACCAGGTACAGATCCAGGCGCTGTTCCGCGTCCGTATAGGTGATGCGTTGCTCCAGGATCTCCGTACCCTCCAGCGGAAAGTTCGAGCGGATGAAACGGTCCACTTCGCGGCGAAAGATGGCTTCCTGCGTAATGCCGTAGAGCACCCAACCGCTGGGTGCCAGGAGGAGCACGATGGCGATCGCCATGTAGACCTTCACCTGCTTCTCCCGCTGCGCATTCAGCTCCTTCGCCAGGGGGAATTTCAGCAGGCGCACGATGGCCACGGTGCTCAACGAGATGAAGATGGAGTTGAGCACGAACAGGTAGAGGGCGCCAAAGAAGAAGTTCCATTGCAGGGTGGCCAATCCGTAGCCGGCGGTACACAGGGGGGGCATCAACGCCGTGGCGATGGCCACACCGGGCACCACGTTGCCACGGTTGCGCCGGCTTACCCCGATGATGCCTGCGATACCACCGAAAATGGCGACACCGGCATCGAGCAGTGTGGGCCGGGTGCGCGCCAGCAGTTCGCTCTGGTAGTCACTGATCGGGGTCAGCAGAAAATAGATCGTGCTGGTGAGCAGTGCCACCGACACCATCACCATGAAGTTCTTCAGGCCCCGCCGCAACAGGTCCATGTCGTTGGTGCCCACCGCCAGCCCGGTGGCCAGGATGGGTCCCATCAGCGGGCTGATCAACATGGCCCCGACGATCACCGCCGTACTGTTCACGTTAAGGCCGATGCTGGCGATGAAGATGCTGCACACCAGCACCCACACCACGTGGCCGCGGAAGATCATATCCTTACGGATGATCTCCGCCGTACTGTCTATGTGTGCGTCCCAATGGAGGTCCATCGTTTCGCGCACGAAACGGCGGAACTCGGCCAGTATCCGCAGGAAGCGGCCACCCCGGACCCTGGGGGGCCTTCTTTCGCCGGGGTCGTTCTGCGCAGCGGATGCATCCATCGGTGTCAAAGCTATCCACCCCGGATGAAGCGGCGTACCGGATCGCTCAGCCCTTGCTTCGGAACACCTTCTTCACGAAGCGTCCGGCACTGTCCAGCTGCTTCACACCCACTTCCAAGGCCTCGCTCATGGAAGGGTTCAGATCGGCCTGACCATGGTACTCCTCGCCCATCTGCTCGGGAAACACCACCAAGTGACCATTGTCCCTGAAGTAGCGGTACAGCAAACGCGGCAGTCGCTCGAACAGCGGATCGTAGCTCAGCGATGCGCGACGTGCAGAGATCACCACCAGCAGGTCGTCGGCACGGAGCTCTCGACCCACGATCAGGAAATCCTCCCAGTCCTCCATTTCCGCGAATCCAGCATTCAGTGGACTTGGACCACGTTCGCAAAGCGCGCGCGATCGCTCCAGGGTGGGGGGTGTGGCATGGAAGGTGATCGCGGCACCGGTCTGCTTCGCGATGGTGCTGATCCGATCGAACCAACGCACGAAGCCCAGCTCGAACTCGGCCTTCGGCGGTACGGCCACCACGATGCGCTTGATGGTGCCCAGCGGCTGGAGCGGGCTGTAGATGTATACCGCCTTACTGGTGCGCTGAAGGACCGTATCGGTGAGCGTGCCGAACAGGGTAGATGGATCGCCTTCATCCCGGGTGATGCCCAGCACCACATCGGTGATGCGGTACTCGCGGATCGAGTAGATGAGCCCGCTGCTCACATTGATGTCGTGACGTACCAGGGGTTCAAGGGCGTGGTCCGATGCAGCGGCCGCCTTCACCGCTTCGTCCATCAACTTGCGCCCCCTGCTCCGCGCGCCGTCGCTGTTCCCATCGTCCACCACATGTAGTGCGAAAAGCCGTTCACGCACCTTGGGCTGTTTCATCAACACGGCCAGTTCCACCAATGGTTCCACGGAACGAACACCGGCAATGCTGACCAGGATGCGCCCCGCGGCCTTGTCATCCACCTCGTCCTCCTCATCGCGTTCCAGCATGGCGATCCTGCTCGCGGCGCGTGCCACCACGAAGGAACTGATGGTGCAGGTGACCAGGATCATGACGATGGTGCCGTTCAGCACCTGCTCGCTCAAGAGCCGTATGGGTTCTCCATCGGCATCGACACCGGTGATGATCCGGTAACCCACGGTCACTGCGGCGAGGGTGGCGGCAGCTTGGGCATTGCTCAATCCGAACATCATCAGGAACTCGTCTCGGGAGAAGCGGAAGCTCAGCTTGCTGAACCATGCGGCGAGGAACTTGCAGGCCGTGGCCACGATGGTCATCGTTGCGGCCACTTTCAATGTCTCCGTTCCCTTGAAGAACACGCGGTGGTCCACCAGCATGCCCACCCCGATCAGGAAGAAGGGGATGAACAGCGCGTTGCCCACGAACTCGATGCGGTTCATCAAGGGCGAGCTGCGCGGGATGAGTCGGTTCAGCGCCAGTCCCGCTGCGAAGGCACCGATGATGGCCTCCACACCGGCCAGCTCCGCAAGGAAAGCCGCCAGGAACACGGTGGCCAGCACGAAGATGTACTGCGAGATGCTGTCGCCTTCCTTTTTGAAGAACCAGCGCGCCACCCAGGGGAAGCCCCACATGACGATGATGGTGAAGATGGCGAGTGATACACCAAGTCGTGTCCAGAACGCAGGACCCACCTCGCCGTACTGCATGCCTACGATCACCGCCAGCACCAACAGGGCCAGGGTGTCGGTGATGATGGTGCCGCCCACGGTGATGTTCACCGCGCGGTTCTTGATCACCCCGAAGCGGCTGGCGATCGGGTAGGCGATCAGTGTGTGCGAGGCGTACATGCTGGCCAGCAGGATCGAGGAGTTCATGGAGTACTCCAGGTAGTAGTAGCTCACCGCCCAGCCGATGCCCATGGGGATCAAAAAGGTGAGCAGACCGAAGATCAAACTGCGATACTTGTTCTTCTTGAACTCCTGCATGTCGATCTCCAGGCCGGCGAGGAACATGATGTAAAGCAGGCCCACCGTGCCGAAGAGCACGATGCTGGCATCGCGCAGCATCAGGTTGAACCCGTTGGGACCGATGACGATACCGGCGATGATGAGCCCGATGATCGGTGGGATCTTCAGCCTGTTCAGCACCAGCGGGCCGAAGAGGATGATGAAGAGCACCAATGAAAAGATCAGCACCGGGTTCTCCAGCGGGAGCTTCAACGTGAACTCGGGCAACGCGAGCAGCATGTAGGGGGTGGGCCGGATACCGTTACCGGCAGTGCAAAGCTCGCTACGGGTTGGCGCTCCTGAAGCGGGCAGGTGAGCTCACCAGAAAAAATAGGCGCTCTCCGCGCAGGGGAAATACAGGAGGGTGGTGTAAAGATGGCTGGGAGGCACTCACGAGCTTCCCAGGCTCAGCGATGCATTCCACCTCAAAAACAAATAGGCACAGAGGATGACCAGCGCTACCACGGCCAACGCGATGCGGGTACGGCGCCGCTGAAGGCGATGGTCCGCCAACACCTTCTCCCGCCAGTAGGCAAGCTCCTCTTCGCTGGCCTTGCGCAGGTATTCCGGTCGTATGGCCGGGCCGCTTGCCTCTACTTCGCGATCGAAGGGCCTGCGCTTGCGACGCGCGTTGGCCTTCAGGCTGTCGATCATTGCCTTTACGGCGTGGCCCCAGAGCATGTGGACAAGATAACGGCTACCTGTAAGCACCCGGTTGGAGTAGCTCATGGTCGTCACTTCAAGTGCCCATTGACCAACTTGCTGATCTCCGTCTTCACACTCTCCCACGTTTGACCCTTCAGGCTCACGGGATCCATGTCCTCCTCCGCATCCTTGAAATAGGTGATGGCCCGAGAAATGCCGATGAGGATCGTGTTCTTCGGATACTTGCGCCGATGGTCGTCCATGAGCTGCTGGAAACCATGTGCGCGCAGGATCTCGGCAATATCCCAAAAGTCCTTCTTCCTGGCGCGGTGCAGGATGGCCTCCACTTTCATGGGGCCGATATCCGCATCGGTGTATAGCCGAAGGCCGTCCACGATCTGGAGGTCGGCGATGCGGGCATGGGGGATGCGCACGAAGTCGACCTTGATGCCATCGATGAATCCGAACACCGCCCATTTGGCCTGTTGGTCATCGCGGTAGGTGAACGCATCGCCGAAAGCTTCGGTGAGCGCCGCGATCACTTGGCGCGTGTCCATTTCGCCATCGGTGAAGAGATCCAGATCGACCGAAAGCCGATGACCGTAGCGCAACGATAAAGCCGTTCCGCCAACAAGTGCAAAATCCTTCAGGGCCTCCAGCCCCATCAGGCGCCTCAGTAAGGCAAGTGTTCCGGGCTCGACCGTCTCGTAGCGTAGCATCGGAAGGTGTCCAAAGGCTTTTGAAAGATCGCACTGACGAAATGGTGCGTGCCGTGTGAAAGGTACTTGGCATTCTGCAGTGCCTCGACCACCCGGTCATCCCCATAGTACCGTCGGCACTGCCGGATGTCCTCCACATCGCCGCGCTCGAACACCCGCTCGATGATGAAGCCGGACTTGCCGTCGTAGTCCAGCTTGTCGAAGTCCACATCCCAGAAGATGCGGCGATCGAAGATGGGGTGGGGTTTGGACATGGTGTAAAGTTAGCGGGGGACTTGGTGTGGCCGAACCAGCCCGGCTCGTCGGCACCCGCATGCCGTGCTGGTACCTTTAGGCATCCTCCATGAACATCAAGCTCTCCAACATCTGGGAATACCTGCGCTCATCGCTGTGGTTCATCCCTGTGATCATGACCGCGCTGTCCGTCGGCCTTGCGTTCGGTATGCTGCAACTGGATGGGGTCTTCAAGGGGCACCAGATCAGCGATTCGATCTGGTTCTACGCCGGCGGCGGCGACAATGCGCGGGCCATTCTCTCCACCATCGCCAGCTCCATGATCACCGTGGCGGGGGTGGTCTTCTCCATCACCATCATCGCCCTGTCGCTCTCCTCCACCCAGTTCGGTCCCCGCCTGCTGCGCACCTTCATGAAGGACACCAGCACGCAGCTCACCCTGGGCAGCTTCGTGGCATCGTACATCTATTGCCTGGTGGTGTTGCGCAACGTGATCACGCAGAACGATGCCGACCAGATCCCCAACCTGTCCGTGGCCTTCGCGCTGGTGCTCACGATCATCAACATCATCGTGCTCATCCATTTCATCCACCATGTCTCCACCTCCATCCAGGCCGAATCGGTGATCCGCCGTGTGAGCAAGGAGCTGTATGCGAGCATGGACCGGGTGTTCCCGGAGGAACTCGGCAGCGGCACCGAGGTAGAACATCTGGAGCAGCACCTGGATCTGGCAGAACGAACGATCACCTCCGACGTGTTCCACAAGGAGGACGGCTACATCCAGGCCATCGACGATGAGACTCTTTGGAAGCTGATCACCAAGAACGACCTGGTGATGGAACTGAACGTGAAGCCCGGCGACCATGTGGTGAAGGGATCGCCGTTCTGCACCCTCCACAGCCGGAGCCCGGTGCCGGGGGAACTGATGAAGCAGATCGCCGGAACGCTCATCGTCGGTTATTACCGCACCTCCGAACAGGACATCGAATTCTCGATCGACCAGCTCAGCGAGATCGCGCTGCGGGCGCTGTCACCCAGCCTCAACGATCCGTTCACGGCCATGGCCTGCATCAACCACTTGTGCTCGGCCCTATGCCGGCTCGCTGATCGGAAATTCCCATCGCCCTACCGGAAGGACGAGCATGGTGCGCTGCGGCTCATCAGCCGACGGAAACCCACGTTCGCTTCGTTGTTCAGTGCTGCGTTCGACAAGATCCGGTGCAGTGCGCAAGGCAGCGCGGCCGTGCTCACACGCCTCACATGGGCCATGACGGTCATCTTCGAACGAACCCGTACCGACGGCCAGCGCCGGATCATCACGCAGCAAGCCGACCTGCTTTACGAGTCGGCGATGCGCACGATCGAAGAGCCGCACGACCGCACAGACTTGCTGGAGCATTATTCGGTCTTCGCCAAGGTCAATGGCGCTCCGGGGCTCACTGCGCCAACGAGTTGAACAGCTGTTCCATCAAGGAGGAACGAGGATCATGATCCACAGGGGCTTGTATTCCATATGGCTTGCATAACACCGGCTGCGACCCGCCGTACGGCGGGGTCGACAATGCAACGCGCCGTTCAACGCCCTTCGGGCTACATGCTGTGACCCCTCCGGGGTCAGAACCCGCGTCTTTGTTGCGATGACACCGGAGGGGTCACAGCATGTTGCTTTGCAACAACGGAGAGATCACGACCCCGGAGGGGTCGCAGCCGGTGTTGCAACAATGTTCCCGGAAACCAATGATCACGAAGATGAATGGCGCTCCGGGAAGTTCTGGACAGCGGTGATCACTTCATCACTGCGCTCGCCGAACTTCTTGATCACCGTAAGCTCGCCCGTGGTCTCCAGCACCACTGCCTGAAGCTCGTCCATGGAGGTGCAACCGCTATCGCGCGCCGCCTCCTGCAGCTCCTCCACCGTGATCCGCTCCTGCTTCATCATGCGCCGGTCCATTTCGCCCTTGTACACCAGCAAGGTGGCCGATGAGCGGATCAACTTGCGCACGGTGTTGCTGCGTACGCTGCTCCAGGTGATGATGAATTGCAGGAAGATCAGCAGGAACAAGGCCAGCGCACCGTCCACCAAGGCCACCTGCTTGTTCAGCATCACCGTGGCGAGCGTGCTGCCCATGGCGATGGTGATCACCATGTCGAAGGCGTTCATCTGCGAGAGCGTACGTTTCCCCGAAACGCGCAACATGAACACCAACAGCGCATAGGCCATCACGGTGATCAGCAAGGTGCGCAGGGTGCTTTCCCAGGAATCGAAGAAGATGTTCTCCATGGTGGTAGGGTTCGATATGCTGGGGTGAGAAGAGTTAAGCGGTGTCGATGGCAGCTTGAAGGTAGTACCTCGGCGGGGGGGGCGAAGACAAGAGGTTAGTGGGCTTGTGTCCTCCCCAATGGACTTCCATGGACAGGAATGGACACGGCCTCCATCCGTGTCCATTCCTGTCCATTCGAACTCTGCTGAATTGAACGCTTCCAACTCCGCATCTTTGCCGCCGCAACGCTGAAGGTTTCCAGAGCGGATGCACACCAAAGAATGAGCAATCAAGAAGACCGCCTCAAGACCCTGATCGGCCACGCCAAGGAGTATGGCTTCGTGTTCCCCAGCAGCGAGATCTACGATGGCCTCAGCGCTACGTACGACTACGGCCCCTACGGCGCCGAGCTGAAGGCCAACATCCGCCGCTACTGGTGGGAGGCCATGGTGAAGCTCAACGAGAACATCGTGGGCATCGACGCGGCCATCTTCATGCACCCCACCGTGTGGAAGGCCAGCGGCCACGTGGACGCCTTCAACGATCCGCTGATCGACAACAAGGACAGCAAGAAGCGCTACCGTGCGGACGTGCTGCTGGAGGAGCACATCGGCAAGTACGAGCAGAAGATCGCCAAGGAGATCGAGAAGGCTGCGAAGAAGTTCGGCGATGCTTTCGACGAGGCGCAGTTCCGCGCCACCAACCCCAACGTGAAGCGCAGCCAGGACCGCATCGACGCGGTGGAAGGGCGCATGAAGGAGGCCCTCAACGCCAACGACCTGGAGGCCGTGCGCCAGCTGATCATCGACGAGGAGATCAAGTGTCCGGTGAGCGGCACCGCCAACTGGACCGAGGTGCGGCAGTTCAACCTGATGTTCGCCACCGAGCTGGGCAGCGTGAGCGGCGAGAGCAGCACCATCTACCTGCGCCCCGAAACGGCACAGGGCATCTTCGTGAACTTCCTCAACGTGCAAAAGAGCGCGCGGATGAAGATCCCCTTCGGCATCGCACAGACCGGCAAGGCCTTCCGCAACGAGATCGTGGCGCGGCAGTTCGTGTTCCGCATGCGCGAGTTCGAGCAGATGGAGATGCAGTTCTTCGTGAAACCCGGCACCGAGATGGAGTGGTACGCCCACTGGAAGGAGTACCGCATGAAGTGGCACCGCGCCCTGGGCCTGCCCGTGGAGAACTACCGCTTCCACGACCACATCAAGCTGGCGCACTACGCCAACGCGGCCTGCGACATCGAGTTCCAATTCCCCATGGGCTTCAAGGAACTCGAAGGCATCCACAGCCGCACGGACTTCGACCTCAGCAGCCACGAGAAGCACAGCGGACGCAAGCTGCAGTACTTCGACCCGGAGGCCAACGAGAGTTACGTGCCCTACGTGGTGGAGACCTCTATAGGCCTGGACCGCATGTTCCTGGCCATCCTCAGTGCCGCCTACGATGTGGAGCAACTGCCCAACGGCGAATCGCGCGAAGTGCTGCGCATCCCCGCCGCGCTGGCCCCGGTGAAAGTGGCCGTGCTGCCGCTGATCAAGAAGGACGGTCTACCGGAAAAAGCCCGCGAGATCATGGACCGCCTCAAGCTGGACCACAACTGTCAGTACGACGAGAAGGACAGCATCGGCAAACGCTACCGCCGCCAGGACGCCATCGGCACCCCCTACTGCATCACCGTGGACCACGAGACGCTCACCGACAACGCCGTCACCATCCGCGAACGCGACAGCATGAAGCAGGAGCGTGTGCCCATCAGCGAGGTGGAGCGCATCGTCGGGGAGAAGGTGGATATGCGGGGGTTGTTGCGGAAGCTCTGAACAAACGCTCTTCATGGGCACTGTACCGTCGACCCACTGGGTCGACCTACGCAACGCTGGCCCCGCTGCTTTGCCACTCTCGCACCCTACATTTGAAACATGGATTGGCGCCGCTACATCACCAGTGATCCCAAAGTGCTCGCAGGAAAGCCCGCGATCAAGGGTACCCGGCTGTCCGTGGAGTTCATCCTCGCGTTGATGGCCAAGGGATGGACAGAGCAGCAATTGTTGGAGAACTACGAGCGGCTGAAGCCCACGCACCTCAAGGCGATCTTTGCTTTCATGAGCGAGAACATCGCTTCGGGGCATTATCCACGAACTTAATACCCCTCCGGTATTAATGGCGAAGTGGACTAGGTGCCCCGATACCTTCGCTGCATGGAACGCACGCTACAGTTTCGTTTTCTGCTTGACGAGAACGTTTCCAAGGCATCAGGTATCAGACTGAGGATGCAGGGGCATGATGTGATACGCATCGGTTCCGACATCAAGATCGCGGATGATGAGGACATCTTGGCTTTCTCCAAAGAGCAACAGCGCATTCTGGTGACGCACGACCAGGACTTCGGGAACCTCATCTTCGAGAAAAGAATGTCCATTGGCGAAGGGGTGGTCCTCTTCAGGTACGAATCGAGCGACCCCGAGGATGTGGCGAAGCGTATGGCCCGCATCATCGGCTCGGGTGTGTTCCAATTCCATCTTCGTTTCACCACAGTGGATGAGCACAAAGTGAGGCAACGGGAAGTGTGATCCAAGAGTATGCCGGCCGCAGTCGTCATGAGAGTGGATAATAGAGGGGAACGTGCAGATCAGCGAGGTGGAGCGCATCGTTGGGGAGAAGGTAGATATGCGGGGGTTGTTGCGGAAGTTGTAGCGCCATCAGCGACCGATGACCGTCCGGGGTCGGCCGTAACCCGGTGAGGGGGTTGGGATCGCCAGGCATGGCTGTAGTTTCAGGAGCGGATCATCCGTTCCACTTCACCCCCCTCACCCATGGCCCACAAATACACCTCCGTCCTTTTCGGCTTGTTGCTCACAGCGAACCAAGCGGGAGCACAGGCCTTCGCCGCACTCGACATCAACGAGATCCGCGCCCGGGTCCATTCCACCGGGCTTATCGGACCTGATCTGGCCAACAGCACAAGCGCATTCGTTGTGCCCTCGGCCAACAGTGCGCCATTGCTTTATAGCAGTGGGCTGTGGTTGGGGGGCAATAGCCCGGACAACCAATTGAAACTCGCGGCCCACCTCTACGGTGTGGGTCCGCAGCAGTTCTGGCCCGGCACATTGACCAACGATGGCACTGCGACCATCACCCAGGAGGTCTCCACACAATATGACCAGGTGTGGAAGGTGGACCAGGCGGATGTGGTCCTGCACCGTGCCTATTACGATTGCATGTCAGACCCCGGCTGCGATGTGGCCCAGGAATTCCCAGGAGGATACACCGTCCCCGATGTGTTCATCAACTGGCCGGCCATGGGTCATGTGGATTCCGGTCAGGACCTCTATCTCGCACCCTTCTTCGACTATGACAATGATGGCAACTACGACCCGTACGGCGGCGATCACCCTTGCATACTTGGAGATCAGGCGCTGTTCGCCATCTTCAACGATGTGGTCCCCGCCGCAACACCCATTGGCGTGGAGGTGCGCATGATGCCTTTCGCATACACCGGCGATCCAGCCTTGGCGAACACCGTCTTCGTGCTTTACAAGATCATCAACCAAGGCACCCAGACGCTGGAGAACTTCCGTGTCGGTCATTTCGCCGATCTGGAGTTGGGGTGTGGAAACGATGATATTGTGGGTACGGATGTGGGACGCAGCCTGGTCTATGTGGCGAACGGCGACGCGGTGGACGAGAGTTGTCTGGGCACACCGGGTTTCGGCGCCCAGCCCCCAGCATTCGGCATGGTCGTATTGAAAGGTCCCTTGCTGGATGCCGATGGGATCGACAATGCGATGGTCTTGGAGGAACACTACGTGAATGGGACTGGATTCGCGGATGGCGTGATCGACAACGAACGTTTTGGGTTGAGCAATTCCATGTACTTCCTGCGGGAGGGTCCGAATGCAATGACCGATCCGGCGAACAGCACACAGCACTTCAACTACCTCCGCAATATTTGGAAGGATGGTATGCCGCTTACGCACGGAGGTACGGGGTACTCCACGGCTCCGAACGCGGTCGCAACGAAATTCGCCTTTCCGGGAAGCACCGATCCGCTGGGGCTGGGCACGGGGGGCGTGCCACAAGCCCCTTGGAGCGCGAGCCTTGATGGTTCAGGACAGAGCATCGATCCGCGTGTGGTCGCGGGAATGGGACCCTTTACGCTTGAGCCAGGTGTACATCTCAACTTGCTCGTGGGGTATGTCTACGCCCGTGCTGTGGATGGTGGCCCGGAGGCCAGCGTAGCCGCACTCAAGCAGCGCGTGGATAGCGTTCGTGCCTTCGCGATGACGATACCAGGTATGTGGGATGGCACGGAGGAGGGCTGGCCAATGGACTGCATATCATTGCCCACGGGTATCAGTTCACCGAACCACCGGACCGCGCCCCTGGTGCTCTACCCCAACCCGGCCAATGAGAACATCACATTTGATCTCAGGGGGCTGGGCCCATCCGTAGCGATCCATATCCATGATATGCGTGGTGCGGTGGTGCTCCGGACCGTGGTATCCAACGAGCTCGCCTCGATCGGGATCGCGCATCTTCCTCAAGGACCATACATGGTGCAGTGTATCACTGATGCGTACTTCGGCACCGCCCGGTTCGTAAAGGTCCAGTAGAGAGGCGGCGGCGGAAGCGGTGAAAGAGTGCAAGGGTGCGAGAGTGCGAGGGCATGCCGCTCTCGCACCCTATCCCCTGCGATACCTTCGCGCACCGCAATGTCCGCCCCGCACAAGCTGCTCGTCATCCGCTTCTCCTCCATCGGGGACATTGTGCTTACGAGTCCGGTGCTGCGCTGCTTGAAGGAACAATTGCCCGGGGTGGAGATCCACTTCGCGGTGAAGAGCGCCTTCGCCGATCTGGTGCGTTACTCCCAGCATGTGGATCATGTGCATGACCTGGGCGACGACCTCGGCGATCTGATCACCCGCCTGAAAGACGAACGGTTCACGGAAGTGATCGATCTACACCACAATCTGCGCACGGCAAGGGTGAAGCGCGCGTTGGGGGTTCCGGCCCACAGCTTCGCCAAGCTGAACATCGAGAAATGGATGCTGGTGAACCTGCGCATGGACCGGCTGCCGCGCATCCACATCGTGGACCGCTACATGCATACCGTGGAACACCTCGGCGTAAAGAACGATGGCAAAGGACTTGAACTCCACATCCCGCCCGAACGCGAGGTCCCAATGGACCAGTTACCGGAAAGCCACCATTCCGGTTACACCGTGTTCGCCATTGGTGCGGCACATGCCACCAAGCGCCTGCCGCAGCACCGGTTGATCGAGTTGGCCCATCTGGTGGAAGGTCCGATCGTGATCGTGGGCGCGACGGAGGATGTCGCCATCGCGCGGGCCATCTCCGATGCCGTGGGCGGCCGCGTGTTCGATGCGAGCGGGCGGTATGACATCCTGGGCAGCGCCTCCTTGATCCGCCGGTCACGTGCAACGATCGCGCATGACAGCGGCGCCATGCATATCGCCTGTGCTTTCGGAGTACCGGTGGCGAGCGTATGGGGCAACACGGTACCGGCCTTCGGCATGGGGCCTTATCAACCCATGCATCCCGACCGCACGTACATCAGCGCCGTGGAAGGCCTCCCCTGCCGACCCTGTTCCAAGATCGGCTACGAGCGCTGCCCCAAGGGACACTTCCGCTGTATGGAACAGCAAGATCTGGGTAGCATCGCATCGTGGGTACACGAACATTCGCAGGACCGATAACCGCGATCGCACGCACCAACAGGTTCACTGCTGGAAGAGCGCCTTCAGTTCCGTTGCCTCCTCGGGCTTCATCTTGCCGCTGAGGATAAGGCGCAACTGACGGCGACGCAGTGCACCATCGTAGCGCTTCTGCTCTTCCTCGTTGGTCGGCGTGGCCTCTGGCACACCCATGGGACGGCCTGCATGATCCACCGCCACGAAGGTGTAGATGGCGCTGTTGCACTTGATCTTCTCGCTTGTCATCTGGTCCTCCACCCACACGTCGCTCCACACCTCCATGCTACTGCCAAAGGCGCGACTGACATGGCTGTGGATGGTGACGAAATCGCCCAGCTTGATGGGCCGGTCGAAGCCCACATGGTTCACCGCCACGGTCACCACCACACGCTTGCAGTGCCGATGCGCGCTGATGGCGCAGTTGATGTCCAGCCATTGCAGCAGCCGCCCGCCAAAGAGGTTGCCCAGGGTGTTGGTATCGTTGGGCAATACCACGTGGGTGGTCTGTGCATAACTGTCACTCACGGGGCGTGCGTTCATGTGCCGTCTTTGATGGTGGATCAAAAGTAGGGTGGTACCGGCCATGGCTACCTTTGGATCGCATGATGGAACCACAGACCCTGCAGGCTTTGTTGAAGGCGTTGCACCTTTTCTTCATGGTGGGCTATTTCGCGGCCTTGTTCCACCTGGTGCGTCTGTTCATCGCTCACCGTGCGGCCCTGAAGGAATGGGAGCCTTCACGCTCCACGCTAGCCGAACGCTTCAGTGCCATGGAACACCGATCGTTGTATAACGTGGCCTGGCCCGCACTGGTGTTGCTTACCGGGTTTGGCGTCTGGATGCTTTGGCAACGTCCGGCTTTGCTGCGGGAACCCTTCATGCATGCCAAGTTTGGGCTCGTGGCTCTGCTGATCGGTTACCACCTCTGGGCACAAAGCCTGCATGGCCGTCTCAAGCGCGGCGAACTCACCTGGTCGGCGATCCAGTTGCGCATCTGGGCGCAGGGACCGAACCTGTTCCTCTTCGTCCTGCTGGTGCTGGTGTTGCTGCGCGATCAGCTTGGATGGTGGTGGGGCGTTCTGGGTCTTGTCACCATCGGCGGGGTGATCGCATTCGCGATCGCGTCCACCAAGAAAGAACCCCTTCCCGATCCAACAGATGCTGAAGCCCGGGACGTCAGCACCTGATCTTCGCCTGCCGGACCAGCATGGGCGGATCGTGAGCCTTGCCGGGTTCCACGGCTCCAAAAATGTGGTACTCTTCTTCTATCCGAAGGCTGGCACGCGTGTCTGCACCCTGGAGGCCTGTGCCTTCCGTGACGTTTTCGCGGACCTGGTGGCGCGTGATGCTGTCGTGATCGGTGTAAGCGGGGATGCGAGACCAGCGCTTGAAGCCTTCGCGAGCAGGTGGTCGTTACCCTTTGCGCTGCTGAGTGATCCCGATGGCAAGGCACGCAAAGCCTTTGAGGTCGATCGCCTGTGGGGGCTGATACCCGGCCGGGTCACTTACGTAGTGGACAAGGGTGGCGTCGTGCGCGCCGCCCATGGTTCCCTTTTCGAGGCCGAAGGGCATGTTCAACGCGCCCTTCAAGCATTGGAAGGTCAGGGCACGCGGTAAAAGAGCACCCGTCCGTCGTCGGTGCCCACCAGCAGGTGTCCATCCCACAACAGCAGGGGCGCCAGATGGTGCTGGTCCTTGTTCTCGGGGAATTCCAGCTGTTGCATCATCTTCCCTTCATCATCGATGAACTCCACCAGGCCGTGCTTGCCGCTGCGTGCGCTGTAGGCGCCCAGTTCCGCGTTGCCCTGCTGGTAGAACCGGTCGAAGTTGGAGTTCTTCATGTCGAGCCCCATCGCTTTCACCGCGCGGGGATCGGGGATCCAGCGGTGCGGTGTGATCACCTTCTCCTGCTTGCCGGTCTTCACATCCCACACCGTGCGCTTGCCACTGTGGCCGATCAGCACCACATACTCGCCATTGTCGTTGAAGCCCACATGGTACACTGCCGTGCCACCATCCTCCGCATACGTGAAAGCATGGATCCGCTTGCCGCTCTCCAGGTCATAGAGTTCGGCGCCCTTGTTCAGGCCCACCAGCAGACGGTCGCCTTTGGGCGAAATGGCCATTGCGACCACCTCGGCCTTGGTCGTGCGCAGAGTGCGTGCGGGAGGCGTGTCCACCACCTGTGCATGGAGAAATGGAACGCATAGGGCGATGGCCAGCGTGCTGGTGAATGAACGATCGCACATGTTCAGGAAAGATCGACGAGATGATGATGCTCCTTGAGCCATGCCATCGCACCGGCCTTGTCAGGGAACATCTGGATGGGCCGCGTGGGTTTGTGGTGGCGCACGAAGACGTTGGCTGCGAGCTGATGCCCGAAATCACGCACCACGATGGCATCGGCAGCGATGAACTTATTGGAGGCGGGGGCCGATGCGAAGGCACGGGCCTCATTGCTCATGGTGGTGCCTTCGCCGACGGTCACCATCAACAAGGCCTTGCGTCCTTCACGCACCTGCTCGATGGCATCGAACATCATCTGCACCTCTTCTGGGCTCACCAAGCGGCCCGCCTTGAAGTGGGTGTGCACCAGGTCATCCTCAAGGAAAGACACCGTGCAGGCCTCCAAATCCACCGTTCTGTTCGCCACCATCACAAGGGTACGAAGGTAACACCAGGGCGAGGTGCTTGGGTTCGCGAGGTCAGCGCACCAGGAGCCAGGCGGCAGCGGCGCCATCACTACGCACACGGGCCAGATGCTCCATGGCCTCATCCCGGCGTGTGAAGCTGCCATAGGCCACCGGATGCAGTTCTCCCGAAGGAGCCAGACGGGTGGCGGGCCAGCCTTTGGCAAGAAGGTCACCAAGAAAGCGTTCCGCGTTCTCCTCCTGCGCGAAACAGCCGCCCACGATATGGAACCGTGCCCAGCCGCCAGGGGCCACGGCGGCCGCTACAGGGGGCCGTACCGCGGTGCTGTCCGGCTTGAGCACCAATGGCTCGGCGCTACCCAGGTCCACGGTCACAAGTATGCTATCATTCACGGTGAGCGGCATGGTGCGTATGCCCAGCGGTCCATCAGGAAGTGAAAAGAGGCTGGCCGTGGACACGGGCGGCGAGGTGGATGAGACCGGTGGCTGGTAAGTGCGCGCCGGACCCGGACCGAAAAGATCCATTCCACCCCACTGTGTCCCATCGTGCAATTGGGCCCGCCATGCCCACAAGGCGGCGGTACCCAGGAGAAGGGCCAGGCCAGCAGCGGCAACCCAATGTGGCCGGTGACTCTTGCCGGTCATGGCAGGTTCATGCTCGGGCAGTGCGCGTAACACAGGAGTCGTCCTTGCGGGCTGCACCGGAATGGCCACCACCGGCCGCAGACCGTATGCGTCCTTCAGGTGGTTGGCGCGCTTGTCCGGGTCGAACTGCAGGTTGCGCTCCCCATCACGGTAGAAAAGTCCCACATGGGGCAACTCCAGCCGGCCCTCGCGATCCAGGGCCTCACGCCACCCTGCCACAGTGGTGTCGATGCGCGCGATCGCAGCTTCATGACCGAGGCCTTCACGTTTCGCCAGCTGGTCTGCCAGCAGACCATCATTGCGGGTAAGATGCCGGTTGAAGCTCAACTCCTTGCCGGGCGGATGCACCAGCCGCCGCACTTCATCCAGCCGCGCCGGGCGGTAATGCGTGAGGAACCCGCCCCAGCGCGGCACGATCACACAATCGTGGTCGTGCAGCAGTTCGTTCAGGTGGTCGGTGAGGGCCATGGCGTCGCCGGTGCCAAGTTAGCAAGCCGTGGCTCGTCGTCGTGCCTCTTCCAGATCGGCCGGGGTATCCACGCAGAAGGATGGATGCTTCGTGAGCCCTACGCGCACCCGGTGCGCATGTTCCAGCCAGCGCAATTGTTCAAGGCCTTCGGCCAGTTCCAATGCGGAAGGTGGCAGGGCCACGATCCGCGCCAGCATGTCGCTGCGGTAGGCATAGAGGCCTACATGCTTCAGGTATCGGAAACGGGCATGTCGCGAACTGTCCGAAGGATCGCGCAGGAAGGGTATCGCAGTGCGGCTGAAGTAGAGGGCATCCATGTTCTTGTCCACGGTGATCAGCACCTCGCCCGGATTGTCGAGGTCGCGGTCGTCCGTCACCACTTGGGCCAGTGTGGCGATCCCACCAATGGCATCCACAAGTGTGGCGCACACTTCATCGATCTGTTCCGGCGCGATAAAGGGCTCGTCACCCTGGATGTTCACCACCGCATCGTAATGATCCGCACCCATCCGCTCCAATGCCTCGTGGCAACGGTCCGTTCCACTGGGATGATCCACCGAGGTCATCACCGCCTCTCCACCATATCCACGCACATGGTCAACAACACGCACATCATCCGTCGCCACCACCACCCGGGCCAATATACCACTCCGGAGGGCCTGCTCGTTCACACGCTGTACCATGCTTTTTCCACCGATATCCACCAACGGCTTCCCCGGCAGGCGAGTGCTGGCCCAGCGTGCGGGGATCACCCCTAGTATCCCGGACCGCTTCATGCTTCGGTGCGCTACAGGCTCACAGTGAGTTGCACCTGCATGTGCCTCGGTGCCTCAATGGACAGGGGACGCAGGGAATACACCTCATTGGTAAGGTTGTTCACGATGAAGGCCAGGCGGGTATGATCCGTGAGGGAATAACCCACGCGCGCATCCAGCAACGTGTCGCCGGTACGATGCGTCCGCATCCACTCGCCTACTCCGGTACGCAGGCTCAAAGCCTCGGAGGGCGACTCATCCAGATCCACGAAAATGCGGTCGATGTTGCGCACGTGGCTGTTGTACCGCACACTGAAGCCTGCCATCAGTTTCTTGTACGCGCACTGCACATCGGCGCGGAAAAGGTTCTGCACGCGGAACTTCAGGATGTTGTCCGTGGGGTCGAAGCTGGTGCTCTGGTAGGTGTACGGCGTGCCGCTGAAGGCCGGTGCACCGTAGATCTGTTCGGGGGTGGTGCTTACCGGCAGCGTCCAGGTGTAGCCCATCAGGGTGGTGATCTCCACCGCACCCACCTTGCCCTTGCCGGCCATTTCCACTTCGAAACCGGAGACGCGCGCACCTCCGGTATTCACACTCTTGAATCCCAGGCCGGGATCAAGCACCAGTTGCCCGTCGATGATCTGTGCCGTGGGTATGGCCCACTGGCCGAAGGTGAATTCCACATAATCCTGGAACTCCTGTTGAAAGACCACGGCATCCAGGTAGCCCATGAAGCCCCCCAACTTGAAGCCCTGCTTGATGCCTCCTTCGATGTTCCAGCTCTGCTCGGCACGCAGGTCCGCGTTGGGATAGATGTTCAGCAGACCCACGTTGGTGCGGATGAAGCGCTCGCCGATGGTGGGGAAGCGGAAGCCCTGGCCATAGCTGACGCGCAGGAAGGTGGCATCCAGCACCTGGTAGGTGGCGCCCGCGCGGAACACAGGCTGGGATGCCTCATCATCGTTCACACGGAACTGCTCGTAGCGCAGACCTGCGGACAAAGCCACCCGCTCAAGGATCTTCTTGTCCATCTGCAGATAGGCCGCCACATTGCTGGAAGTGTTGCGTCCCTCTCCCTCCGCGTTGCCCCGGTACAGTTCGGCGGTGCTCAGTGTGCTGCGCCCCATGATACCGGCGGTGATCACCGTCTCCCCGAAGATGTCGGCCTTCTGCTGCACCTGGTACTCACCATACATCGTGTTGTTGCTGTTGCTCTGCTCATTGTCATTGTCGAAGGTCTGGTGGTGGTAGCGGCCGCGCACGCTATGGCGCGTTCCAGCTGAGCTGTAATAGTTCACGAATGGGTCCACGTAGTACTGCGTACCCAGGGTGCGTGTCACCGTGCCGGGCTCGGGGCGGAAGAGGCCACGGTCCGTATCGCTCCAGATGAAAATGCTGGTGGCGCGGCTGCGCATGGCGTTGGCATTCACACCGTAATTCAGGCCCTTCACCCGTCTATTGCGCCAGCGCAGTCCCGTATTGAATCGCACGCGTTGTTCAAAGCCGCCGTTGCCCAGGCGGTTCGGGTCCTTGGCGAGGGTGTCGGGTGGCAGCGGCTCAGGGCCGATGTAACCCACGTCGCCATAGGCATTGCCGCCCAGCACCAGGTCCAGGTTGCCGAGCTGCCGCGCATGGAAGAAATTGGCGCCGGTCATCATCGGAGCATTGGCGCCCCACCACCGCGCGGGGGCATGGCCGGGAGTGTCATACACGCCAGAGAATACCGTGACGCGCGTTGCTGGCGTACTGCGTGGGTATGCCGTGCGCACGTTGATCACCCCGCTGAGGGCCGCACTTCCGTAAAGTACCGACGAAGCCCCCTTGATCACTTCGATCTGCTCCAGGTTCTCCAGGGGTAGGAAGGTCCAATTCGGCCGCCCGATGTCGCCGCTGAGGATGGGGATGTCATCCACCAACACCTGTACCCGGCTGCCGGCCCCATAACTGAAACCGCTGCCCGCCCGGATCTGTGGGTCGTCATCCACCACCACCACGCCAGGCACCTGGTCCAGTGCCTGTTCCATGCTCACCACGTTCTTGTTCAGCACGATGTCCGGCCGCAACACGCTGAGCGATTGCGTCACCTCACCCACCCGCTGCTCGAAGCGTCCGGCGGTCACCACCACCATGTCCAGTTGCGCGGCGGCCACCAACATGGTCACATCCAGGGTGCGTGTCTCACCCGGCGCCAGTGTCAGCGTCTCTTTATAGGTGGTGTGGCCCACCGAACTGAACGTGATGGTATGCTCACCCGCTGGTAGCGTCAGCGTGTAGGTGCCATCCAGGCCGGTGGCGGTGCCCTTGCCTGGTGCATATACCACGTTCACCCCGATCAGGGTTTCCCTGGTCGCCAGATCGGTCACGCGGCCCTTCAGTGTGGCGCCCACCGACCCAACGGGCTGGTCCTGGCCATGCACCAAAACCATGAGAAGGGCACAACAGGCCAGGGTGGGGAGCCTCTTCATGCGGCGTTTACATTTGCGGGGGCACGCCCGTACGACCTTCCGGGGCCGTAGGCGATGCGGGTAAATGTAGCGAAAGGGCGATACGCGCTTCAGGTGGACGATCAGGCATGGATACATCGCATCTCACTGGGCATGCTCAAGGGCATCGGCCCGGTGAACGCGCGCAACCTGGTGGCCTATTGTGGCGGGGTGGACCCCATCTTCACCGACAAGAAACTCAAGAACACCCTGGCAAAGGTGCCAGGCATCGGGGCGAAGCTCATCGCCTCCATCACCGACAAGAAAGTGCTGCCGGCGGCGGAGAAGGAACTGGCTTATGTGCGCAAGCACAAGCTGCGCATGCTATTCTATCTCGATGCCGACTACCCCGGACGCTTGAAGCAGGCCGAGGATGCCCCGGTGCTGCTTTACGTGAAAGGCCCGGCCGATATGAACGCTGAGCGGATGGTCTCCATCGTGGGTACGCGCACGCCCACCGAAGAGGGCAAACGCCTGGCCGTGGAGTTGGTGGAAGGACTGAAGGAAGCGCGTGCCACCATCATCAGTGGACTTGCCTATGGGATCGACATCACCTCCCATCGGGCCGCCCTTCGCAATGGGCTGCCCACCATTGGTTGTGTGGCCCACGGGCTGGACAAACTGTACCCTGGCGAACATGCCGCCACGGCGAAGGAACTTGTGGAGGAAGGTGCCCTGATAAGTGAACTGCCCAGTGGCAGCCCGTTCGCACCGGGCAATTTCCCCGCCCGCAACCGGGTGATCGCAGGGCTGAGCGACTGCACCGTGGTGGTGGAAAGTGGGCCGAAGGGTGGCAGCCTCATCACCGCGGACATCGCCAATAGCTACGACCGCGAGGTCTTCGCCTACCCGGGCCGCCCCACCGACCCCCGCAGTGAAGGCTGCAATGCCCTGATCCAGCGGAACCAGGCCGCATTGGTGACCTGTGCGAAGGACGTGCTCCGGTTGATGGAATGGCTGCCCATCGCGAAGAAAAAGGTGCCGGTGCAGGCCGCGCTCTTCGCCGACCTCATGCCCGATGAACAGACCCTGGTGGACATCATTAAAGCAAAGGGCAGGGTGGACATCGATGAACTATGTGTGCAGAGCCGCATGGCGCAGGGGAAAGCAGCCGGGTTGCTGCTGAACCTGGAATTCAACGGGGTGGTGCGCAGCCTGCCTGGTAAGGTGTATGCGTTGAATTGAGTGTTGGCGTATCGCACAGCAAGCGGACCCGCCCGGATGTCCTGCATCCATTGGTGCGATAGGTCCATTCCGGGTTCGGCATAAGGACTGGTCGCGGTACACCTGGAAGCCCGACGAGCGCGACGCCCATCAGACTACCTTCGCGCCCAAATCCAAAGAACATCCTACATGGCAAGCGCCAAGAAGTCCACATCGGCCGTGCAAAAACAGGTTGATGCGTTCATGAACTACGTAACGGCCCGGAACCCACACGAGCCCGAATTCCTCCAGGCGGTGCATGAGGTCGCCGAGACGGTGATCCCCTTTATGGAGATGAACCCCAAATACAAGGGCAGGATGCTCCTGGAGCGCATGGTGGAGCCTGAGCGCACCATCATCTTCCGCGTGCCATGGGTTGATGACAAGGGTGTCACACAAGTGAATCGTGGTTACCGCATACAGTTCAACAGCGCCATCGGACCTTACAAGGGCGGTTGCCGTTTCCACCCCAGTGTGAACCTGAGTGTGTTGAAGTTCCTGGGCTTCGAACAGACCTTCAAGAACAGCCTTACCACCCTGCCCATGGGCGGTGGCAAGGGCGGCAGTGATTTCGACCCCAAAGGGAAGAGCGATGTGGAGGTGATGCGTTTCTGCCAAAGCTTCGCCACGGAACTACAACGCCACATCGGTGCCGATACCGACGTGCCCGCGGGCGACATCGGTGTGGGTGCCCGTGAGGTGGGCTTCATGTACGGCCAGGACAAGCGCCTGCGCAACGAGTTCACCGGGGTGTTCACCGGCAAGGGCCGTAGTTGGGGCGGTTCGCTGATCCGTCCCGAGGCCACCGGCTACGGCTGTGTGTACTTCGCGGAAGAGATGATGAAGCGCAACAAGACCAGCTTCAAGGGCAAGGTCGTGGCAGTGAGCGGCAGCGGAAACGTGGCGCAATACGCCATCCAGAAGGCCACGCAGCTTGGTGCCAAAGTGGTGACCGCCAGCGACAGCGATGGCAGCATCTATGACCCCAACGGGATCGATGGCGTGAAGCTCGCCTTCCTCATGGAGTTGAAGAATGTGAAGCGCGGCCGCATCGAGGAATACGCGAAGAAGTTCAAGGGTGCCACCTTCAAGAAAGGAGCTCGTGTATGGGACATAGTGGCCAAGTGCGATGTGGCATTGCCTTGCGCCACGCAGAACGAACTGGACGGCAAGAACGCCAAGGACCTGGTGAAGAAAGGGGTCAAGTACGTGGCCGAAGGTGCCAACATGCCCAGCACGCCCGAAGCGATCGAGGTGTTCCACAATGCCGGTGTGGTCTTCGCCCCGGGCAAAGCGAGCAACGCCGGTGGAGTTGCCACCAGCGGCCTGGAGATGAGTCAGAACAGCCTGCGCCTGAGCTGGACCGCCGAAGAAGTGGATCAGCGCCTGCATGCCATCATGAAGGACATCCACACCGCCTGTGTGAAGTACGGCACCGAAGGCAAGAGCGTGAACTACGTGAGAGGCGCCAACGTGGCCGGCTTCGTGAAAGTGGCCGATGCGATGTTGGAGCAGGGGGTGGTGTAAGGATTACTCGCCGATCAATGAAAGCCCCCATCGTTCTGAACGGTGGGGGCTTCTTCGTGTACCGCCACTCGGAAACCCTTCTGATCTTCGTTCCTCGAAAACAACCTTCACCATGCATCGCATAGCTTCCCTCCTTGCCATTCTGTTCCTTTTCGCCTGTGGACGTTCCGCGCGTGATGCTTCGGAACCCTATGCCATGTCCGAGAAATCCGCTGAGGTCGGTTTCAACGAGGAGTATGCGCCTACATCCAGCACTGTCCAAGCTCCCACTGACCGAAAGATCATCCGCAGCGGCGATCTGCGTTTCGAGGTGGACGACCTGGAGGAAGCACGGGGCAGCATCCTGGAGCGCGTGAAGTCCGGCGGGGGATACGTGGAAGGCGATGAGCGAGGGGACTGGGGCCGCAGTCGCTCCGTAACGCTTCGCGTACGCATTCCTTCCGATCGATTCGATGCATTCGTACAGGACATGCAGGGCCTGGGTCGGTTGGAACACCAGAACATCAATGCGACCGATGTCACCAGCGAATGGGTGGATGTCGAAGCGCGCATCAGCGCCAAGCGAGCGGTGGAGAAGCGCTATCTGGAACTGGCCGGCCAGGCGAAGAGCGTACCCGAGATGTTGGAAGTGGAACGCGAGCTGGGCAACGTACGCGCCGAGATCGAGAGCATGGAGGCCCGCATGAAGGCGCTCCGCGATCAGGTGTCCATGAGCACGCTCACCATCACCTGCACCAAGCAGCAGGCTTTGGTGGAACGCTTCTCCCCGAAGTTCGGCGTGGCCTTCAAGGAAGGATGGAATAACCTGTTGCGTTTCGCCGTGTGGCTCACCAACCTCTGGCCCTTCGTGATCCTGATCGGTGTGCTGGTGTGGTGGTGGCGCAGACGGCGCTCAGGGCGGGCCAGCAAGCGTCCTGGACCACACTCATGAGCAGACCAGTGTCCTGCAGAATGCCTCATCGTTGGTGTAACGATCCGCAGGCCGGTCGACGCAAGTAAATTGCGCCCCATGGTCCGCTCCCCGCTCCTCCCACTGGTCTTCACCTTGCTCCTTGTCGCCTGTGGCGACAGCGGCCCGAAGGACGACGTGGGTGATGTACGCACCTGCTACGAGAACTACTTCGATGCCCTGCGCCGCGCCGATGGCCCCACCGCTGCGCAGCTCGTGGATACGCGCACGGCCGTGTACTACACTTCCATGCTGGAACTGGCCCGCAATGCGGACAGCGCGCAGGTGGCCGGGCTGGATATGATGGACAAGCTCACCGTGCTGGGCATGCGCATGCGGGGCAGCCCGGAACAACTCAGGGGCATGGATGGTCGCGATGCCATCGCCCTTGCGGTGGATGCCGGCATGATGGGGAGCAACGGGATCGAAGGTCTTGAGCTCGGCGCCGTCACCGTGGAGGGTGATAAAGCCAGGGCACCTCTCACCATGCACGGCTTCCCCACCCCCGCTGTGTTCGAATTCCACCGGGAGCAGGGAGAGTGGCGCATCGACCTTACCTCGCTCTTCAACATTTCGCGTATGGCCTTTGGCCAGATGGCCGGTGGGGCCGGGAAGTCCGAACAGGAGCTGATCCACGAGCTATTGGAGCAGACCGCTGGCATGCCTGTGCCTCAGGATGTCTGGCACCCCATGCGTTGATCCGCTGGGCGGCCAAGAGGTCGAGCCGCTTTCCTGGGCGGCGATCCGCGTGGATATCCTCAATTTTGCACCCCCGAATGCTTCCTGGAACGAAAGATGACCTTACGCCCGATCATTTTCTTGCTCCTTGCCGCACCCCTGATGGCGTTGGCACAGCAACCCGACAGTACCAGGACCGATCGCAACCTGCGCCGGGACAGCACTTACATCGCAGAGATCGAGCAGGTGCCCGGCGAACGCCCCAAGGTGCTGCACGCCGAACCGCTTTACATCGACTTGATCCGTGACCTGGGCGCACGCAAAGGCGAGAAGGAGTGGAACTTCGGCTTCGGTATCGCCGACAATCTGGACTACGACACCTATGAAATGTTGGTGGAGTACGAATGGGCGGTGGCCGATCGGTTCGGGCTGGAGGTGGAGACACCCTTCACCTTCTTCGGTGCGCGGCGCAATGGGGGTGATGCTGACCGGCCCGCCAACCGCTTGGAGAGCCTGAAGATCGCCGCACAATGGACCTTCCTGGTGAACGAACGTGCCGCCACCTCACTGGCCCTTGGTTATATCAACGAATTCGAATTCTCCCCCTTCGACAGCTTCGGCGACCCACTGATCAAAGGCAATGTGTACAACCCCTTCATCATCGCCGCCAAACGTTGGGGCAATAACTGGCATACGCTGCTCTACACCGGGCCGCGATTCGAGCAGGTCTTTGCCACCAATGAAGTAAGCCAGGCTTTCGAGATCAACAGCAACGTGCATTACATGATCCCGGGCACGCGCAATTTCGTGGGCGTGGAATTCAACAAGTTGCTGACGGAGGTGGGCCTCGAAGGGACGTTGCGGCCGCAGATGCGCGTGAGCATCGCTGAGAACTTCCTGGTGGGGATCGTCACGGGCATACCGGTGGACCGCACCAACGAGCGATTCAGCATGTTCACCCGCCTGATCTGGGAGCCCGGCCACAAGCCTTGAAGCCGCCCAGCCTCCGCATGAAGCGGCCGGGAGTTCCTGCCGCGCGGTGTCCCGCACCGATCAAGGCTCGCCCACCAGGTCGAACAACTCCTTCAGGTCTGGCGCCAGTATGATCTCGATCCGGCGGTTCTTGGCCTTGTCGGCAGGATCCACCGGGATGTATTCCCCGCGCCCGGAGGCGGTGATGCGCACGGGATCGATCTTGCTGCCTTCCTGCAGGATGCGCACCACACTGGTGGCCCGCATCACACTCAGGTCCCAATTGTCCTTGAAGGCCGAACCGGGGGAGATGCGATCCGTGTCGGTATGGCCCTCCACCATGATGTTGAGGTCCTTCTCATTCTCGATGGCCTTGGCAAGCTTGCCGATGAGCTCGCGACCATTGGCGTCCACCACCGCGCTGCCGCTGGGAAAGAGCAGCTTATTGTCCATGCTCACATAGATGCGTCCATTGCGGTGCTCCACGGTGAGACCGCGCCCCTCGAAGCCGGTAAGTGCCTGGCTCACACGCTGGCGCAGGTCACGCATGGCGGCATCCTTCGCCACCAGGTCGGCCTGTAGTTCGGCCAGCTTCGCCTCGCGGTCCTGCAGCAGTGCCTCCTTCTCACCCACGCGTTTGGCCAGGGCCATCACGGAGTCCTCCTTGTTCATCAACTCCAGCCGCAATGCTTCCAGGTCGGTGAGCAACTTGCGATTCTCGCTACCCTGGCCGGCGAGCAGCATGTTGTTCTTCTTGAGCAATTCGTCGTTGAGCGAATTGATCTTGTCATACTGCAGGGTCATCTGCCGAAGGGAGCCCCCCAGCACCGTGGTGTCACGCTCCAGTTCCTTCACCCGTTTGCTCAGGAGATCATGACTGGACTTCATGTTGTCCAGTTCCGCTTGGGCGTCGCGGGCCCTGGTGTTCGCGGCATCCACTTCGGCCTGCATGGCCTTGTTGCGGGTGTTGGCTTCCTCGTATTTGCGGGCGGGAACACAGGCGCTGAAGAGCGTTGCGATCGCCAGCACAGCCATCAGGGTCGTCGAATGGATCTTCATTCTCACGGGGTTTGTCGGGGTCACCTCAAAGGTGGTGCCCTCCTTGACATGTGATCATTGCGACGCAACACTATTTTTGAACAGTACGTTAAGCCCCCAGCACATCCTGATGGAACATACCGGCCTTCCCCTGGATTGGGCCTTCCGCCCGGCACTCGACCTGGAGTTGAAGCAGTACACCCTGCTCGCCTATCTCCAGCGCGTGCAGGGACGCTTTCGTGAACACAAGCTCTACCCGCACCTGCTGGAGTTGCGCGCGCACCTGGACACCCTCACAGAATTGCGCCGCCGCAAGGAGGCTCTGGCCGGTGAAATGGGTGGTGGGTTGTTGGGATTCGACCCCCATACGGGGAATGCCCTGCACGAACGGCCTGTGGATGATGCGCATCTTGGGGTGATCGATGCGGTGATCGATTTCGCCCTGCCGGGCCTGCGCCGCATGTGGACCGAAGGCAGCGACCTGCGCCAGGATCTTGCCGGGCGCATCCGTTTGATACCTGTGGGACTCCAGCCGCTGAACCCTGCTGAAGGCTGGCTATTGCTGCGCCAGCAGCGCGAGGCGCGCGTGTACGCCTATACCATTCCACTGGTTCATCCTGCGGCGATCACATCCGGTCACCAGCACGTCATCACGCGCTTCGTGGCCACGTACACCCTGGGCATCTCCTGTACCTATGAACACATTCGTACCGAGCTGCATTCAGCCCGCGGTGCGCCTGCTGTACCGGCGACTTATGCCTTCGAGGCGGAGGGCGATCTGCCCCACATAGAGACCTTCATGCCACTGGCCAAGGAGCTGGTGCGCGCACACATCGCTGCCACCTGGGGAGCCTCAACGGGCACCCCGCATGGCCGGGTCGAACCACACGCGTGAGAGGTCGCGGATCTCCATGCCATTGATCGGCAGGTCGCGCACCCAGGGTTGGAGGATCCGCACAGACCTTTCGTGATAGAGCGGGATCACCACGTGGTCCTCCATCAGCCGCCGTTCGGCCGCCGCCAGCAGGGCCATGCGACGTGGCTGGTCGATGGTATGCTGTGCCTCGCTGAACAGCGCGTCGAATTTCGTATCGCGATAGCGCGTGCTGTTGAGGTAGGAGGCCTGCGAGGTGTCATCCGGCACGTTGATGCCATGGAACAAGGCGAGAAAATTCTCCGGGTCCGGATGGTCGGCGATCCATCCTTCACGCCAAAATTGCGCACGCCCCTGCTCTACACGCTCGAAATGCTGGTCGGCAGGAAGCACGGTGCTTACCACACGTGCACCTAAATTCTCTTCGAGCATGACCTGCACCGCTTCGGCCACACGCACATAGCCGAATCCGTTATAGTTCACCTGCAGGAAGACCGTGGGCAGGCCCCTGCCCTCAGGATACCCCGCCTGCGCCAGCAACTCCTGTGCTCGCCTGGGGTCGAACCGTGAGGTGGGAACGCTGTCATAGGGATATCCAGCGAACCCCGGAGGCACCACGCCACGTGGGGCCGCCACAGCCAACCCGTCCAATACGCTATCCACCAGCAATTGCCGGTCGATCGCCAGGGAGAAGGCCTCACGCACAAGCGGGTCCTGAAAGGGTGCCTGCCGTGCGTTGAACCCATAGAACTGGACCGTGAGCCCGGGGATACTTTGCACTTGATATTGGCCGCCCGGGTTGGACAATATATCGGTGCGGTCCACCGGCAGCTCATAGAGCATGCTCAGCTTGCCCGCCTGGAAGGCATCCAGCTCGCGGTACTTGTCCTGCACGAAGGTGTATCGGATGGCATCCAGAAAAGGCAGGGTGTTGCCGTGTTCATCACGGTCCCAGAAGTGTTCCCAGCGCTCCAACACCATGGCCTCACGGCGCAGGAAGTGTTTCAACCGGAAAGCGCCGGTGCCCACAGGATGCCAGAGCGCCTCCGCCCCATAGTGCTCGACGAGTTCCCTGGGCCAGATCCAGCAGCCCTGATGGGCCAGGACCTGGAGGAAGCCGGGCCAGGGGCCCTTGAGGGTGATCCGCACGGTGCGATCATCCGGCGCTTCGATACCCGCCACCCGATCCGGCCGCATGCCGCGTTCCATCGCCGCATAGTGATCATCGGCCCCCAGCACGCGGCCCTGGAACAACCAGAACATCTGGTTCATATCGCCTGGTGTGCAGATGGCCGTGAAGCAGTGTACCACATCCTGTGCGGTGAGCACGCGACCCTCGCCCCCGACGAAACACGGATCATCATGGAACCGCACGCCTTCGCGTAAATGGAAAGTGTAGACCGCACCAGTGGGATCCACCGACCAGGAGGCCGCCAGCGCGGGGCGCACGGAGAGGTCGGTGGGATCCAGGCGCACCAGGCCCTCATAGGTCTGTGCGGCGATGCGATGTGACACGGCCTGTACCAGGCTCAGCGGGAACAGGCCCCTCAGCTCCTCGGTCTCGTTCACGTTCAGCACCCCGCCATAATAACGCCCCCCAAGTCCTGCGCGCTCGCGCGGTGGCCCGGGCGTGTCACAACCGATCACCAGGGCCAACACGGCAAGGAACAAGGCTGCACGCATGCTGATGGTGGAGTACTTCGAGGGATGACAGGAGCGACCCAAATGTATCCGGTGGTGTCCACCGTCACCCGGATGGGATGCCCCGACCATCAACAAACCCATGGTGATCGCATACAGAACGCCTCCGCAGCCGCGGTATGGGATAATTTTCGGCCTTCGCGCCCGTATGTCACATGTGCCCCATGGCCGCAGGAACCCGACGATCCGCCCCCGCGGCCTGTCGTACCGGAACAACTTCCGGCATGTCGCTGTTTTGTGCGCGGTACTGGCCTGCGACCTCGCTGCTCTGGGACAAACGGCCACCAACCTGCGCCAGCGCTGGCTGCCCATCTCCGGTGATACGCTGGTCATCGACACCCTGAGTCTGGTACCGGGCAGCCTTCATCTCTTCGCTGAAGGACTGCCCGTGGGCGAAAGCCTCTACGACCTGGACCCCTACCGGGCAAGGCTGCTTTGGAAAGACCGTCCCACAGTGGATTCCGTGCTGGCCCGCTATCGGACCCTCCCCGTTGCGCTGTTGGGGGTGCGCCAACACAAGGACCCTGACCGCCTTTACACCACCGTCGACGACCGTTTCGACCCCTTCAAATACACACCCGCGCGGCAGGATGGCGACCTGATGGGTTTGCATGGCTTGAACCGCACAGGCAGCATCTCTCGTGGGGTGCTCTTCGGCAACAACCAGGACCTTGCCGTGAATTCCGCCCTTAATCTGGAACTCAGCGGCCGGCTCACGGACCGGATCGGGGTGCTGGCTTCCATCACCGACAACAACATTCCCATACAAGCAGGGGGCAATACCCTGGAGCTGCAGGATTTCGACCAGGTGTTCATCAAGCTCTTCGAGGACGACCCCGACAGACCCGGCAACCTGTGGGAACTGATCGCGGGCGACTTCGTGCTGGAGCGGCCGAAGAGTCATTTCCTCACCTATCTGAAGAAGACCAAAGGCCTGGGCTTCGGCGGGCGCTACGCCCTGCGCGACAGCCTGCGGGGCGAGGCAGGCGCCAGTGTGGCCATCAGCAAGGGCAAATTCGCGCGCAACCTCATCCAGGGCGTGGAGGGGGTGCAGGGGCCCTACCGCCTGCGCGGCAACGATGGCGAACTGTTCATCGTGGTGCTTTCCGGTACCGAACGCGTGTTCATCGACGGGCAGTTGCTCACGCGCGGGCAGGACCATGATTATGTGATCGACTACAACACCGCGGAGGTCACCTTCACCGCCCGGCGATTGATCACCAAGGATCGTCGCATCGCGGTGGAATTCCAGTATTCGGACAAGAACTACGCGCGTTCCATGGTGCGTGCCGACAACCTCATGGACCTGGGGGCCACCAAGGTGCGCTTCAGCCTGTACAGTGAACAGGACCACCGCAACCAGACCCTGCAGCAGCAGCTTAGCGACGAGGAGCGCGAAGTGTTGCGCCTGGCGGGAGACGATCCCCTGGCCGCTGTGGTGCCGGGCATCGACAGCACGGGCTTCGCCACGGACCAGGTGCTGTATCGCCAGGTGGATTCCCTCGGCTACAGCCCCGTGTACGTGTACAGCACCGACCCGGAGCAGGCTTTGTGGCGGTTGATCTTCACCCAGGTGGGTGCAGGCAACGGCGACTACGAGCAACAGGAATTCACCCCCAATGGCCGTGTGTTCCGCTGGGTGGCTCCGGACACTGTGAACGGTATCATCGTGCGTCGTGGCGATCATGCCCCGGTGCGTGTATTGATCGCACCGCGCAGCCAGCAGCTCATCACCCTCGGTGTGGACCATCGCTTCTCTTCACGCACCGTGGCGGGAGTGGAACTCGCGTACAGTCACCTGGACCGTAACACCTTCAGCGATGTCGACAATGCCGACGATCAGGGGCTGGGCTTGTTGCTACGCGGAGAACATCTGATCCCGATCAGTACGACTGACACGACCCTGAAGCTCGTGTTGGGCACGGATGTGGAATCGATCTCGAAGAACTTCCGCTTCGTGGAACGTTACCGCGCGGTGGAATTCGAACGCAATTGGAACGCATTGGACCTCCCATTGGATGGCGACCAGCTGCTGGCGAACACCCGCATCGGTCTGCGCGGAAAGCACATGGGGCAGTTCACCTATGGGTTGAACACCCTGCAGGTGGCCGACCGATATGCCGGCTGGAAACACGATCTGAATAGTGCCCTGCGGCTGGGGCGCACCGATGTGGATGGCGTGGCGGCCTGGCTGCGCACCACCACGCCACGCACCAGTGAGTTCATGCGGCACAAGGCCCAGTTGCGCCATCGATTCAAGCATATCACCGTGGGCTACCGCGACGAGCACGAGCGCAACCTCTTCACCAATGACACCACCGGCCTGCTGTTGGGACCCAGCTATCGTTTCTACGATTGGGAGGCCTTTGTGCAGAGCCCGGATACCTTCCTGACCAAGTGGCGTTTGGGGGCTGGGCAGCGCCGCGAGCAGGCCACGCGGGACGGTGCACTGGTGGCGAGCACTGTGGCCGATGCCATCACCGCTGGATTCGACCTGACGCGTGATCCAAGGAACCGCCTGGGCACCAGCTTCACCTACCGCCGGCTGGCCATCGTGGATAGTTCCGTGACCACCCAGAAGCCGGAGGACACCTACCTGGCGCGTGTGGACTACAACGCCACCCTATGGAAAGGCGCAGTGATGTTCGCCACATTCTACGAATTCGGGTCGGGCTTGGAGCAGCGCCAGGAATACCTCTACATCGAGGTGCCGGCCGGGCAGGGCCTCTATGTGTGGATCGACTACAACGGCGACGGGATCAAGGATCTCAACGAGTTCGAACTGGCGGCCTTCGGATACGAGGCCAACTACCTCCGCGTATTCGTGCCCAGCAACGAGTATGTGCGCGTATTCAGCAACCAGTTCAGCGGCTCGCTGGACCTGCGGCCCGCCGTGCTATGGGGCGATGCCGAAGGCTTCAAGCGCATCCTGGGCAAGTTCTCCGACATGGCATCCCTGCGCGTGGACCGCCGCACCCGCGTGCAGGACCTGCTCACCGCCCTGGATCCCTTCGGCAGCGACGTGCTGGATACGAGCCTCACCTCCTACGTTTCGTCCGCACGCAACACGCTGTACTACGACCGCACCAGCCGGAGCTGGAGTGTGGACCACACCTGGCAGAACGACCGCAGCCGGTCGCTGCTGCTCAATGGTTTCGAATCGCGTGCACGCAGCGCCAACACCGTGCGGGTGCGCTGGAATGTGACGCGCCACTGGACCCTCGACGTGGAAAGCGAGAGTGGCCGTCTGGCCAATGGATCGGACCTGCTCGCGGGCCGCACCTATGCCATCGACCAGCGCGCCGTGCGGCCACGCATCACCTGGCAACCCAACACCACGCTGCGGGCCATCCTGTCGTTCAAGGTCACCGAAAAGGCCAACGAGGCGGAGTTCGGTGGTGAACGCGCCACGTTGCGCGACCTCGGCGCCGAACTGCGCTACAATACGCCGGGTAAGGGCAGCTTCCTGGTGACCGCCAACCTGGTGGACATCGGATTCGATGGCGAGGTGAATTCCTCCCTGGGCAACGAGATGCTCACCGGATTGAAGCCCGGCACCAATATCACGTGGAATTTGACCGTGCAGCGCAACCTGAGCAACAACCTACAGGTGGACCTGACCTACAACGGAAGGCGGTCGGAGGATGTGCCCATGATCCACGTGGGCGGGGCGCAGGTGCGCGCCTTCTTCTAAGCTCCTTATAGGATCACTTCAAGTTGAAGGGCGCCTTGCTCACCAGGGCACCGGCCTCATAGATCTCCACGGTGTATTGTCCGGTACGCATCTCTTCGGACCCGGTCCAGAACACGCACACATCCACCGGGGCATTCTGGTAGTTCACCTCACGGCGCGCGCTGAATTCGCCCTCAACACCATCGAATTTGAAACGGTTGTCCCCTTCGGAGGCGGGCAGCACCTTGCCATCCGGGCTGATCACGCGCATATACAGCATCTTGTCGCCCGCCTTGGTCACCTTGTTCTCCCCCAGCGTGAAACAGCACTTGATCATCTCGGCCTTGCTGGCGCGATCGGTCTCGACCTGTTTTCCATTGTTGCGCACGAACAACGCACCCGCACCGATCGACGTGGTATGGAGCACGCTCCCCTTGGCCAACTGCCCCTCCAGGTCCACGGTCTTGCTGGCCAGCGCCTCCTTCTGTCCGATCACCTCACCCAATTCCTGTTTGATGGTGACATTCTCGGCAGTGAGCAATTGGTTCGCCTGGTTCAGTGAATCGATCGTGGCCACATAGCCTTTCATGATCTTGCGCAGCGTCTCGGCCTCCTTCTTCGCCTTGGACAGATCGTAATTCCCACGTTTCACCTGGTCCAGCAACTGTTCGATCTGGTCGCGTTGGGCATCCATCTCCACGATCAGTTGCTCATTATCGGTCTTCAACGTGTCATAGCTGGAAAGCATGTTCTCCAGCAGGAAGGTCACATTGTCCTTGTCACTGCTCAACTGCTCCAACTTCGCCTCCTTCGTATCACCCTCGCTACGGCTCTGCATGTACAAGTAGAGCAGGGCCACGTTGCTGATGAGCAGCACCACCACCAATAGCAGCAGCCCGGTGTTGGTGCGGTTCTTCCGTGGTTCGGGATTCAAAGGGCTCTGTGCCTGGTCCATGTGCGCGCTATCGGTGATCCGGATCGGGGGGCTAAATTACGGTCGGCCTTTGCGACCCCTTTCAATGAACGACCCGCTTTTCAACAAAGTATTGAACCCGCCAAGGTCTTCTTTGCGGCTATGGGCGGGCGATCTGGTGGCCCTGTTCCTGCCCCGGCGTTGCGCGGCCTGCGACACGGGATTGATGCGTTTTGAGCGAAGCATCTGCATGGACTGTCTGAACGATCTTCCACGCACGCGCTTCCATGATGATCCGGCGAATCCGGTGGAACAACTCTTCTGGGGGAAGGTGCCCCTGCAAGCCGCGACCGCCTTCCTCCATTTCGCCCGTTCCGGAAAAGTGCAGCACATCCTGCACCGGCTGAAGTACGCCAACGACCGCGAGGCCGGACTGGCCCTGGGCCGGTTGATGGCCGAGGAGGTGATGGCCAGTCCGCGATTCCAGGATGTGGATACTTTCCTGCCTGTACCGTTGCATCCGCGAAAGGAACGCATGCGGGGTTTCAACCAAAGCCAGGTGCTGGTGGACGGCATGTGCGAAGTGTGGCCCCTCCCCTCGGCGGCCCGCGACCTGATGCGCGTGGTGCGTACCCCCTCGCAGACGCGGCGTGGGCGGATCGACCGCTGGCGGAACGTGAAGGAGGCCTTCCAACTCCCCGATCCCGAGGCCCTGCGCGGCCGGCATGTGCTGCTTGTGGATGACGTGGTGACCACTGGCGCCACCATCGAGGGTTGCGTGAAAGCCCTTTCCGGCGTGCCCGGACTGCGGATCAGCCTCTGCACGGCGGCCTGCGCGTGACCGGTACCTTTGGCCGCCCGTATGCACAGCCCCACGATACCCCGCACCGACCTGCCCCGGACCGAACGCTACGCCGCGCTGGAGCAGGAGATGCAGGCCCTGCTTGCCGGTGAGACGGACGCCATCGCCGCCATGGCGAATGCCGCAGCGCTGCTGCACCACGGACTGGGAATGCACTGGACAGGCTTCTATCGCGTAGTGGGGAACGAACTGGTACTCGGACCTTTCCAGGGGCCTGTGGCCTGTGCCCGTATCGCCAGTGGTAAGGGCGTGTGTGGCGCCGCGTGGATGGAAGCCCGCACCGTGGTGGTACCGGATGTCGAACTCTTCCCCGGCCACATCGCATGCAGCCCCTTGTCCCGGTCGGAGATCGTGGTGCCATTACGCGGGCGTGACGGACGGATCGTCGCGGTGCTCGACATCGACAGCGCACGAACCGCAGACTTCAGCGAACTGGATGCGCGCTGGCTGGAAAAACTCATGCGACCGATCGAAGCACTCCTCTGATGCGACACGGCCCATGGTGGATCCTGTTTGCGGTGGCCTTGGCGGCGGGCTGTGCGCAGGTGGGCGACATCACAGGAGGTCCCAAGGATGAACAAGCTCCGATACTTGTCGCTGCCGATCCCCCGCATCTTAGCACCCGATACAACGGGCGCAGCATCGTGCTCACTTTCAATGAACGCATCACCCTGGACCGCGTGCGCGACCGGCTCCTGGTCTCGCCCCCGCTCGATGTCTGGCCAAACGTCCGCGTCTCCGGTCCGAAGACCATCACCATCGACCTGAACGCACCGCTGCGCCCCAACACCACCTATTCCTTCGGCATCGGCGAAGCGGTGAAGGACCTCAGCGAAGGCAACGTGGCCGGTGGACTCGTCTACGTGATCTCCACTGGTGATGTGGTGGACAGCCTGTATGTTCACGGACGTGTCACCGATGCGTACAGCGGTGCGCCAGCCAAAGAGGTGCTGGTGATGTTGCACGACGCGGCCGATACCACCACGGTGCGCAAGTCCCGGCCTGCGTATGCCACACGCACCGATGCGGAAGGCCTCTTCGCACTGCGTTACCTAAAGGCCGGGAACTACCGCCTCTATGCGCTGCAGGACCAGAACGCCAATTACCGATTCGACCTGCCCAACGAAGAGATCGCGTTCCTGGACGCGCCCATCGCCGTGGATGCTTCCGATACTTTGCCAACGCCGCAGCTATTGCGCATGTTCCGGGAGGTGGGCCCGGTGCAGTTGGTGCGTGAAACGAAGGTGATGCCTGACGGTGCGCTGCGCCTGATCCTCGCGCGCTCTGCGGACAGTATCCGCGTCCGCGACATCGCCCGCACAGGGGGCACGCTTCTCTGGCGGGCCGAATGGCTGGCCCAACGCGATACCGTGCTGTTATGGCCTTCCGATACCACCCTGCTGGCCCAAGGGCGTTATGCGGTGCAGGTCGATGGGCAGGACCTGGATACCCTGCGCTACCGCCGGGTGGAGAAGATGCCTTTCCATCTGGCGGTGAAGGCCACCACAGAGGAACGCGACGAGGAAGCACTTGTCCACCTGCACGCCGCCCGGCCCATCGTAAGTTTCGATACCGCACGCTTCGTTCTGGAACGCGACAGTCTTCCGCTGCCATTCACCGTGGAACAAGACAGCATCGACAGCAGATCGTTGCGCCTGCGTGCGCCTCTCCCGCCCGGTGGTTCCGCGAAACTCACCCTCCTGCCCAAGGCGATCCGCGACATCTATGACGGGTATAACGACACCCTCCGCAGCGGGCTTGGACGTGCGGCCGAAGGAAGCACGGGCAACCTGCGGGTGCGCCTGGAGAGCACTGAAGAGCATCGCGGTCCCTTCCTCCTGCAACTTACCGACGCGCAGGGCCGCACTGTGCGTGAGGTGGCCGTGGCAGCAGGGGGGGCAGAAGTGATCTGGCAGCGTCTCACACCCGGCAACCATGGTCTGCGCCTGATCGAGGATGACAATGGAAATGGGCGCTGGGACCCTGGTGCGCTGGATGCGGGACTACAGCCCGAACGCGTCCACCGGCATGGTGACCCGATCAATGTGCGGGCCGGCTGGGACCTGACCATCGACTGGAAGCTGGAATGAGCCGCAGAGGGCTCCGTGCCGGAGCTTCGACAGCTTGAACCTTGGCCTGCACCGGCGCGTAGAACGGCCGCCACCACCACTACTCTTCGGTGGAGCCGATGGAACGAGCCCCCCTTCCGTGCATGCGTGCCATGCACCGCCTGGTCTTCATGGCCCTGCTGCTGTGCCCTGCCATGGCACATACGCAGGATCCCACCCAGGTGCCCACGCGCGGCAAGCGCTTCTGGACGGGCTACCTGCAGAACGGCTTCGGGGCACAGAGCCTCCAGGTACACATCATGGGCACCACCGCCACCAGCGGCACGGTGAGCATGCCCCATACCGGGTGGAGCACCAATTTCACCGTGGCGCAGAACGGTGTGGCGGTGGTGGTCGTTCCCAACACCGCCGAGCATTTTGGATCGGAACAAGTGCTGGGCAAGGGTGTGCTGATCGAGGCCCAGGACAGCGTGAACGTGTTGATCTCGAGTCAGCAGAACTTCACCCGCGATCTGGCCCAGGTGCTGCCCATGGCATCGCTGGGTACCCGCTACCGGGTGGACAGCCACCGCGGCCTGCTGGTCTTCAACAACGCCTTCAAGAGCGAGCTGCTCATTGTGGCCACCGAGGATGACACCGAGGTCCTGATCACGCCCACGGCCACCACCCAGGCGGGCCGCCCCGCAGGTGTGCCCTTCACAGTTGAACTCGATGCCGGGCAGAGCTACCAGATCCAGGCACAGAACTCCAGCCTGGATCTCACCGGCACCCTGGTCGAGGCCACGGATGCCAGTGGACCCTGCCGCCCCTTCGTGGTGCTGGGTGGGGTGATGTGCGCCGAAGTGCCTCCGGGATGCGCCGCCTGCGATGTGATGTTCGCCCAGATGATCCCAGTTGAAGGCTGGGGTACGCGTTATCACACAGTGCCGGTATTGGGCGTGAACATCAAGTCGTACCGTGTGCTGGCCAATGAGAACAACACTTCGGTCTCGATCGACGGCGGTCCGCCGATCGTACTGAATGCCGGAGAGAAACACATGGTGAATGGCGCCACCACGCCGGTGTGCATCCAAGCCGACAAACCTGTAAGCGCTGTGCAATTCCTGGAAGGATTGGATTGCGCCGGATCGGGGGATCCCTCCATGCTGATGCTCTCGCCTGTGGATCGCCTCTCGAATAGCGCGCTCTATAACGCAGTGTCCTCCTCCCAATTGAACCAGCACTCGATCAGCCTTGTGGTGCCCCCCGCCAGCGTGGGCCAGCTTACCGTTGACGGTGCGGTGGTTGCGCCCACCCTGTTCATGCCCTACGCCGGTTGCACGGACCGCCTGCATGCGCGCATGCCCGTGTCGCCAGGTGTACACCATGTCGCATCCCCGCACGGATTCCAGCTTCATGTCTTCGGGCTGGGAATGGGCGAGAGCTACGCCGCGTCGGTGCATGACATCGGCGACGTATCGGTGCCACAGGATTCGGTGGTGTGCGGATCGGGTCCAATGGTGCTGAACGCACCGGAGCCTATGGCCGATGCCCAATGGACCACCGGCAGTGCGCCCAACACAGTGATCGGCACAGGCAACAGCCTGTCCATCACACCCACACAGAACGAGAGCTACACGGTAACAGGCATCGCGCAACTCACAGGCTGCCCCTCCAGTTTCACCTACCATGTAGGCCTGCCGCTCACCTCCACGGTACTTACGGCCAATGATCAACCCACTGTGAATGTGTGTCAGTACCAGCCCGTGCAGCTCTCCCTGGATCCACCACCCGATCCGGCCTGGTATCAGGTGCAATGGTCGCCTGCCGGGACGCTGAGCAATGCCAATGTGTTCGACCCAGTGGCCATACCGGTGGAGGATACCTGGTACACGGTGGAAGTGATCAGCCCGGCCGGATGCGGGGACATGATCGACAGCCTTTTCGTGGGCGTGACCAGTGGCAATGTCCTCGCATTGGAGGCGAACTCCGACCAGGGAACACTTTGTCTGGGCGACTCCACGCAATTGATCAGCAGCACCCTTCGCGTGATCGCCGAGGACCGCTTCAACAACGGGACGCCGGGGCCCATCTGGGCCGCGGTGCAGGGCGGTACGGTGAGTACGGCATGCGGAAGTGTGAGCGGCGGTGCCCTCTACTTCAACGGCAACGGGCAGCGCTCCGCACAGACCAATACGATCAACACCATTGGCGGTGGGGAAGTGCGCTTCCACCTGAAGATCGCCGATGGCGTGGCGCCCTGCCAGGATGCCGACCCCGGCGAGGATGTGGTGCTCGAGTGGTCCACGAATTTCGGTATGTCCTGGAACACGCTGGCCCTGTATCCGGAGAATGCCTACCCTGTGTTCACATCGATCATCGCCCCGATACCACTGGCCGCACAGAACGCGAGCACCATGTTCCGCATCCGGCAACTGGCCAACAGCGGTATGGGGCAGGACAACTGGGCCATCGATGAATTCCGCGTGGCGCGTTATGATGACACCTGGCTGGACCTGAGCTGGAGCGGTGGCCCGGTCGATGATGCCAACGCCGCGCACACCATGGCGTATCCCCAGTCAAGCGGCTGGTACACACTCACGGGCATCGACCCCACGGCAGGTTGCGCATACAGTGACTCGGTGTACATCCATGTGGGACCGGCTTTCACGTTGCAGTTGACCAGCGACACCACGCTGTGCGACATCGCCGGGATCACCCTGAACGCGGTGCCCAGCTTCGATACGCTCACCACCTACCTGTGGGCCCCGGACAATGGATCGCTGAGCAGCCTGACGAGCGCCTCGCCCACCGCCACACCCAGCAGCACCACCGCCTACTCGGTGCAGGCCACGAACGCACTGGGCTGTGAGGCAACCGCTCAGATGACGATCACCGTGGGAGAATTGCTCGGCCTGGTCGTTAGTGCTGCCGAGGATACACTGTGCCAGGGCCAGAGCACCACCCTGCATGCCACAGCCAGCGGTGGATCCTCATTGACCTACTCCTGGACCGGTGCCGGATTAAATGATCCCAACAGCGCATCGCCCATCGCGACACCTGTTCAGACCACCACCTACGTGGTGACGGTCTCCGACGGGCCATCGGGTTGTGCGTTGACCGAAGACATCACCATCGTGGTGAACACCGGCTACACGGCCAACGCCGGTCCGGACCTCTCGTTGTGCAGCGCTTTGGGTCATCAATTGAATGTGCAACACAACGTGCCGAATGCCACCTACCAGTGGAGCCCGGCCGCCAACCTTAACGCGAACGATATCCAGTCGCCCAGCATCCTGAACGATGCGAGCGCCACCTACACCGTGACAGTGACCGATATGAACGGCTGTTCCGTGAGCGATCAAGTGATCATCACACGTGCATTCGAAGGTCTGCCTGCACAGACCGTGCTGGCCGTCTGCGCGGATGCGCCACCCGTCCTCACCGCACCAATGCCCGGTGTAACCTATCAATGGAGTAGCGGCCAGCAGACACCATCCATCACAGCACATGCCACTGGTGCATTCACCGTCACTATCACCGATGCACAGGGCTGCCAGGGGTTCACCACGTTCCAGGTGACACTGCATCCCCTGCCGGTGGTGGAGCTCGGCCCGGACGTTTCGCTCTGCGGCGCCACGAACCATGTGCTCGATGCAGGCAACGCGGAGAACACCATCCTGTGGAACACCGGTGCGGGGACCCCGCAGATCACGGTGAACAGCAGCGGAACCTATAGTGTGACGGTGACCACTGCGCAGAGCTGCAGCGCGAGTGATGCGGTAAACGTGGACTTCCATATGATGCCTGTGAACACCCTGCAGGATGTGACGGCATGTGAGACCGATCCTCCGGTGCTGGATGCGGGCAACTCTGGTGCTGCCTACCTGTGGAACACTGGCGCGACCACACAGACCATCACCGCCGATGCTTCAGGAACGTACTCCGTAACGGTGACCACACCACCGGGCTGCATGGACACCTTCGAGGCGGAAGTGCTGCTGATGCCCGCCCTCTCCGTGGACCTTGGCAGCGACACGGTCATCTGCCCTGGCAACATGATCGTGCTCGATGCGGGCAACACTGGTGCACAGTTCACTTGGAACAGTGGCCAGAACACACAGACCATCAGCGTGAATAATGGCGGCACGTTCAGTGTGACCGTGAGCAATGGCTTCTGTTCGGCGAGCGACGCAGTGACCATCACCCAGCTGCCCGGTCCAGTGGATGTACTGGAGGATGTGGCCGTGTGCAACGACCAGAGCGTGACACTCGATGCGGGGAACCCCGGTGCTGACTTCCAGTGGAACACCGGACAACAGACACAGACGATCGTTGCGCCCGAAAGCGGGATTTACAGCGTCACCATAACTACCGCGAACGGTTGTACAAACACATTCGACGCACAGGTGGATCTGGTGCCACCACCCGTCCTTGCGTTGGGCGCCGACACGGTGCTCTGTGCCGGTGAGACGCTGTGGCTCGATGCCGCATCACCCGGTGCCAACTACCAATGGAGCGATGGTTCCACCGCCCCCACCCTCGCCGTGACCCAGGGCGGCACGTACAGTGTGGTGGTAAGCAACGGTTTCTGTTCTGTGGAAGAAGACATCACGGTGGTGTTCAACCCTTCGCCCGTGCGTATGGCCGTAAGGCAGATCTTCACCTGCCTCGCCGAGGAACCCTACCATGCACCGCTTGATGCCGGCAACCCCGGTGCGCAGTATGTGTGGAGCACTGGTGCCCAATCGCAGGTGATCCTCGCAGGGGCATATGGCTGGTACTACGTGGACATCACCAACGTGTACGATTGCGTGCTCCGTGACAGCGTGACCGTGACCGAGTACTGCCCTTCGGCCATCTATGTGCCCAACACCTTCACCCCGAATGGAGACGGCATGAACGATGTGTTCCTACCCGTGGGCACCAACATCGCCACCATGGAACTGCTGATCTTCGACCGTTGGGGTGCGGTGCTCTTCGAGAGCGACGATCCCAACATAGGCTGGGACGGTACCTACCGAGGCGAGTACGTGAAGAACGACATCTACATGTGGAAGCTGCGCTATCGCTTCGCAGAGGATGCTTATGGGACCCTGGGCATGGAGCAGCAGCAGATGGGGCATATCCAGGTGTTGCGGTGATCGTGGGAGATCGCGTTCGAGACCGCTCTCTCTAACCCTTGCACTCCATCACACCCCTTCTATCGTGAAGCGATCCGCGTCGAGATGCGCGGGGAACTTTGTGCGGAATTCCTGCAACGCAGCGCCGTCAAGCGTCACTGTGAGGAACCCTTCCCTGGAGGCTTCCAACGCGCCGAGCACTTCACCGCGCGGACCGATCGCCACGGAATCGCCGCTGTAGTGGATGCCCTTGCCGTCCATGCCCACGCGGTTCACACCAACCACACACGCCAGGTTCTCGATGGCGCGCGCGATCAATAGTTGCGACCACGGATAGCGTCGTGCTTCCGGCCAGTTCGCCACGTACAGCGCCAGATCATAGTCATTGGTGTTGCGGCTGAAGACCGGGAAGCGCAGGTCGTAACATACCTGCAACAGGATGCGCCATCCGGCATGCTCCACCACCACGCGTTGTGAACCGGAGGCGAAGTGGTCGTGCTCCTCCGCCATGCGGAAGAGGTGACGCTTGTCGTAGTGTGTCACCGCGCCATCGGGTTTTACGAAGAGCCCACGATTGTAGTAGCGTCCCGCCTCTTCCACGATGATGCTGCCATAGATCGCCGCACCGATCACCTTCGACTGATCGCGCATCCAAGCCACGGTGGGTCCGTCCATCGTCTCGGCCAGTGCTTCGCTTCGCATGCTGAAACCCGTCGTGAACATTTCGGGCAGCACCAATAGGTCCGTGGTGCCGGCCAGGCCGCGCGACTGATCTGCGAACATGCGACGGTTCGCTTCGGCATCCTCCCAGTGGAGCATGCGCTGCACCAGTGTAACCCTTAGATCGTGCATAGTCTTTCGATGGCGGCATCCAAGGTAGCCTCCTGTTTGGCGAAGCAGAAACGCACCAGCCGCTGACCGGGCGGCGGGTCGGCGTAGAAGGGCGAGAGCGGGATGGCCGCCACACCGTGCTCACGTGCCAGCCATTCGCAGAAGTCGCGGTCGCCCATGTCGCTGATCGTGCCGTAGTCCGCCACCTGGAAGTAGGAGCCTTCGCAGGGCAGCAGGGTGAAACGTGAGGCGCGCAGTCCTTCCGCGAAACGATCGCGCTTGGCCTGGTAAAAGGCGGGGAGTCCTGCATAGTGCGCCGGATCCAGCAGATACTTCGCCAGCGCATGTTGTATCGGCATGTGTACGCTGAACACGTTGAACTGATGCACCTTGCGGAACAAGGACATCAGATCCTTCGGCGCAATGACATAGCCGGTCTTCCAGCCGGTGGCATGGAACACCTTGCCGAAACTGAACACCACGAAAGCCCTTTCACGCAGGGCGGGATAGCGGATCACCGATGCGTGCGCTTCACCGTCGAAGACCAGATGCTCGTACACCTCGTCGCTGATCAGCAGGATATCCGTACCGCGGAGCATGGCCGCGAGGGCTTCCATGTCTGCCGCGCGCATCATCGTGCCGCCCGGATTGTGTGGCGTATTGATCATCACCGCACGCGTCCGGGGCGTGAGCGCGGCGCGCAGGGCATCCGCATCGAATCGCATGGCGTCATCCAGACGCACATGCACCGGCGTGCCACCGAAGAGGCGTACGGTGGGGGCGTAGCAGTCGTAGGCCGGATCGATCACCACCACCTCATCGCCTGCATGCACAATGGCCGCCAGTACAGTGAAGAGCGCCTGGGTGCCACCAGCTGTGATCGTGACCTCCGTGGCCGGATCATAGGCATGGCCATAGAGTGCTTCCACTTTGCCAGCGAGCGCTTCGCGCAGGGCTGGTAGTCCGGGCATGGGCGCGTACTGGTTGTGGCCCGCGCGCATGGCATCGTGTACTAGGCCGATCAACTTCGGGTCCACCGGGAAATCCGGAAAACCCTGACTGAGGTTGATGGCACCTGTCTCCTGCGCGAGTTGGCTCATCACAGCGAAGATGGTGGTGCCCACATCGGGCAGCTTGTCGGCGGGAAGGCGCATGCGGCCAAGCTACACACGTGGAGGATGTCTTCTTACTTCTGTGATCATACACCTAATAGATGAATGAGAGCATTCCTTTCAAACACATGATAAATTGTAGGATACCTGCCGATCTCCATGGTCTGCGTGCAGTTCAACGGTTGGCTCCGAGCCGGTTCCTGATGTTGGCATTCTACCTATCTCGCATTGGAATTCCACGTGAACGTGAGCACTTGGTTTGGTTCTGCGATAAAATGGACACCACCTTCAGCACTCACCAATATCCCTCCCGCCATGCGACAACCGACAACCGACAACCGACAACCGCTACGCTTAGCCTTTAAGTTGGGCGGCCTTGCACTGATGAGCGCCGTGTTGATCACCGCCTGCCGCAAGGAAGAGCCAAGCCCCA
>JBGTES010000057.1:0-30241 GCA_041747675.1 Flavobacteriales bacterium
GTGAGTCGTGAGTCCCTGCGGGCGACGACTCACGACTCCCGACTACAGTTCTCCCGACTTGCGCAGCCCTGGTCAACGCCTCCAACGCTTCACCCACCGCACTCTCATCCCGGCTCGCACGGATCTGCTTCAACCTCGCGATCTGCGATTCCCTTACCTCCGTATTGTCCACCTCCAGCAATTCCATCTTCGTCTCCTCCTCCGTCACAAAAGCGTTCACGCCGATGATCTTGTCCTTACCGGTGTCGATGCGGGCCTGGCGTTTCGCGGCGGCCTCCTCAATGCGCATCTTCGGCAATCCGGTCTCGATGGCCTTGCTCATGCCGCCGAGCTCTTCCACCTCCTTGATGCGCGCCCACGCCTTGTGTACCAGCTCGTGCGTGAGGCTTTCCACGTAGTAGCTGCCGCCGAGCGGATCGATCCACTTGGTGATGCCGCTGTTCTTCTGCAGGTAGAGCTGCGTGTCACGCGCGATCTTGGCGCTGAAGTCGGTGGGGAGCGCGATGGCCTCGTCCAGTGAGTTGGTGTGCAACGATTGTGTTCCACCGAGCACGGCCGCCAACGCCTCCACTGTGGTGCGCGCGATGTTGTTGAAGGGGTCCTGCGCGGTGAGGCTCCAGCCGCTGGTCTGGCAGTGCGTGCGCAGGGCGAGGCTTTTCGGGTTGGTGGCGCCCACCTCCTTCAGCATCTTCGCCCAGAGCATCCGTGCGGCGCGCATCTTGGCCACTTCCATGAAGAGGTCCATGCCGATGCCCCAGAAGAAGCTGAGGCGGCCAGCGAACTCATCCACCTTCATGCCTGCGGCGATACCCGTGCGCACGTATTCGATGCCGTCGGCCAGTGTGTCGGCGAGTTCCAGATCCGCAGGCGCACCGGCCTCGTGCATGTGGTAGCCGCTGATGCTGATGCTGTTGAACTTGGGCATCTTCCTCGCACAGTAGCTGAAGATGTCGCCCACGATGCGCATGCTCGGCCCCGGCGGATAGATGTAGGTATTGCGCACCATGAACTCCTTGAGGATGTCGTTCTGGATGGTGCCTTGCAACTGTTCGGGTGATACGCCCTGCTCTTCCGCCGCCACGATGAAGAAGGCCATGATGGGCAACACAGCGCCGTTCATGGTCATGCTCACGCTCATCTTGTCCAGCGGGATGCTGTCGAAGAGGATCTTCATGTCCTCCACGCTGCTGATGGCCACGCCTGCCTTGCCCACATCGCCCGTCACGCGCGGGTGGTCGCTGTCGTAGCCGCGGTGCGTAGCCAGGTCGAAGGCGACGCTCAATCCCATCTGCCCAGCGGCGAGGTTGCGGCGGTAGAAGGCGTTGCTCGCTTCGGCTGTGCTGAAACCCGCATACTGCCGGATGGTCCAGGGACGGATGGCATACATGCTGCCGTAGGGACCGCGGAGGTATGGTGGGAGGCCGGCGGCGTAGTGGAGGTGCTCGAGGTGCTCGGTGTCTACGGGGGTGTAGAAGGACTTGAGGGGGATCTCTTCTCTGTTTGGAATGTCGGCTTCGAGCTTCGGGCTGCGGGCTGCGGGCTGGTCAGCGCTTTCCCGGTCGGTCAGCGCTTGGGCGAGGGTTGTGGTGAGCTGTTCGACGGTGTATGAACCTCCCAACGGATCCGCCACGCGGCCAAGAAAGCTTTCATCACGCAGCAGGTTGTGGATGTTGCGGACCACACGACGGGCCAGCCCATCGCCTTCGGGTAAGGTGGGAGCGGGGATGGTGAGCCCATCGCAACCGCCGGTGATCGCACTGATGGCCTGAAGCGTAGCGCGAATGATGTTCGTGTAAGGAGGTGTGTCGGTCCGAGCGGAGTCGAGCACGACCACCGCTTGCAACCACGTGTTGTGCGAGCAGTCGTGCTGCGGCTTGAATTCACCCACGACCGCGGCCCATGCTTCGCGGAAGGCCCGGAGGCGCGCTGCTTCCAGGAAGAGGTCATCGCGCAAGTGCAGGCGGAACTGAAGGCGGGCGCAGGCATCGTCGATCGCAAACCCATGCTCCAGCAAGCTCACGAGCAAGGAACGGCCTTGTTCCAACGCTGCGGTGGAGCTGCGTTCGGCGCCATCGCTGATGCTGAACAGGCGGATAAGCGGGTGTTTCGCGATCGTATCCTTCAAGCCCCGAACATCTGCGTCGTGCGGAAGACCAAGGCACATGCTCACCTCCGCATCCGGCGTGTTCTGTTCGCGGTGAAGAGCAAGCAGTGTTTCCAATGAGGAAGTGTCGCCATCCAAGGAGAGGTCGATCGCACCCACCCACACGTCGTTCAACAAGGCCTTCAGATCACTTGGTCTTCCGTAAAATTCCAGTGCATCGGCCCCACCGGTAAGTGCTTCAAGAGCCAACTTGGTGGCATCGGTCGAAGTGGCATCCACACCGACCGTACAGCGCCAAATGTTCGCGGCGCGTTTGGTACCACGCCGCCGCTCACCTTTCGGACCACCATCTTCAGCCATGTGAAAGGGCGGCAGTATTGTGCTATCGGGCAGCCGGATCTCCAGCGTCGAAAGGTCCTTGTCCTTGAGTTCCTTCTTGATCACAGCCTCCCACTGATCGCGTTTGGCAGAAGGGAAAGCATCGAAGAGTCGTTCGGTGGTCATCGCTGCGAAGTTCGCGCATAACTGTGCGTCTCTACTGCGCCATTCCGATCGGCTCTCATCCGCCGAAGAATGCAAAGCGCTTACCTTGCCCGGCCAACCAGCAGCAGCTATGCGGATCACCAAGAACTCCGTTGTTTCCTTCCATTACACCCTCAACGATGCCGACGGCAAGATGCTGGATTCCAGTGCTGGCCGCGAGGCTTTCGCGTACATCCACGGTGGTGGTATGATCGTGCCCGGCCTGGAGGAGCAGTTGGAAGGCAGGAAGGCCGGCGATTCCCTCCAGGCCGTGGTACCACCCGAGAAGGGCTACGGTAACATCGACCCGCAGTTGTTGCACAAGGTCCCTGAGGATCGTTTCGGTGGTCAGAAGGTGGAGCCCGGCATGCAGTTCCAGGCCGGAGAGAACGCGGACATGGGTGTCTTCACAGTGATGGCTGTGGAGGAAGGCCAGGTGGTGCTGAATGGTAACCATCCGCTGGCGGGTGTCACGCTGCATTTCAGTGTGGAGATCACTGAAGTGCGCGAAGCCACTGTCGAAGAGCTGGATCATGGCCATGTACATGGCGCCGGTGGACACCACCACTAAATTCCGATCAGAAGATCGGACGATCGGATGATCAGAAGATCGAAATGCTGTCCGACCTGGGGAACTATAGCGCTTCTCGGGTCCTTTATGTTGGAAATGTCGCAGGGCGGTGCATTGGCGCAGGACACATCGGCCTTCAAGTTGAGCGGCTATGGTGAAGTGTACTACGGTTTCGACTTCGGACGACCAGTTGACGGCGAACGTCCGGACTTCCTGTACAACCACAAGAGGCACCAGGAGTTCAACGCGAACCTGCTGTTGCTGCAGGGTGTGTATGAGCGCGATGGCGTCCGGGGTGCCATTGGCTTGATGGCCGGGACATATTCCCAGTACAACCTGTCGCATGAGCCAGAGATGCTTCGCAGCATCTATGAAGCCCGTGTGGGCCTGCGCTTGTCGAGGAAGCGCGAGCTATGGGTGGATGCCGGGATCTTCCCATCGCACATCGGCTTCGAGAGCGCCATTGGATCGGACTGCATGACGCTCACCCGGAGCATCGTGGCGGAGAACTCGCCGTACTACGAGGCGGGCGCCATGCTCAGCTACAAGCCTGGCAAGTTGCAGGTGGCGTTGCTGGCGCTCAATGGTTGGCAACGCATCCAACGCGAGCCCGGCAACCAACGCCCCGCCTTTGGTACGCAGTTGAAGTTCGATAACGACGCGGGCACCGTGATCAACTGGAGCACCTTCATCGGCAGCATGGGGCCGGACAGCATCGGTGTCTGGCGGTGGTACAACAACTTCTACGCACAGAACGAGGGCGAGAATTATGGCATGGTGCTCGGTGTGGATGTGGGTATCCAGGAAAGGCCGCGCGGTGTGGTGGAAAGCGGGGAGATCGGCGGTTGGTTCACGGTGGTGGGGATCTACAGGCAGCGGATCAGTGGGCGTTGGTGGGGCGCCGGCCGCATAGAATATTTCCTCGACGATCAAGGGATCGTGTTAGCGCGTTCCGGAACGATGGGAGGCGCAAGCTTGGGGGTGGACTACCGGATCGGCCAACGGGCATCGTGGCGCATCGAAGGTCGTTTCCTTGGTGCGGCGGATAATTACTTCACCGGATCGGATGGGATACCTGCGCAGACCAACGGCGCCATTACCACTGCGCTCGCATTGCGATTCTAAGACTCAAACACGCGCCTTCGATCCCACCCCCTGCTTGAACAGTACAAAACTGTAAATGATCGGTGCGAAGGCCATGAGCAGGGTCAAACCGATCGTCCATGGGAGAAGGTGGCCAGGTAGGAGGAAGGCGATCACACCACCCAACAGACCGCACCAGAACCACAGCTTGCCACCGAAGCGGTGTGTGCGCTCCCAGATCTCCGGGAACTCCAAGGTCCAGGGCGTGCGGATGCCGATGAAGTAGTTGCTGCGCAGGCTGTGGAGATAGTTTCCGATGGCGGCCAGGAAGAAGAACAGGGCTGGCACCAGCCATCCGGGCAGATCGATCTCATGGTGAAGAGCACTATGGGCAGACAGGAAACCGATGTAGCCGAACAGCAGCGAGAGGACCACCCGCAACCGTTGGTAGGACCTTTGGCTCGCTTCGAGGTTTCGCAGGCGCGGGTCGATGTATGGCACGAGCAGCATCAGCAGATAGATACCCAGTTGCAGGCCGCCCACGAACAGCGGCAGGCTGTTGCGCGAAGCCCATCCGTCGATCTCACCAGCAGCATTCCAGTGGATGGGCACCTGGTCTGGGAGTTGATCCCAAACCAAGGCTAGATAGACGACGGGGGCGAACAGGATGGCCCACAATATGACTTCGCGGCGCAGGTCGATCTTCATGGCTTCATCTTTTTGTCGGTGAGGGTGAACAGCCAGCCTATCACTTCGTCAACCACGGTGGTGTTCAGACTGTAGCGCTGGAACTGGCCTTCGCGGATGGCGGTGACCATCCCCGCCTGTTTCAACAGGTCGAGGTGATGTGAAATGCTGGGTTTGCTGATGGCGAAATGATCGGCGATCTCACCAGCGGTCAGGTCGCCTTGGCGCAACATCTCCAAGATGGCGCGTCGTGTGGGATCGTTCAAGGCTCTGAAGGAAGTGTCCATACTTAGTGTAGATGATTAGACAAATATCGAAATAATTCCCGTTGCGCCAAAACGGTCTGGCAGGGAACGAACCTCCGTGCCGGGTGTGCCCGCTACTTTCGTCCGGCGCTGCATGCTGTTCAACTCCTTCGCCTTCCTGGTCTTCCTGCCGGTGGTCTTCGTGGCCTACTGGTGGTTCTTCGCAGGGAACGTGCGAAGGCGCAACCTGTTCCTGATCGGCGCCAGTTGGTTCTTCTATGCCTGGTGGGACTGGCGCTTCCTGGGTTTGATCCTTGTGAGTACGCTTGCCGACTTCCTTATCGGCGCGGCCATTTACCGAAGCAGCGAACCCCGCCGACGCCTATGGTTGCTGGGGCTCAGCCTGGCGATCAACCTGGGCATCCTTGGCTTCTTCAAGTACTTCAACTTCTTCATCGACAGCTTCGCCTCATTGCTCCACGGCATAGGCTTACAGGCGCACCCGCCCGTGCTGCAGATCGTGTTACCAGTGGGCATCAGCTTCTACACCTTTCAGACGCTGAGCTACACGATCGACATCCACCGTGGTCTCATTCGTCCCACACGTGATGCCCCCGCCTTCTTCGCCTTCGTAAGCTTCTTCCCGCAACTCGTGGCAGGCCCGATCGAGCGTGCGCGTGACCTGCTACCACAGTTCGAGCGGCCGCAGCGTTTCGACATGGACGCGGCCCGTGATGGTTTGCGGCAGATGCTCTGGGGCTTCTTCAAGAAGATCGCGATCGCGGACACTTGTGCACCGATCGTTGACAAGATCTTCGCAGGCGATCCAGCAGGGACGCCGGGCATCACCCTCTTCTTTGGCGCCTTGTTTTTCGCCTTCCAGATCTACGGCGATTTCAGCGGGTACTCCGACATGGCCATCGGCATGGCCCGCCTTTTCGGTTTCAACCTAAGCCGCAACTTCGCGTACCCCTATTTCAGCCGTAGCATCGGCGAGTTCTGGCGACGATGGCACATCACCCTCAGTGCCTGGTTCCGCGACTATGTGTACATCCCGCTCGGGGGTTGGAGGGACAGGCTGGGCCGCACACGCAACCTCATCATCACCTTTGCCGTGAGCGGTCTGTGGCACGGAGCCAACTGGACCTTCATAGGATGGGGCGTGCTTCATGGCGTCTACCATCTTCCCGCCATCCTTACCGATGGCAGGAGCCAGCGCGATGACGCCACACTACGCGACCTGCCCCGGATCGTTTTGACCTTTTTGATGGTCACGTTGGCCTGGGTGCTGTTCCGTGCCACCAGCATCGATCACGCCGCGGGCTATCTCCGATACATGGTGGCCAATGCGCTGTTCCACCCGGGGGCACTGATCCTACATCTGTCCAAGCCGGAGCTCGGGCTCATTGTCGTGCTCCTCATCGCAGAATGGATCGCACGTCACCATGACCATGCCTTGAAGGCACTTTCCGCATCACGGCCCATACGCTGGACCATATACCTTGTCATTGTCGCGGCCATCATCTTGCACCTTGATCTGCGCACCAGCCATGAGTTCATCTACTTCCGCTTCTGAACCGGGTAGTGGGCCGGGGGCATTGTTGCGCAGCGTGGCGTTCTTCTCCGCGCTGGTGCTGCTGCCACTGGCAGCGCTGCTGCGCTGGGGGCCACCGGTGACACCTGTGGACTACCTCGCGGCGATGACGGCCAAGCACACCCGGCTGCGGGCACTGCCCTCTCCCAAGGTGCTGCTGCTGGGTGGCAGCAACATAGGATTCGGTATGGACAGTGAAATGTTGGAGGAGGCCCTCTGCCGTCCCGTGGTGAACATGGGCATCCATGCCGGCCTGGGATTTCGCTTCATGGTGAACGAGGTAAAGGACGCCCTGGGCCCCGGCGATCTGGTGCTGGTGGCGCTGGAACCCTCCAATGTGGCCAGGCCGGAAAAGCAGGGCGATGTACACTACCAGGTGGTGGACCGCGTGCCGCATGCGATCCACTACATCCCTTGGTTTGACCGGCCGCGTGTGGTATCGGGCATCGCCGTGCTGCGCGCACAGAGCCTGTGGCGGATCATGCGTGGCCGATGGACCACGGACGGTGGGCATCCACTTTACCGTGCCGATGGCTTCGATGAACGCGGCGACATGCTGGCCCACCTTGCACTACCCCGGCCAGAGGCATTCGAAACCGATGGTTTGGACGATGATGCACCCGCCGTGGGACGTGCGTTCCTGCCAATGGCAAGGGAACTGATGGGACACGCTGAACGGAACGGCGCCAGGGTAGTGTTCACCTGGCCTGGTCAGGCATTCACGGGCTTCGATGCGACCCGCACCGTGGCGATCCAAGCAGCATTCCACGACGCTGGCCTGCCCTTGATAGGTGAGCCGCATCGCTTCGTTTTTCCCGACACCGCCTTTCATGACACGCGCTACCACTTGCGCACGGAAGGGCGTGCGCTGCGTACCGAAAGAACCCTTGCGGCCTTGTGCGAATGGGACCCGGCGGGGTGTTGCGCGATGCAGTAGGCGGATCAGCGCTCCGCAGGTGCCACAAGAACAAAGATGTCCTCGTTGTCGCGCTTCATCAGGTAGCGTTCCCGGGCGAACTTCTCCAGCAGGTCACGGTCGCTGTCCAGTTCGTGCAACTGCTCCCGCGTGCGTTCGATCTCGGCGGAATACCAGGCTTTCTGGTCCTCCATGCGATCGAGTTCCCGCACGTTCTTCCAGTTCGTCCAAAGGTCATTGCTGTCGAAGAGCGTGATCCACGCCAGCAGGCCCATTGCCGCGATGCCGTACCGGTCGCGCAGGGGGCGTGGGATATGGCGAACGATCCGGTGCATGGGGTCCGAAGGTAGCCGGGGCTTGAAGGGGAACGCAGCCCGTTCCGCCGGTCGTATTCCACGATCGATCGTTCATGTTCCGCCACTGGCGCCGCGTGGGCCAAGTTCGATCACCTCCAGGTCCTTCGGGCGGCCATCGGCAAGAGTGAAGCGCAGTGCAGTACGCACATTGTGCCAGCCATGGCGGCCTGAGGCGCCGGGGTTCATGTAGAGGCAGTCCAATGCGGGGTCATGCTTCACCAGCAGGATGTGCGAATGTCCGCAGATGAACAGATCCGGTGGGTCGCGGCGCAGTTCTCCGATCACCGCGCGGTCGTACCGCGGTGGCCGCCCACCGATGTGGGTGATCCACACGCGCACGCCCCCGGCCGTGAAACGCAGGTCCGCCGCGAAGCGCTTGCGCAGGTCCGTCCCATCGATGTTGCCATACACGGCGCGCAGCGGTTTCCAGTGCTCCAACGTGTCAGCCACTTGCGCCGTGCCGATGTCGCCCGCATGCCAGATCTCGTCGCAGCCGGAGAAGTGCGCTTCCAGCCTGGGATCCAGCCAGCCGTGGGTATCGGAAAGGAGGCCGATGCGCATGATCTTGGGTGCGAAGGTGGTCGATCTTCCAGCGCTGAACGGTCACAGGCCCAAGCGACACATTCCCCCGGGGTACTTTTGCGCTCGCAAGCACAAGCGCATGTTCCCATGGGCACATGTGCACAGGTTCCTACCATGCCCCGATACTTCCTAGAACTCGCCTTCAACGGCACTGCGTACCGGGGATGGCAGTTCCAGCCCAATGCTCCCAGCGTGCAGGCCGAATTGGAGCGGGCCCTGCGTTTCGCGCTGCACCTGGAGAAAGTGAATGCCGTGGGCTGTGGCCGGACGGATACCGGCGTGCATGCCTCCCGCTACTATGCCCATTTCGATGTGCCCGATGACAGGGAGCTTGGCCAGCGTTTCGCGTACAGCCTCAACAGCCTGCTGCCGAAGGACATCGCGGTCTACCACATGTTCCCGGTGGACGACAAGGCCCACGCCCGCTTCAGTGCCACCGAGCGTGGCTACGCCTACCGGATCCATCGGGAGAAGGATCCCTTCCTGCAGGATCGCTCCCATCCGATGCGACCGACCCTCGATGTGGATGCGATGAACGTAGCGTGCAAGGTGCTCATCGGACACCAGGACTTCAGCAGTTTTTGCAAGGCTGGCAGCGATGCGAAGACCATGCTTTGCGATGTGCGGCAGGCAGAATGGACCGATCTCCCCAACGGCTATCTCTTCCGCATCAAGGCGGACCGCTTCCTGCGCAACATGGTGCGGTCCGTGGTGGGCACCAGTTTGCGGATCGGCAAGGGCCTCAAAGGAGTGGAGCACATGGCGCAGGTGTTGGCCGCCCGCGACCGGCATGCTGCCGGACGCAGCGCCCCGGCCTGTGGGCTGTACCTTGAGCATGTGGTCTATCCATTCGTACCCATGGACCTCAACCCGCGGAACACCGGTCTGGCCACATGAGCAACGCCGCTGCCACCACTGCCGCCACGCCGCCCGCCGCCACCACAGTGCGGGGCAAAGCCTTCGACGGGCGCCTGTTCGCACGAGTCTTCGCATTCACCAAACCCTACCGGGTCACCTTCTGGATCACGTTCGCACTCACCATCCTCATCGCCGCGATCGGTGTGGTGCGCCCACTGCTTATGGGGGGCATGATCGATGACTATGCATTGACCGGTGACGCACGCGGGCTGCTCCATGTGGCGCTGCTGGTCTGCGGCTTGCTGGTGATCGAGACCGTGATCCAGTTCTATCAGGCTTACTGGACCAGCTGGCTTGGGCAGGCCGTGACCTTCGACCTACGGCAGATGCTCTATCAGAAGGTGATCGGCTTCAAACTCCGCTGGTTCGACCGCACACCCATCGGCACACTCGTCACCCGTGTGGTCAGCGACATCGAAACGATCGATCAGATCTTCTCGCAAGGCCTGCTGCTGATCCTGGGCGACATTCTCAAATTGGTGGTGGTGGTGGCCGTGATGTTCATCTGGAACTGGGAGCTGGCATTGTTGAGCATGATCCCCATTCCGCTGTTGTTGTGGAGTACCAACGTTTTCAAGAACAGCATCCGCAAGAGCTTCCAGGATGTGCGGACGCAGGTGGCCCGGCTTAACGCATTCGTGCAGGAGCATATCCAGGGCATGTCCATCGTGCAACTCTTCGGCCGTGAGGAGCAGGAATACGCCAAGTTCCAGAAGATCAATCGTGAGCATCGCAAGGCGCACATCCGCAGTGTCCTGGCCTACAGTATCTTCTTTCCAGTGGTGGAGATCCTCAGCGCGGTCTCCCTGGCCTTCCTGGTGTGGTGGGGCGTAAGGGGCGTGCTGGCCGGTGGAGCCACGGTGGGGGATATCTTCATCTTCATCTTCTTCATCAACATGCTCTACCGGCCCATCCGCCAACTGGCCGACCGTTTCAACGTGCTGCAGATGGGCATGGTGGGTAGTGAGCGCGTTTTCAAGGTGATGGATACCGAGGCGGGTATCGCGGATGAGGGCACCCTTGGTACCGATGACCTGCGTGGCGACATCGCCTTCGAGGACCTTTGGTTCGCCTATGAAGAGGAGGACTTCGTGCTTCAGGACATCAGCTTCTCGGTAAAGGCTGGTGAGATGGTGGCGCTTGTGGGGGCCACCGGTTCGGGTAAGAGTTCGGTCATCAATGTCCTGAGCCGTGCCTACGACCATCAGCGCGGGAGAGTGACACTGGACGGGCGTGACATCCGCGATTACCGCCTGACCGAACTGCGTCGAAGCATCGCGGTGGTGTTGCAGGACGTTTTCCTTTTCAGCGATACGCTGCATAACAACATCACACTGAACGATCCGGCCATCTCACGCGCGGACGTCATCGCAGCCGCGCAGGAGGTGGGTGCGCACGACTTCATCATGCGCCTGCCACAAGGCTACGATACGGAGGTGCGCGAGCGGGGGGGTATCCTTAGCACCGGCCAGCGGCAACTGATCGCATTCATCCGGGCCGCAGTGCACCAACCCAGGGTGCTGGTGCTGGATGAGGCCACCAGCAGTGTGGACAGCACCAGTGAGCAGCTCATCCAGCAAGCCACATTGCGCCTTACGAAAGGACGTACCAGCATCGTCATCGCACACCGCTTGAGTACCATACAGAACGCGGCGCGGATCATCGTTCTGGACGCGGGCCGCATCATTGAACAGGGCAGCCACCAGGAATTGCTGTCCCACAATGGGCGATACAGGAAGCTGTACGATCTGCAGTTCCGGTAGTGTTGGTGTCCGTGCAACGCCATGGCGATCGTGCGCGTCTTTACGTTCCTTGGTTATCTTGCCCGAGCCATGACCCGAACCCTCTCCACCCTTCTTCTACTCTTCGCCGCAACAGGCCTGCTTGCCCATGGTCACGACCATGATCACGGCCAGGCGGTGCTACAGTTCCACCTGAACAAGGGCCAGTGGCCCCAGCAGGTGCTTTTCAAGGCTGTCACGCCTGGCGGGGCCTTGTTCGTGGAACGTGATGCTTTCACCTATGTGCTTAGTACCGGTGGCGAGCATCTGGGTCATGGAAAGCCCGACTTCAGGCCCGAACCACTGCGCATGCATGCCTACAAGGTGCATTTCGAGGGTGCCATGGCGAAGGCACACGTCGGGGGGCATGCCCTGCCGCACTACGTGAATTACTTCCTGGGTGACGACCCCACCCAATGGGCCGGCGGTGTGCCGGTCTTCGCGGAGGTGGAGTTGAAGGAGATGTACCCAGGCATCGGTATGCGGATAGACGGCCATGACGGCATGAAGTACGACTGGCTGGTGGCCCCCGGCGCGGACCCGTCCCGAATCACAATGCGTTACGAGGGTCAGAGCAGCATCGGTCTGAAACATGGCCTCGTATTCATCGAGACCACCGCAGGCCGGGTGGTGGAGCAGCGCCCCGTGGCCTGGCAGGTGGTACACGGGAATAAGCGCACTGTGGAATGCCGCTACACCCTGGATGGCGACCGTGTAGGCTTCGAATTTCCTTATGGCTACGACCAGCGCTACCCGCTTGTGATCGACCCGGCAGTGGTCTTCAGCAGTTATAGTGGAAGCTCTGGTGACAACTTCGGCTTTACCGCCACCTACGACAACAGTGGCCACCTCTACGGGGGTGGCATGGTGCGCAGCACTGGCTATCCAGTGACCCTGGGTGTGATACAGCCCAATTACGGGGGCGGCGAGAACGATATTGCCATCTCCAAGTTCACACCCACAGGTAATGCCCTGGTATGGAGCACATATATCGGCGGCACCGCCAATGAGGTACCCCATAGCATGGTGGTGAACAGCAACGATGAACTCTACATCCTGGGGACTACCAACTCCCTGAACTTCCCTACCACGGTCGGCTGCTGGCAGACCTCCTTCGCCGGGGGCACCAACCCGCCCTTCGCGGTGGCGAGCTACGGGTTCAGTTACCCCAATGGCAGCGATATCGTAGTGGTGCACCTGAACAACACGGCCACGGCCTTGATCGGCAGCACGTACGTGGGAGGCTCGGGCAATGATGGCCTGAACCAGCAGGTCCCCACCAATCGAAACTACGGCGATCCCTTCCGTGGAGAGATCATCATGGATCCCCAAGAACAGCCGCTGGTGATCTCCAGCACGGTGAGCACCAACCTCTTCACCTCACTCAACGCGGTGCAGACCAATAATGCCGGTGGGGTGGACGCGTACGTTTTCCGCATGGACCCCCAGCTCACCACCATGCTTTGGGCCACCTATTTCGGCGGGTCTGGCACTGATGCGGGCTTTGGGATACAGACCTCCAGCACGGGCGAGATCTACATCACTGGCGGCACGACGAGTACCAACCTGCCCGCAGGCCAGGGCACGGCGGCCTTCCCCGGGTTACAGGGCGGTACTGACGGCTTCATCGCTCGCTTCCACCCCTCTGGTAGCCCGCTGATCTCACGCACCTACGTGGGCACATCCGGCTTCGACCAGAGCTATTTCGTGCAACTCAACACGGCGGACGAGGTCTTCGTTGTGGGCCAGACGACCGGCCCATATCCGATCACCCCGGGAAAGTACAACAACCCCAACGCCACGCAGTTCCTGCACAAATTCAGCGGTGATCTTTCCGCATCTCTTTGGAGTACCCGGATCGGGGGGGCAGGCAATGAGCACATCTCGCCTTCGGCCTTTCTGGTGAGTAACTGCGGCCAGATCTACTTCAGTGGCTGGGGCGGGTCCACCAATTCCTTTGGATCGGCAGGGCTGAGTAGCTCCACCTTCAATCTGCCGGTCACCCCGGACGCCTTCCAAAGCACCACCGATGGAAGCGATTTCTACCTGATGATGCTTGAACTGGAAGCTGTGGCCTTGGGGTATGCCACCTTCTTCGGCGGTAGCTCCGCAGAGCATGTCGATGGCGGCACAAGCCGGTTCGACAAGGATGGCATCGTGTACCAGGCTGTTTGCGCGGGATGCGGTCTGCTCTCGTATCCTACCACGCCTGGTGCATGGAGCAACACCAATAACAGCAACAATTGCAACCTGGGTGTCTTCAAGATCGACTTCGAGCAGGCCGTGATCGTGGGCATCGATGTGGACACCGAGGGCCTTACCGCCTGTCTGGGCTCGCCCATTCTTTTCACTGCGGTGGGCAATGCAAGTAATTGGTGGTGGGACATGGGAGATGGCACCACAGGCCTCACTGGCATCCAGGTGACCCATCAGTATGGCGCGGAAGGCGAATACATCGTCACCCTCATAGGCACCGACAGCGTCTCGTGCAACTTCGCTGATACTGCTTTCGTGAGCGTGACCATCCTCACGCCTCCCGAGGTGGAGGCCATGTTCGAGTGGGAAAGCCAGAGCGACTGCCAGGGCTTCTCGGCCGAGTTCTTCAACATGGGTACCCCGGGAATGGAGTACAGTTGGCAATTCGGTGATGGTGGTACCAGTACCACCATCAACCCGCTACATGCATATGGCGGCCCCGGAACGTACGAGGTTACACTTACAGTCACGGACCCCCTGTGCGGGAACACGGCCACGATCACGGAGACCATCATCCTCGACCCACCTTCCATAGAGATCGAACTGCCGGACGCCGGTGCCGTATGCGATGGCGTGCCGGTGACCCTCGATGCTGGGCCGGGGTTCGAAACCTATACATGGAGCACGGGTGCCACAGGCCAGAGCATCAACGTGACCCAGCCGGGAACCTACTGGGTGGTGGTGACCGATGGCATCTGTGTAGGAACTGACACCGTGCTGGTGCAGCTTCAGCCGCCGCCGCCATCCATGAACGATGTATTGGCATGCCCGGGGGAGCCCGTGGTGCTGACCGCACCTTTCCCGGTGGCTTCCATCACGTGGAGCAATGATGCCACTACCCCGAGCATCACCGTGACCGAGGGTGGCGACTTCTCCTTCTTCGCCGTGGATACTTTGGGCTGCATTGTGATCGATTCAGTAAGCGTCGTCCTGATCACGGAGTCGGAGAGTGTGACCGAGGTGCCGAACGTCTTCAGCCCCAACAATGATGGCGTGAACGATACTTTCCGGGTGGAGGGCAACTATCTGGAGCGCTTCAGCATGGAGGTATTCAACCGCTGGGGGCAGCTGGTGTTCGAAAGCACCAACCCTCTTCTGGGTTGGAATGGTGGCTTGGACAATTCCGGTGCACGTGTGCCGGATGGCACGTACTTCTACGTGGTCAGCTTCAAGGACCGTTGTTCTGATGAGCCGCTCACAACGCACACAGGCCATGTGACGCTGTTGCGTTAGATCTGGCTCTAAGAGCCTGTTTATGATCTCTTCAAATGCGCTCTCCGGCCTCTTTTCCGCCGATGCTTCGCCGGAAAATGTTCCCGTAGACCCGCTACGCGAAAATTTTCCGGCTTCGCCTCAGTAAAAAATAGTTTCGGAGCCCATCATTCAAGAGATCATAAACAGGCTCTTAGAGCCGGAGGAATTTCGCGGTCCACGAGTTCTCGCAGGCCGCCAATGCTTCCGGGGTGCCCGTGAAGACCACATGGCCACCAGCCTCGCCTCCCTCTGGGCCCAGGTCGATCACGTGATCGGCGCATTTGATCACCTCGATGTTATGCTCGATCACGATCAGGCTGTGACCATTGGCCAGCAGCATCCCAAAAGCTTTCAGCAGCTTGGCCACATCGTGGAAATGAAGCCCCGTGGTGGGTTCATCGAATATGAACAAGGTGGGCTTCTCCTCCTGTCCCTTGCCGAGGAAGCTGGCCAGTTTGATGCGTTGGGCCTCCCCGCCGCTTAGGGTGCTGCTGCTCTGCCCCAGCTTCACATAGCCCAGGCCGGTCTCCTGTAGTGGTAGCAACTTGCCCACCACACGCTTGCATGCATTGTTCCCACCGGTGTTCTGCTGGAAGAAGGTGATGGCATCATCGACGGTCATATCCAGTATCTCGGCCACGTCCTTCCCGGCGAAGCGGGCGTCGAGGATCTCTTCACGGAATCTTTTCCCCTTGCACACGTCGCAGGTAAGACTGATGTCAGCCATGAACTGCATCTCGATGTGCACCACACCTTCACCCTGGCATTCCGTGCAGCGTCCACCGTCCACATTGAAACTGAAATAGCTGGGTTTGTAACCACGCATGCGGGCCACATCCGTTTCACTGAATAGCAGGCGGATCTCATCCCAGGCCTTCACGTAGGTCACCGGGTTGCTGCGGCTGCTGCGGCCAATGGGGTTCTGATCCACCATTTCCACGGCTTGTATACGCTTGAGGTCGCCCTCCAGTGCCTTGAATTCGCCTGGCCGCTCACCAAAGCCTTCCAACGAACGTTTCAAGGCGGGGTAAAGGATGCGCTTCACAAGCGTGGTCTTGCCGCTGCCACTGACACCGGTCACCACCGTGAGCATGTGCAGGGGGAACTCCACATCGAGATCATTGAGATTGTGCTCACTGGCGCCTTTCAGCACCAGCCTGTCCCGGACCGCTTTGCGCCGCTTTGGCACAGCGATGCTTTCGCGGCCGGTAAGATATTTCGCGGTGAGGCCGTCACTGTCCCGCAACTGCGCGTGGTTGCCACTGAAGACCACCTCGCCGCCATGCGTACCGGCCATGGGCCCCATGTCGATGATATGGTCCGCAGCGCGCATCATTTCCTCATCGTGTTCCACCACGATCACGGTGTTACCCAGGTCCCTCAGTTTTTTCAGCACACCGATCAGGCGTAGCGTATCGCGGGGGTGCAGGCCGATGCTGGGCTCGTCCAGGATGTACAGGCTGCCCACCAGGCTGCTGCCCAGCGATGTGGCCAGGTCGATCCGTTGCGTTTCCCCACCACTGAGTGTGTTGCTGCGGCGGTCCAGTGTGAGATAGCCCACGCCCACATCCACCAGATAACGCAGGCGGTTGGTGATCTCCTTAAGAAGCCGTGCTGCGATCCGCTTGTCATGCGCATCGGGATCCAGCCCTTCGAAAAATGCCAGGCAGTCGGCGATGGGCATTCGCACCAACTCTGTGATGTCATGCCCGTCCACCTTCACATACCGCGCCTCCTTGCGCAGGCGACGACCATTGCAATCCGGGCAGGTGGTCTTGCCCCTGTAGCGGCTTCCCAGCACGCGGTACTGGATCTTATAGCTCTTCTCTTCCACATAGCGGAAGAAGCTGTCGATCCCGTGAAGTCCTTTGGCGCCCTTCCAAAGCATATCACGTTCGGCAGAATTCAGTTCCCGGTATGGGCGATGGATGGGGAAGTAGTATTCGGCACCGTCACGGATGAAGTCCACCTGCCATTCGCTGAGTTTCTCTCCACGCCATGGGGCCACGCAGCCATCGTAGAGACTTAGCCGCTTGTCCGGGATCACCAGATCAGGGTCGATGCCGATCACGTTGCCGTAGCCTTCACAGCGTGGGCAGGCACCCACCGGATCGTTGAAACTGAAGAGGTTTGGACTGGGCTCCTCAAAGGTGATCCCGTCCAGTTCGAACTTATCACTGAAGCCCATCTGGCGGCCACCTGCAAGATCGGTAGGCAGGTCCTCGCCCAGTAGTATCAATTCGCCCTGGCCCTCGAAGAAGGCGGCCTCAGCGCTGTCCGCGATCCGGCTCTCCGATTCGCCGTCGCCAGGTGCCACTACGATCCGGTCCAACACCAGGAACCACGTGCCCCTCAATGGTGTCTTCGCGCCCAACAGGTCTTCGATACGATGCACCATGTGGCCGTCATGCACGCGTGCGAATCCCTGTTGCTGAAGAATGTCGAAATGTTCCGCGATCCCACGCCCTGCCGGCACATGGATCGGTGCGAGCATCAGCACGGTGCCACCCGCGGGGTAGCTGTTCACGCCGGCCACCACATCATCTATGGTATGGCGCTTCACCTCACGGCCACTGGTGGGGGAGAGGGTACGGCCCACCCGTGCGAAGAGCAGTTTGAGATGGTCGTAGACCTCGGTGCTGGTACCCACGGTGCTGCGCGGGTTGGTGCTCATCACCTTCTGTTCGATGGCGATGGCCGGGCCGATCCCCAGGATGCGGTCCACATCGGGTTTCTCCAGCCGGCCCATGAACTGCCGGGCGTAGCTGCTGAGGCTTTCCACATAGCGGCGCTGTCCCTCAGCGTAGAGCGTATCGAAAGCCAGACTGCTTTTCCCACTACCGCTCAAGCCGGTGATAACCACCAGTTTTCCGCGCGGGATGTCCACATCGATGTTCTTCAGATTGTGGACCCTTGCACCCTGCACGCGGATGAGACCGCCATGGGGCTTCCGGGCGCTATTCGCGGTACCGTTGGCCATGGGGGCTTTGGGGTCGATGGAGGTGGATGCGGGCAATGGTGGCTTTCCCTTCAGGAAGCGGGGCGCGAAATTAGGCACCGGCTTGCCCCTCTAAGTTGATGCGGCTATCTTTGGCCTGTCACAAGGGACCAAACCTGCAGGGCAATATGCGAAGCCCAGGCAACGTTGAACGGTCCGAAAGCGTCTACAGCACACCCAACCAAAGGGTCCGTTCGCACGGCCCGAGCACCAACACCACTTCGCCGATAGCACGACCTCTACCCTGATCACGACGATCCATTACGGACCTAAAAGGGAAAGGCCATGCTTACGAAGGTGCTCAACGACCAGGAGCTTGTACGTCTATACCTCGAAGGGGATGAAAAAGCCTTCGAGATGCTGCTTCATCGCCACAAGCGGAAGGTATGGTCACACGTCTACCTGATGGTACGTGACCGTGAGGTGACCGAGGACCTCTTTCAGGAGGCCTTTATCAAGGTGGTGCACACGCTGAAGACCGGGAAATACAATGAGGAAGGTAAATTCCTCCCATGGGTGATGCGCATCGCGCACAACCTGGTGATCGACCACTTCCGCCGCAACAAGAAGATGCCGCTGGTGCGCAGCAATGATGAGCACGATGTATTCGCCACGCAGGCCCAGCCGGGCAAGAACGTGGAGCAGCGCATGGTGAACACGCAGATCGATGCCGATGTGCGCAAGCTGATCGATCACCTGCCCGAGGAACAGCGTGAAGTGGTGATCATGCGCACCTACCTCGGCATGAGCTTCAAGGAGATCGCCGAACACACCGGTGTAAGCATCAATACCGCATTGGGTCGTATGCGCTACGCCTTGATCAACATGCGGAAGATGATCCGGAAGCACGAGATCGTGCTCGACCGGGCCTGATCCCTCGCTCATCCTACCGGCCGGCGGGTCCACCTTCGAGGAGGACCCGCCGGTCGATTTTTGATGTGCTGCGATGCAATACGGCCATATCCCTCCCGTTCATGAGGCATCCAAACCTCCAAACCGGTCTTCATGACGAATTCTACCCTCGGAAAGAAATACCCTCGCACCCGTAGACCAGTGACCATCGACCTCCCGCCCGGACCGTGTGAAATGTCCATCCGCCTGATCCTGGGTTATTCCAGGGCGTTGAAAGTGGTGGACGTTCCACCTGTGGGCGAGATCGCCCTGGTGTTGAACTGATCGGGGAACCAACTACAATGAGAAAGCCCCTGGAGCCGTGTGCTTCGGGGGCTTTCTTGGTGGAGACCAGGCTCTTTCAAGCCAGGGCCGACAAGCGTCACATAGCCATCTCGCGTCGGCCGATCATCCTGCCAATTTCCGGGTCCCAGACCTTCAGCCGCAGGCAACGGATGATCTCTCCGGGCATCAAAGAGGTGGTCTTCGCCTGCTGCAATTCGGGGATCGCAGCGTAGACCTCGGGCAGCCGGTAAAAGGGGATGCGCGAATTGAGGTGGTGGATGTGGTGGTATCCGATGTTCCCGGTGAACCAGTGCAGCACCGGGTTCATCCGCATGTAACTGCTGCTCCCCAGGGCTGCGTTCACGTAACTCCAACCATCCTTGTCGGCGAATGTGGCCGTGGGGAAGTTATGCTGCGCGTAGAACAGGTAGGCTCCGAGCCCCAGTGCGATCACCGCCGGTGCTATGAAACCAAGCCAGAATGTGGTCCAACCCAGGAATAGCACGATGGCCACACCAATGAGCACATGCAGCACAAGTGCCAGCAGCGAGTCACGATGCTTGCTTGGGTTGTTCATGAAGCTGCGCACACACATGCCATAGATGAAGACGAACAGGTATCCAAGGGCGATGGTGATGGGGTGGCGGGTGAAGTTGTATACCGCCCGCTCGCCACGACTCAAGGAGCGGTACTTTTCTTTCGTTACGATCGGGTAGGAGCCTATGCTGCTCGTGTACAGCTTGGAGTTGTGCTTGTGGTGGTGGTCGTGGGACCGTTTCCAGATGCTGGTAGGGGCAAGGATGAAAAGGCCCCAAAGGGTCATCACAGCATTGGCGAACCAGGAGTCCTGTAGGATGGCCTTATGCTGGTGATCATGATAGATGATGAACATGCGGGCGATGGTGAGGCCCGCCAGGACGCTGCATATCACCTTGAGCCACAGGGGCGTTGCGGGCCAGAAGACACCCAGATAAAAGCCACCAAGCACAAGCGTGGTTGAGAATAGGTGCCACCAGCTCTTCCAGCGGATCTCTTTCGCGAAGGGCTTGGTGGCAAGGATGAGTTCCTTTTCGGAGCGCATGACCATCAAACACTATTGGGTCGCTGGTGTTTCCAGCGACGGTGGGTCCAAAGCCAAAGTTCGGGATACTTTCGGATATCGGCTTCCAGCCGTTTAGTATGGATCACGGTGATCTCCCCTTCGCTGGTCTGCTGCGGGTCGGACACCAAGGTTTCCATCTTCATCTGGTAATACCCGCGCTTGGGTCGGGAGATGCAAATGTACACCACGGGCTGATCCAGCTTTCGTGCAAGGGCTTCGGTCCCCAGGAACACAGGTGTGTCCTGACCAAGGAAAGTCGTCCAATAGGCACGCTGTGGTGATGGGGTCTGATCGGCAATGAACGCGGTGGCGGTGAGCAGGTCACGGTCACGCATCATCAGTTTGCTGGTCTCCCGCATGGGGTACAGCTTCGTGCCATGCCGGGTACGCATGTGGTACATGAGCCGATCAAAGTGTGTGTTCGCCAAGGGGTGGTAGATCACGTATAGTTGAGGGATGTCCTTTTCCTGGCTGTATCGCGCACCAGCCAGTTCCCAATTGCCATAGTGACCCAGTACAAGAATGATGCTCCTATGCTCCTGAGCATATTTCCGCAGAATGTCGATCCCCTCGAAACTTACTCGCTTGCGCACCTCTTCCGGAGAAATGGTCAGGGTCTTCAGCGTCTCCAGGGTAAGGTCACAGAACCATGCATAGAACCTGGCCGCGATGGCGCGGATATCGGCCTCACTTTTCTCGGGGAAGCTGTTCCTCAGATTGGTGAGGACGACCTTCCTGCGATACCCCAGCAGCCGATAGACGACCAGGTACATGACATCCGAGAGCAGGTACAGCAGTGGGAATGGCAGCAGGGAGATGCCGTAGATGAACGGGAGCGAGATGTAGTATCCAAGGGTCCCCATGCAGCCAGGACCGTTCCACCGGTCGCGGAGTGGTCCCAAAGGTCGTTCATCATCGGACTTACTCGCGATGCATGGGTCGCTCGAACTCGATCCGGAATTCATTGGGTCGGAGCCAGGTGTGTGGTGCTACATGCACCAACTCACGGGCCTCCAGGTCGCCGATGTTAAGGTCCGTGCCGGGCGGCACCCACAGGTAGTAGCTGGCCGCGCCGCTGGGAGCGTATTTGCGGATCACGCGCACCATGTCCAGCACATGGGGCTCGATCGGAAAGCGTGGATGGATCAGGATCACGTCGATGCCCATCACCCGGTGCCGCGGATCGATGCGCATGAATTCGCCCTCGAAGCGCGGTTCCCAGCCGGTGGGTAGCACGCGCATGAAGGAGCGCCCGCTGTTGAGCACGAAAACATACTCCTGGTTGTCCACTGGACCATCCAGGTAGGCCGCGCTTTTGCAGGAGACCAGCAGCAGGATGATGAGGAGCGTACGCATGCCCCCCGAAGTTACGGACCCCGACACCGCGCCTATCGGAACAGGCTCTTCCTCCCGATCACGCTACAAATGGGGCACTTCCGTGCATCGTGCCCCTTGGCCGGACAGTGTTCCCGCCCGAAGTAGATGATCTGCAGGTGCAGTTCGGCCCATTGCTCCTTAGGGAAGAGTTTCTTCAGATCCGCTTCTGTCCGCTCCACGCTCTTGCCCGTGCTCAGTCCCCAGCGCCAGGCCAGGCGGTGGATGTGCGTATCCACAGGGAAGGTCGGCACGCCGAAGGCCTGCACCATCACCACGCTGGCGGTCTTGTGCCCCACGCCGGGCATACGCTCCAACGCCGCCATGTCCGCCGGTACCTGCCCGCCATGCTCCTCCAAAATGATCTTGCTCAACCCATGGATCCCCTTGCTCTTCATCGGCGACAAGCCGCACGGCCTGATGATGTCCTGGATCTCCTCCACGCTCAGCTTTACCATCTCCTGCGGTGTGCGCGCCTTGGCGAAGAGCATCGGCGTGACCTCGTTCACCTTCTTATCGGTACACTGCGCGCTCAGCAGCACCGCCACCAGCAGCGTGTAAGGATCCTGGTGGTCCAGGGGGATGGACGTTGTGGGGTAGAACTCAGCGAGCTTCGCGGAAACGAAGGCGGCTTTTTCCTTGCGGGTCATGGGGCCGCTAAGTTCGGCCTCATGCCAGCGCGGCCCCATCCTTCCCCTGCCTTTACGCGTCCATCCGCTTGTGCACCACCTTGAACCAAAGCGGCTCGAAGAAGGACAGCACCATCGCCAGTGGGCATCTGCGGGCTGTCATCGAAGTGGCGCAGCACCCCACCCCAATGCCGATGGCCTCCACCATGCCAGCGTCACCGTTTGGACAGGAAGCACGCTTCCGTCACATTGACCAGCGTCCTATCACGGTCCTGTCATTTCGTATGAAGCCGGGAAAGAGACTTTCGACCACGATGCATCATGGCACCTGTTCGCTGCGCACCGCTGACGGAACCAGCCCGCCGACATTCTGTAGGATGATGTCCCGGTCGTTCCCGCTCCCTGTGTATTTGACCACCCCGTCCATGTCGCAGTCCGCGGAATGATAGCCAGAATAGGTCGCCGTAGGCACCGTTCCGCCTATGGCCTGGAGGATCGGGTCGCGGTCGTTGTCGGCACCGGTGTACTTCAAGAGCCCATCGAATGAGACATCGCCGGCCCACAATGCGCGCAGGGCGCCGATCGGCTTGCGTGCATCCGTACCCCAGGTATCCAGGACATCGGTAGTGAGATCCACCGAAGTAGGTGTGTCCGTGAGCAGTAGGCTTGCGCCTGTCATCGCGCCCAGATGGTTCCGATGCCGCACGGCCACGTGATACGGCGCAGGGGGCGACAGGAAGCGCACGGGGGACTGTCCGTCCAGTTCCACGATGTCGCCATCGCGTTGCAGCAGGGCACTACGTGTTTCCAGCACGGAGGACGGTGTACCCGCATCACGCAATTCCAGCAGTACCCAGTCCGTGATGGCATCAACGCCTTCGGTCCCGAGCACCGCAGGGCCCATGTTGCTGCCCGAGCTTCCTGCGGGCCACCCATAGCCCAGGGCGGTATACGGCTCCTGCAAAGGCAACAGACCTGCGGACCGCAGTTGGTCGTGCATCATGCCGGTGCCCGTATCCAAGGGTCCTTCCAGCAGGGCACGCGCGTTCAGGAACACCCCGCAGCCAGCCATTACCACATCAATGGTGATATCCGCTTCATCCAGGCAGCCTGCCGCATTGGTGCCATCCACGCTGTAGGAAGTGCTTGCATAGGGCGTAACGTCGATGCTGCCCGTGGTCTCCCCGGTGCTCCACAGATGGTCCACAGCACCGATCGCCGTCAGTGTCACGGGGTCACCGGGACACACGGGGTTGGAGGTCGCTTGCACATCAAGCGCGAACACGCCGAAAGTGACCTCCACCTCATCGGACCACGACACGAAGCCGAGGGGCGATGTGCTTCTGCATCGGTAGTATTGGTCGGCGGTCACGTCCTCCAACCATACCTGTTGGCCGATCGCTCCCGGTATCGGCACGAATTCGCTCAACGCACATCCAGGTCCACCACATGTGGAGACCATCCATTGGTGCACGATGTCGGACTCGCTCGCGAAGTCGATCAGTTTGAGCAATACACTGTTGCTCTCCTTGCAGAGAAGCGGCCCACCGGCAAAGGCCCCGGTGGGTGGCGGTCCACAGCCGCAGGCAGGAGCGAGCACCACCGTCACCGGGCTGGTCTGTTCATCAACGAACGGAATTCCCGTGGCCAGGTCGATGGCCTCCACCACATGTGTGATGTCATACGTGCCACTGAGCAAGTAGTAGTGGCTGGGGTTCGCTTCCGTGGACGACTGGCCATCTCCGAACGACCACTGGTGCGAATTGATGACATACGTGGAATTCGCGGGCGTTGGTATCAGGCTGATGAGCGTGCCCGTCGTGTTGTAGCCGAATTTCGCAGTGCCGTTCCCGCCATTGGGTGGTGGTGGAAAGGTGATACAGTTGACCTTGACGGTCTGGCAGAACTGCACCTTTTGCGACCTGCTGCAAACCACGGTAAGACACACCGTGTAGATGCCGGGCTTCGCATAACAATGCGAAAGACCTTGCTGATAGGCGATATTGCCGTCCCCCATGGTCCAGTAGTAGAACATCGGTGTAGTGCAGGCACCTCCCGGCAATATGGGCGACGCGGTCACACAGCAGCCGTTCACCGCCACGTTGATCCCGGTGGGCATGCAACAGGGCGGTGTGCAGTTCACGGTGACCTGCTTGCAGACCTGGTGGTAGGTACGGGTACCGTCGGTGTTAATGCAGCAGTCGATATGGCATACCGTGTAGGTGCCCGGTCCGGGAAAGCAGTAGGAGGTCACATCGCCCGCGAGGACGGTTCCGCTGTTGCCGAACACCCAGGACTCGCAACCGTCCGGGTCACCGTCCGGCGTGAGGTCGGAGAAGTTCACACAGCAACCATTCACGGTGAAGCTGAAGTCCGCATCGACCGTGCAGGGGGGTGGGCAGTTCACCTGGATCACCTGGCAAGCCTCCGTGATGCATTGCAAACCATCGTTCGTAATGGCGCAATCGGAGTAGCAAATGGTGTAAGTGCCGTTGATCAGGAATTGAAAGTTCGCCGTGGGTAGTGCGCTGGTGAAAATGACCGTATTGGCAATATCGAGGATGGTGAAGCTGGGACACAAGCCCGGATTGTTTGCCGTGAACGTGTAGTTACATCCAGGCCCCGGTGTAACGCTGAAGGTCACATCCGCCGGGCAATTCACACACTGTTGGACCTGGGCCACCAAGGGTGCGTCGTTGTATGTGCCCGGAGTAATGACGTAGGTGCCCAGTTGGTGGTTCACGGGCCATTCCGTGATATTGACCGGCACGGCGACGAAGCCCGGGTCGATGTAGGGACACGAGTGTGTTCCGTCCATCTGGGGTTGCAACAAATGGTTCTCCTGGTCCGGTCCGATATCCTCCACAGCGGCCAGGGTGATCTCGTTCGGGAAGAGCTGCGCGTAGAACTTGGGATGGTAGATCCGCGGATGCGTACCGGTCTGGTACGCGTCGAAGATGGTGGCCGTCGGATTGTATAATGCGGATTCGATCGGATAGGCATACTTGGCTCCGGATGTTTCCACGTATGGTGCAAAGGAGGGTGATATTCCTTTTTCATATCGGAACGTAAATGGGAAGTACCCCGTGATGTTACCGGAGGTCTGGTTGTGGCCATAACCTGAGATCAGCACGGGGCTGCTGGCACAGGTGGCCCCGAACTCGTACAAATAGTAGTCCGGCGTGTTCGTAAGGAACTTTCGGGTAAGGAACGGGTCGATGATACCGGTTCCCTGCTCGAAGGTGAAGAAGCCTCCTCCCCGGTGACTGGAGTGGTTCGTGAGTTGGTACAACTCCAATGGCGAATCATCGAACGCGGCGTCCACGGCCACCGAGCTCTCACCTGGTGCACTTGAATCATTATAGAGCTTGGCCCAGAGCGGCACTCCATTCGTGTCGATCTCGATCGCCATGGCCACCTGGTCACCTGCGGGTGAAGTCCCCGATCCTCCCAGGAAATAACCCTGCGTGCCAGCCCACATGTAAGTGCCGTGGGAACACATGTCCCAATCCGGCCCACCCGGTGGGTTGGGTGAATCGAACTTAGTCAACCATTGGAAGGTCAGCCCATCACTCAATTTGAGCGCATAGCCACTTTTCGGGTCCGTCGCATTGTAGCCGACCGCTTCGAAACCCGTTACCAGGTAACCACCATTGGGGTCGGGCGGGAAGTAGAAGTAGGTGTTGGGCGGGCCGGGTGCATCGTAGAACGCGCTGTTGATGATGTTCAGCGCCGGTGTGTGGCGGTCGTTGGCCGGCGCCTGGATGTTCACCTTGGCGATGAAGTTGAACCCGGCGTCCACCTGCAGCACGAAGCCCAGGTCCAGGCCACCCACATTCTCGTAACCGCATACCAGATAGGTGTTGTTGTTGCCCCGGCAAACGTCCAGCGCCACCTCATCGCCGGTGGGAGAGAAGAAGGTCACATCCTGCACCACGTTGCCCGCGGCATCCATCATCATCAGGTGGATGTCCTTGGTGACACCCTGGATGGTGCTGGCCTGCACGTAGTGGTTCTCGGTGTTCGCCCGCACCACGGCGATGTGATCATCGGAGAACTGGTGGACGTACGTGTTGGCGAATTGTCCTTGACACAAGGGAACAAGCACGAGGTGCCCGATCGCAAGCGCGATGGTGGTCCGCAAGGGTGACATGGCAGGATGGGTTGGTGGGTTGGGCGTGGCCACACCAAAGCTAATCGCGGATCGATCCCATGTACAGCCCCTGGGCAGGATTTTCCGGAGTGGTACCAGCTCTGTATCCGCGCCCTATTGAGGGAGGAACGTATACGCCATCCCATTGATCAGAAAACTGTGCGAGCGCGTTCTTCCGCCCACCTCCAAATGCACCACGTTCTCCTGCTCATCGAAGAGGTCCTGCAGCAGTGTTGCGTGAACGGCTAGCGCACCCAGTTTGGGGATGCCTTGCACCTCCAGGTAGCAGTAAAGGTCATCCTGTTCCACCTCCTTTCCTAGGTATTTCGCCTGTAGCTTATGGCCGTCCATGTTCAGTTTCAGGTGGTGGAGCAGGTAGGCGGCGAGCAGGCTGTCGGCCTCGGGTAGCTCTTTATCGGTCCCCAATTTCAAGTTTCGGTCGCCGCTCTCGGGCAGCAGTGCGTGTTCGACGTCGTGGGTCGTCATCCGCCAGGTGATGTCCAGCGTGGCCGTCCCCGTATCGTGCCGGATGGTGCAGATGGAGACGTAGTAGTCGTGCACGGCAGGCGCCAGCAAGACGGCCAGGGATAGGAGAAAGGCATTCATGTGTTGCAAAGATGGGTGTGGGCTTCGGGCATTGAGGATCTACCGGTGATGCGGATCAGTATATCGTCTTGGGTCACCTCGGAAGGGGAAGTGGAGGGATCGATCGAGGCGATCGTGAGGTGTGCGAGGAATTTGAGATGAAAACGTTCAGCTCCAATTGGCTGGATTCTCTGCGATGTATCGCGCGATCCGTTCAAATTCCCCAGCATGGGTGGGCCGTATGCGCCAGTCATGAAAACCCTTCTGCCAGTAGCGCTGGCCGGGGGTGCCACGTAGCCGGTTCATACGTATCGTCGTCCCGGATTTGAACGCGCCGATGATCGCCCCCAATGACCCCGGAAACGGACCATTCGGCCTAACGCGACCGTCACCCCCTCCTCCGGCAGCGTCGACCCTTCGCATTGCGCTCGGTATTACGTTATGTCTTGGTCCGAAAATAATGGTTGGCTATTGCGAACTCGACCAACTGGAAGTACCCGTCCACTAGATCATGCCAGTCGCTATTGCCGTACACTTCATCCAGCATCCTGCCGGCATTGAACCATCCCTATTCTTCAGGCAGGATCGCCCTTCGGGTTACGGGATCGATACCATACTCGACCAGTGCAATGACCATATCAATGGCATTCAAGTGGATGCTGACAGTCTCCGTCGATCGGCGGTACGCGCACAGCCGTTCACGTAGATCTGCGATCACTGACCTAATGGCGGTTACACCCAATGCATGCCTCTTATTCATGCGATCAAATATCGTCTTCTGAGACTTCACTGGAATCCCACCAACTGATAAGCATCCTCACTTTCGACAGCTCCTCCGTTGCAATCAAGAGCAGCACATATGCCCTGGAAAAACGACCATTCATGGCTAGGATATTCCCATCCGAAATCATGTTCGATGCATTCTTAAAGCACAATCGGACACCAATTAGGTGGTCCGCAATAGAATATCCGCGTATTGGCACAGCTATCAGTATTTGATCAACCGTTCCACCGCCTCCCTCAACCGCCCCTTCGGCAGGAATCCCTGTTCCAACGGCACCGCGAACGGCACCGGCGTATCCCAGCTGGCCACACGCACGATCGGCGCATCCAGGTATTCGAAGGCCTGCTCGGCAATGATCGCCGCCAACTCGCCGCCGAAACCGGCGGTCAGCGTGTCCTCGTGCAGCAGCAGCACCCTGCCGGTCTTCTTCACGCTGGCGAGGATCGTTTCCACATCCAAGGGTACCAAGGTGCGTAGGTCGACGATCTCGATGTCCACGGAGCGCCCCCCTTCGACTTCGCTCAGGGAAAGCGCGACTTCTTCAGCCCAATGCACACCCATGCCGTAGGTTATGATACTTATGTCGCTGCCTTCGCGCACCACCCGCGCCTTGCCGAACGGGATGCCGTACGGCTGCTCCGGCACCGGTCCGCTGATGCTGCGGTACATGGCCTTGTGCTCGAAGAACATCACCGGGTTGGGGTCGTCGAAGGCGGTCATCAGCAGACCCTTGGCGTCGTAGGGGTTGCTGGGGTACACCACCTTCAGACCAGGCGTCTTCACGAACCACATCTCGTTGCTCTGGCTGTGGAAAGGCCCCGCTCCCACCCCGGCGCCGGTGGGCATGCGCACCACCACGTCGGCGTTCTGGCCCCAGCGGTAGTGGATCTTCGCCAGGTTGTTGCATATCTGGGTCATGCCCTCGCTCACGAAATCGGCGAACTGCATCTCCATCATGGACTTCATGCCCTTGATGCTGAGGCCCAGCGCGGCACCGAGGATGGCGCTCTCGCACAGCGGCGTGTTGCGCACACGGTCCTTGCCGAACAGTTCCACGAAACCGTCGGTGATCTTGAAGGCACCGCCGTATTCGGCAATGTCCTGGCCCATCAACACCAATTCCGGGTGGCGCTCCATGCTTTGGCGCATGCCTTGTTGGATGGCGTCGATGAAACGTTTCTCCGGGTGGTTGTCGGTTGTCGGTTGTTGGTTGTCCGTCGCGATGGTCGGCAGCCCGACAACTGACAACTGAGAACCGACAACAGGTGCATACACATCCCGCACCTCATCCTCCTCCACCGGCACCGGTTCCGGTTCCTCGAACGCATGCTTCAGGTCATCCTCGATCCCGTTCTTCAGATGCGTGCGGATCTCCTCTTTCTGCGCGATGCTCAGCACACCGGTGGCCACCAGCCAGCTTTCGTAGTTCGTTACAGGATCCTTTCGGCCCCACTCCTCGAACAGCTCCTTCGGCACGTACTTGGTGCCGCTGGCCTCCTCGTGGCCACGCATGCGGAAGGTCATGCACTCCACCAGCACCGGGCGCGGGTTCTCGCGCACGCTGTTGGCCCACCAGGCCAGCGCATCGTACACCTCCAGGATGTTGTTGCCCGCCAGCTGCACCGTCTCGATACCGTAGCCGATGGCCTTGTCGGTGAACTGCTTCATGCGGAATTGCTCGCTGCTGGGCGTGCTCAGTCCGTAGCCGTTGTTCTCCACGATGAACAGCACGGGCAGGTCCCACACGGCCGCCACGTTCACGCTCTCGTGGAAATCGCCCTCGCTGGTGGCGCCATCGCCGGTGAACACGATCGTGCAGCGGTTCTCCTTCTTCAGCTTGTGGGCCAACGCAATGCCATCGGCGATGCCCATCTGTGGCCCCAGGTGGCTGATCATGCCCACCACCTTGTGCTCCTGGCTGCCGAAGTGGAAACTTCGCTCGCGGCCTTTGCTGTAGCCGGTGGCCTTGCCCTGCCACTGCGCGAACAGCTTGCGGAAGGGCATGCCGCGCGTGGTGAACAAACCCAGGTTGCGGTGCATCGGCAGGATGTATTCATCGTCCTGCAGGGCCATGGTGGCACCCACAGCAATGGCCTCCTGCCCGATCCCGCTGAACCACTTGCTGATCTTGCCCTGCCGCAACAGGCTGAGCATCTTGTCCTCGATGATGCGCGGGAAGACGAGCTTCTCGTAAGTGCTGATGAGGAAGGCGTCGCTGTGGGTGCCGCGCTCGTAGGTGAGCTGGCGTTTCTCGGTGGCTTCGAGGGACATGGGGATCAGATGATCGGACGATCAGAAGATCAGATAATGACCTACGACGATCGATCGCGGCTGCAAAGGTATCGGCGTTCCATGTGCTTCTGTCCTGTCGACTCAGCGATACCGACAACGAGTTGTTGTTGATCGTGTTGGGCGCCTTATCGGGCTGTACGCTGTAGCCGGTTCGCCCAGCGCCGCATCCACGGCACTGCGGGGGCTTCCTCTGGTCGCCTCCTCGTTGCACGTGGCTGCTGGCGCCGGTCTTCACCGGGCTGCCGCTTCCATCCCGGGCGCGGTGCTCTCGTTTTCGCC
>JBGTES010000058.1:0-12506 GCA_041747675.1 Flavobacteriales bacterium
GCCGCTGTTGTTGGTCCAATCGCCCGTCAGGCGCAACAAGCCGTCGTTGTTGAAGTTGGCGGCGTTCTGGAGCTGCACACCGCCCTCCACCGTCACATTCACGCCACCCGTCAGGGTCACCGGTACGTTGTCCGCGGTGAGCAACTGGCCTTGTGTGGCACTTGCCAGCAGCAGTGTGGCGATGGTGAGGACCAGCTTCATGCTGCTTGAAGGAATTGGCGAAAGGTATACCCCGGGTCGCGGCAACGCATCACGGAAAACCATGAGTCTGTCGGCGGTCCGCCTGTCTCTCGTTGCGTGCCCGGACGGTCCCATGGGTCTCATCGCGCCGGAGTGTTCATACCGATCGTGGCGCGCATGGCCTCCATCTCCACCATCAGGCGGGCGATCGTATCCGACTGCTCATCCAACTGCCGGCGCTGGGCTTCGATCTGCTCTTGTTGTTCCTGCACGGCCTTCACCAGTGGCACGGTGAAGGTGGCGTAGCGCAGGCCGTAGTGATCGTCGCTGTTCTTGGGGGCGTCCACACCACTGAATTCGTAGCCCAGCGATCGTGCGACGCTTTCCACTTCCTGCGCGATGAAGCCGGTCTGCACATCGGACAAGCCAATTGGTCTTTCATAGGGTACGTTGAGGACCTCGTTGATCTGGTCGCGGTCCAGCCGGTAGGTCACGGGCCGCAAGGACATGATCAGGGCGAGCCCAGGCACGTTCTCCTGCACCTGGGTCTTGAAGGTGCCATCGCTCAGGTTGGTCCAACCAGCGAATCCACCGATGCTTGTCATGGCCGCATTGCCGATACGCACCTGGTTGTCGGCGGTGATCCGGCTCAGGTTGCCCACAGCAACGGAGTTCGACAATGAGGTGGTGTTGTTGCCATCGGCATCATAGCCCAGGAAGGTGCAGGCCACGAAGCCATTGGCGGCATTGCCAGCCCCATACCCGAGCACGGCATTGTGCAGCCCTGCGAGGTTGGTGCTGCCCGCCAGTCGGCCAATGTAGGTGTTGCGTACGCCGGTGGTGTTGGCGATGCCCGCGCTGCGGCCCACGAAAGTGCCATCACCCGCCCCAACATTGTTCTCGCCCGTGCCCACACCAATGAAGGTGTTGTTGGCCCCCGTGGTGTTCGCCAGGCCGCTGAAGTAGCCGATGAAGGTGTTCGATGCGCCGGTGTTGTTCTCACCCGCGCGGTAGCCCAGAAAGGTGCGCAGCCCCCCATTGCTCACCTCGCCAGCGGTCTGGCTGTTCACCATGAACTTGAGCGAGATGTTGTTGGTGCTGCCCAGCACATGCGCGGCGGTGATGGCGTTGCCATCGAGGCTCCAGGCACTTGTCTGGGCGGGGGTCAACGCCTGCCAGCTTGCCGTGCCGTCGGCAGCACTCACCAGCACGCGGCCCGCGGCCTGGTTGCCGTCCACCATGCGGATGTTGCCGGCCACATGCAGACTTTGGGTGGGGGCGATCACACCGATGCCCACGTTGCCGTTGCCCAGGATACGCATGCGTTCATTGAGGGCGCCATTGGCACCGCCACCGCCATGTACATGGAAGCGCAGGTCGCTCAACCCGGTGGTGGCATTGGTGGTCACGGAGATGATCTCGCTGCCCACGTTGCTGGCATTGGCGGTGGAGTTGATCAGCGCGATGCCAGTGCCGGTGTTGTTGGCGTTGAAGGCGCTGCGCACGGTCATCACGCGGGTGATGGTACCGGTGGTGCCCGCCACCACGTCCAGCCGCGTATTGGGGTCGGCATTGCCAATGGTGCTGTTGCCGTTCTTCAGGACTACCATGGCATTGCGTCGTTCGCTATCCTGCACACCCTGATCGCCGTTCAGATCCACTGCATTGCCGATGGCGAAGATGCGGTCCGTGCCCTGAGCGGCCCCGAACTGCGCGTTGCCATTGGCGCTCGGGGTGTACAGGGTGGCGCCGATGCCGATCACCGTTTCTCCCATGGTATAGGCATTGTTGTAATGGCCCATTGCCACGCTTGAGATGCCTTGGGTCAGGTTGGAGGTTCCCATGGCGAAGCTCCTGGATCCTTGGGCGACGGTTAACACACCCATGCTGAAGCTGGCAGTCCCCAAGCTTTGGGAGGAAGAGCCCATGGCCACGCTGGCAAAATTGGACGCGACGGTCTCATAGCCCATGGCGAAGGCGGCATTATCGCTGGCCAACGTGGCATAGCCTAAAGCCACGCTGCGGAGTCCGCTCGCCTCGCAGCTACCTCCGAAGCTGAAGCTATGCTGACCTGAAGCAACGGAACCGGATCCACCCGCCAGGCTGGAGAATCCTGAGGCCGTGGTATTGCTGCCGATCGACATACTACCCCCAATACCTGAAGCCGTTGTTTGGACCCCGAACGCGGTGCTATTGCTGGCCGATGCCGTGGTGTTCTCCCCGAACGCTGTACTGTTCCGGAGGGAAGCGGTGGTGTTCTCACCCCAAGCGGTGGAATTCTCGCCGTTCGCTTGCGTGTTACGGCCCCATGCGGTGGAGCGAAGACCGGTCGCCTGGTTGTTGAAGCCCCATGCGCTGGAGTATGTATTGCTCGCAAGGTTCGTACTTCCCCAAACGGTGGAACGACTCCCGGATGCTTCATTGCCGGAACCCCATACGGTGGCAGCATCGCCGCTTGCGGTATTCAAAAACCCCCACGCCATGGAATTTGCTCCGGAAGCGATCGTGTTGAGGCCCCAGGCGGCGGATAGCAACCCGACATTGGCATCGTCCCATTGGTCAGCCTGAACCATACCCGCCCGGAATGCCGCCTTGCGCGGGTTGAAGAACATGCGGGAGCCCGGCCCTGCCAGGTCCAGCGTGGCGCCACTGTTGAAGGTGCCGGTCACTTGTAGCCCATCGGTACCCTCCACGCGCACGGCGCCGGCATCGGCGATGATAGTGCGCCCCATTCCCGGCCCGCCGAAGTCATAGGCAGCGTCCAGCGTTCCACCACTCACCACCAGCGGCACCCACGCGCTCCCATTGTAGTACTCGAAACGGGTGTTGCTGGTGTTGTAGATCAACAGGCTCAACGCCGGCACGGGGATGTCATCGCGCTGCACTGTGGTCAGGCGCGGCACCAGCAGACCCCGGTCGGTGCTGGTAAGGTCCAGCAGTGCGCTGGGGTCGGGCGCCGGATTATTGATGCCCACCCCCTGGGCGAACAACATGTGGCAGGTGAGGAGCGGAAGGAGCAGAAGGAGTGAACGCATGGCACGCAGGCTTTGCCTGCGAAGTTCCCGGCCACGGCCAGGTGCCGCAATAGAACAAAGGTTGACGATCGTAAGGTGCGGATGATGGGCTATCGTCCGTAGTACTTGTTCACCGCCTCCACGCGATTTTGCACGTGCAGCTTGCGATACATGCGGTGGATGTGCTGCTTCACCGTGCCGGTGCTCAAGCTCATGCGCTCGGCGATCTCCTTGTACAACAGCCCTTGTGCCAGCAATTCCAGCACGGTGTATTCGCGGTCGCTGAGTTTTTCCGCGCCAAGGTCCGTACGCGCTTGTAAGGGGCGGAAGTGTGAGACCACGCGCCGCGCCACGGCGGTGCTCATGGGTGCGCCACCCTGCCGCAATTCCTTGATCGCATCGATGATCTCATCCGGCGTGCTGGTCTTCAGCAGGTAGCCGTTGGCGCCGGCCTTCAATGCTTCGAATACACGGTGGTCGTCATCGTGCATGGTATACATCAGGAACTGCGTGTCCGCCATGCGTGCGGCCAGATCGCGCACGCATTCAATACCCGTCATACCCGGCATGCTGATGTCCATCAAAACGATGTCGGGGCCCAACGCGGGCAAATTCGCGATGGCCGTTTCGCCATTGGGGAACACACCCAGCAGTTCCAGGTCCTGCTCCCACTGCATCAACGAGGCCACGCTCTCGCGGATCAACGGGTCGTCCTCCACCAAGGCCACGCGGATGGGCGTATCAGGGTTCATGGGGACGAAGGTTGCTTGTTATCCCGGTCACGGCAATAGAACTTTTGTTAGGGCCGGACAAGGGCACCTGGCAGATGATGCGCGTGCCCTTGCTGCCATCAATGGTGACCTGCCCGCCGAGGTCGGCGATGCGACGCCGGATGTTGCGCAAGCCATGGCCCTCACCACCCATCGTCCCGGGGTCCATCCCCTGGCCATCATCCGCCACGGTGAGCAGCAATCCTTCCTCCCAGGTCATGGTCATTCCCACCCCGTGGGCGTTGGCGTGTTTGACCACATTGTGCAGCGTTTCCTTCACCACCAGGAAGAAGTTTCGGCGCTGGTGCGAGGTGAGTTGGATCGCCGGCCAGGGACCCGTTGCATGGATGGTGGCGTGCAGGCCATGTTCCTCCAGATAGTTGCGCGCGTAGCTGGTGCTGTACGCCACGAGATCCTCCAGGCTGCCCTGGTCGTTGTTCATGGCCCAGATGATCTGGCGCATGCTGGTGATCAGATCGCCCGCCCGCTGCGCCATGTCGCCCAACTGTGCCCGCCGCTCCGCATCGCCTTCGGTGCGCAGGGCCATTTCACAGCGCAGTTTCAGGGCGCCCAGGCCGGCCCCCAGGTCGTCGTGCATGTCGCGCCCCACCTGCTCGCGGATCCGCAGTTCGGCGATGGTGCGTTCCTGTTGCAGGCGCAACATCTCCAGCTCCGCCAGGCGCTGCCTGCCGCGCTGGCGGCTTCGGACGGCCAGGTAGAAAGCCAGCAGCACAAGCAATGCGACCGCGCCACCCACGGCCAGTGCCAGCCGGCTGAAGCGCACGCGCTCCAATGCCTCGGCGTAGAGTTGCGACTCAAGCCGTTGCACCTCCAACTCCGTGTTGGTGTCGAATAGCTGCCGCGCGGTTTCCAATATCGCACGCTCGTTGCGGCGATGGATGATGCTGTCGATGTGGAACCAGGCGCGGCCCGAAAGGAAGGCCTCCTCATGGCGGCCCAATTCGGCGAAGAGCAGCGCTGCGCGCCGGTGAAAGGTGCGCCGCGTGACCGGTGTGATCGGATGCTTCTGTTCGAATGCCCGACCGGCGTGGAGCTGCGCAGCGGCCCCTTTTCCATCGCCCAGGTCGATCAGCGCCTGTGCTTTGTCGGCATAATTCTCCAGCGCCACATCGTATTGGGCATCGGCCATGGCCATTCCTATGGAGCGGTCGAAGCGGACGATGGCACTGTCCGGCATATCCTGGAGGAGCAATACCTTGCCGATGGCCCAATCGGCGATGGCCACCCCCCGGGGCACACCCGCCGTCCGCGCCAGTAAGCGGCTTCTTTCAAGGTGCAGCAGGGCACTGTCGAGCTGGCCCATGTCGGTCAGGCTCTGTCCCAGGTTGCCGTGGATGTGGTGCGGCAGCGAAACCGAATAGCGTGATCGGCCTTCGTGCGGGTACATGGCCAGAGCCTCGTGGAAGAAGGGCACCGCCGCTTTTGGGTCGCCGATGTTCTCATGCAACAACCCGATCAGATTCAGCGCGCTGGCAACCAGCAGGCTGTCGCCCATCGCCTGGGCCAGGCGCCGGGAGCGCACCGCATCGGTAATGGCCTCATCGTAGAAACCATGGTAGTAAAGCTGCTCGGCGCGGAAGCTGCGCAGGTAGTACAGCACCTCGGGGTCGGCATCGGGGCCCACCAGCCGCAGAGCGCGCTCCACCACATACAGGCCGCTGTCCGGGTCATTGGCATCGAGATAGGACATGGCCCCTGCCAGGATCTGATCGTGCTCGTCGGCCTGGGACCGCAGGGGCAGGGCCAGGGCGAGCAGGATGATCAGACAGGGGGATCGCATGGGCTTTCCGTTGCGAATGGTGAGAAAAGGCTCGTGAGGCAAGTTACTCCGCACCCTTCACTTCATGGGCCACAGGGCACGTACACAGGTGCCGCTCCGTTCCTGCGCATCGGAGGTCAACACCAGGCTGCCTCCCAACTGGCCCATACGCCGTTGCATATTGCGGAGCCCATTGCCACCTGTGGCGCTGCCATTCAAGCCGATACCGTCATCGCGTATGGCCATCTCCAACGTATCGCCTTCCATCCCCATGTGCAGTGAGACCCGCGTGGCTTTGGCGTGTTTCACGGTGTTGTGCAGACTTTCCTTCAGGACCAGAAAGAGGTTGCGCCGCTGTTGCGCGGAGAGTTGCACATCAGGCCAGGGCCCTTCGGCGTGGATGTCGCAGGCCAGGCCATGCCCTGCCAGATAACCGCGGGCATAGCTGGTGCCGTAGGCCACCAGGTCCTCCAGGCTGCCCTGGTCCTGGTTCATGGCCCAGATGATCTGCCGCATGCTGGTGATCAATTCACCCGCGGTGGTGGCCAACTGCGTCAACTGTGTGCGCTTGAGCGGATCGGTCTCGGTGCGCAGGGTGATCTCGCTGCGCAGCTTCAGCGCGCTGAGACCCGCACCGAGGTCGTCGTGCATGTCACTGGCGATGCGCATGCGTTCGTCCATCAGGGCCTGCTCGCGCTCGAATGTGATGCGTTGCGCGGCCAGCTTCTGTTGCAAATAGCTGCGGAAGGTCAGGGCGACCACGCCCGCGATGGACAGTAACAGCAGACCCCTGAACCACCATGTGGCCCACACCGGTGGCGGTACATGCACCTGGATCGTGGTGGGCGGCTCGCTCCAATCCATTGCGTTGAAAGAGGCACGCAGTTCGATCGGATGCCGACCCGTGGGCAGGTCCAGCAGTTCCAGCCGGCCTTGGGGATCCATGGCATGCCAGGCGCTATCTATTGTGGGTATGCGGTAGGCCAGCAGCACTTCGCCGGGCGGGCCGGTGTGGGTGGTGGCCGCTTCGATCACCAGTGTGCGGCGGTCGTGGGGCAGCCGAAGCGTGGATCCCGGTGGCGGGAAGTGCGTGATACCCATGGGATGCTGCACCCGCATGATGGTCACCTCTGGTGGAGCGGGAGGCCTCATGACCTGGCCTGGGTCGAGCATCAGCAGCTTGTCCTCATGGGTGACAACGAGCAGGCCTTCTGCGGTGGAGGTCAGTTGCGAGCCGATGCCATACGGGGGAATGCCCACGGGGGGCCGCAGAGCGATAAAGCGGTCCTTGTCCGGTGGCAGGTACGCCATGCCGAGGGAGGTGGTGGCCCACAGTCCACCCGAGCGATCGAACAGCAACCCGCCGATGCGGTCGCTGGGCAATCCATCGCTGCGGGTCCAGGTGCGCCAGTTGCCGGTGCGGGGGTCCAGGCGATCCACGCCGCCCTGATGGGTACCCATCCATAGATAGCCCTCCGCATCCTCGGCCAGGCAGGTCACCACGGCATACAGGGCATCGGTGCCGGTGCCGTGGAAATGCGGTTCCGCCGGGCCTTCACTACCGGGCAGACGTTGCAGACCTCCACCATCGTTGAGTCCGATCCACAGATCACCGTCGCGGCTTTCCAGCAGCGAAAGGGCCATATTAATGGGCAGACGATGGCGGGGATCGATGGCTTTCTGATGGAAACGCGTGTAGCCCCCGTCGGTCTCGCGCCGGTATACCCCATGGTGCCATGTGGCGATCCAGATGCGGCCCTGCCGGTCGCGGATCATACGACGGATGGTGTAGCGCAGCAGGTTATTGGGCATGGCAGCGGCTCCCTGCGGGCGTGATAGCCGTGTGCGCTGCGGGTCCAGCTGGAACAAGCCACGGTGCGTACCTATGAAGAATGAACCATCATCGAGCGGCAGCGCACTGGTCACATGTAAGGCCCAACGGTCGGGGTCGTGTTGTTGGTCGGGGTCCTCGGGCAGTAGCTGTTGTACGCGGTCATGCCTGGTATCGTAGAGCAGCAGACCATTGCCGGCGGTGGCCAACAGCAGGGTGTCGCCCACCCGGCCCGCCACACCCTGGAGCGACATCCCGGAGAGAGGTACCCGGATGCGCAGGTGCTGGCGTGTGGGATCGAACAGGGCGATGCCCGAAGCGGTGCCGAACCAACGCGACCCATGGCGATCCATGAGCATGGCGTGGGCGCCACCCTTGGGCATGCCGCTGGGCCGTTCATCCGTCGGTTCCAACGCGATGTTCCGCGACAGGTCCTCCGTGAACAGGAAGGTCCGCCCAGTCCAGGTGGACATCCACACGCCACCGTCGTGATCCTGCGCCATGACGCGTGTGGTGAAGCGCATGCGTTCGCCGCCGGCCTCTTCCACTTCGCGGCGTTGTCCGCGCATGTTGCAATCGATGAGCCGCAGGCCGGCCTGGTCGAACCACAGCAGGCGCCCATCACGCATGAGGAGAGGATGGGCCGTGCCCACGGTGTCGAAACAGCCCCAGCCATGGGGGTCGTTACCGGCGTGGTACCATTGGCCAGTGGGGGAGTGCTGGAAGAAGAGCCCGTTGGGCGCGGCCAGCCACAGGCCCTGCCTCATGCTGTCGGGTACGAGCGACTGGCTGAGCGACTTCTCCTGCATGGCCCTGGACACAGGGTCATTGCCCGGTGGCGGAGGCGCTATTTCGCCTGTGCCGACCGAGAGGCGGTAGATGCCGGCTTCGGTGCCCACCCAATGTTCTCCGGCTACGTCCGTCACGATGTACATCACGCGGTTGGCCCGTGTGGTCGCATCCTCTTTGGCGGGCAAAATGATCCGCTGGAAACGCTCGGTGCCGGGGTCGAGAACGGAGATGCCATTCGCCGTGCCCACCCAGATGCGGCCTACGCGATCCTGCGCGATACTATTCACCTGCTCGTTGCTCAGGCTGTTCAGGTCTTTGCGATCGTGGTGCCAGCTGCGGATGCGTACCCCTTCATGCCGCGCCAGGCCATTGTCGGTGCCGATCCATACCAGTCCGCCGGCATCCTGGTACAAGGCCAGCACCCGCTTACCCGGCAGCCCCTCGGCCATGCCGATCCGGTCGAAGAAGTGCTGTTCCTGTGCCAACGAAACGGCACAGACGGCCCATGCGCTCAGCAATGCAGCGGTCCGGCGTATGCGCTCCAGGGCATGGGGCATGGTCAGCGTTGGGTCCGGAACTTCTCCCGCCCGCTAAGCAGATGCCACCACAGGATGAAGTCGCTGGCCAGGCTGTAGCCCGGGTACTGGAAGGTGGCCGGCTTGTTCCGCTCGAAAAAGAAATGGCCCACCCACGCGAAACCATAGCCACCCACGGGAACCAGCACCAACCACCAGGCGTTGCGCGTCGCGATGGCCAATATGATCCACAGTGCGATCAGGCTGGTGCCGGTGAAGTGCAGTACACGGCTCACCGGATGCCGATGCTCGCTTAGGTAGAAGGGGTAGAACTCCTTCAGGGATCGAAAACGATCGGTGGAACTGTCATTCGTCATGTCGCGAGGATCCGAGGGATCCGAAATTAGCACATCCATTGAAGCCACCATGAACATCCTACCCACCCTGCTGCTCGTCCTGTTCCCACTCTTCACGGACATTCCGCCACCGCCGGCCGCCACCCACGACGCCATGGTGGTGATGGTGGTGGACGGCCTGGAGGATGCACAATTGGCGCGGCTTTCCAGCCAGTTGGGTCAGCGTAGCAATGTCACAATTGAGTATAGTTGCGTCTGGAGTGGTGTTTTGGTGATGCGATTCGGAGCCATCTCCGTAGGCGAGCGTGCCGATGTGATCACGATCGCTCGCAGACAACTGACCGAGGCGGGGCTCACCAGTCGGGTGGAGTTCGTGCATGTACATATGGAGGAACGCGGCGTGGGCAAGTGCTGAGAGCCGCGTAGTGGCGCACCACTACTGGCTACCTTTGCGAACTCCGCATGCAGCCCATCCGCATTCCTTACGACGCCACGGGTCGCTACGCGCCGATCGTATTGGACCACCTCTCGGGAGCCGGGGGAATCCTGGAATTTCGCACGCATCCGCCAACTTTGGAAGGACTGCGTGCCGCAGCCACTGAACGCACCTTCGATGCGGACACCCGGGCGGTGTTGGTGGCAGCCTTGCGTCGCCAGTATGGCGACATCGTATTGACCAGCGCAGTACGGGACAACCTGGCGGCGCTGGAACGATCCGATGCCCTCACCGTGGTCACCGGCCACCAGCTCTGTCTCTTCGGCGGGCCGATGTATCTGCCATTCAAGATCCTGAATGTGGTGCGTTTGGCGCGTCAACTTACCGACGCGCTCCACCGGCCTGTGGTGCCTGTGTTCTGGATGGCCAGCGAGGACCACGACCGGGAGGAGATCGACCATGTGTGGATGGGTGCCACGCGGGTGCGCTGGCCAGGCAGGGCGGGAGGTGCCGTGGGCCGTATGCCGCTTACGGATATCGACGCCGTGCTGCGTGCCTTGGAGCCACATCTGGGTACCGGCGACCACGCCGATGCCTTACGCGACCTTCTATATGCCTGCTATCGTCCTGACCGCACGCTGGCCGATGCCACGCGCCGTTTCATCCATGGCTTATTCGGGCGCTTCGGTCTGCTCATCATCGATGGTGATGACGCCGCTTTGAAACAACTTGTTACACCGCTCTTCCGTACGGAGCTGCTGGACAATGTTGCGCAACGTGCCGTGGCATATGCCGACGAACGACTCGGTGCGCGTTACGGCGTTCAGGCGCATGTGCGGGAGGTCAATCTCTTCCATTTGCGCAAAGGCCACCGCTCGCGCATTGTGTTGGAAGACGACAACTTCCGCGTGTTGGACAACGGTCCGGTGCTCGGGCTCGATGAACTACTTCGATCGGTGGAGCAGCGGCCAGAGGAATTCTCGCCAAATGTGCTGCTGCGTCCGGTGTACCAGGAGACCATACTACCCAACATCGCATACGTGGGTGGTGGTGGAGAACTTGCCTACTGGCTGCAGTTGCGCTGGTTGTTCCAGGCGGTACGTGTGCCCATGCCCGTGGTACTGCTGCGCACCAGCGCCGGTTTCATCAGCAGCAAACACATGCAGCAGTGGAAGGGGATGGGCCTTGGTCTGGAGGAACTGTTCGCCGATGCGGACCAGGTGAAGGCACGGGTGGCGGCCCGCGATGCGGGTTTCAGCACCACGGTGGAAGTGGAGCGTGGGACACTGGCTGCTTTCTATGCAGCACTGGCCGACAAGGCCGCGGCGGCCGATGATACGTTGCGGGCTTCGGTGGAAGCACGCGCGAAGGCGGCGGACAAAGGAATGGTGCGCATTGGCAAGAGCCTGGTGCGTGCCGCCAAGCGCAAGGAAGCAGTGACGTTACAGCGTATCGATGCCGTCCAGGCCGCCATGTTCCCCCTTGGTGGTCTTCAGGAACGCCGCGCCAGCATTCTCCCGCTGCTTGCCGTCCACGGCGTAAGCTTCCTGGATGAGTTGCTTGCGCACCTGGATCCGCTACAACCCTGCTTCACGGTGTTGGTGGAGGGCTGAAAGGGCAGCGCCGGTCCGCGCCAGAAAGCATGGGGTGATCACGTGGTATTCGCCTCTTTTGCTGTATCGCAATGTATAGGTATGCCGTGACATTCCTCCGGGTGTAGGTCGCACGTACATATTGGTGGTGCACCCCATGTGCACATACGCTGGTGGTGGTCCGACACGCAGCATCGGCCGGCCCAGGACATCTTCCTCACCGTCTCCCAGCGCATCGCGCTCCCTTTCACGCAGGTTTTGAAAATGTTCATTATGGACATGCCACTTCTATGAATTATGCAAGCATTCGTGCATGTCTTGCAATGCCATGCCTATGGGACTCCCGGAGCTTTGTTGCACCCTACGACCACTTCACAGCGATACCCCGATCTCCCATGAAAAGTTTTCTACACCCGCTATTCGCATTCGTATCACTGTTCAACCTCCTTGGATCGGCTTACGGCCAGGTCCCGGTACTTGGATCAACCGCCGACTTCGCTTTGTTCACGGCGGTAGGGGCATTCAGTAACGATGGGGCTACGATCGTCATAGGTGATATCGGCACCAATGTAGGTGCGTTCACTGGCTTTCCGCCGGGCACTGTGATCGGTGACATCCATGTGGTGGATGGGGCTTCCGCACAGGCGGCAACGGACGTTGCCGTGGCCTACGGATCCTTCGCCGCCATCACCTGTGGCCAGGTGATCGGAACCACGCTCGGCAGTGGGCAGATCCTCACGCCAGATGTGTATTGTCTGGGTGCGGCTTCCACGTTGGTAGGGGAACTTATTCTGGATGCGGAAGGCGATCCGGACGCGATCTTCATCTTCAAGATCGATGGTGCGCTGTCCACAGCAGTGCTTTCCAGTGTCACACTGATCAATGGCGCTTCACTGTGCAACGTGTATTGGCAGGTGAATGGACAATTTCAGCAAGGCGAGGGTTCGGTGTTCCGGGGTACGGTGGTGGTGAATGGGGCGATCATCCTATTGGAAGGTGCGGAATTATATGGAAGAGCTGTTTCCCAGGCGGGAGCGATCGAACTTCACAATAACATCGTGACCATCTCGCAGCAGCCCTTCGCTGCGGACATCAGTGCCGGTGGCGCGATCACCTTCTGTGAAGGCGGAAGTGTGGTGCTTTCAGGCAACGACGGCGGCACCTGGAGTACGGGCGCCACCACACCTACGATCACTGTTTCTACAAGCGGAGAATTTTTCGTGACGAATACGAACGATTG
>JBGTES010000059.1:0-98245 GCA_041747675.1 Flavobacteriales bacterium
ATGATGGCCCCTATACCCTGCTGGCCGAACGCGGGCCGATGGACACCGTGCTGCTGGACCCCGTTCATCGTGTGAAGGAACACCTGTTCTACCGCGTGCAGGTGATCGACGTCTTCGGACCAGGCGCGATCAGCGTTCCGGTACTTGCCCTGAGTGATGCCGAACCGCTGTGTCTTTCGCCGATACTGCTGGGTGTGACATCCGGCGGTGACGGTGTGACCCTCACGTGGGAACCACAGGGCGACGATATCATGGGTTACGTTGTGCAGCGCAAGGCCGCAGGGGAGGAGCGTTGGCGCGATGTCTCCGGCTTGCTCTTCGGTGATACGATCACCAAATGGATCGACGCCACGGTGCCAGTGGGTCGCCTGCATGCGTGGCAGGTGATCGCCATCGGTCTGGGCGAAAGGCGCAGCGCACCGAGCGACTTCATCTTCGCCACGCGTGCGTCACACACAGCGCCACCACCCCCGGAGGATGTGGTCGCACGACGGCAGGAGCTTGCGCGGGTGTTGATCAGCTGGCGGCCACCACTCATCGGCGATGCGATCATCGCGGGATATCAAGTGGAGCGCTCAAAGGCCGGAGAGGACCGCTTCACAGTGGTCACCGATCCGCCCGTGGAACCCGGCGAAGGCCGTTTCGTGGATACCACAGCGTCTCCTGCTTCTTCGTGGGAGTATCGTGTGCGAAGTGTTTCTCCCATGGCGATCACGAGTGTACCATCAGGGATCGCATCCGTGGCGGGGGAGGTGACGGCAACGGCACCGCGCATGATGCTGGCCGAGCGCACGGCCAAAGGCGTGGTGTTGCAATGGCCGTCCATGCAGCGGGAGGTGAAGGCGCTGCGCGTGTACCGCAGCGATGGTGTCAACGAACCGAAGCGCCTGCGGGAACTTCCACCCGACGCGCATGGCTGGCTCGATGACAAGCCGGTGAAGGGTGCCACGCAGTTCTACCTCGTACGTGCCGTGCTGGCTGATGGCAGTGAGAGCGAACCGAGCCTGCCGGTGGCCGTGCGGTGGTGAAGGTGCCCGTCGCCTTGAACGAGGGGTCGATCGCCCCCCCCCAGTCCCTTCGTCGATCACAAGCATCGGGGATCCCGTTCCAGCCTACATTCACGCCAAAGCACCCGTAGGATGATGGTCTCACATGTATCCCTATCCCTCGCCACCTGCCTGTTGACGCTGGGTGCTACCGCACAGATCACCGTGGATCCGATGGTTCCGGTATCGATCTGTGGAAGCCCCACCTTGACGGTCGCGTATAGCACCACGGATGTTTTCAACCCCGGCAACGTCTTCTCCGTGGAGTTGTCGGACTTCACAGGGTCCTTCGCTGCAGCCACGGTGATCGGCAGTGCAGCGGGCACGGGTTCCGGCAGTATGCCCTGCGCCTTCCCGGCGGGGATCAGCGGTGGCGGATGGGCGACCCGTGTGACTGCTTCGGATCCGGCGCAGACCGGTGTGGCCTATGCGCTGCCCATCACTACAGTGGTGCCGCCCAATGCGGGTCTCAATAGCGCGGTGACCGTTTGCACGAACAGCGCTCCGGTCCAGCTCCTGAACATATTGGCTGGCTCTCCGGACCTTGGTGGCACCTGGTCGGGGCCACTTGGCCCGATGAGCGGAACCTTCGATCCGGCTACTGACCCAGCGGGACTGTACCAGTACGTCGTGGACGCGACTCCGCCGTGTCTCCCTGGATCAGCCATGCTTAGCGTGGCTGTTGCGATCGCACCCAACGCGGGTACCAGTAGTAGCATCACGGTGTGCAGCAGCGATCCGCCGTTCATCTTGCTCAACCTGCTCGATGGGTCGCCTCAGGTGGGTGGCTCGTGGACTTCACCAGCGGGTAATCCCAGCCCGAACTTCTTCTTACCCGGGACCGATATGCCGGGTTGCTATACGTACACGGTGCCTGGCATGGCGCCTTGTGCGAATGATACTGCCACACTTTGCATTACGGTCACGGATGCGATCGATCCAGGGGAGGATTTCACCATCACGCAATGCGGCGGTCCACCCATCGACATGCAGGCAGGACTGCTGCCTGGTGGCACATGGACCTACCTGGGCGTGGAGCACAGCAACATATTCACACCGGGCGTGGACCCACCTGGGTCTTATGTATACACTCTGCCCCCAACGCCTTCCTGTTCAGGTGCGAGTGTCACCGCCACCATGTTGGTGGACATGCCGCCGGATGCCGGTGCCAATGCCAGCGTGAACTGGTGCGCCAGCTTTGGAGCATTGGATCTCTTCGCTCAGCTCGGTGGCAGTCCTGATCCCGGCGGCACATGGACCGACCTCGATGCCACCGGTGCGCTCAATGGCGGCATCTTCGATCCGGCGGGTGTTCCCAGCGGCACATACTTCTTCATCTACACGGTCCCGGGCAGCGGTGTATGCCTGCCGGAACAAGCCACCATCACCGTGGTGAACACGGCGGTGTGCATGGTGCCGCCTCAGACGGGCGATCCGGTGGAGTGATCAGACCTTCGCCAGGCCCTGCTCCAGATCGGCGATGAGGGCTGTAGGATCCTCCAGCCCCACATACAAGCGCACCATGGTGAAAGGCAGATCGGTGTAATATCCGCTGGGCCCTTGCAGGGCGCATACCGGCCATTGCAGGCTTTCATAGCCACCCCAGCTCACGGCGATCAGGAAGGTCTTCAGGTTGTCGCAGAAGCGTTCCACAGCGGCCACGTCGGGTGCGTCCAGTTCGATGCTCATCAGGCCCGCCACGCGCTTCATCTGCTTCCTGGCCAATGCATGCTGCGGATGGCTTTCCAGGCCCGGCCAATGCACTTGCTTCACCTTGGGATGCGCTTCAAGGAAGCGGGCTACACGTTCCGCATTGTCGGCACTGCGATCCATGCGCAGGGGCAGCGTGCGCAGGCCGCGCATCAGCAGCCAGGCATCATGCGGCGATGGGCAGGCACCCAGCGTCATGAACTCCTTCGCCATCACCTGCCGGATGTGCATGTGGCTGCCGGCCAGTGCGCCCGCCACCACATCGCTGTGGCCGTTGAGGTACTTGGTGGCGCTGTGGGCCACCAGGTCGGCACCAAGAGCGATGGGCTGCTGGAAAAGCGGGCTGCAGTAGCTGTTGTCGCAGAGTGTGATGATGCCGTGCTCCTTGGCTATGGCGCACACGGCGGCGATGTCCTGTAGTTCGAAGGTGAGTGAGTTGGGGCTCTCCAGGATGAAGAAGGTGGTGTTGGGCCGGATCGCCGCGCGGTAGTTCTCCGCATCGGTGCCATCCACGAAGGTGTGCTCCACGCCGAAACGGGGTAGCAGTTCCATCAGCAGCTTCTTCGTCCAACTATAAGGCTTGTGAACGCATACGATGTGATCACCGGCCTTGGTGAAGCTTATCACCGCCGAGGCGATGGCCGCACTGCCACTGCTGAAGACCAACGCATCCTCCGCACCTTCCAGTGCCGCGATCTTCTTCCGCAGCATGGCCACCGTGGGGTTGAAGCCACGCGTATACAGCGGCCGGTCGAACTCCTGCTGCACCACGGCGCGCATGGCGGCCACGGTGGGGTAGGTGAAGTTGCCGCTTTGCACGATGGGCGGCACCACGGCATCGAAGCCGTGCGTACGGTCCTCGCCGAGGTGGGTGAGGATGAAGGAGAGGTCGTCGGACATGGTGGGGTTCAACGCAGAGGCGCGGAGAGCGCAAAGGAACGCAGAGCGAAAGCTCGCAGCGTGTAGCTAAGTTTTAAGGCTCCCTTACCCAGAACACGAAGCCGTTCTTCCGGTACAGCTCACTGAAGGTGCCCAGGGCCTCCACCTCCTCCACGGCGGTGATCTTGCAGCTCAGGTACACCGGCCGATCGATGGGACCGTGGAAGAGCACTTCCTGCGGTGGGCGTGGCTCGGTGATGCGGCCGTAGAACTCCGGCACGTAGCTCTTGTAATTCTTCGTGATCAGCCAGCAGTGTTCATCAGCTTTGCTTTGGAAGAATTCCACTGCCGCGCGCTGTGAATAGGTTTCGATGTTGTTGACGAAGAAGAAGAGCGTGGTGGTGACGAAGAGCGCTCCACCGCCAAATACAACGAGGACGGCTTCTCTGAACCGGCCCTTGCCATGCAGCCAGTGCCCGGAGAGTAGCGCTGTGAATAGGAGCAGTCCTGCCAATGCCTCGATACCGGTCCATCGCACCTCGGCATCCAGGTTGGCTTGTGCGAAGGGATCCTGCGCAAAGAGCATCTTCAGCCATTCGATGTTCATCCCCGCGAAAGGCAACACGATCACCACCAGAGCGATCAACGAACCCAGCCCGCCCAACAGGAAGCGGGACCAACCGAAGGCCTCGCGTTTTCTCCAGATCCGTTCCAATTGAAGGGCAGCGAGGTAGGTCAGCGGGAAGTAGGCCATGCTGCTGTAGTGTACGATCTTGGTCTTCACGATACTGAAGAGGATCAGCACCACCCAGAAGAGGATCAGCATCCAGCGGCGGTGGTCGTTTTGCAATGGGTCTCCGGTACGTGTGGGTTTGAAGAGTTCCTGTACGGCGAAGACCGAGGCAGGGAAACATCCAAGTAGCAACACGACGAAGTGGTAGCCGAAGGATCCGCCATGACCGGCGTCCTCGGTAGTGAGCATGGCCACCTGGCGCCAGAAGAAAGCGGTCATGAATTCCGGCCCATTGCGCAAGAGGTCGATGACGGCCCAAGCACCCACGGTAAGCAGGGTGCCCAGGACCAGGACCCCGAGCCGTCGCCAGCGCAGATATGGTCTGAAGCCCCCCCACGCCCAATACACACCCATTGCCAGGCCGGGAATGAGCACGCCTACAGGGCCCTTGGTCAGTACGGCGAGTCCGAGGAAGAGGCCTGCGAGCCATGCGTACTTGTCGCTTCTGGCATTGAGTGTTCCAAGCGGGCGATCCGGATCGCGTTGCACCAGGGTGATGATCGCGTGAAGTCCAAGGAAGATGAACAGGTTGAACCAGGGGTCGATGATGCCGCTGCGGAAGTAGAGATGGGGCAAAATGGAGCCGAGGTAGGTCAGGGCCCAGAGCATACCGAAGGCTTTCCCACGCAATTGGTCGCCGATGCGGAAGACCACCAGCAGTGTGAGGATACCACAAAGGGCGTTGGGCAGCCGCGCGGCGAACTCTCCCACGCCGAACACTTTCATGCCCAGCGCTTGCATCCACATGAATAACGGTGGTTTTTCGTGAAAGGCCTCCAGCCCGATGAGCGGCCGCAGCCAGTCCCCGGTCACGATCATTTCGCGGGCGATCCCGGCGAAGTTGATCTCGTCCCAGTCGAACAGGTGTACCGAACCGAGGCCCGGGATGAAGAGCAGCGCCCCTGCGATAACGATGTAGAGTTGTAGTCGGCCCCGCGAAGGCATGGCGCCAAGGTAGCAGGGCACGCCTCAGCGCTGGCCCAGGACGTCCCACTTCAGCAGGCCGATTCGCGCCATGAAGTATCGAACGCTCACCCGCAGCACGCCAAGCCCGTAGGTGACACTGCGGCTGAAGTTGATGCTGCTGGCCTCATCGAAATACTTGGTCGGACAGGTGATCTCGGCCACTTCGTAGCCCTTCCAGAAGATCTGCCCCACAATCTCATTGTCGAACACGAAATCATCCGACAGCCTGTTGTAATCCACACTACGCAGTACCTCGCCGCTGTATGCCCGGTAGCCCGTGTGATACTCGCTCAGTTTCTGGCCCATCAACAGGTTCTGCGTGAAGGTAAGCAGGCGATTGGCGATGTACTTGTACATGGGCATGCCTCCCTTCAAGGCACCTTTGCCCAGGATGCGTGATCCGAAGACCACGGGGTAGACGTCGTTGCCGATCAGGGCGATCATGCTCACCAACAGCTTGGGTGTGTACTGGTAGTCGGGATGCAGCATCACGATGATGTCGCCACCCAGCTCCAGGGCCTTGTCGTAGCAGCTCTTCTGGTTGCCGCCATAACCGCGGTTCACCTGGTGTACCACGATATGCTTGATGCCCAACTCTCGGGCCACCTGCACTGTGTCATCCGGACTCCGGTCATCCACCAGCACCACCTCATCGACGATGTCGAAGGGGATCTCCTTATAGGTCTGTTCAAGCGTCAGCGCGGCCCGGTAGGCGGGCAGTACAACGATCACCTTTTTTCCCTGGTACATGGCAGTGGTTCCTTGACGGGTGCAGGATGGGTGGCCTTACTACGTTGATGGGGCCGCATAGTTCGATCGGTGGCGAAGATCGGTGCTCTTTGGCGAACGTTCATGGGCGCAGGCGTGCACCAGCGTTCACCAGGTACACAGCGCCCAACACCAGCGCGGCCATGCCGGCCATGCCCCAGGTGAAACTTTCGCCATCGGCAACTCCCCAGCCCACCGCCACCAGCGGCATCAAATAGGTCACCGACGAGGCCCGGAGTGCGCTGGTCATTTGCAGCAGCCGGTTCCAGAGCACCAGGGCGAAGGCCGAACTGAGCACCGCGAGCAGCACCACATGGGCAAAGGCGCGGAGGCCCTGTGGATGTTCGATCAACACGGTGGGTAGGCCGCTGCCAAGTGCGAGTCCAATGCATACCGGACCCACGAAGGTGAGCGCCAATACGGAGATCGCCACCGGCGGCAGGCCGAAGAGGTAGTGCTTCACGATATTTCCGCTGAGACCGTAACACACGGCCCCTAAAATGGGCAGCGCGGCATAAATGGACCAGTTCGGAAGGCCATCGTCCTCTTTCAGGAAGATCAGCCCCACCGCACCTGCCAATCCCAGGACCACACCCATCAGGTGCACCAGCCGCATACGCACCCCGAAGAGCAGCGCGCCTGCCACGAGGGTCATCAAGGGTGTAAGGCCGTTCAGCATGCCGCTCAGGGAACTATCGATCCGGGTCTGGCCGGTGGCAAAGAGCACAGCGGGGATACCATTGCCAAGCAGACCCGACCCCAGCAGCGGGAGCCAGTGTTCCCGCATCAGGTGCAGGTGGCGGAACATGGCGGGCGCAAGGCAAAGCCAGGCGATGGCGAGGCGACCGGTGGCGAGTTGCCAGGGAGAAAGCACGGCCTGGTCCTCCTGGAACAGTCCCCGTTTGATCAGGATGAATGAACTGCCCCAGATGATGGCAAGGACCAGCAGCAGCACCCAGGGGGTGAACATCGGGCGCTCGTGTCGCATCAGTGCGGCCCCGGAAGCATGAGTTCGGCGATCTCCCGGCAGAAGGCGCGCGAAGGTATCGGCAACGCCGCGTGAACTAAATTTGTAACCTCCGCGTTGGTGTAAGCGTCCCACCATCGTCCAACACCCTTGAGCCATGAATGCCAGGCCCGCCCTCATGTTCCTTTTCGCGATCACCCTAAGTATGGGTTGCTCCACCGGGCCCTCGGGTATTGGAGAAGTGGGCGCGGTTTCCGAGACCGGGGTGGTACGGACCGTTAAAGAAGTGACGATCAGGACGGGCGAGCCGGTCACCACGGCGGACCTGCGGATCGAGGGAATGAGCTGCGCCATGATGTGTGCCAACTCCATTCAGAAGACACTCGCCAAGTTGCCGGGTGTCACTTCGGCCGAGGTCGATTTCCAGGAAGGGGATGAAGCCGACCATGCCTTGGTGGTCTATGATGCGGAACAGGTGAGCGATGCGGAATTGGTCCAGGCGGTGCATAAGCTCCATGGAGGACAGTACAAGGTCATGGCCATCACCATCACAAGGCAGGTGAAGATGTCCGGCGGCTCCGGGGATGTGGGGGCAACTACAAAGGAGGACCGTGGTGTGAATGTCTATGCTCCGGCCGCAGCGTTGCTGCCCAGTGTGCTCACGATCCTTACCCGCATCCTGCGTCCTTGATCATGAGCATATGTCCATAAGGAAGGGGGCTGCGGCCCTCTTTTGTTTTGGTCCTGATGCCGTTGGTATTTCCAGCGAACCGTGGTCCCTCACAGGTGTTCGATAGTTTTGACGCCCCTTCGATGGAGGGCCGTTAGACCATCATGACCACAATACCCGATGTCTCGCTACGCCCGGTACGCCGTTGGCTTCTGATCGGTTGTGTGCTCATCGCCTGCATGGTGATCATCGGTGGCATCACGCGTCTCACCGGCAGTGGTCTTAGTATCACAGAATGGAAACCCATCATGGGTGCGTTGCCACCGCTTAATGCTGCCCAGTGGGAGGAGGCCTTTGTAAAGTACCGGCAGACACCGGAGTTCACGCTGAAGAACCCGCACATGGAGATGACGGGATTCAAGCACATCTTTTTCTGGGAATACATGCACCGCAATTGGGGCCGCCTGATGGGCCTGGTTTTCATCTTCCCGTTCTTGTGGTTCTGGTACAAGGGTATGCTGAAGGGCTGGTTGATGAGGCGTTCCATGGCCATCCTTGTGGCTGGCGGGATCGTGGGCGTATTGGGATGGTACATGGTGGCCAGCGGCCTGCAGGATCGGCCGGAAGTGAGCCACTTTCGATTAGCGATCCACTTGTGCGCCGCCTTTGCCGTTTTCTCCCTGGTTTGGTGGACCTGGCTGGACATGCGGAAGGGGCGCCGGTCCTGGAGGGGTGATGGATCTTCCCCGGCCCGCTGGTCACGCATCGTCCTGTTACTACTCTTCGCCCAGATCGTGTGGGGCGCATTTACCGCCGGGATGGACGCTGGCCTTAGCTACAACACCTGGCCTCTGATGAATGGGGCCTTCATGCCAGAAAATGTGATCGCCTTCGACAGTGCCTGGACCAACTTCACCGACCATCGCGACGGAGTCCAGTTCATACACCGCAACCTGGCATGGGTGTTGGCCACAGCAGTGGTGGCGCTGGCCTTGCGCCATCGGCGGCATGCTGCCCTGGTCGGCATCTGGCCCTGGCTGCTGGCCGGTGTACTGGCGCAGTTCGCGTTAGGGGTGATCACCCTGATCACCCGGGTCCATATCGTACCCGGCGTGGCCCACCAGCTTGGTGCACTGGTGCTCCTGGCACTTCTGCTGGTCGCCATCCATGCCACGGGCCGGGCTGGAAGCAAGGGAAATCACGGCGACCAGCGGAGCGTCACGGCGAAGTGACGGATGTCCGAACGGATCCGATCCGTCACCGGGGCGAGCGAGTCCGCATTAGGCCTGGCTTCGAAGTACAGGGCCCCGTAAAGAAAATGTTGGACGCTATCGGTGAGATAGAACACCATGGGGCTGGCCACGTCGCCGTCCACATGGAACAGCGTGCCGAACACACGATCCCCGGGCCGCATGATCCGCTCACGACCGATACGGGTGGCCATCGATTCGTGCTTTCCCTTGAAAGTATGCGCGTCCTCGATCAGGTTCTGCAGGTCGCCACGGATGGGTGACCAGGTGAGGTGCATGGTGGCACGCTGGCCGGTGAACCACATGTCGAACCAACGCGAGTCATTCTCCGTGGGCCGCGGCAGCATGCGCACATGGGCCGGCACCTCGGCGCTGAAGGGGGCCTCGTGCTCCCAGACGGCGTAGCGCTGCTCCGGCAGGTCGATGCGGAAGTAGCCACGGGGCTTGGGAACGGGGTCAGGCTTGCACGCGGCCAGTGGCAGGGTGCAAGCCAGGGCGATCGCCAATTCAGGCAAGCGCATCCTTCGGTAGTATCACTTTCACGCGGCGCACCCGTTTATTGTCGCTGGTCTCCACCACGAAGCTATGGTCCTGTAGAACCACCCGCTCCCCTTTCTTGGGGATACGGCCGGTGAGTTCCAGGATGAATCCGCCGATGGTCTCACTCTCCCCCTTGTTCAATTCGAAAAGATCCCCATCGATGTCCAGGATCCGGTATACGTCCGTCAAGGGCGTGCGTCCTTCGAACGACCATGTCCGATCATCCAACTTGGTGTACAACGATTCCTCCTCATCGTATTCGTCGGTGATATCACCCACGATCTCCTCGATCACATCCTCCAACGTGATGATGCCACTGGTGCCGCCATACTCGTCCACCACTACGGCCAGGTGGACCTGCTGTGCCTGGAACTCCTTCAATAGGTCGTCCAGCTTCTTGCTTTCGGGCACGAAGTAGGGTTCGCGCAGCAGGCTGTGCCAGTCGAACCGGTCCTTGTGGATGTGTGGCAGCACGTCCTTGATGTACAGGACGCCCTTCACGCGATCAAGCGTGCCTTCATGCACGGGCACGCGGGAGAAGCCTGAATCCACGATCGCGGCCAGCAACTCACGAAAATCCAGATCATGGGCGAACGCCACGACCTCGGTTCGGGGGCGCATCACCTGCTTCACCTCGATGTTGCCGAACTTGATGATCCCGCGCAGGATGCGCTGCTCCTCGACGGTGGTGCTGGCATCCTGTGTCAGGTCCAGTGCATGTCCCAAGGCATCCATGGAAATGCTCTGCGCCACACGCTTCCTGAATCTTTTTTCGATAAAACCCGTGCTGCGCAGCAGTGTTTCGCTCACCGGGCGGAAGAACCAGCGCAATGCCAACAGAGGGCCGGCCATGCTGCTCGCCACCTGCATGGCATTGGAAGTTGCGTAGACCTTGGGGACCACTTCTCCAAAAAGCAGAAGTATGAAAGTGACCACTACCACCTCCACGATGAAGACCAACTCACCGGGGAGTGACCCAAGATCAAGGATGGAACCCAAAGCGAAGGCGGACAGAATGACGATGGCCACATTGACGAAATTGTTGGCGATGAGAATGGTAGCCAATAATCGCCGGGGTTTGGCCAGCAGGTCCATCACCCGGTCGGCAGGCGTACCGCCGCGATCCTTCAGGTCGCGGAGCTGGGTAGGCGTAAGAGAGAAAAGCGCCACCTCACTTGCGGAGAGGGCTGCGGAGCCCATCAATAGGACGGCTACAAGGGCAAGCACGGCCACCGTTCCGATCTCCAACTGATGGAAATAGAGGGTGGCCAACACGTATGCGGACGGAGGCTCCAAATCAGATGTTCAGTGGTGGGAAGGAGACGGACATCGGAAGTGCTCAAAACGGCAGGTCGTCGTCCGGTGCATTGACCGGTCCGGAAGCCGTGGTCTTTTCTGCGACGGCCTCGGGGCGTTGTATCGGTGCATCGCCACCGGCGGCCCGGTCCAGCATCAAAAGCTCATCGGCCACCACCTCGGTGATGTAGCGATCCTTGCCTTCTTTGTCCTGGTACTGCCGATTGCGCAACTTACCCTCGATGAACACTTTGCTTCCCTTGCGCAGGTAGCGTTCCACAACCGTGGCCAGGCCGCGCCACACCACCACATTGTGCCATTCGGTCTGTTCGCGATTCTCCCAGGCTTCCTGGCCATCGGCACCAGTCACCTTCACACGGAGTTTCTCGGTGGTGGCCAGCCGGAAATTGGCCACGTTCGCACCATTCTGCAGATGCCGCACTTCTGGATCGGCGCCGAGATTGCCGATCAGGATCACTTTGTTCACGCCAGCCATGATGGAAAGGGCTTCAGGGTCGGTTCAAAGATAGCCGATCGGGAGAGGGCGGCATGGGCCCTATCTAAGTGTTCCGTGCATATACCGGTCGATGGGTCTGGGCAGGGCGTGGCGGCCCAGATCCCCAGTTTTCACTGCCCGCCACGACCCCGGAGGCAGGAATCCACTGGGTGGGTCCAACCGCCAGAAGACAATGCGAAGGCGTTGATGTGTGAGCGGATGGTTGAAGGGGCCGCTACGTTCTGCGATGCGCCAATTGCCAACATGGATCCCGGCAAGGCGTGTGAGCAGGCCGGCTTTCCCCAGGGGCTTTTCCGTTTCGATCAGCGGTAGCTGGAACAGGCCGTGCCAGATGTCCCTGCCAACGCGCTTTTCCAGGAAAAGGCCATCACCCGCCGGTATATGCAAATGGTTGAAATGGCGGTGTCGGATGGCGGTGCGCCCGATCTTCACTGGAAGTTCCTCCTCACGCCCTTCTGACCTGGCCACGCAACGTCCGGCCAGGGGGCAGGCATCACATTCCGGCCGCCTGGGAAGACAAACCGTTGCACCCAGTTCCATTACCGCCTGATTGTGGTCGCCTGGCCGTGTGGGGTCGATCAGGATATTCGCCAGGGTCGCGAATTCTTTTCCGCCAGCAGGCGAGTTTATGGGCGTAGCGACGCCGAAAACCCGTGAAAGCACACGATACACGTTGCCATCTACCACCGCATGCCGGGCACCGTGGGAGATGGAAGCGATGGCTGCGGCAGTATACGGCCCCACACCTGGCAGCGTGAGCAGATCGTCATAACGCACGGGGAAGTATCCTTGGTGACGCTCCAGGACCAGCCGCGCAGTAGCCAGCAGGTTACGTGCCCTGCTGTAGTAGCCCAGGCCCTGCCAAAGCCGCAGCACTTCATCCTCTTGGGCCGCGGCCAACAGCTCGACCGTTGGGAACCGCTCCATGAACCGGAGCCAGTAGGCCATTCCCTGGTCCACCCGGGTCTGTTGCAGGATCACCTCGCTGAGCCATACCGCATAGGGGTCGGTAGTACGGCGCCATGGGAGGTCGCGGCGGTTCGCATCATACCAGGGGAGAAGCGCGGCACTGAACCAAGAAGGCCTTGACATACAGGGGCAAAGATGCATTGCGCGATCCGATCGGAAACCTATCTTTGCGCCCCCAAACGAATAAAGGGCATGACGAAGGCGGAACTGGTCAGCATCATAGCCAAGCGCACAGGCGTGGAACGCAATGCCGTGCTGGTCACCTTGGAAGCCTTCATGGAGGAGGTGAAGAGCAACCTGGAGAAAGGAGAGGCCGTTCATCTTCGCGGATTCGGAAGCTTCGTGGTGAAGCACAGGGCCCAGAAGACGGGACGGATCCTTGCGAAGAATACCACGATCATCATCCCGGCCCATGACATTCCGGCGTTCAAACCCGCCGATGTGTTCGTGGACAAAGTGAAGAACCGTGTAAGCGGTGACATGTCGTGAAGGGACTTGGTAAACCACAGGCCCTGGTCCTGGCCGGTGCCCTGGTGGCGATCGTTCTTTTGATGCTGGCACCCCGGATACCCGCCGGGAAAATGGACAAGGCAAAGGTGGATCCACGCAGTGTGCGCACTGCCGAAGCCGTGGCCTTGGTGAATGGACAGGACCCCATGCGCGGCATCATGATGCTTCGTGAGATCGCTGAGGATGACCCGGGGAACACCGAGGCCCAATGGCATCTGGGGCTCTTCTCGGTGCAGACCGGGCAGTTCGACAAGGCCCTGGAGCGATTCCTGATAGTGGCCGAGCAGGATGAGGCGGGTTTTCCTGACGTTTGGTTCTATCTGGGCCGGACGTACGCCACACTGGACAGCATCGACCAGGCGATCACCTGCCTGAAGAAGTATAGGACATTGACTGACGATCCGGCACTCATAGAAGGAGTGGACCGGTTCATGGAAGAGTTGGAGAACGAAAAACGATAATGCACCATGCCGTGCGGAAAAAAGCGTAAAAGGCACAAGATGGCCACGCACAAGCGCAAGAAGCGCTTGCGGAAGAACAGGCACAAGAAGAAGAACCGGTAGGTCCTTCTTCTGTTGACCGGCCTGCGACCGGGGGAACACTCCCCCGACCGCATGGTACGGCGTGTAAGTGGTACCTAGAAGGGTCCATATTCTTTCCATCAATGCGTTCCATCGAGTGAGTATCGACCTGATCATACGTTCAGGTCCATCGGAAGTGGCCATCGCCCTGGTGAAGGACAAGAAGTTGTCCGAGTTGCACCGGGAAAAGACCGATCGGGGCTACGCCGTGGGCGACATCTATCTGGCCAAGGTGCGCAAGGTGGCACCGGGCCTGAATGCCGCTTTCGTGGATGTGGGCCACGAGAAGGATGCCTTCCTGCACTACTTCGATCTCGGGCCGCAGTACCGCAATGCATACAAGTTCGCCAAGGGTGCGGTCAATGGCACATTACGCACATCCCTGCTCGATGACTGGAAACTTGATACGGACATCTCCAAGGACGGCAAGGTGGCCGATGCGGTAAGCGCCAGCCAGACCATCCTGACGCAGATCGCGAAGGAACCCATCAGCACCAAGGGTCCGCGCCTCACAGCCGAAGTGACCCTGGCAGGCAGGTACATGGTGCTTGTACCTTTCATCAACAAGGTCAGCATCTCCTCCCGGATCACCGACGAGGAGGAACGTTCACGACTGAAGCGGCTCATGCAAGGGATCCGCCCGGCCAACTTCGGAGTGATCATTCGCACCAACGCCGAACACAAAAAGGAGGAGGATCTCGAGGCCGACCTGCGCACCCTGCTTGAAAGGTGGGATGTGATGTTCCGCAACCTGCGCAATGCCATTCCGCCGAAGAAAGTGCTTGGGGAACTGGACCGCACCAACGCCGTGCTGCGGGACCTGCTCAACAAGGATTTCACCGGCATCCATGTGGACGATGAGATGCTGGCGGAGGAGATCTTCCAGAACCTGGAGCGGATCGCACCGGAGAAAAAGGGGATCGTCAAACTCCACAAGGGGAAGGTGGACATCTTCGATCACTTCGGGGTGAACAAGCAGATAAAGCAGGCCTTTGGCCGGCAGGTGATGCTTCCCAGTGGTGCCAGTCTCATCATTGAGAAGACCGAAGCGATGCACGTGATCGACGTGAACAGCGGCAGTCGGAAGGGGGCTGGCAAGAAGGATCAGGAGACGAACGTGCTGGAACTCAACATCGAGGCGGCACAGGAGATCGCCCGGCTGCTGCGCTTGCGCGACATGGGCGGGATCATCGCGATCGACTTCGTGGACCTCTACGAGCCCGAGAATCGTCGCGCCCTGCACAAGGCGCTCAAGGACGCCATGGCCGATGACAAGGCCAAGCACAACATACTACCGCCCAGCCGCTTCGGGGTGATCGAACTCACGCGCCAACGGGTGCGGCCCGAGACGGAAATAGACACCAGCGAAAGCTGCCCCACCTGCGCGGGTACGGGCGAGGTGCAGGCCCCTGTGCTTCTCATTGACGAGATCGAGAACGCATTGAATTACCTGCTTATGGAGAAGGACATGACGGGGCTGGCTTTGCGTACACACCCATTCATACACGCGTACCTCACCAAGGGGATCCCCAGCCCCCAGCATAAGTGGTGGTGGCGCTGGAAGAAATGGGTGAAGGTGGTTCCCGACGGCCAGCTTCAATATCTGGCCTACACCATCCAGGATGGGCAGGGGGCTGAAGTGCCGCACTGAACCCGCCCACACCGGGCGCCCTTGCGGGGACGTATTTTTGCGGCCCGTTAACCACAGGCATCCGCATGATCACCATTGACAAGGTCGAGGTACTCTCCGAACGGCTCGAGGCCCTGAAAGGCTACCTCGATATCGAGGAGAAGCGCGGACGCATACTCGAAGAGGAGAAGTACACCCACGATCCCGACTTCTGGAACGACCAGAAGAAGGCCCAGCTGGTGATGCATAAGATCCGGGAGTTGAAGCGTTGGGTGGACCTCTACCAGAACGTGAAACGGGAGGTGGAGGATACTGTCGTGACCTACGAGTTCTTCAAGGCCAAAGAGGTGGGCGAAGAGGAACTGGAAGCCCAATTCAAGAAGGCTGCAGAAGCTTTGGAGGAACTGGAGTTCAAGAATATGTTGAGTGCTGAAGAGGATCCGCTGAGTGCGGTGGTACAGATCACCAGCGGTGCCGGTGGAACGGAGAGCAACGACTGGGCCCTGATGCTGCTGCGCATGTACCGCATGTGGGCGGACAAGAATGGTTATTCAGTAAAGGTGCTCGAATATCAGGACGGGGAATCCGCAGGCATCAAGCAGGCCACCATCGAGGTGGATGGTGAGTTCGCTTTCGGTATGCTGAAGGGTGAGAACGGTGTACACCGCCTGGTGCGGATCAGTCCGTATGACAGCCAGGCACGGCGCCACACCAGCTTCGTAAGCGTGTACGTGTATCCGCTGGTGGATGAGACGATCGAGATCGACATCAACCCTGCGGATATCACCTGGGATACCTTCCGAAGCGGTGGTGCCGGTGGCCAGAACGTGAACAAGGTGGAGACCGGTGTGCGACTGCGCCACGGGCCCAGCGGCATCATCATCGAGAACACCGAGACACGCAGCCAGTTGGACAACAAGAACAAGGCATTGCAACTGCTGAAGAGCCAGCTATATGAAGCGGAACTTGAAAAACGCCGAAGCAAGCGCAGCGACATCGAGGCTGGCAAGAAGAAGATCGAGTGGGGCAGCCAGATCCGCAACTATGTGCTGCAACCGTACAAACTGGTGAAGGATGTACGCACCGAACACGAGACCAGCAATGTGGATGATGTACTCAATGGCGATATCGACGGCTTCCTGAAAGCGTTCTTGATGCAACACGGACAAAGCCAGAAAGTGGCGTGACGTATCAGAAGATCGGATGATCAGAAGATCAGATAATGGGAAATGCGCTCCTCCGAAAGGATCTTGGAGAGAAGGGTGGCTTAGTGCTCCGAGGCCGGTAGATTCCAATGCGGTGTTGGGTCCTACGGCATTTCGTCGCGGCAATGGTATTCAATTGTCTGATCTTCTGATCTTCTGATCGACACATCCTGCATTCCCATGGCTTCCTGGACCATCTACCACAACCCACGCTGCACCAAGAGCCGGCAGGCCCTGGAAATGCTGCGCGATAACGGTATTGAACCGAAGGTGGTGGAGTACTTGAAGGCAGTGCCCTCCGAGCATGACCTGGAGATGCTGGTGATGAAGCTCGGCATCAAGCCGGAACAGTTGCTGCGTAAAAGCGAAGCGATCTACAAGGACAAATTCAAGGGCCTGAAGCTGAACGATCACGAGTGGATCAAGGTGATGAGGGAGCATCCCGTGCTGATCGAACGGCCGATCATCGTGAAGGATCACAAGGCGGTCATCGGGCGCCCCACGGACAATATCGACGACCTGTTGTAATGGCGAGGCCTGCCTCGCATGGAAAACGACCTACCACAATGGACCACCGCATAGAGAAGGACACCATGGGCGAGGTGAAGGTGCCTGCCGACAAATACTGGGGCGCGCAGACCGAGCGCAGCCGAAACAACTTCAAGATCGGACCGCCGGGCAGCATGCCGCGCGAGATCGTCCATGCCTTTGCCTACCTGAAGAAGGCCGCCGCGCTCGCCAACCTGGAGCTGGGTAAGCTCCCACAAGAGAAAAGCGACCTCATCGGCAAGGTCTGCGATGAGATCCTGACCGGTGCGCTGGACGACCAGTTCCCGCTGGTGATCTGGCAGACCGGCAGTGGCACGCAAAGCAATATGAATGTGAATGAGGTGATCGCCTACCGTGCGCATGTGCTCAACGGAGGCAAGCTCACGGACGCGGAGAAGGTGCTCAACCCCAACGACGATGTCAACAAGAGCCAGAGCAGCAACGACACCTTCCCCACGGCGATGCACATAGCGGCCCACAAGCTGACGGTGGAGGTGACCATCCCAGGGGTGAAGAAGCTGCGCGATACGCTGGCGAGGAAGTCCGAGGACTTCAAGGACATCGTGAAGACCGGCCGCACGCACTTCATGGATGCCACACCGCTCACCGTTGGTCAGCAGTTCGGTGGATATGTGCAGCAGTTGGACAATGGCCTGCGCGCCGTGGACAACGCATTGGTGATGGTGCGTGAATTGGCGTTGGGTGGGACCGCCGTGGGCACTGGCCTGAATGCACCCAAGGGCTACAGCGTGCTGGTCGCGAAGAAGATCGCCGAGCTCACCGGCCTGCCTTTCGTTACCGCGCCCAACAAGTTCGAAGCACTCGCAGCGCATGATGCCATGGTTGAATTGAGCGGCGCGCTGAAGCGTCTCGCCGTTTCATTGATGAAGATCGGCAACGACATCCGCATGCTCAGCAGTGGCCCCCGTAGCGGCATCGGCGAACTGGTCATACCGGACAACGCGCCGGGCTCCCGCATCATGCCCGGCAAGGTGAACCCCACGCAACCCGAAGCGCTCACCATGGTGTGCGCTCAGGTGATGGGGAACGATGTGGCTGTGAGCATCGGTGGAAGCAATGGCCACTTCGAGCTCAATGTGTTCAAGCCGTTGATCGCCGCCAACGTGTTGCAGAGCGCACGACTGATCGGCGAAGCCTGTTTCAGCTTCAACGACAAGTGCGCCGAAGGCATTGAACCCAACCGTCCGATGATCAAGCGTCACCTGGAGAACTCGCTGATGTTGGTCACCAGCCTCAACACGCACATCGGCTATTACAAGAGCGCGGAGATCGCGAAGAAGGCACACACGGAAGGCACCACCTTGAAAGAGGCCGCCATTGCGCTGGGCCATGTGAGTGCTGAAGATTTTGATAAATGGGTGGATCCGGCGGATATGGTGAGCGGGGGATGATGCGACCTGTGGTACTCTTGGGATCGTTGTTGCCTGTGGTGGTGCTTCATGGCCAGGTCACCGCTACTGGCTCCATGCGTGCGACGAAGTGGGAGGGGCAGCTTGCCGGCCTTGTAAGCATGGATTCCCTGGCATTGCCAGGGGTATATGGCATCGGCCCCCTGGAATATCTACAGGGCGAGATATTGCTGCTGGACGGCGTATGCCATGTGGCTACTGTGGCACGCGATGGTTCCGTGCAGATGGAGCAACGCAACGACGTGGCGGCCCCCTTCTTCGTGCATGCGCGGGTGGAGCATTGGGAGGAGGTGGAACTGCCGGAGAATGTTCATGACCTGACCATGCTGAACGGTTATCTCGATATGTTGTCCGTTCATCGCGATGAACCCTTCGTCTTCCGGCTGACCGGGCGCATCCTTTCGGCCGTCATCCACGTGATGGATGTGCCACCCCTGGCTTCTGTGAGTTCACCCGAAGATGCGCACACCCACCAACGGAATTTCACCGTGCAAGACACGGATGTCCGGATGCTGGGCTTCTTCTCCCGGCATCATCAAGGGGTGTTCACTCACCACGATTCGAACATCCATGTGCACCTGATCACCATGGACGGATCGCTGATGGGGCACCTGGATCGGCTCGATTTCGTCCCCGCATCGCTACGGTTGGAAATGGCGGCACCCTGAAGGCATGGACCCCTGCCGGCCGGCAGGGGTCCATGCCTTCGATCGGATGTCGTTCACCGAGTGCTGGCGACGGCCTCGAAACCGCACGGGTGCTCGAACACATTGCTGTCGCTGTACTTCCACGTCATGTCCGTGCGATCGAACATCATTGCACGCACTTCGCCGCTCTGCTCACCGCTCAACTGCGTGGTGGTGAAAGTGTCCTTGGTCGCCTCTATCTGGTAGTCCACACCCTTGATGGTGGCAAGTTGCATCTCGTAGTCCCCATGGTTCTTCGAAATGGGGTTGCTGCCGCTCCAGAATTCCATCAAGTTCAGGATCACCGCATCCACCATGGTGGTGAAGCCGTATACGAGGCCCATGGGGTTTACAGCAGCACGGACTTCACGAACTTGCTGCTCGATACTCCGTCATGCCAGTTGTATGCCTTGCGGGTGAGGGCGAATTCGCCGAAACAGCCGGGATTGCCCGATCATCAGGAAACCGAGGCCCAGCATCAAAGCGGTCTATTGGAAGGTCTTCATGCGCGGAAGGTTCAGGTTCGGCAGCGAACCTACATCGCGCATAAGGCCATGTTCCAACGGCATGGCCATCGACCATTCACGATCCGCACTGGATAGGGTCCGATCAGTGGGTGACAGGCCGACCGCTGGCCACCCAGGCCTGGATCCCCCCGGCAAGGTGCTTTACATCAGTGAAGCCCGCCTTTTCAAGTTCCTGCATGGCAGCATCGCTGCGCCGTCCGGAAGCACAATAGAGCAATACTGGACTGTCCTTGTCCAGTTCCATCATCTCTTGCCGGAGTTGTCCGTTGCTCCAATCCATCAACCTGGCGTCTTCCAAGTGGCCCGAGGCGTATTCGCCGGCGCTGCGTACATCCACCAATTGGACCAGCCCCCCGCCATTAAGGGCACGTTCGAATGCATCGGCGCTGAGGTCCTTGGCCGAGGATTGCCCCGTGCAGGAACCGGCCATCAGCAGCAACAGGATCGGGGTGATGTACCATAGCGTTCTCTTGGTCATTGGTTCGGTACTTATGGTGCAAAGATCGTCGACGGACCGATCATATGTACGCGGAAATGATCTCCTGAAGCTGGTCAGCGTGTACCACACCGGAGCGCCGCCACACCATCTGGCCGTTCTTGAAGATGGCCAGCGTGGGCACACCCCGCACGTTGTAGGCTTGAGCGGCTGCAGGGTTGCGGTCCACATCGATCTTTATCACCGTGGCGCTATCACCCATGCGCTGCTTGAAGTCCTCGAGGATGGGCTTCATGGCCTTGCATGGTCCGCACCATTCCGCGTGGAAGTCCACCAGAACGGGCTTGTCGCCACTGATCAGCTTCTTGAAGCTGGGGGTCTTTTCTTGCGTTTTCATCGGATCTCCTGGTAGGTAATGTCCTTGTTCTTGTCGCTGGTGGTGCTGGCAGCAGAGGTGCAAGTGCTTACGCCACAGCAGCCTACGTTGAAGACGGCCTGGATGCCGAAGAAGGCGCCGAACGCGTAGGCCATGGTATCGCCGCTGGCGAAGCCCTGGGCGATGAACGCCCCGGCAATGCCTGCACGCAGCCAGCGCGCCTGCCTGCCGGAAGGCACGGTCCAGTGCCAGTTCTTCAGTGCGCTCATTTCAGCATGCCTTGCACGTTCTGCCAGGGGCCGCCATTGTACGCCTCGAAACCGGCGCTCTTCAGCATGTCGGCCGCCATCCCGCTGCGTGCGCCGCTGCGGCAGCAAGTGATCACAGGCTTGCTCTTGTCGAGTTTGCCGATCTGACCTTGTAGACGGTCCAGTGGGATGTTGATGGCGCCCTTGGGATGGCCACCGCGGAACTCATCCGCCGTGCGGACATCCACGATGGTGGCTCCTTCCTGGATCTTCTGGCCGAGATCGACCTTGGGACCGCCCATACCGAAAAGTGTCTTGAACATGTTGTGTGGTCTTGCTTGTTGGTGGCCAACGTTCGCCATTGGCGATACAAAGGTCCGACAGTGGCAGGGGCCTTTGCAGTGATGCGGGTCACATTGTGGGCTACCCCTGGATCTTTAGGGATGAGGTGAAAATGGCAAGGGTGGAGATAAAGGTGAGAAAGTAGGGTCGCCACTACCACCATCTCCACCCTGACCACTCTCGCCACCTACACCATTCTCACCACGTTCAACTCACTAGAACGCATAGTTCAAGATCACGTTCCCGTGGTGCATGTCCACCTTGTTGAAGACCTGTCGCGCTGTGAGGGCGTCCATCTGGAAGGGCAGCTTCACGAGGTAGATCACCTGAATGGCCAGGCCCTGCCAGCCGCCACCGAAGCGGTGCTGTGCGTTGATGCCATAATGCTGGTAGGAGGGGAAGTTGTACTTGTTCAAGCGGAAGTCATCGGGTGATGGCAGCCAGTACAGCCCGGCATCCCCCTGCACGCGCCATCCGCTCTTGGTATGCAGGATCACGTTCAGGCTGGTGGCATGCACATCGCCGTAGCCTTCGTTGCGTTCGCGCGGGATGAAAGTGTATAGCGGGTCGCGGCCCCATTCGCGCGGCATCAGATAGCGCCCCTCGGCGGTGATCCGCGTGTAGTTCGCCTGCCAGCGGAAGGGCCCGTGTACCATGCGGAAGCGCGTGCTGAAGGTCCACGAGTCATCGTCCTGGAAGTACGCCAGGCTGTCCACCGCGTTGCCACCGTTGTTCACGCGGTCCTGTCGGATGGCCATCGCGCTCCACATCCACTTATCCTCACGCGTGCCACGCTCCAGCTGGAGCATGCCGGTATTGAAGCTGTTCTCCACGAACACATCCCACGCCGTAGCGCGCCATTTCCCCACCAGTGGAGCCGAAGCACTGCCCGCGAAGATGCCTGCTGTGCGCATGTTGCCCTTGTACAGACTTGGGCGTCCCTCAGCATCGCGACCTATCGGATGGAGGCCAACGCTGTTGCCCACGCTATACCATTCGGCGGTGGAGCGCGGGTTCATGCGGTAGAGGAAGCCGCCCTCGTAGCGGATGCCACCCGTGGTACGGTGCACGCCCCATAAACCCTCCACGATGCCCGGGTGCATGCGTCCGTCCTGGGTGTTCAAGAACGGTGTATTGATCTCTTGCTTGCCGAAGATGATCCGCGTGCGCCCCTCGTTGCGCTCGTAGTTGAGCTGGAAGAGTTGCAGGAAGGCCACCTGGTTCTCGCGCCGCACATCGGTCACATCGAACAGGGCCACTTCATAGCGGTTCGGCCCTCCCGTGATGGGGTCGGGCTTCGTCAGGTCCGAGCTCCACAGGTCGAAGGTGTAGGCGCCGCTCATGCGGAACTGGAAGTTCTTCCAACGCCGCGAGCTGAAGCCCAGTGAACCACCGAAGGCTTGCGCATGGTAGTCGCTCAGCGCGCCATCGTTGATGGTGAACATGTTGAATTGCCGGAAGCGGCCTTCCAACGTACCGTTCTGCATCATCTCGTTCAGTGCCGAACCCTGGCGCAGGGTATCGCTGCGGGGGATATCCAGTTCATCCTGCTGGGCATTGCCGTGCGCAGCCAGTAACAGCAGCATGGGCAATACGAGGATACGTATCCAGGCCCTTCTTGATGCCGAACGGATTACCATGGATCCTCTCTGCGTCCGATATGTATCGGACCTCTGCGTCTCTGCGCCTCTGCGTTCCCTGTTATTCAGAAGCCCGCCTTGATGTAGCTCCACCCATCCTCCTGCCGCTCCACGATATGGAGGATGCCGGCCTGTACATAGCCAACCTCCGATATGATCTTGCTGCGATCGAGCTTCTTTTCCTTGATGGTATTCTCACACGCCAGGAACACGATGCCGCGCTCGCTGAAGTGCTTCACCTTGTCGGCCACGATGCTGCGGTCGCTCATAAGCAGGTCCATGCCCGGGCCGTGGCACACTACTTCCAACTGCATGGTGGGCGCGGCCTCCAGCATGTTGCCCAACTGGCGCATGAGGCCTTTCTGTACGAGCGTGTCGCCGCTCACGAGTTGCATCACGATGCGGTGCTGGCGAGGGGTGGCGTCCTGGGCTTGCGCGCTGGCGATGATGCCGAGGGCGAGGAAGGAGAGGAGGAGGAGCTTTTTCATGGCTTCAAGAATGGATCAACGGAATTCGTAGTCGTACCCCTCCAACTGGCTTAGCACATCCTGCGGCGCATCGGTCGCCGTGATGCGGCCTTCCACCTTGGGTGCCACCGGACTGAACTTGCCGAAGTACTCACGCAGGATGTTGTGCATGGTGACACCTGCAAGCCGCGGGTTCTTCACGCCGCTGAGGCGGCAGAGCATGTCCTCTGGATCGCCTTCGCGTTCGCAGGCGGCCACGGTGTACAGCTTGTTCATGTCGATGCGCTTGCCACCGATCTTGATCCAGTTCACGCGCTTGCCCATGTCGTTGTGCATGGTGAAGTTGGCCGTCATACCCTTGAACCGCACCACCCAACCACCGAAGCGTTTGGCGGGGTCCTTGGCGAACACGTTGTGCAGTTCCTTCTCCAGCCAGTCCCATAGCTGCTGCCCGGTGGCTTCGCCGTACTTCGCCGGGCTGTCCACGGGGATCATGCTCCAGATGTTGTCGTTGGTGATCGGCGTGGGGTTCTTCCCATCGGCCACGATCGGCGGGCAGAAACGGAAGCCGTTGCTGACGACCACGTCGGCCTTCAGCCGCCACATCATGGCATCGGTGATCAGGTTGTCCATCGGGTTCTCGATCACGTAGTAGCGCACCAGCGTGTTCTTCGTGCTGCCCACCACTTTGGAAAGCTCCTTCTGGTAGGGCGCGCTCACCTCGTCCACGAGGTTCAGCATCTCCTTGTTGGCTGGGTACTTCTCGGGATCCACGTCCAGCAGTTCGTAGTGGCTGTCCTTCACCACGCCGTTCTCCACCACCACATCGAGGCGGGCGAGGAAGGAGCCGAACGCGCCGGGCTCCACCACCTTGCTGTATTTCGCTTCGATGGGCTTGCGCACACGTTCGTGGGTGTCGGCACCGAGGATCAGGTCCACGCCTTCCACCTCGGGTTTGTTGGCCAGGTCCACCTGCTGGGCCAGACCCATGTGCGTGACCAGGAAGACCATGGCGCACTGCTCATAGTCGCGCAAAATGCGGATGTAGCTGGCCACGTTCAACTCCGGCTTGGTGAACTCGATGCCGCAGCTGTACTCCGGCGACTGGCGCTTGGGCGTGAGCGGATCATTGTAACCGATGAAGCCCACCTTCACGCCGGCCACCATCTTGGTCCAGTAGGGCTGGAAGATCATGTCGCCGGTGAGCGCTGCGTTGGGGTCCTGCATATCGCCGCAGTAGTCCGCAGGTTTCTCGTGCCACATGTTGGCGCAGATCTTCGCGCCGTGGTAGCCGCCCAGGTCCTTCAGCATGTTCTCCTTGCCGTACACCACCTCCCAATTGCCGGGCAGCAGCAGGTCGTAGCCCACGCGGTTCATCAGGGGCACGATGGCGCGCCCTTCGCTCTTGGCCGCCACACCGCCTCCCTGGAAGCAGTCGCCACCGTCGATGACGATGGTGTTGGCCGGGTCCTCGTTGCGCAGCGTGTCCACCATGGTCTTCAGCACACCGTAACCGCCGCGCTTTTTGTACACGGGCTTGCCGTTCTCCAGGAAGAACTCGTCGTGCGTGTGCAACTGCGAATGGATGTCGCTGGTGAAGAGGATGCTGAACTTGCCGGCCTTGCCGCTCTGCACCGCGCGGCTGCCCACGAGTTCAGCGCGCCGTTGCGGATCGCCCATGGAGCCCAGCGCCACCGTGGGGCCCAGCGTGAGGCCCGCACCCAGTGCACCGAGCGACTTCAGCGCTTGTCTGCGGCTGAGGCCGTATTCCTTTTCATCGTGTGCGCCTGCCTGCCGACAGGCATGGCCGCAGGTGCAGCCGGGTGGGTGGTGGATGGTGCTCATGTCGTCTTCTCCATTTTCTGATCATCTGATCTTCTGATCATCTGATCGGTTCTTGAATTCCGCGATGGGTCCGAAAGGACCGTATTTGTGCTGCGTTTCCGGGAAGGTATCTGCAAAGGGCCCGAAGGGATGGTCCACCGGCTTGGCAGCAATGTCGGGCCAGTCACCCGTGATGTCCATGACCGGTCGGCGTTGCGAGTTCACGTAGGCGGCTACGTCCCAAGCCTCTTCGTCGCTCAATTGCGGCAGATCCCACGTGGCTCCTTGCGGCATGTTGGTCTTTACGTATCCAGCGAAGCGACTCAAGCGGTAGAGCCCTGCGCCATCGTTGTAGCTGCCATCGCCCCACAGAGGTGGATACTGGTGCGTGCGGCCATCGGCATTCAACACGCCCTGGCCATCTGCGCTGTGGCAACTTTCGCACTTCGCCGTGTAGATCTCCGCTCCATGCACCGGGTCGGCAGCGCGGTCCATGAAGGCCAATTCCACGATGCCAGAGCCCTTGGGCTTCGTTCCCTTTTCGATGCCTGTGCCCAGCCACTCCATGTACGCCATCAGGGCTTGCATCTCGCGACCTGCGGTGTCCAGTGCAGTACCGTTCAGGCTGCGTTCCACGCAATCGTTGATGCGCCTGGCCACCGTTTCCATGCTTCCACTTCGGGCGCGCATTCTCGGATAGGTGCTCCACACCGCGCCGTAGTTGTTGCCCCAGGGTTTTGTACCCACTTCCAAATGGCAATTCTGGCAATCCAGTGCGTTGGTGTTCTGCATCACTGTTCCGTTCGGCCCCAGATAGTGGGCCGTGTTGGCGACGAGTTCCCGACCGTAGCGCACCAATTCACGCTGTTCCCTTGGAAGGTGTATCAGACGCGTTGTATCCGCACCGGTCCACAGGCTGTCGGGGCCGTAGGTGGCCATCTGCTCCGGGCGCGGTTCGAACCACTCGGCAGGAATGAAGAACTGCGCGAAGAAGACCACGAGGATCAGCCACACGATCCGTTTGGACCAACGCATGCTGCTGGCGTGTGGCAGTCCAGCCCGTGCATTCAGCACGCGCACGGCGTCGTCCACCACGTACATCACCACCAGCACCAGCAGGGTGGCGAGCAGGATGAGGATGGGGATGAGCATGTGCGTGCAGATCGCTCAGGGAGGAGAGGGAGGGAAGGGAGGTGAGGGAGGAGGGCCTCATCGAGGGTGCTATGGAAGGGCATTTCCCTCCCTTACTTCCCTTTCCTCCTTCACATCCCTCCATGCGTTCAATGCGGCAGCTTTTCGCGGAACATGCCGTACACGTAGGTGCCCAGCACGGCGCTGAGGAAGGTGACGATGATCACGGAGAAGCCCGCACCCATCTGTGCGAACAGCGGTCCGGGGCAAGCTCCCGTGATGGCCCAGCCCAAGCCGAACAACAAGCCGCCGTAGATCTGGCCTTTGTTGAAGGTCTTGTCCGGGATCACCACGGTTTCGCCCTGCACCGTTTTGATCTTAAGCCGCTTGATGAGTTGCACGCTGATGGCGCCCACCACGACCGCAGTGCCGATCACGCCGTACATGTGGAAGCTCTCGAAGCGGAACATCTCCTGGATGCGGAACCAGCTGATGATCTCGGCCTTGAAGAAGACGATGCCGAAGAGGATGCCCCAAGCACTGTACTTCAGGTTGTCCCACCAAGGGCGATCCACCTGGCTTACGTTCACGCACATGGCGTCGAGCTCGCGCTGGCTCAGGTCGCTGTTCACCGCAGTAGGCTGTTGTTCGATCTTTTCCATGGTGATCAGAGGGTAAGGAGGTAGGGAAGGATGAACCACGTCATGACGATGCCGCCGATCATGAACATCACAGTGGCTACGAGGCTGGGCCATTGCAAGCTGCTGAGGCCCATGATCGCATGACCGCTTGTGCAACCACCGGCCCAACGTGTTCCGAAGCCCACGAGGAAACCGCCGAGCACGAAGAAGATCAGCCCGCGCAGGGTGAAGAGTTGGTCCCAGCTAAAGATCTCGGCAGGCAGCAAGCTGCTTGTGTCCGTGATCCCTTTGCTGGCGAGATACTCCTGTGTCGACTCTGCGAGCACGATGGGGTTTGGGTCGCTGAGGAAGGTGGCCGCGAGGAACGCACCTACAGCGATCCCGCCCACGAAGAAGAGGTTCCAGGCCTCCTTCTTCCAGTCGTACTTGAAGAAGGCAATGTCGCCCGGAACGCAGGCAGCACAGACGTGGCGCAGCGAACTGCTGATGCCGAAGGTCTTGTTGCCCACGAGCAGCAGGAAGGGCACGGTGAGGCCGATGAGGGTGCCGGCCAGGTACCAGGTCCAGGGTTGTTTCAGGGTTTCGAGCATGGGGTTGGGGGATCAGATGATCAGAGAATGAGACGATCAGACAATGGAATACTCCGTGAGTGGAGTGACATGGTCTGATCTTCTGATCATCTCATTTTCTGATCTGGATTTTGGTGTTGCTTGTTGAGATGATCTTGTTCAGGATGCGAATGATCGGGATCAGCTTATCAAGGCAGGGCTTCGCCGAAGCGATGCTTCGCGCTTGGCATAGCAGGAGCCAGTTGTCCGTTTCATCAGCCTCCTTCATGGCCACTTTCATCTTGTGGATGAAGTCCCGCAGACTTTCGCCGTTCTGTGCCTCGCGTACCAGTGCGCCAATGGCGGTGCCGCTTCGGAACAACTGATTCGATAGGGCGAACTTCTTGCGCTCCTGCAACTCCTCGGAAAGGTCCCATATCGCCAAGGCGAAGTCGAAGGTGAGGTTCACGATCGCGTTGTCCTTGTAGCGCGCATTGTAGGACGCAGGTGGCTCGGCGGTCATGGATGAGCCGAACAGTTCATCGTTCACGATGGCATTCTGCCATTCCTTGATGTCGATCTCCCGGATGTTCATGGTCAGGTGAATTTTCTGATCATCTGATCCTCTCATTTTCTGATCGTACTCGGGCATACGTAATCCGTCACCTTCACGTCCGTGTTGTTCTTGATGGCGTTGAACCCACCGGCCACATCCACGATGTGGTGCCATCCACGGGCCTTCAGCAGGCTGGCCGCGATCATGCTGCGGTAGCCGCCGGCGCAGTGGATGTAGTTGGTCTCATCCATGCTGAAGGCGGCCAGGTTCTGGTTGATGAACTGCAGCGATGCATGCCACGCACCGTCCACGTGTTCGGCTTCGTACTCGCCATCCTTGCGAACGTCCACTACACGGAGCTTTTCCGCAGCGAAGCGCTTTGCGAACTCTTCGGCCGAGATGCTTTCCACGGTGTCCACATCCATGCCGGCCGCTTTCCAGGCAGCGATACCGCCCTTGAGATAGCCGAACACATTGTCGTAGCCCACACGGGCCAGACGGGTCACCACCTCATCCTCCATGCCTTCATCGGTCACCAGCAACAGTGGTTGTTTCACATCGGGGATCATGGCACCCACCCAGGGAGCGAAGTCGCCCTTGATGCCGATGTTGATGCTCCGCGGTACGAAGCCGTCCTTGAAGGTCTGTGCGCCGCGGGTGTCGAGCACCAGTGCGCCTTCCGTCTCGGCAACGAGTTCGAACTGTGCAGGCTCCAAGGCACGCATGCCGCGCTCCTTCACGCTGTCCACACTTTCGATCACACCCTTGTTCATGGCTACGTTCTGTGGGAAGTAGGCCGGGGGCGGCAACAAGCCGTCGGTCACTTCCTTGATGAATTGCTCTTTGGTCTCGGCCTTCAGCGCGTAGTTGGTCTTCTTCTGGTTGCCCAGCGTGTCCCAGGTCTCCTTGCTCATGTTCTTTCCACAAGCGCTACCGGCACCGTGTGCAGGGTACACCAGCACGTCATCGGGCAGGGGCATGATCTTGTTGTGCAGGCTGTCGTAGAGGAAGCCGGCCAGGTCTTCCTGCGTGATGGAACCCATCTTCTGTGCCAGGTCGGGGCGGCCTACATCGCCGATGAAGAGCGTGTCACCGGTGAAGATCGCGTGCGGTTTCCCGCTCTCGTCCTTCAGCAGGAAGGTGGTGCTTTCCATGGTGTGCCCGGGCGTGTGCAGCACGGTGATGGTCACCTTGCCCACTTTGAGTACCTCACCGTCCGTGGCGATGTGCGCCTCGAACGTAGGGTTGGCCTTGGGGCCGTACACGATGGTGGCACCGGTCTTCTTGGCGAGGTCCACGTGCCCGCTCACGAAGTCGGCGTGGAAGTGTGTCTCCAGCACGTACTTGATCTTCGCGCCGCTTGCCTCAGCGCGCTCCAGGTAAGGTTGTGTTTCGCGCAGCGGGTCGATGATCACGGCCTCGCCGTTGCTCTCGATGTAATACGCGCCTTGTGCCAGGCAGCCGGTATAGATCTGTTCGATCTTCATTGTTGGGTAGGTTGAGGAAGTTGGGGGTTGAGGGGTTGGGAGTTGCCAGCACAGTTCAAGTGATTGGCGAATGGTGGTCGGTGAATGGTCCCGCTCCATTCGCCATTCACCAATTCCCATTCACCCTTTGCATTCATGATAGCTGCGAGATCTCCCTCCCGATGATATACACGCCCATCACGAGCACGAACCATCCGAAGGCGGGTTTGAGTTTTTCATTGGTGATGTGCTTGCTGAGCATGCTGCCGAGCAGGATGCCACCGATGGCCACCGCACTGAAGATACCCAGGAAGCCCCAGTCGATGAATTCATCGCCTTTCAGATCTCCAGTAAAGCCGATGAGGCTCTTGGCAGCGATGATGATCAGCGAGGTGCCCACAGCTTGTTTCATGGGCAACTTGGCCAGCAGCACCAGCGCTGGGATGATCAAGAAGCCTCCACCGGCACCCACCAGTCCGGTAATGGTGCCCACGATGACGCCTTCACCCAAGATCAAGGGGTAGTTGAATGTGAGCGCTACTTCTGCTGGCTCATCAGGCCCCTTGGGCATCTTGGGTTTCTTGATCATGCTGTACGCAGCCGCCACCATCAGTAGTGCGAAGAAGATGAGCATGCCCAAGGACTTCGTTACGACGGTATCGCCGATGCTGAAGAGGGGGTCAGGCAACCAGGGCACCAACCAGGCCCGCGTGGCATATACGGCCATAATGCTCGGAATGCCGAAGACGATGGCCGTGCGCCAGTGGATATTTCCCAACCGCATGTGGCTACCGCTGCCGATCAGGCTGGTAATACCGACGATGAACAGCGAGTAGGCCGTGGCCAGCACCGCATCCACATGGAAGAGGTACACAAGGATGGGTACGGTGAGGATGCTGCCGCCCCCGCCGATAAGGCCGAGGGACAAACCCATGATGATGGCTCCGATGTAGCCGATGATCTCCATTGCTCAGTTCAGAGGTTGGGGCAGCAGTTCTCCAGGCAGTGAACGATCTTCAGGAACTCGGGCCGCTTCAGGTGCCAGAAGGTGTACTTCCCTTCCTTCTCGAATTCCAGCAGCCCCTTGTCGCGCATCAGGGTGAGGTGCTGGCTGAGTATCGCTTGTTCGATGCCGAGCAGCTCCTGGATCTCGCGATTGCATAGCCGGGTATGGTGCCCCAGTAGGTCCAGGATGGCCAGGCGCTGTGGATGGGCCGCAGCCCGCAGCAACTCGCTGGCCTTGGACAGCTTGTCGCTGCCTACACGTTCATCAAGGGTGCTGGTGGCCATGTGCTCGTTCATCAACGGCACAAAAGTATAGCGACATCACTATGTGATAATGTGACATGGGTCACTGGGTGAAAGGTTGCAGGTTGCATGTTGAGGTAGTTGGTGGTTGTAACAGGAAGATCCCGTCACCAACATCCCTCAACGTTGACCAACCTCCAACAGCCTACACAACCTTCAACAACTCCGCCCCAAAATGCTCCACCTGGTAACGCCGCATGCCGGGTAGCGCCGCGAGCGCATCGAGGTCGCCGGGCAGGGTGCGGGCGATGTCCATCAGCAGCTGGTTGGCCGCCACAATGCCGGGCCGGAGATCGTGAGTAGCGGTGAGTGTGTCCCGGACTTTCTTCAGGCGTTTCAGGCGCTCCTCATAGTCATCATCCCGCTGCCAACGCCGGGCCTTCGGTATGCGCGGCTGGTCTTCCTTGGGTATTGCCAGTCCACGTTCCACGGCTTCCATTATCTCCCGCCCATGGCGTTGCAACAAACGGTCGCCCAAGCCTTTCCGGCTTTCCAATTCCTTGATGTTCCTGGGCGGGTCCGTGACGAGACCGAGCAAGGCTTCATTGCCCAGGACCATGAACGTGGCACGGTCCATCTTTTCAGCCACCTTCTCGCGCCAGCCATGCACCTCGCGTAGGATGGCCAGTTGGGGAGGTTTGAGTGATCTGGCGCCCTTCATGCGCAGGAACAGGGGCTCTTCATTGGGCGACAGATTGAAAGGCGCGTCCGTGAGCAGACCGAATTCCTCCTCTGCCCAATCCCAGCGTCCCTTGTCGCGCAGCTTTCCCTCCAGGATATCGCGCAGGGCGATCAGATGACTGGTGTCACCTGCCGCATACTCCAACATTGGGCGGGGCAACGGACGCTTGCTCCAATCGGCTTTCTGGAACTTCTTATCCACCTGAAGTCCAAGATATTTCCGAAGCAGGGAGGCCAGGCCGATCTCGGGTTCGTTCACCAGTTCGGCGGCAACCAGGGTGTCAAAGACATTCTCCACCCGTATGCCATGGTGCTTTGCCAGGATCCGAAGGTCGTAGTCGGCATCATGGATCACCACCTCCATTCGGGGATCGGCCAGCATTGCACCCAGGGGCGTCAGGTCGGTCACGGCAAGGGGGTCCACCAACCAGGTACGGTCGCGGGTGCTCAATTGCACCAGACAAACGCTTTCCCGGTATCGGTGGAAACTTGATGCCTCGGTATCCAGCGCCAGCACGGTCTCAGGCGCCATGTCGCGCACGCGGCCGGCCAATACTTCTGGCTCGGTGATCAATTCAAAGGCCGGCGTGGTGGACATCGAAGGCTACTGGCGGTATTTCGCGGGGCGCAAGGTAACGGTGCGGCCGCCCTGTCGCACTCAGTGCAGCTCGCGGACGACGCCGAAGATCGAGGCCAGCAGTGCCCAAAACAGCAGTCCACCGGGGGCTAAGGGTGCAGGCATGTGCGGCCAGCGACGGGACAGGGTCCATTGAAGGCCCATCAGGGGTGGGGCCAGCAGCACCAGGGCATTCATGTTCCATGCCTCATGGAAGCGGCCATGTATCAGGTGATACAGCGCATGGGTGCTGCCACAGCCGGGACATCGGTGGCCGGTAAGTGCTCGGAAGCCACAGGCCGGCGTGCTTTGTCCTGCAAGGGGGTCGAAATGCCAGGCGGCCAGAGCCACAACGGCCAGCGTCGATCCCAGGGCGATCCAGCCCGCACGCCTCATGGCTCACAGATGGCGTTCGTTGCCTTCGGCCTTCAGGTCTTTGACGAACTGGCGGATCATCTGCTCATCCTGCATGCGGCAAACGAGCAATGCCTCCGGCGTGCTCACCACAATGAGGTCCTCAAGCCCTTGCAGCACCATCAGGCGGCCGTCGTGGCCATGCACCATGTTACGCTTACAGTCATACAGCCGCACACCGTCCCCCACCACGGCATTGTCGGCGGCATCCTTGGGTATCTGGGCGAAAAGACTACCCCAGGTGCCCAGGTCGCTCCACCCAAAATCACCCACCACGGTGAACACATTGTCCGCCTTTTCCATCACGCCATAGTCGATGCTCACATTCTCCACTTCGGCGTAGACCTCCGCGATGAAACCAGCCTCAGCGGCCGTGCCGTAATGCCTTGCGCCGGCCTCGAAGCGGGCGGCCATCTCCGGAAGGTGTCGTTTGAATGCCTTGTTGATCGCGGCCGCACTCCAGACGAAGATCCCTGCGTTCCAAAGGAAGTCACCGCTCTCAATGAAGCGCAGGGCCGTTCCATGGTCTGGTTTCTCCGTGAAGGTTCGTACGCGCTTCACGCGGGGATGCGCCGTGCCCTTTTCCTCGCCGAACTGGATGTAGCCATATCCAGTGTCCGGTCGGCTGGGCATGATCCCGAGGGTCACCAGGTGGTCCCCGGCCTCAGCCTGGCGAAGGGCGAGGCGCAGGGTCTCCAGAAAGGCCTCCTCGTTCAGTACCAGGTGGTCGCTCGGGGCAACGATCATCGATGCATTGGGATCCAGCCGGGCGATGACCTGGCTGGCATAGGCCACACAGGGTGCGGTATTGCGGCGTGATGGCTCCCGCAGGATCCGGTCGTCCGCAAGGCCCGGGAGCTGCTCCTTTACCAGCCCGGCATAGCGGTCGTTCGTCACCACCAGGATATTCTCCGGCGGGCAGATGCCCAGGAAACGGTCGTAGGTCAATTGCAGAAGCGTACGTCCCAAACCCAGGAAATCAAGGAATTGTTTGGGGTGATCAGTGCGGCTCATGGGCCAGAAGCGGCTTCCGATGCCACCGGCCATGATCACGCAATAGGTGTTCGATACAGTCATTTGATGGCGGGCCCCTTTGCGCTTAGCTGGCTTTGCGCACGATCAGAGGGCCATTCACGTGTACTTCGGCCAAAGGGTCGATCAGATAGACCCGCCGGTCGTTGAGACAATGGCACTTGTACCGTTTGCGCAGTTGGGGGCCTTTCACGAAGATGCGGTCGTTGAAGCGGAACACGGCACGTTCGGGGATCTCCTCCAGCATCGGTCGCTGGTCACGATCATAGCGGCGCAGGGTGCGCATCAGGCCATGGTCGGTGCAGCTACTGGCCGGGGCATCGCGCAGGTGGGCTTCGAGGGCTTGCAGCAGATCGGCCGGGAAAACCGCGCGGGTCATGAAGGGCCGCATCAGCCGGTGGTATTCGGTTTTCCACACGGGTCCGTGGGGCGGGGTCCAGCGCCTGGTCTTCGCGTGAACGGCATAATGTGCGAACTCATGTACCAGGGTCACCAGGAAGGCATACTTGTTCAAGTCGGCATTCACACTTACCCGGTGGGGTTGGGTGCGCGTGGCGCTTCGGTAGTCTCCCAGCTTGGTGGTGCGTGGCCGGGCGATGCGCACTTGCACCGGGTTACGGCGCAGCCAATACGTCACCACCGGCCAGGCCGCTGCTGGCATGTACTTGCGAAGGATCTCAGGGTCTTGGACGGCGGGCATGACGGGCACCGGGCGGGCTGGGCCTGGGGGCTTGGGTAAGGAGGTTGTTCTGTTCGAGGTGGCCCGGTGCGGGCCCGGGGCCGAAAATAGCATGTGCCGGGCTTTCACCATGGGGTTTTACATGGTTCCATTGCGGACAATCGCAACCCTTGCGTTTGATGACCTTCCTGGGCTTCCCGTGGCGGCCCGGGTGGCTGCTGCACCCTGTACCCAGCAGCAGCGCCAAGGCCAGGGCGGTCCACAGCGTGGAGGTGCGAGGGAGAAAGTGCGACATGGACCTTGGGGGGCGAATTTACAAGGGCCGTGCTCCAACGCGCCCCTCCGAAAGCCCAACGACCCTTTGGGCTATTTTAGCGCCCCCCAAGGGGCGCATGGGCATCGTCTTCCACATCGGCCGCTATTTCCTGCTCATCCGGGACATTTTCAGCCGCCCTGAGCGCATGCGCCTGTACCTGCGCCGCACCGTGGAGGAAATGGATCTGCTGGGTGTCAAGAGCGTGGGCATCGTAGCCCTGCTCTCCGTATTCATGGGGGCGGTCATCACCATCCAGACCAGTTCCAATATCGACGCTGCCTGGATCCCCGCTTACGTGGTGGGCTTTACCGCCCGCCAGAGCACCATTCTGGAGTTCAGCCCCACGATCATCTCTTTGATCCTGGCCGGGAAGGTGGGCTCCAACATCGCTGCTGAGATCGGCTCCATGCGCGTGAAGGAACAGATCGACGCCCTGGACATCATGGGGGTCAACTCCGCCGGCTACCTCATCCTGCCCAAGATCGTGGCTTCCATGCTGATGAACCCATTCCTGGTGATGATCAGCATGTTCCTGGGCATTTTCGGCGGCTGGCTAGCCGGTGTAGGCACGGGTATCGTCAGCTCGGTGGACTACATCCATGGGATCCAGTACGACTTCGATCCGTACACGGTGACCTACGCCTTGATCAAGACCGTGGTCTTCGCCTTTGTCATCGCCACGGTGGCGGCATACCAGGGTTACTACACCCGGGGCGGCACGCGTGAGGTGGGCATCAGCAGCACCAAGGCCGTGGTGTATAGCAACGTGGTGATCCTCATCGCCAACTACGCCCTCACCCAGCTCCTCCTGATATGATACAGGTTGAAGGGCTCAGCAAGCGCTTCGGCGACCTGCAGGTGCTCAACGGCATCGACGCCACTTTCGAAAAGGGGCGGGTGAACCAGGTGATCGGCAAAAGCGGCTCGGGAAAAAGCGTACTGGCCAAGTGCATCGTGGGCCTGCACAAACCCGAGGAGGGACGTGTGCTCTACGAAGGACGATCCTTCCATGAAATGGATGACAAGGAAAAGCGCGGCATCCGCCAGGAGATCGGCATGCTCTTTCAAGGCTCGGCGCTTTTTGACAGCATGACCGTGCTGCAGAATGTGATGTTCCCTCTGAGCATGTTCGCTGACATGCCACCCAGCGAGATGGAGGACCGCGCCCACCAATGCCTCCAGCGCGTGAACATATTGGACAAGGATGCGCTGTTCCCAGCCCAGATCAGCGGTGGCATGCAAAAGCGCGTGGGCATCGCACGTGCCATCGCCATGAACCCCAAGTACCTGTTCTGCGACGAACCCAACAGTGGCCTTGATCCCCAGACGAGCATCCTGATCGACGACCTGATCAAGGAGATCACCGAGGAGTTCGCTACGACCACGATCGTCATCACCCACGATATGAACTCCGTGATGGAGACCGGCGAGAAGATCATCTTCATTCACGATGGCCGCAAATGGTGGGAAGGCGACCGCGATGAACTGCTCAATAGCGACAATGCCGAACTTAACGAGTTCGTCTTCGCCGGTTCGCTCATGCGCCAGGTGAAGAAGGCAATGGAGAAGGGGTGAGGTCTTCCTTCAGCCCCCCAGCCTCTCCCCGTTACGCTTCGTAGCTGTGAAGACACCCATGTCTTTCAGTGTGAACCGAAGGAGAAAGACGATCCCCCGCACCACCCGGAGGCGATGCGGGGGAGTCCGCTTGTATGAGTGTCTTGGATCAGTGCAGCGTGATGCGCTGGGTCACTGAAGCATTGTTGGTGGACATACGCACGAGGTAGACCCCACTCGCATGCCCGCTCAGGTCGATCGTTCCGCTGCCGGCGATGCGCTGTGTATGCACCAGGCGGCCCGTGGGATCGCTTACCTCCAGATGGAAGTTCTCATTCCCCTCCGACCGGAAGTTCACCACACCATTGGTGGGGTTGGGAAAGAGGCTCACACCCAGGTTGGCATCCAGCTCCGCTACTGAAATGCTTGGGTCTGTAACAAGCCGGATGGCTGCCGCTGTGCCATTGGTGTACACCAGGTCGTTGGGGATGTAGATCGTGCTGCCCCAGGCAGGCTGGGCGGCAGTGAGATCGTTGAGGATGCGCACATCGGTCGCATTGCCATTGCTGTACATCTCGATCCCGGCGTAGTATGGGCCGGGTTGCAGCAATACCGGTTGGTCGAAATTGATCGTGACCAGACCATTGGCCACATCCGTGGCGGTAAGGTCGTAGCCCACGGTCTGGTCTATCGGCGAGTTGACCTGGTCATTCAGAATGTTGTCCTCATGATGCAGGGCGCCGTACAGCAGGGCACCCGGTACACTGGTATTGGTGATCGCGGCTTCCAGACCAGTGACCCACATCGGCGAGCTGATGTTGTAATACACCATCATCATGAAACCATCGGACGCATCGGTGAAGCTGTTGGTGCCCAAGGAGCCCACCGCTTCATAGCCTGGCGGGTGGTTGCCCAAACCGTCAAGGGAGTATCGTAGGTTGTTCACCTGCATGTTGCGGATGTAGACGTTATTTCCAAAGTACTCGCCGCTTTGCTCCTGGTCACTGGTCACGGTGAACACGGTGGAATAGACCCCCGGTTCCAGTGTGGGGATATTGATGGATTGGTCCATCGTGGCGACTTCTCCGGATGCCATGTTGGCCATGGTGGTGCTGGCGGAGGCCACAACGTTGCTTTGGGCATCAAGGAGATCCATGTCCACCGTAACATTGGTCTGCGCGGCGTAGCCGAAGTTCATGAATTCGCCGCCCACCTGCAGGGTGCCGCCCAATTGGGAAGCAGGGATCCGGCCATACTGTTCGCCGGTGGGTACCTGGCTGAAAAATGCGCTGTTCATCACCACATCGTTCTCCGGCTGTTCTATGATCGCAACGTCATCCAGGAACCATGCGTAGCCCCAGACGCCCGTCCAATGGAACCTTACCCAAACCTGGGATTGGTCCCCAGCCGCCTGGGAGATGTTGATGCGCACCTTGGTGGGATTCGCCACGGGGGCCTGTACTTCCATACCTGGCCATACGTGGAACACATTCGGCATCCCACTGATGTCGGTCTGTGGGGTCAGGGCGGGCCAGTCCGTGTTATTCGTGCTGATCACCACGTAGCACTCCTCGTTGGTCCACTTGCGGTAGAACGATTCGAATTCAATGACCACGTAGGGGTAGCCGCTCAGGTCTATCGGGTCCACGGTGGTCATGTGGCTGCTTTCGGCGATACCGCTGGTGTTGTTGAAGGCGTCCGAATCCAGCAACGCATAACCGTTGTCCGAGGTGGTGCTCTGGATGCTGGCGATGGGGAAGTCCCCGGTGCACTGTAGCCCGACGCCGATCTGCCACTGCACGGCAGGAGTGTTCGGGAAGTTGCCCGTCACCCAGGTGGAGGGGTCCCCAAAATCATCGGTCCAAAGGGGTCCGCCACCTCCGCGCAGATCGGATACTGCATCGGGGGCCTGATCCAGGCACGGTGCCACACGGTGTTCCATGGGGATGTGCGGACCGGTGAGGGACTTGTTCTGGGCCATTGTGGCCGGGGAAAAGAGCATCAATGCCAGGAAGGTCGGGTAGAAGTTCTTCATTGGTCTGGGGTTGGGTTGAACAAGAGGGTCAGAACAAATATGACCATCAAAGGCGCAGAAAGCAACCCGCACGCGAAGAGTTGTAGGAAAGCAGAAGGGCCGCCCCCATTGGGACGGCCCTTCTCAGTGATCATTCAAAGCTTAGTGTACCACGGCCATGCGTTTCGTGGAACGCGCGCCATCCACCGCCAGCGTGTACGTGTACATGCCCTGGGGCAGCGTCGCAGTGTTGAACTCCACGCGGTACTCGCCTGGTGCCTGTACACCCTCATACTGTTCCATCACCAGCTTGCCGCTCAGGTCATGCAACTGGAATGTCACCGCACCGCCGCGCTCCAGCGTGTACGGCACGGTGGTGAGATCGTTGGAGGGATTGGGCAGGTTCTGGCCCAGACCGATGCCGTTGGCCATGTCGTTCTCCTCGATGCTCGCGAAGGAACTGAAGCTCAAGCGCACCATCGGGATGAAGTTCATGATGAACCAGGTGGTCGCATCGGGGTGGTACACCACCGAGGAGAATGGCCTGGCGATGCCGCTGGTCGCCACGCGGGTGCGAAGTTCGCCGCCATAGGTCCGCACGCACACGGCATACTCGATCCCGGGCTCCAACTGTACCGGAGCCAGCAGGTCCAGGTTGAACCAGACGGCCTGGTTGACAGGGGTGAGCTGTTGGGTGTTCTGCACGGCCACGATGTCCGTCTCGGCCACCAGTTGGGGGGGGTCGGTGTCGAAGCGGTAGATCACCCCATCGAATACGGCACCCACCTGCGTGGCTGGCACTCCGGTCGTGCTGCGCGCAAGTGCGATCTGCACGGCATAGGCGGTGGCGCTGTTCTCGATCCAGAACAGGTTGCCGGCATGGTACTCGGGCCATTGGCCACCACTCTGCGCGCGGTCGTGTTGTCCGTCGCGCGATCCATTGTCGTACGCATAGATGTTCGGCGAAACGCGGAAGCGCCTCTCCGCTGTATTGTCCACCGGACGTTCATCCGTTACGGCCATGCTCAGATCATAGTCCACCACGAATTCACCTTCCACTGGTGCCGGGGTGAAATCGCTTCGCAGGTTATTGGTCACAATGGCCTGGGCGAGGCTGCCCACTGATGGCGAGGCGGTATGGACCACGGCATTGCTCGGGTCACGGACTTCCAGGTCCAGGGTCACATTGTTGGCCATGTTCGCCCCTTCATTGCGCACAGGGCTGCCAAGGCTCAATGGACGTAGCTGGCTATAGGGGTAGATCGTGTAATCCAGCACATCTGTGAAGGAATCGAACTCAATGAAATCAGTGATACGAGGATCGACCATTCCCACATCGTTGTCATGGCTCTGTGTCACGTACACGTCATCGATCTGCCAGTGGTAGTGGCTCAGGTTCCCGGTGGCGGATCCTTCATGGGACCAGCGGATCTTCACATTGCCCGGGTTGGCGGCTATGGCGGTGTGCAGGTTCACCCGCATGGTGTAGGTGCCGGGATCCAGGTTCACGAATTGGTCCTTGATGGCCACGATGCGCGTAGGCCAGGTTGTGCCTCCATCGGTGCTCACATCCACGAAGTGACCGGAAGCGCCCGAGCAGCACCAGCGCAGCCGCTGGCTCCACTCCAGATGCACGTAAGGAGTGGCGCTCAAGTCCATCACCGGCGATTCCAGATAACCGTCCCAGGTGGTGCATGTGCCTGAGGCAACGCAGCCGTTATTGGCGAAGTTGCTGTCGAAGATCATGAAACCATTGGCCACCGTCTCACTCTGGATGCGCTCCTGCGTGCTGCTGAAATCGCCGTTGGGTCCGTCGGTGTCATACAGCCAAAGGGCGCCATTGGGCCCCGTCGTGCTCCAACTCCCCAGGGGGGTGTTGCCGGCCAGGCCGTTGGCGAAATCCTCGTAGAACAGGATGTCACCACCATCGCGTTCACCATGACCAACTACGGCGGGGTTCTGGTCCCAGGGGCGTTCGGCCTCCTCCCAGTGGGAAGGTTCGGGCTGCACCTGGATCTGCTGGCGCTGGGCCTGAAGGGAGGCCACCAGCACCGTCGCGCAAAGGAGTATTGGGTATCGTTGGTTCATCTCGAAGATTTTTCGGGTTGGGTCACGAAGCTAAACATCCTGCCGAATTCAGCCATTGAAGCCCCCCAGGAAGTTCGGGATGGGATGGACCGGGGGCTTGCCTAAGGCATGGCAACGGCGAACGTGATCATCGGCCTTCCACCACGAAGACACGGGTATTGACCCACTTGTCTTGGGTAAGTGACAACAGGTAGGTGCCTGGTGCAAGACTGGAGACATCCATTGCGATACGCTGCGGACCGGACGGCAGCTTTCCCAGGTCCACCGTGGAAATGGTGCGCCCCTGCGTGTCAATGATGCGGTAGGCCACCATGGCGGGCTTCTCCATCTCGAAGGTCATCCAACCCTGGTCGCGCATGGGCACGGGGAATACATGCGGACCAGCCGGTATCGTGGACAAGGCTTCGTTCACGCCCACGCCATAATCATTGAAGTGGGCCCGCACCATGGGTGTGAACAAGGGATAGCTCAGTAGGAAGGTCTCTCCTTCCATCAGGATCGACCCACCTACCGGACCGATCCCGCTCACCAGCACATGCACCGTACCGTCATTCTCGTCATTCAGCCGCTGCATCCCCACGAAATAGTCGCCCGCAGGGAGGGGCGCCGGATGTGCCATGGGCAGGAACCTGGCCTCGCCCACCTGGATGCGGTCCAGATCTTCAAGGGTGATCACATGGCGTACACTGGTATCGACCAGGGCCATGTTCACGTCCATCAAGATCGCGCGGATGATGGTGCCCTCCGCAGTGGCCACGCCGAGGACCGCACTGATGCCGGATATGGTGGAACCCGCATTCACCAGTTCCACGCGGTTGCCGGAAATAAAGACCTCCTCACCCCCCACCAGCCCGTCCGGCATATCCTCGTCACGCGCCATGGCGCCGTACCCATCCTCCCAGCCAGGGCCGGTGATGCGCAGGTCCGCGCTTCCGCCGTTGTCACTTGGATCCATGTCCGCGACGTCCCCAGCAACGGTGATCGAAACTGTGACCGTACCGGTGGAGGTTGGTGTCCATCCGGTTGAGATGGGAAGGATGGCACTTTCACCGGGCACCAGCAGGGGGATCGCTACACCCGCAAAGGGGCCATGGTCCACGCCGCCCTGGTTGATGATGGCTGTTGCGTTCACCCCGGGCATGGGTTGCATGCCGCGGTTGATCACCTCCACGGCCACGGTCATCGGACCGGCCTGCTCCAAGGGCAACAGACGGTATCGAAGGCTTTGGTCATTTACGGTGAATGGGCTGGCTGAAGGGTCGTGGGTGTGGGTGCGCACCACACTCAGGTCATAGGCCAGCCTTTCCCGCAGGCAGATGTCGTCCACTGCGAAGCCGCTGGCCCATTGGCCATTGTCACTCCAGCGGAAGCGTAGGCGAACAGAGGACTGCCCATCGAAAGCGCTGAGGTTCACCACCAGGGAGCGCCATGCGCCGGACTGCACGGGCACAAGGGCCATGGTGATCCAATTGTTCCCATCCATGCTGGCCTCTACGTAGGCAGGCCCACCGCCCAAGGTCTGTTCGTGGAACACCCGGCATTCCAGCGCGGTGCCACTGCGGCCAGAAAGGTCGATGGGTGGGGTGGTGAGGGATACTTCCTGCATGTCGCAGTTGCAGGGTGGCGCATCATCATTGGCCATGGCGAAGCGGTTGCCTGCAGGCACATTGGGCACGGGAAAGAAGCCCCCGGCATTGGCCTGCTCCGCATCACCCACGGTCCAAGCCGGGACGAACTCACCCAGGCCGATGCCCTCGGGCGTCCGCCTTTCCACCAGTGGGCCGATGTCCCAACCGGATGGGAGGACGCCATCATCGAAGTCGGCTCCGAAGAAGCATGGCTGGGCCTTCGCCTGCCCATGTACCACGGTCTGTTGGAACAGAGCGAAACAGAGGAGACAGGAAAGCGTGATCGTGATGCGCATCAGCGGATGTACCGGCGCGCTCGGGTGCCGGAAGGGGACGAATTTACCGGTTCTGCCTGCGGCACCTGACCACGGCGCCGCAAGGATGAAGGGATGTATCACACGGTCTCCGAAGCGTACTCCTCCACCGGCGGACAGGTGCAGATCAGGTTCCGGTCCCCCAAGGCGCTGTCCACACGGCTTACAGAAGGCCAGTATTTCCATTCGCGGTTGATGCCCACGGGGAAGGCGGCCTGCTCCCGGCCGTAGGGATGGCTCCAATTGTCACCGGCCACTTCCTCGCTGGTGTGCGGCGCCATCATCAGCGGGTTGTCCGCCTTGTCCAGGCGCCCCGCTTCGATGTCCGCGATCTCCTGGCGGATACCGGTCATGGCTTCGATGAAGCGGTCCAGTTCGGCCTTGTTCTCACTCTCTGTGGGTTCCACCATCAGTGTGCCCGCCACAGGGAAGCTCACCGTGGGCGCGTGGAAACCGTAGTCCATCAAGCGTTTGGCGATATCGCCCACCTCCACACCGGCGCTGCGTTTGAATCCACGGCAATCCAGGATCATCTCGTGGGCCACCATGCCTTCACTTCCCAGGTAAAGGATGGGATAGTGGGCCTCCAGCTTCGCCTTCAGGTAATTCGCGTTGAGGATCGCGTAGCGTGTGCTGTCGGTGAGTCCATCACTGCCCAGCATACGGATGTAGCCGTAACTGATCAGCAGGATGAGCGCACTGCCCCAGGGGGCGCTGCTCACCGCAGGGATGGCCTGCTCACCACCCGTGGCGATCAAGGGGTGGCCTGGGAGGAAGGGCTTCAACCTGTCATTCACACAGATGGGACCCATACCGGGGCCACCGCCGCCATGCGGTATGGCGAAGGTCTTGTGCAGGTTCAGGTGGCATACGTCGGCACCGATCTCGCCGGGGCTGGTCAGGCCCACCTGCGCGTTCATGTTGGCGCCATCCATGTACACCAGGCCGCCGTTCGCGTGGATCGTGGCCGTGATCTCCTTGATCGCCTCCTCGAAGACCCCATGTGTGCTGGGGTAGGTCACCATCAGGCAGGAGAGGGTGTCCTTGTACTTTTCGGATTTGGCCTTCAGGTCGGCCACATCGATGTGACCTTCCTCATCGGCCTTCACCACCACCACCTTCATGCCTGCCATCACGGCGCTCGCCGGGTTGGTGCCGTGGGCACTGCTCGGGATCAACGCGATGTCGCGATGGTGGTCGCCGCGTGCGTGGTGGTAGGCGCGGATCACAAGCAGCCCGGCGTACTCGCCCTGCGCACCACTGTTGGGCTGCAGGCTCACCGCGGTGAAACCCGTGGCCTTGGCCAATGCGTCACTGAGTTCTGTGAACACCTGCTGGTAGCCGGCGGTCTGTTCCACCGGTGCGAAGGGATGGATGGCCGCCCATTCAGGCGAGCTCAAGGGCATCAGCGTACTGGCGGCATTGAGCTTCATGGTACACGAACCCAGGGGGATCATGCCATGCACCAGGCTGAAGTCTTTGTTCTCGAGTCGCTTGATGTAGCGCTGAAGTTCCATCTCCGTGTGGTGCGTGTTGAACACCGGGTGGGTGAGGAAAGCACTGCTGCGCTGGAGTTCCCTGGGGATGGCCAGCGCGGCACCATTGCTTCCGGCTTCGATGCCGATGTGGCGGGTACCGGATGCTTCGGCTAGCGCGGATAGGATGTCATCCACATCGTTCAGGCGGACGGTCTCATCCAGTGCGATGCTCACGCGGTCGTCGGCACCTGGCCCGGAAGGGATGTAGCGCAGGTTGATGCCGCGCAGCTCGGCGGCGCCGCGCAGTTGTTCCACGGTGCGTCCAGCGGGCAGGGCCAGCGTCACGGTGTCGAACCAGTTGCCGTTCACAACGGTGTAGCCCATCGCCTTCGCACCATCGGCAAGGATGCGTGCCATGCCATGCACGCGGTGTGCGATCCGCTTGAGGCCTTCGGGTCCATGGTACACAGCGTACATGCCAGCCATTACCGCCAGCAGTGCCTGTGCCGTGCAGATGTTGCTGGTGGCCTTGTCGCGACGGATATGCTGTTCGCGCGTTTGCAGCGCCATGCGCAGTCCACGCCGGCCGCGGCGGTCCTCGCTCACCCCGATGATGCGGCCAGGGATCAGGCGCTTGAACTCATCGGTGGTGGCGAAGAAGGCGGCGTGCGGGCCACCGTAGCCCATGGGCACACCGAAGCGCTGGCTGTTGCCCACGCACACGTCGGCTCCCCAATCGCCCGGTGGCGCCAACAGCACCAGGGACAGCAGATCCGCACAGACCGCGGTGCGCACCCCGGCGGCTTTGGCCCGTGCCACCAATGCGCGGTGGTCCGTCACTGCGCCGTCGATGTCGGGGTATTGCAGCGCCAGCCCGAAGAAGCTGCCATCGGGCGTGAAGTCATTCGCATCGCCGATCACCAATTCCACGCCGATGGGTGCGCAGCGGGTGCGCAGCACGTCGAGGTTCTGCGGCAGCAGGCCTTTGTCGGCGAAGAAACGGTTGGCTTCGCTCAGTTCCTTGGGCCGGGAGGTGTGAAGCATGTTCATGGCCTCTGCGATCGCGGTGGCCTCATCCAGCAGCGAAGCATTCGCGATGGGCAGGCCGGTGAGATCGCTCACCACGGTCTGGAAATTCAGCAGGGCCTCCAGGCGCCCCTGGCTGATCTCCGCCTGATAGGGCGTGTATGCCGTGTACCATCCTGGATTCTCGAACACGTTGCGCTGTATGGCCGATGGCGTGACCGTGCCGCTGTACCCCAGGCCGATGTAACTGCGGAACACTTTGTTCATGGCACCCAGCGTGCGCATGTGCTCCAGGTGTTCGCGTTCGGTGAGCGCGGCGCCCACATCCAAAGCCTTCGCGGAGCGGATGCCCCGCGGTACCGTGCGTTGGATCAGTTCATCCATGCTGGCCACGCCGATGGCCTTGAGCATGTCGGCCGTTTCACTGGGGGTGGGACCGATGTGGCGCTCGGCGTAGGTCACGAATTCCATGTGCAAGGGGGTTGTGGAAAGGCCCGCAAATATACTCGGCACCCGGCGCGCGGAAGTCCTCTGCATTGTTCAGAGAACACCCGCGACCGTTGCCTGTTCGGGCGCGGGGCACGCGGCTATCTTTGGCGCCGTCCGCTCCCGGCGGATCTTCCGATGCTGCGGACCTGCCTGCCCCTCCTGTTCCTTGTTGCCACGGCGGCGAGTTCCGCGCAGGAGACCTCTTCCCTCCAGGCACCCCGGCTGGACCGCATCCTGTTGATGAACGGCCAGTTCATCGATGCGCGGGTGTTGGGGCAAAGCACCCTGGAGATCCGCTACCTGGCCGACACGCGCAAGGGTTTGCAGGAACGTGCCGAGCCCACGGAGGGCGTCTTCAGCGTTACCGACACCCTGGGACGCGAACGCATCTGGTACTTCTTCGATACCATCTTCGGCAACGACCTCACGGTGGAACAGATGCGCTGGTTCATCAAGGGCGAGCAGGACGCGCGCAAGGGCTACAGACCATTCTGGCCGATGGTGGGCGGCTTCGTCACGGGTGCCGGGCTCACCATCGGGCTGGACCTGGAGGTGAACTCCCTGCTGATCCCGCCGGTCTATGCGGCCGCCATGACCCTCCCACGCGTGCATGTCACCAGGGGATCCATCACGGACCCGCTCATGGAGGGCGATGAATTCTATGCTTTGGGCTACGCCAAGGTGGGGCGCTCCAAGCGCGTGGTACGCACGCTGATCTCCACCGCCGCAGGTGTTGCGATAGGGATCTTCGTGCGGCAGGTGATCATCAATCCAAACCTGTCCGAGCGATAGGATGCCGCCCGAAAGGATGCGATGGTGCGGGTGCCGCTACTTTCGCCCTCGTCCATGAGCCGCTTTGAGAACACCCTCGCCTTCGCCCAGGCCCGCGATGCCGCCGACCCCTTGCGGACATTCCGCAATGAGTTCCATTTCCCGCAACACGAAGGCAAGCGTGTCCTCTACTTCACTGGCAACTCGCTCGGTTTGCAGCCTAAGGCCGCCGCCGATGCGCTGAAGCAGGAACTAGATGATTGGGCACGCTTTGGGGTGGAGGGGCACTTCCGCGCCAAGCATCCGTGGTACAGCTATCATGAGGAACTCACACCCATGTTGGCCCGGCTGGTCGGCGCGCTTCCCGAGGAAGTGGTGGCCATGAACCAGCTTACCAGCAACCTGCATTTCCTAATGGTGAGCTTCTATCGGCCCAGTGGTTCTCGCCGGAAGATCCTCACCGAGACACGTCCCTTTCCCAGCGACACCTACGCATTCGCTTCGCAGATCGGCTTCCATGGCGGTGATCCGAAGCAGGACTTGATCGAAGTACAGCCCCGCGCTGGCGAGCACACGCTCCGCACCGAGGACATCGTGGCGAAGATCAATGAATTGGGCAATGAACTCGCGCTGGTCTGTTTCGGCGGCGTCAACTTCTACACCGGCCAGGCTTTCGACATGGAAGCCATCACCAAGGCCGCGCATGGCGTGGGTGCCAAAGCGGGCTTCGATCTGGCCCATGCCGCGGGTAATCTGCACTTGAAGCTCCACGGCTGGAATGTGGACTTCGCCTGCTGGTGCAGCTACAAGTACCTCAACAGCGGGCCGGGCAGCGTGGCGGGCGCATTCGTACACCAGCGGCACTTGGGGAAAGACCTCAAACCTCCGCAGGGTCTCCCGAGGAACGAGGGGACCCTGCGCGATAAGGGTACATCTCCCGCAGGGTCCCTTGCAGGCGACCCTGCGGAGGTGTACCTGGGCCATGGACTCCCGCTTTTTGCGGGCTGGTGGGGTCACGACAAATCCGAGCGTTTCAAGATGGAGCGCACCTTCAAGCCCATGCCCACCGCCGAAGCCTGGCAGGTGAGCAACGCGCCGGTCTTCAGCATGGCCGTCCACCGTGTAGCGTTGGAGCAGTTCGATCGTGCCAGCATCGCGAACCTGCGCGCCAAGAGCGAGGCGCTCACCGCCTACCTCGGGTTCATCATCGCCGAAGTGGCGACGGCGACCAACACCAAGCTGGAGATCATCACCCCCAGCGATCCCGTCCAGCGCGGCGCCCAACTCAGCATCCTCGCCCATGGCCACGGAAAAGGCCTCTTCGATGAACTCACCCGCCGTGGCGTTGTTGCAGATCGGCGGGAACCCAACGTGATCCGTGTAGCCCCCGTGCCGATGTATAATTCGTTCGAGGATGTGTGGCGGTTGGGGGATGTGTTGGAGGAATGTCTCACCGGAAACTGACGACATTGCTACAGGACACCTGTAGCGTCGACCCACTGGGTCGACAAAAACGTTGAACCCATGAAACAAATCACCATCGTCGGCGGCGGTCTCGTCGGAAGCCTGTTGACCGTATTCCTTGCCAAGCGCGGTCACACCGTCAACGTTTACGAACGCAGGCCCGATGCACGAAAGACCAACGTCTACGCCGGGCGCAGCATCAACCTGGTGGTGAGCCACCGTGGGTGGACAGCATTGAAAGCCGCCGGTGTACATGAAGCCGTGGAACACATCGTGGTGCCCGTGCATTCGCGCATGACGCACGACCGCGACGGCAAGCTCACGCGCCTGCCTTACAGCATCGACGAGCGGCCGATCCACAGCGTGAGCCGCGGCGAATTGAACAAGGTGATGCTCTCGGAAGCAGAGAAGTTCCCCACCGTGAAGCTGCACTTCGGACAGCGATGCGCCGAGGTGGATCTGGACAACGCCACTTGCGTGTTCGAAGGCGATGATGGCAAGCGCACCGAGGCAAAGGCCGATGTTGTCTTCGGGGCCGATGGCGCCCCCAGTGCTGTGCGCCAGGCCATGATGAAGGGCCGCTTCAACTTCAGCCAGAGCTTCATCGAGCACGACTATAAGGAGATCGCCTTCGCACCCAAGGCCGATGGCAGCCCACGTATGGACCCGCACTGCCTGCACATCTGGGCGCGTCGGTATTTCATGATGATGGGCCTCGCCAACCAGGATGGCGGTTTCACCGGCACGCTCTTCATGCCGCACGAGGGCGAGTTCTCCTTCGATACCATCAAGGACGAGCAGGACCTGATGCGCTTCTTCGAGGCGCACTTCAAGGATGCCATCCCCATGTTGCCCGACCTTGTGGAGCAATACTTCCGAAATCCGCAGAGTAACCTTGCGATCATCCGCTGCGGGCCATGGACGCACAAGGGCAAGGTGGCGCTGATCGGCGATGCGGCCCATGCCATCGTGCCTTTCTATGGCGAAGGCATGAACGCTGGCTACGAGGATTGCAAGGTGCTGAACGACCTGCTCAACACCCACGGCGACGACAACTGGGGCACCGTACTCGATGCTTACAACAAGGCCCGCAAACCTAACGGCGACGCCATCGCCGATCTATCGCTCCGCAACTTCGTGGAGATGCGCGACCTGGTGGCTGACCCACGCTTCATCCTGCGCAAGAAGATCGAAGGCCGCCTGCAACAACGCCACCCGGATAAGTGGCTGCCCCTCTACAGCCAGGTGAAGTTCAGCGACATCCCCTACATCGATGCGTGGAACGAGGGCCTGCGGCACGACCGCATCATGGAGCAGGTGCTGGCCATGCCGGGGATCGAGGAGAAGTGGGAGGGGGATCCCGCTATTCAGCGGGAGGTGGAGAAGGTGGCGTTGGGGTTGTTGGAGGGAAAGTGAAGCGCAATTGAATGAACCCCGTCCTCCCTACTTCCTGAATAATAGTTGACACCATGGCTATAGGAAGCTGGCTTTCAAAATATAAGACGACTCCCATCTGGTTACGCCGACTCCTTGGGTGCTCAATCCTAGTCTATTGGGCGGTAGAAGTAGCGGCAAATTTCCCAGCTCCATACTGGTGGATGTACCGATTGGGAGTTTTCGCGCAGGCGCTAGCCATAGCTTACGTTGCATCATTTATCTTCTATTATGTAACGGTTCATATCCCGGCACAGAGAAGGAAGGTGGCGGCACAGAGATACATTGCTTTTGCGTGCTCGAGAATTGTTGCTCTATGGAGGGGGTTGGCCTATAGGTTCCAAAGATCTGCTGAGGGCTTCGGAACTGAACCAATTCCTACTCCGAACGAGGAGACGATAGTAGATTGGTTTGACAAGATGTTCGAGGACAATGCCTCAAAGAATAACAAGGCCGCAAGGTTCCCCGACAATTTGCCTGAAGACCTGATGCGTAGAAAAGTAGAAATCATTAGAATCACTGATGAGCTACTAGGACTGTACATTTATGAGATTGACCATGATCTTTTTGAGATTCTCACTGATGTAAAGAGCAGTCGACTATTGGATGATGTTGATCTCCTTCAGTATTCTATACACATGGGAACTATGTCACTGCATGCAGGCATCTTTGCGGAGTACTCTGCGATTATGAGGCGCCTCATGAATCATCAAGGCATTACCAAGTAGGCTTTCTTGCCTGAGCGGGGACTCCCGACCAAGGAGGGCGCCTCCGCTCCAAGTGCCTCATATCTTTGAATGACGATCTCCCCCGCCATGAGCACCGCCGCCCTCAAGAAGAAGATCAAGGCCTTGATCGACAAGGAAACGAACGTGCGGAAGCTTGAACTGACCTACGCACTGCTTACCGAGGGAACGAGCGAAGTTTCGGAGCCTGGTGCGCCATACACTGCTCCAGGGAAAGGGAGACAGAAGAACCTGCGTGGAACACCTTCGGCGCGCGGGGTGCAGGATGCGGTGATCACCTCAGAGCGGGAGTTCGCGGAAGGGAAGGGCATCCCTTTGGAACAGTTCGAACAAGAAATGGATGCGATGCTCGATGAGATCTTCTCAGATGCCTCTGGAGAAAGCGCTGGGGTCGCGAAGAAAGCATCCATTCCGAGGACCAAGCGCACGCGTTCGTGAAGGTCCTGGTATCCCCGGAGGCGAAGCTCAGGTTCCGCACTACGCTTCTGCTTTATCGCTTGTACATGACGAAACGGGAGGCCGCCAAGCGAGCTGTCCAGGTCAAGGCTGTGCTCCGTGCGCTCGGAAAACGCGCCGGTGAAGGGGCGTTTGAAGAACTATTGGCAACGCCAGCGGATGGAATTCGCTATCGAAGGGTCATTGCCGGCCACTTCAAGATCATCTATCGGGTCGTGGATGATGTAGTGCTGGTATCGGACATCTTCGATTCCCGCCAGGACCCCGCAAATATGCGCCGCTGATCCCCACATCCCCGCGTTGACACTTTGCCTGCCATTGGCGCGTTGCAACCTGGTGTCCGGTTCCAACTTCGTGCTGATGCTTCGCCCTCTTCTTCCGCTGCTGTCGATCCTGCTGACCTGGTCCGCCTTCGGGCAGGGTCTTATGCAGCGCAAGCATCCCGATCTCATCCCCCTGGACGGCAAGGTGCGGCGCATCGGTTTCTATGTGGCGCCGGGGGGCACGTACACCTTGCCGCGCTTCAACAATAGCGAAGAGGAACTCTACCGGGATGGGGACAGCAGCGGGACGGCGCTTTACGACCCCAACGGCCGCCTGGGCCTGTACCTGGAGGGCGGATTGACCTGGTATACCCGGGATCCCGTGCTGGTGGACTATTTCGACGTGGGCCTGGCCTACAAGAACCTGCGCGGGCAGGAGGCATTCGAGAACACCTTTTCCCGGGCTGATAGCGTGGCGGTGTTCAGGGGCGAGGGCACCTTCGCCGAGCGCTTCATCACCCTGCACGCCAATGCCAACAAGTTCATCCAGGTGCGCGACTATCAGTTCATCCAGCTAAGCCTGGGTGTGAACGCGGACTACCGCCTGGGCAACAGCTACGAGCACATGGGCGACTCCCTCCTGAACGGCCATGCGTTCCCGCCGGACCTGATCGGCCAGGTCCACTTCAAGCTGGGTTATGGCTTCAAGGTCTCCGGGAGCATGTTCATCATCCCGGCAATTGAAACACCTGTGTTCAGCGTGGTCCCCGAGGATCAGGGCTTCGGGCAGCTGCAATGGTTCAGCAGCACATACCGGCCGCTCATCCTCAGCGTGCGATTCATGTGGCTGCGCGCGCAGAAAGGCTTCTCCTGCCCGCCGGTGATCAAGCACAACGACTTCGAGAAGCAGCGGACGAAGGAGTACAAGCCGAAGACCTACCACCCCTGAGTGGGGTCAGCGAAGAAAGGGGTTGCTGCGGCGCTCGCGGCCGATGGTCGTGTCCGGGCCGTGGCCGCAATGCACCACCACGTCGTCCGGCAGGGTCAGGAACTTTTCCCGGATGCTGGCGATCAGGGTGTCCAGGTCGCCGCCGGGCAGATCGGTACGGCCGATGCTGTCCCGGAACAGCACATCGCCCCCGATCAGGAATCCTTCCTTCGCACAATACAGTGCGATATGGCCGGGTGCATGGCCGGGGACGAATAGCACTTCAAGGGTCAACCCGCCGAGGATGATGGTCTCGCCCGCTTCCAGGAAGCCCTCCGGTGCGGGGGAAGGCTCACAGGGCACGCCATAGAGCTGACCCTGGCGGGGTGCGGCCTCCAGCAGTGGCAGGTCCGCCCGGTGCATCCACGGACGCAGGCCAAAACGCTTTTCGACCCACGCATTTCCGAGCACATGGTCGATGTGCGCATGGGTGAGCACAAGACGGACCGGCTTCAGACCGTTGTCCTGGAGTAAGGCCTCCAGTGCATGCTCTTCTTTACTGTTCCAACATCCCGGATCGATCAGGATGGCCTCCTGGCCGTCATGGATGATCCAGGTGTTTTCCTGGAAGGGGTTGAAGGTGATCCCGGCGACGTGCGACATGGACGGAAAAAGCCCGAAATTCGTAGCGTATTACGAGCTACCGGCCGTCGAAAGTAACCAACCGCACCGTGTCCATCCGCATGCCCATCGCGTTCCGCCATGCCGCCGCTGCCTGCGCCCTGGCCTGTGCGTGGCCGGTGATGGCCCAGTTCTACTCGGGTTCGCAGCAGCAGTATGGTAAGAACCGCGTGCAGTACCAGGAGTTCCTCTGGTCCCAATACCGCTTCGCGGAGATGGAGGTATTCTTCTACAAGGAGGGTCGTGATCTGGCGCGTTACACGGCACAGAGTGCCACCCGCCAGTTGAAGGAGTTGGAACGCGAGTTCGACTTCGCCCTGGATGAGCGGCTGCAGTTCATCGTCTATAACTCCCTCACCGACTTCCGCCAGAGCAACATCGGGCTTGCGGGCATTGAAGGCGACAACAACATCGGCGGGATGACCCGTATCGTGGGCACGAAGATCTTCGTGTACTTCGAAGGGGACCACACCCTGCTGGACCGCCAGATCCGCAGTGGCATCGCCCATGTGATCATCGACCAGATGATGTTCGGTGGTAACTGGCGTGAGATGCTGCGCAACGCCACCTTCATGAGCCTGCCCGCGTGGTACACCGAAGGCATCATCTCCTTTCACAGCCGACCGTGGGATGCTGAGTTGAACAACCACATCCGCGATGGCATGCTCAGCGGCCGTTATGACAAGATCAACCGGCTGGAAGGGCAGGATGCGCATTTCATGGGCCATGCCTTGTGGAAGTATGTGGCCGATGTGTACGGGCCGGGAGTGATCCCCAACATCCTTTACATGACCCGTGTAAGCCGCAATGCCGAAAGCGGTTTCCTATTCGTACTCGGGGTTTCGCTCAAGACCCTCACGGAGGAATGCCTGACCTACTACAAAGGCCGATTCAGCGAGGAGGACCGCATGCGGGAAGAGATCGCGGGCGACCCATTGCCGATACGCACCAAGAAGCGACGCACCTACAGCGAATTCAAACAAAGCCCGGACGGCCGTTATCAGGCCTGGGTGAGCAATGAACTGGGCCAGTACAAACTCTGGCTTTACGACGCTGAGAAGGACAAACTGCGCCGTATCGCCAAGGGCGAGAAGAAGTTGGACCGCATCGTGGACAGAAGCTTCCCGGTGCTGGCGTGGCACCCCACCAGCATGGCTTTGAGTTACGCACTTGAGCGCAAGGGCCAGCTCTACATGCGCACCTACACGTTGGATGACCGCAAGACCAACGAGAAGCCCGTGCTCATGCTGAAGAAGATCCTTAGCATGGACTATTCGCCCGACGGGCGCAACATGGTGTTCAGCGCGGTGCGCGAAGGACGGACGGATCTCTACTACTACCATGTGATCGGTAACCGGCAGGAGCAGCTCACGAACGATCAGTACGACGACCTGCACCCACGTTTCGTGGACGGCGGGAGTCGCATCATCTTCAGCAGCGACCGCACGGACGACACCCTGCGCACCAACGCTGATGTGGCCCTGGTGAATGGCTACAAGGACATATTCCTGTTCGACCTGATCAGCCGCTCACCCATCCTCACGCGGCTCACTGATACCCCCGACGCCAACGAGTCGCTCCCGGCGCAGTATGAAGATCGCAAGTACGTGTTCCTCAGCGATCGCGATGGCCTGCTGAACCGTTTCATGGTACACTACGACAGCACGGTGAGCCACATCGATACCACGGTGCATTACCGCTACTTCACTGTGGAGGAACGCCTGACCGACCTGCGCCGTTCGATCCTGGAGCACGACGTGAACGCGGAACGCGGCCGTTACACCCAGTTGGTCTACCAGGACGGCAAGTACCGCTTCTTCAGTGGACGTACCTCCGATGATCGCGTAGGCGGGGGAGGACCTGCGTTGCCGGATCTGGAGACGAGCCCGACGAACGACATCAATGGCCCTGGCGAGGAACTGCGTGCCGTGGTGAAGGTGCCGCCCCAGGTGCCGCGACCCACAGGGAACGACGCAGTGGATACACGGAACTATGTCTTCTCGGATGAAAGCGCAGGCGCTCCCCAGGCCGGCCGGCCGGTGCCCCCGGCGGTGCGTCAACGGCTTCCCGATACCCCGCCGGACACCGTTGCGGCGCAGCCTTTCGTGTACCCGGAGCAGCGCAACTACAACGTGAACTTCACGATCGACCAGGTGGTGACCCAGGTGGACAATAGCTTCTCCAACCATTTCTACCAGCCCTTCACCGGGCCGAATGCCCTGAACCCCGGCCTCAGTGCACTCACGCGAATGGGCGCCAGCGACCTCTTCGAGGACCATCGCGTGGTGGGTGGTTTCCGCCTGGCGTTGGACCTGAACAATAACGACTACCTCCTGAGCTATGAGAATGTGAAACGTCGCCTGGACAAGCGCTTCATCTTTCAACGACAGGCATACCAAGGCCTCACCCAGACCTCCGTACTGAAGGTCCATACGCACAACTTCCGATATCAGGTCAGCTGGCCTTTCAGCGAACTGGCCAGCCTGCGCGCCAGTGTGATGTACCGCAATGACCGTTTCGTGTTACAGGCGATCGACCCATTGAGCCTGCGCGCCGCGAACTTCAATGACAACATGGTGGGTGGCAAGCTCGAATACGTGTACGACAGCTCCCTGCCACGGGGCCTCAACCTATGGACGGGCTGGCGCCTGAAGTGGTTCGCCGAATACTACGTGCAGCCCGACGACCGGCAGAGCGACATGCAGGTACTGGGCATGGACCTGCGTCACAGTCTGAAGGTGCACCGGGAGCTGATCTGGGTGAACCGCCTGGCCGGGGCCACCTCCGTTGGCAACCGCCGCATCATCCATTTCCTGGGTGGGGTGGACAACTGGCTGTTCGCCCGGGTGGACAACACCATTCCGATAGATCCCACACAGAACTATTTCTTCCAGACCATGGGCGTGCCCATGCGTGGCTTCCTGTACAATGTGCGGAATGGCAACAGTTTCGGTGTGTTCAACAGTGAACTGCGGGTGCCGATCATACGCTACCTGGTGAACCGGCCCATCCGCTCGGACCTCTTCAACCATTTGCAGATCGCGGCCTTCGCCGATGTGGGCACCGCGTGGACCGGTCCTGATCCCTATTCGGAGTCCAATTCATTCAATCAGGTCACCATCGTTCGCAATCCGCTTACCATCACCTTGGACAACCAACGCGAACCCATCGTGGCGGGCTACGGCTTCGGCCTGCGCACGCGCCTGCTGGGCTATTTCGTACGCGCGGATTGGGCCTGGGGCATCGATGATGGTGTGGTGCAGCCGCGTGTCTTCTACTTCTCACTCAGCCTCGATATTTGATGGCCTTCGACATGCAGACCGTGGGGCTGCTCATCATCGTGGGGCTGCTGGCGGGCATCCTCAGCGGCTTCGTAGGTATCGGTGGCGGATTGGTGATGGTGCCGGCACTGGTGTGGTCCCTCGGGTACTCGCAGCACCAGGCCCAGGGGACCAGTCTGGCCGTGCTGATGTTCCCCGTGGTGCTGCTGGCCGTACGCAACTACTACCGCGCCGGCATGATCGATCCCAAGGTGGTGCTGGTCATCGCATTGGCGTTCGTTGTTGGGGGCTTTTTCGGGAGCAAATGGTCGCTGGCCCTGCCGGTTGGCACGGTGCAGAAAGTCTTCGGCGCCATCATGCTCCTCGCATCCCTCAAGCTCATCTTCGGCAGGTGATCAACGAGATCCAGGCACAGGTGGCGTCCCTGCATGGGGACATGGTCCGTTGGAGGCGACACCTGCACCGGCATCCCGAATTGTCATTCCAGGAGCACGCTACGGTCGCTTATGTAGCCGAAGTGTTACAGACGGAGGGCATCACAGTGCGCGGGGGCGTAGGCCGGCTCACCAAGGATGCGCCGGGCACGGGGTTGATCGCATGGGTGCGAGGTCAAGCCTCCTCCTCCGCCAACAGTTTCGCCCTGCGCGCAGACCTGGATGCCCTGCCAATCACCGAGGTCGGGAAGCCCAGCTATTGCTCCACGAACCCGGGTGTGATGCACGCCTGCGGGCATGATGCGCACACGGCCATGGTTCTGGGGGCGGGCATCGCGCTGCACCGGCTGCGAGCGCACTGGAGCGGGACGGTGATGCTCGTGTTCCAGCCGGGCGAAGAAAAAGAACCTGGTGGCGCCGCGCTGCTGATCCGTGAAGGCGTGTTCGAGGACCCCAAACCCATTGGCATCCTGGGCCAGCATGTAACTCCCGAGCTGCCCACGGGCAAGGTGGCATTTCGAAGCGGACCCTTCATGGCCGCGGCCGATGAACTGTACCTCACCATCACAGGCAGGGGAGGACATGCCGCGGTGCGCGATACACTGGTGGACCCCATTGTGATCATGTCGGCAATGCTTCCCGTCCTGTATGATGAAGCGCAGGGTGCAGTGCCGAAAGATGAGCGCATGGTGCTGAGCTTTGGCAAGGTGCTGGCCAATGGCGCCACCAACATTGTTCCCGACACGGTCACTTTGGAAGGCACACTGCGCACCTTCGATGAAGGCACGCGCGCTGCATTGCACACAATGCTGACCGAACGCGCAAGTACGATCGCCAAGGCGTACGGAGGAAGCGCTGAACTGCATATCGTGAAGGGATCACCCGTGGTCAAGAACGATCCCGCACTCACTGATCGCATGCGCAAGGCAGCCACCGAATACTTGGGCGCGGATCATGTCATGGACGCCCCGATCCGCATGGGCGCCGAGGACTTCGCATACTACACGCACATCATGCCTGGATGCTTCTTTCGGCTGGGCACGGGCCATTCGGACAAACCTGGCAGTACCAGCGGGCTGCATACGGCGGCTTTCGATGTGGACGAGGACGCGCTCTCGATCGGCGCTGGTGTGATGGCATGGGGGGCGCTTTACGAAGTAGGAACGCTGAATAGTGAACGCTGAACGATCCAATGGGACGTTCCGCGTTCAGCGTTTCGCCTTCAGCGCTCCTAATTGGCCACTTCGCTCATGAACTTCAACCGCATCAATCGCAACTCATCCTCGCTGTAGTCGCCGTTGAACTCCTGATGGGCGGTCTCGATGTCATCGGTCTCGCTCTCCTGGAAATACTCCATGATCTCCTCCTGTGAATCGGCTTCGAGCAGATCGTTGAGATAGTAGTTGATATCCAGGCGGGTGCCGCTTTGCACGATGGTCTCCAGTTCGGTGAGGAGTTCGTGCATGCTCAGGTTGCGCGACCTGGCGATCGCATCCAACGCAAGACGTTTGTCGATATTCTGGATGATGTGGACCTTGTGTCCGCTCTTGTTCACCACCGAGCGGACGGTCACCTCCTCGGCGCGTTCGATCTCATTCTCCTCCACATAAGTGGCGATCAGCTCGATGAAGGGCTTCCCGAATTTCTGCGCCTTGCCCGGCCCCACGCCGCTCACCTGCGTGAGTTCCTCGATGGTGATCGGGTAGCGCATGGTCATTTCCTCCAGTGAGGGATCTTGGAAGAGCACCCATGGCTGCAGCTTCAAGCGCTGACCTTCTTTTTTCCGTAGATCCTTCAGTAAGGCCATCAACTGTTCATCGGCCGCACCTCCTCGTGCGATACCACCTTCATCGTCAGCCACCTCGTCCGAGCTGTAATCGCGTTCCTTCACGAATTCCACCACGTACGGCTTCTTGAGGAATTTCTTGGCCAGCGGGGTCAGGCTGAGGTTGCCATAGGTCTCGATGTCTTTGTGCAGGAAGCCATGCACAACGGCCTGCCGAATGATGGCCAGCCAATGGCGGTTCTCCTTGTCACTGCCTTTCCCGTAGCTCTCCAACTTGTCACCCTTGTAATTCTTGATCTCGCTGGTCTCGGTACCGGTGAGCAGGTCGCAGATGAATTTGGCCCGGTGCCGTTCCTTACTCTCAGTGACCGCCTCCAATATCAACTCCAGGTCCTCCTTTGCATCGAAGGTCTCCTGCGGGTTCAGGCAGTTGTCGCAGCTGCCGCAATGATCCCCCTCCATTTCCTCGCCGAAATAGTAGAGCAGGAACTTGCGCCGGCACATACTGGTCTCGGCGTAGCTCACCGTGTCTTGCAATAGCTGTTTCCCGATCTCCTGCTCGGCCACGGGCTTGCCTTGCAGGAATTTCTCCAGCTTCTCGATGTCCTTGTAACTGTAGAACGCCACGCACTTGCCCTCACCGCCGTCGCGGCCGCCGCGTCCCGTTTCCTGGTAGTAGCTCTCCAGGCTTTTGGGGATGTCGTGGTGGATCACGAAACGGACATCGGGTTTGTCGATGCCCATGCCGAAGGCGATGGTGGCCACGATCACGTCCACGTCCTCCATCAGGAAACGGTCCTGGTGGTCGGCACGCTGGCCGGCGTCCATGCCAGCATGGTAAGGCAATGCTTTGATCCCGTTGACCACCAAGGTCTGGGCCATCTCTTCCACCTTCTTCCGGCTGAGGCAGTATATGATCCCACTGCGACCGCTATGCTGTTTCACGAACCGGGTGATCTCCCGGTTCACATCACGCTTGGGTCGTACTTCATAAAATAGGTTGGGCCTGTTGAAGGAGGCCTTGAACGTGCGGGCGTTGGGGATATCCAGATTCTTGAGGATGTCCTCCTGGACCTTCTCGGTGGCCGTGGCTGTCAAGGCGATCACGGGCACGTCCTTGATCTCGTTGAAGATGGTGCGCAGCCGGCGGTACTCCGGGCGGAAGTCGTGGCCCCACTCGCTGATACAGTGCGCCTCATCAATGGCGAAGAAGCTGATCTTGATGTCGGTGAGGAATTCCACATTCTCCTTCTTGGTGAGCGACTCCGGGGCGACATAGAGGATCTTCGTCCGGCCGTCCGTGATGTCTTGGCGTACGCGGATCGACTCACTGCGGGTGAGAGAGCTGTTCAGGAAGTGCGCCACACCTTCGTCCTCGCTGAAGCCCCGGATGGCGTCCACCTGGTTCTTCATCAGGGCGATGAGGGGGCTCACCACGATGGCGGTACCCTCGCTCATGAGCGCCGGGAGTTGATAGCAGAGGCTCTTGCCACCGCCGGTGGGCATGATGACGAATGTGTGATGGCCGTCCAGTACGCTTTGGATGACGGCTTCCTGTTCGCCTTTGAACTGGCTGAACCCGAAGAATTGCTCTAAAGCCTCCTTCGGGGTGAGGTCTACGTGGATCATGTGGGGGACTGCACCGGCGGATACCGGGAATGGATTGAACGCTTAAATGTAAGACATCGCGTGCTTCCGGCGATGTGCGATCATACTGTCGCACGCAACGCGATGATGAGCGGCGTATTGCGCAGACCATGGCAGGTCATCCCGAGGGGAGCGGACAGTGCAGGGCCGGCATGTTGTTCCTTCATATACACGTATGTCACGATCGCCACGGGTGCGTCATGGCCGGTGGTGGTGCTGCTTACTTTGTCCGTCCATTACGGACGGCCCGTAGCTCGTGTGTATGCATGAGCGTTCACCCCTATATAGTATCCCCCAGATCCCATGGAACAACTAACCGTCGAGCGTATCATCAGTGCACTGCAACATTGGGCACCACTGTCCTTGCAGGAAGACTACGACAACAGTGGGTTGCAGGTGGGCGAAGCGGAGGCCATGGTAAATGGGGCGATGGTCTGTTTGGATTGCACCGAGGCCGTGGTGGAGGAAGCTGCCGCGAAGGGCTTGGGCCTCATCATCAGTCACCATCCCTTGATCTTCGGTGGGTTGAAACGCCTGACCGGCCAGGGCCCGACGGAGCGCACGGTGGTCGCTGCGATCCGGCATGGCATCGCCATTTACGCCATACATACCAACCTGGACAATGTATCGGATGGTGTGAATGGTGAGATCGCCGAACGCCTGGGACTGAAGCCCCTGCATGTCCTTGATCCGAAACCCGGCCAATTGGGCAAACTGGTGGTTTTCGTTCCCCATGATCATGCTGAGGCGCTGCGCCAGGCCTTGTTCAATGCTGGAGCGGGCCATATCGGGGCCTACGATCAATGCAGCTTCAGTCTGGTGGGCAACGGCACCTTTCGAGCAGGTGCGGGCGCGAACCCATATGTGGGAAAGCCCGGAGAGCAACACCAGGAGCCGGAGACACGTGTGGAGGTGATCTACGAGAAGCCACGCGAAGCCGCCATCCTTGCCGCCATGCGCCAGGCGCACCCCTACGAAGAGGTCGCCGTCGATCTGTATCCTTTGATCAATAAACACCAGGGGATAGGGAGCGGCCTGGTAGGGGAGTGGAAGCAGCCCATCGGGGAGGAGGTGTTCCTGGGCCGGTTGAAGACCGTGTTCGGACCTCGTGCCATTCGGCATTCCCGGCGCATTGGTCGGCCGATCAAGCGGGTGGCTCTTTGTGGTGGTTCAGGGGCTTTTCTGCTTGGGAAGGCCATTGCCGCTGGTGCCGATGCCTATGTGACCGGTGATGTCAAGTACCACCAGTTCTTCGAGGCCGATGACCGCCTGCTTTTAGCGGATATAGGCCACTACGGCAGTGAGCAGTTCACCATGCACCTTATCCAGCGCAGGTTAGGCGAACTTTTCCCTACTTTTGCGGTCCGTTTGACGGAAACCGTCACGGATCCCATATACCATTACTGAACCCATGGCGAAGAGCGACGTGAATGCCCCGGCGAAAAAGGCCAAGGCACCGGTGGACAATGGCAAGGCCACCAAGGCCATCCCGAAGGCCGATATCACCATCGCCGAGAAGCTCGTCGAATTATTCCGCCTTCAGCACTTCGATTCGCAGGTCGACAAGATCCGTGTACAGCGCGGAGAATTGCCACTCGAAGTGGAGGATCTGGAAGACGAGGTGGCCGGACTGGAGACCCGCCTTAAGAAACTTCAGGACGACCTTGCCGAGGTGCAGGGCCAGGTGACCGACAGGCAGAACCTGATCAAGGACGCCAAGGCACAGATCAAGAAGTATGAGGGCCAGCAGTCAAAGGTCCGGAACAACCGTGAGTTCGATTCGCTGACCAAGGAGATCGAGTTCCAGAACCTTGAGATCCAGCTTGCTGAGAAGCGCATCAAGGAAGCCAAAGCCACGCTGGAGAACAAGAACCAGATGGTGGTGGACAGCAAGAACCTCTATGAGGAGCGCCTGAAGGATCTGGAGCTGAAGAAGAAGGAATTGGATGCGATCATCGCCGAGACCGAGAAGGAGGAAAAGGAACTTCAGAAGAAGAGCGATGTCGCTTCAAAAAGGATCGAGGAGCGACTCTTGAGCGCCTACCACCGCATCCGCACCAACTCCCGGAATGGACTTGCCGTGGTTCCGGTGGAGCGTGGTAGCTGTGGGGGCTGCTTCAACGCCATACCTCCGCAACGGCAGCTGGATATCAGCAGTCACAAGAAGATCATCGTTTGCGAACACTGCGGGCGGATCCTGGTGGATGAGTATGTCCTCGAGCGCGTGAAGAGCGAATGATCCCCTAAGCCAACCCTGTTGAAGGCCTCCGGTACCCGGGGGCCTTCTTGTTCGTGCGAATATTTTCTGTGGACCAGACCTGGTCAAGGGCGTAGGCTCACCGTAAGCATCGCCCGGTAGTTCCGGCGCTCTTCCATCGCAGGCTCCACCGTAGCAGGGTCGTACAGGAAGTGGTTCAAGGTGCGCTGGGCGTAATTCAACCCGAGATCCACGCCCACATGGTCGGTCCGGTAGCCTATTCCGGCGGCATATACCTTCAGTGCCTGACCATGGCGGTCGTCGGTCTTCACGTAGGCATCCGGAGCGAAGCACCATCCCAATCGATAATACCAACTTCCCATGCGCCACTCTGTACCCACCCGGAGAGCATGGACGGGACGGAACACCTCGCCGATCCGCTGGTTCTCATTCTGGAAGTCGTAGTCACTCACGATGCGGTTGCTGGGCCTGAAACGCATCCTGCCGTAGTCGGTGTATTCATAATCCACACTAATGATACCGTTCGACCCAGCCACGTAGGCGGCACTCAACACGGCACGCATTGGGGTATTCACCCGGTAGCTGAAAAGGCCGTCAGGCGAATTGGCAGAATAGGAGTATATCCCGAATGCGTCGGGTGTGCGGAACTCGGTACGCATGCTGGTGGTATAGCCATCGTTGAATTGCATCCACTGTGGGCTGTGCCAAGCCAGGCCCATCCGTAACCGCTCAGTGATGCGGCCGATCACACCCAGTTTCACATCCAGTCCATTGCCGGTGGTGGTCAGGTCCTCCTGGTAGCGAACTTCCTTAATGTCGATCCCTTCATCCAGGGTCGTCTCGGTATGGGTGGTGATCCGATTGAAACGGTGGCCGGAGATCCCAATGGATATGCCCAGGTAGAGCTTGTCCAGATAGTTCCCAGAATAGAAGAAGGAAGTGTTACTGGATGCCCCCCGCGACGCGATCGTGTGTGTTTGCCGCGTGTCAGCACCGAACGGTATGGCGCTCATATAGCTGGTTCCGATCGAATCGACCGGGTCGATGCCATAGGTTTCCCATGCCAGGCCCGCGGTGAAGGGGAAAGTATCGAACAGGTCCGAGTCCTGTATCCCATCCGCCTCGAACACGAAGCCTTGCAAGATGGTACTGGGCACACGGTCGCCATTGATGGTTCTCCTCCAATGGTGCGTGACCTGTCGGTCATATACTACCCCGAACGTCCCACTGCGCCAGTCACCACCACGTTCAGAAGGATTATTCAGCACCAGTGCAAGACTGCTGAAATGAAAGCGGCTCTGGGTGTCAGAGGCTTTTGTCCCATAATAGCTGTTGGTGGCATCGTTCACTTCCATGGATGGTGTGAGCGATAATTCGCTGGTGCGGTAGAGACCAAAGCCGGCCGGATTGATACCGATGCAGGCGGGGTCCGCACCCAATGCTCCAAAGGCATTCGCCATACCGCTGGTGCGCCCGGTTCCCGCGGGCCGGAGGTCGCTTATGCGCAAGGCATCCTGTTCATTCTGGGCCACGGCGCCCATGACGCAGCCACCCAGCAGGAGCAGGAGGGTCCCAACGCGGATGTGCACGTCATACATGTTCATTCACCTGTCTTGGATCACCGGGGGCGACCACCGCCACCACCCGGTCGTGAACCGCCCCCACCCGGGGAAGAGGGTGAACTGGAACCGCCACCGCCTCCACGATCGAATCCGCCGCTGCGCTCTGGAGTATTGTTCCGCTCAGGTATTCCACGTCCCTCACGCATTTGTCGTGGGTTGGAGCGGGGCTCCATCGAAGGGCGTTGCTGCGGGACCCATTGCTGCTGCTGCTGCTGGGGCGCGACCCAGGGCGAAGTCGGGATCCGGGAATTGCGGTCATAATAGCTACCACCCGGTTGGGCGGTGGTGCGGGAGGGTCGCGAGCTGCTGGGTGAATAGCTGGCCGCTCGAACTTGCGGATTCAAGCTGACGGGGTCCCGGGGGGTCATGCGCGGTTGCGCTCCACCACCACCGGACTGGCCCCCACTTCCACCACCACTGATGCTCGGGCGGTGGCCCACCACCGTATTGCTGGACCCACCGATGATGATCGGTGCATAGCAACTGAAGCAGTTGCCCATTGGTCCCCAATAAGGTCCGTAGCCATAACCGCCATAGAAGGGATCATACCAACCCATCGGTCCGCCCCAACCCCACGGATTGTAGCCAGCAGGCCCCCAAGGACTGCCCCAGCCATAACCCATGCCCATCCAAGGGTTGTTCCAGCCCATGCCGCCACCCCAGGGAGACATGCCCATGCCTGAACCCCATCCATAGCCCATGCTCATTCCCCAACCAGGGCCGGCCCATCCATTCTGCCATCCCATGCCCATGCCCATTCCGCCCATACCCATTCCCATTCCACCCATACCCATTCCACCCATACCCATTCCCATTCCCATGCCGCCCATGCCCATTCCCGTACCCCAGCCAAATCGGCCATAATTGTAATAGTACGGGTCGTTGTAGGCCATGTCGTAATAGTTGCGCGGTGTGGCGAACTGTTCGGCAGTGGCACTGTCGTAGTAATCATCTGTGGGGGGCGCAGCCTTGGGTTCCGGTGCGGTCTGTTTTGTAGCGGCCACGGCGGGTGCTTCCGAAGGCATGAAGTACACATCATCGCGCACTTGCGTGGTACTGCGCGAGCCCGCACAGGATGCCAACATGATCAAGGCGATCATCGATCCGGACAGTGTGGTCATTTCCTTGTTCATGTTCTTTGGTCGTTGCACCCGGATAACGCCTTGAAGGCTTTCCGGGTTGTGTACTTTTGGCGCCCGCACGGTAGGTGCAAAAATAATACCACGCGACTTGGCATGGCCGATGAACTCACGAAGCGCGCAGTTGACCATGCGCAATGGTACAACGACCTGGTGCTGAAGGCCGACCTGGCGGAACACAGTGACGTGCGGGGTTGCATGGTGATCAAGCCCCATGGCTATGCCATCTGGGAGCGGATGCGGGATGCATTGGACACCATGTTCAAAGCAACGGGTCATGTCAACGCATATTTCCCGCTCTTCATCCCCAAAAGCTATCTGGCAAAGGAGGCCAGCCATGTGGAAGGCTTCGCCAAGGAGTGCGCTGTGGTGACCCACTACCGCCTGAAGAGTGATCCGGTCCACGGTGTGGTGGTGGACCCCGAGGCGAAGCTTGAAGAGGAGTTGATCGTGCGCCCTACAAGTGAGACCATCATCTGGAACACCTACCGCGGCTGGATCAAGAGTTACCGGGATCTGCCACTTCTGGTGAATCAATGGGCCAACGTGGTGCGCTGGGAGATGCGCACGCGACTGTTCCTGCGAACATCCGAATTCCTCTGGCAGGAAGGCCACACAGCGCATGCCACACGGGAGGAGGCCGAGGAGGAGACGCGGCGCATGCTGGATGTCTACGCGCGTTTTGCCGAGGAATGGCTGGCCATGCCGGTGATCAAGGGGGTGAAGACCGCAAGCGAGCGTTTCGCAGGTGCGGTGGACACCTTTTGTGTGGAAGCCATGATGCAGGACGGCAAGGCACTCCAGGCGGGTACTTCGCACTTCCTGGGTCAGAACTTCGCCAAGGCCTTCGATGTGAAGTTCACCAACCGGGAGAACCGGCAGGAACATGTATGGGCCACCAGTTGGGGCGTTTCAACCCGCTTGGTCGGGGCTATGATACTCACGCACAGCGACGATCATGGCCTGGTGATCCCGCCAAAACTCGCCCCGGTGCAGGTGGCCATCGTACCTATCGCCAGGAACGCGGAGCAGATGCATGCCATCGCGGCATATGCCAGACCGATGATCGAGGCACTACGCGGCAAAGGGATCACCGTGAAATTCGATGACGACGATACCAAGAAGCCCGGATGGAAGTTCGCCGAGTATGAATTCAAGGGCTATCCGGTACGCATCGCCATCGGCCCGCGCGACATGGAGAATGGTACGGTCGAAGTGGCCCGGCGGGATACCCTGGAGAAGGAATCGCTCCAGGTGACCGATATCGCCGACAAGGTGGAACATCTGCTCGAGGCCATCCAGGATAATCTCTACCAGAAAGCCCTTGCCATGCGTGAGCATCTAACACGTGCCGTGGACAGCTACGCGGAGTTCAAGGAGGCCATCGAGGAAGGTGGATTCCTGCTGGCACACTGGGATGGGACAGCCGAGACCGAGGCCCTGATCAAACAGGAGACCAAGGCGACCATACGCTGTATTCCGTTGGATGGGGCCAGGAGCACTGGAACATGCATGGTCACCGGCGCACCCAGCGCCCAACGCGTGTATTTCGCCCGCGCCTATTGATCGATGTCCGAGCCGCACACTGACATGGATCCCCGAGGAAAGGTGCTTGCCGCCCTGCGTACCAAAGCATGCATGAAGCAGGATGTGTACGAACGCGTCAAAGCCCTATTCCTTGAATTGAAGGATGTCTTGAAAGAGATCGCGACCGATCTGCAAGAGCAGACCGGGATCACAGATGCAAGACTTGCCGTTTCCTATACGGAAAGGAGTGAGACAGCGTGTGAACTGCGCGTGGCTGGGGATCTGGTGATCTTCAATGCGCATACCAATGTATTCCGATTGGACCGAAGCCATGCACTGTGGAAGACCGGTTATCTGGAGGAAGACGAAATGCGAGGTTATTTTGGCGTGGTGAATGTCTATAACTTCCTGAATGACTCCATGCTTTACAATAGGGAACGGGACATGGGTTACCTGGTCGCACGCCTGTTAGTGAACAAGGACGATCACTTCTTCGTGCAGGGTAAGCGCGAGTTGGGCTTCCTGTTCAATGACCTGGGCGGTATGAGAATGGATCGCGATCATCTGCGCGAGATCCTTTTTGCCATCATTGATCACGTCATTGAGTTCGACCTGCTGGCCCCACCCTTTGAACAGATGCAACAAGTGACGGTGAGTGAAGTGAAGGAAATGTATCTGAACCAGCAACTTACCACGGGCAAGCGAATGGGATTCAGGTCGCAGGCCGACATGGAGGACGTCTCCTGAGGGCTTTGGCCGGTTCATCTTGATGTGCTTACATTTGCCGACCCTTGCCAAAAAGCTTGGGATCAGAAGGCCCGTTCGTCTAGGGGTTAGGACGCGTCCCTTTCACGGATGAAACAGGGGTTCGATTCCCCTACGGGCTACAACACCACAGGGCGGCCTCCCCATCTGGGAGGCCGCTCGCGTTCACATCATATGGATCCGATCCAACCCACCATGGATCGGAAACCTTGTATTCCCGAGGCCGTATCTTTGCCATTCAATGGGAAGTCCCCATACTGGTCCGGTGGCCAAGCCCCCCAACTCCATCGCATGATCCACAGCCGCACCATTGTACAGGGCCTGTTCATGATGCTCCTGCTGTTCTCCTGTATAGGGAAGCGCCAGATCAACTACCTCACCGACCCGTCGCTGACCAAGGATTCGAGCAAGTTGTTCGAGAACCGAAGATTCGAGTATCGGATCCAGGTGAATGATGTGCTTTCGATCCGGGTGATGGGCCTGGATGAGGCCACGCATCGGTTCTTCAACGTGGAGGCCATGGGGGGTGTGCAGGCTGTGAACGACGCTGCCCTATACGTCAATGGCTTCAGTGTGGACAAGAACGGTCACGTGCAGCTCCCAACCGTGGGCAAGATCAAGGTGCAGGGACTTACAGTGGGTGAGGCACAGGAATTCGTGCAGCGGAAGATCAATGAGTACTTCACCAATGCCACGGTGATCCTCAAACTGGTGAGCTTCAGGGTAAGCGTGTTGGGCGATGTGGCCAGGCCGGGGGCATACTTCGTTTACAACAACCAGATCAGCATCCTCGAGGCATTGGCCATGGCTGGTGGTCCGAATGAGTTCGCGGACAAGTCCCATGTGACCATCATGCGCCAGAGTGACAGGGGCGTCCAGGCCATCTACCAGGATCTTTCCGGAACGGAAGTGCTTTCATCGGAATACTATTACCTGCTTCCCAACGATATCATATACGTTCCCACATTGAAAGCGCGTGCAGGCCGCCTGAATCTGGATATCTTCCTGATCCTGCTCACCACCCTGAGTACGGGCGCATTGGTCTATACGGTGATCCAGAATGCTCAATGATGAACGCCGCGAACGCCACGGAGACCATCGATCTGCGCGCCATCGTACGCAAGCTGCTCTCCATGTGGTGGCTGTTCGTCATCACGTGTGGCCTGAGCGTTGGGGCGGCGGTTCTTTATATCAAGACCACGCCCAAGATCTACCGCGTACAGGCTGTTATGCTCATGAGCGAGAAGGGGCGTGATCGATTGGGTGGGGAACAGGAGTTCATAAAGGGGATGGCGGCGTTGGGCGGCAATTCGGACATCGAGGACCAGATCGCAGTACTTACCTCGGTCACGAATGTGACCAAGACGATGAAGCGACTGGATTTCGGCATCGCCTACTACGAGCGTAGGAATTTTCTCACGCAACAGAAATTCGATTACCCCCCTTTCTATATAGTCCTGGATACCATGGCCGTGCAGGTCTATGGTGTTCCGGTGCATGTCTCTGTCGATACCGAGGGAGGCACATACCGGGTACGCGCTAAAGCGAAGTATGCACCGCTATACAATGTACAGAAACAGACAGAATTGGAGGAATACCTCACCGATTACGAGGTCGATCAGGAGACCAGGATCGGGGAACCTTTCGTGGCCGAGGGCTTGAGTTTTCGCATCGCTTTCCCTGAAGACAGGACCTATGCTCCAGGCGTTGAGCACTTCTTCACGATCAACAGCCTCGACGGACTTGTCGCAGAGTATCGCGTGAAGACAGCCGCGATCCCACAGAGTGATGAAAGTAGCATCGTGCTGGTGGTGACCGAGGGAGAGGTGGTATCCAAGGAGATGCTGTTCATCAATACACTACTGGAAACATATATCGAGGGTGAATTGTACCGGCGAAATCAAAAAGGATTGAAAACGATCGATTTCATCGATGGCCAGATCGGTATCGTTTCGGATTCCCTGCGCCAGGTGGAAACCTCCATGGAGGGATTCAGAGGAGTGAGTGGAGGAATGATGAGTGCGGCCACCACCAGCGATGCCTTGTTCCAGGAAAGGAGCCGTCTAGAGCGTGAGCGGTCCAGCCTTATGGCCAGGCGTCAGTATTGCACGTCCATACTGGAGAAGGTCCGCAGCCAGAGCGACATGCGGAATGTCCCCGCGCCGTCCTCATCGGGTATCGACGATCCCGTATTGAACAATCTGGTCCTTGAGATCACAAAGCTATCGGCGGACCTTGCCGCCCTGAATGTAAGCACGGGTCCACGCAACAACCCCACGGTGATCGCCATGGAACGGCGGTTGAAGAACTTGACCGCCTCTCTCGGGCAAACAGCGGAAAGCCTGGTGGAACAGGTGGGCATTGGCCTGGCCGAGGTGAACCGCAGCCTGGGACGCATCAACTATGAATTCAACCAGTTGCCGGAGAATGAACGCAAGCTGGGGAACATCGAGCGAAAGTTCAAGCTGAGTGAGAGCCTGTACAATTACCTCATGGAGAAGCGCGCCGAAGCTGGGATCGCGATCGCTTCCGACCAGATCGACAAGTGGGTGGTGGATGGGGCCCGGAATCTGGTCGGCAAGCCGATCAAGCCCGCACGGAAGATGGTTCTAGGGGGCGCGCTGCTTATCGGATTGATGCTGCCGATGGCATTCATCCTGCTGCGCGATCTCTTCAATGATAGCATTACGGATATCGACCATCTCAAGCGCCTGTCCACCATTCCTGTGTTGGCCACGATCCCCACAGGGAAGCGCAAACGGATCTCCGGTGATGAGCCCAGATCCATGTTGGCAGAAGCGTTCCGGACGGCACGGATCAACATGCAATACCTTGATCCACATGGCCAGCGCCAGGTGGTGGGCATCACCAGTTCAACAAGTGGCGAAGGGAAGACCTTCTGTGCCGTGAATCTTGCCACAGTCATGGCTCTCAGCGGGAAGCGCGTATTGATCATGGACGCGGACATGCGGCGGCCCCGTGTGGCTGAAGCGCTTGAATTGCCCGAAGGGAAGGGCCTTAGCACCTACCTCATTGGCGAGGCACGGCTGGACGAGTTGATCCGGCCTACGAATGTGCCGGGCATGGATGCGATCACCGCTGGCCCCATCCCGCCCAACCCACTGGAACTTGCCGAACTACAGGCCATGGAGACACTCTTTGTCGCGATGCGCCAACGCTATGATCACATCGTTGTGGACGCTTCGCCCATGGGGCTTGTGAGCGAGTATGTGATCTTGATGCGGCACGTGGACCGCACCCTTTACGTGGTGCGGCAGGGCCATACCAGCCGCGGTGCCCTGCGATTGATCAACGAGATGTATCGCGAAAAGAAGGTGGAGCGCATCGATCTGCTGTTGAACGATGTGAAGGAGGGCCCTGGGTATGGAAAAGGGTATGGCTACTACACCAAATGAGCCCTGGCGGCCATGGTAGGTAGCGCCGGGTTCCGCAAGTATCTCACCAATACATCGTGGCTGTTCGTTGAGCGTGTGGTCCGCCTGGTGGTGGTCCTGTTCACGGGCATCCTTGTGGCGCGTTATCTGGGTCCCGAGTTATTCGGGCAACTCAATTATGCCACTGGTTTTGTTGGCCTGTTCTTCGCACTTACCACGATGGGCCTGGATGAGATCGTGGTGCGCGACCTGGTGAAACGTCCGGACCGCCGTGAAGAGCTGATGGGCACGGCGGCCACGATCAAACTTGCCGGTTCCGTACTGCTGCTGGCCCTGGTCGCAGGGACCTCCGCGTTGCGTGGCATGGAGGGGGTCACCGCCACACTGGTGATCGTGATGGCGGCATCCGAACTGCTGCGACCATTCGGGGTCATCGACTGGTATTTCATGGCCCATGTCCGTTCGCGCGAAACGGTATTGGTGCAGATGCTGCAGGTGTTCATCAGTGCTGGTGCCAAGATCGCATTGGTGTTGATGGAAGCACCGTTGGTGTGGTTCGCATGGGTATACGTGCTGGAGAGTGCTGCAACGGCCGTGGGATACACGGTGATGTACATGCGCGACGGTGCGATGATCAGTGCATGGCGGTACAGCAAGCGAATGGCCCGGTACCTGCTGGGCCAGTCGTGGCCGCTGGTGATCTATGGAATGGCGCTATACGTACAGGCCAAGATCGATCAGGTCATGATCTTCGATGTGCTTCGCGGACGTATCGGGGACGCGGCCGCGAACGAGGAAGTGGGCCAGTATTCCAATGCGTTGAAAATGGTGGAGGCGCTGGGTTTCCTGCCCGTGATCGTGCAGCGTTCACTTGCACCCGCCATCACGCGTGCAAAGGTGCAGGGTGACCTTTACGGTGAGCGCCTGCTGAATCAATACCGTCTCATGTTCCTGATGTTCCTGGTGACCGCCATTCCGCTCTATCTGCTGGCGGAATGGATCATGGTCGTGCTCTATGGCGAGGCATTCCGCCCGGCGGGCATCCTGCTCTCCCTGTTCGCCATCCGTCTTTTCTTCACCAATATGGGTGTGGGCAAGGCCAGCTTCATCACAAATGAGAGCCTCTTCAAATATTCGTTGATCACCGCCCTGGTCGGTGCCACGATCAATATCGGGATGAACTACTTCCTGATCCCCCCGTTCAAGGCCATCGGAGCCATCTGGGCCACGATCGGGTCTTTCACGGTGAGCATATTCCTGATGGACCTGCTCTTCCCCAAGACCCGCCAGAACCTGCGATGGATGATGTTGGGGATTGTCACTTTCTGGCGTATCGGCAAAGTGCGATGAACCATTTGAACGACCCCCACCTGGTGCCTTTGCGTCCCGCCATGGACGCACCCCCACCGTGCCCGGTCTGCGGCGCATTGGAAGTGGAAGTGCGTTCCGTGGTCTTCCCGGGTATCCACATCATGGCCGAAAGCTATTGCCGGTCCTGTGGCGCGGAGTATTTCCAGGACCTCCCTGTAGGCTTCGCTGTGGACCACCCATCAGCCATCGACAAGCGAAGCGGATCGATATTGGACCCGAAGGCACATCTCGACTGGCTACAGGGTCCCCTGGCCAGGGCATACGGTGCACCGGACCACGCCGAAATACGCATTGAACGAATCGTGTTTCGGGAATGCAAGCGAGTGGTGGTGCTCAATTCCTTGGACTTCCTTTATGGTCATGTGCTTCTGAAGCTTTACAATGCGGCCCATTATCTGGCGCGCTATCCGGAACTGGGCTTGGTTCTGATCGTGCCACGCATGTTCCGATGGCTCGTACCCAAGGGCACTGCTGAGGTATGGACCGTGGATCTGGGATTGGGCCGCATGCAGGGGTGGTATCCATCCATCGATCGGTACATACAGGAACAGCTGGATGGATACGAAGAGGTCCATCTGGGCCGTGCATACGCACATCCCGAATTCGCCTCCATCGACATCGCTCTTTTCACGGGTGGATCACCTTTCCCATTGAAGGAGTTCAACACACGGGCGCCTCATATCACCTTCGTGGCGCGTGAGGATCGGCTGTGGTACGCTGCACCCGCGCACAAGTTCATCCATAAGGTCCTGGGTCGCATGGGGCCGCTGCGACCGATGGGTGGGTTCTTCATTGGTGCCCAGGATCGCTTGATGAGGCGCACCATGCGGACCATCCGAAGGTCGATGCCGCGAGCCACTTTCAGCGTGGTGGGCCTGGGCCACTCCGGGGGCATGGCGGGTCTCGCGGAAGATCTGCGGACCACGCGCATGAGCGAAGAAGTCGAACGCTCGTGGGTGAAGGTCTACGCGCAAAGCCAGCTGGTGGTTGGCGTCCATGGAAGCAACATGCTCCTGCCTACTGCCCACGCAGCCGGGTGCATTGAGATCCTGCCCTACGACCGGTACGGCAACTTGTTGCAGGATATCTCCGTGCGCTGGCACGATCGCATGCAGTCCTTCCTGTACAGGTTCGTGGACGAGTTCGCCACACCGCAGGACATCGCCCGGCACGCGGTGGCCATGTTCAAAGAGATCGATAATTTTCACCGCACGCATTGCGAGTCCGGTTTTCATGCGGACCCGCAGCACCACGACTAGCCCCTCGCGATCCTATCTTACCCCCGAAGCCACGCCCACCGCGCCACCGTGGAGATCTCCAAGCGCAAGCTCATAAATACACTGTTCCTGCTTGGCTTCCCGTGCTACGGCATCGGGTTTTACCTCGGGGTCCGTTTCGCCTTCACTGCGGGCATGATGTTTTCGGTCCTACCGTTCATCATCATCCTGCTCATCCACGGGATCGACCTGATCTACCGGGGCCAGGCCCGGGTGTTGGTCAATAGGGTCTATTGGCTTTCGCTCGCTTTCCTGCTCAGCATGGTGGCCGCCATGTGGATGGCTTTGTTCAAGGGGTTCCCGGGGTACAACGCCATGAACACTATCGGCCAGACGATCGTGATCCTGGTGCCTTTCCATGCCGCTGTGGTGTTGCGGATCGTCAATCGTGATGATCCGGGATTCGACATGGCCGGCCTGGTGCTCAAGAGCCTGGTGCTACTCATCGGGATCAACTTCCTGGGTTATGCCGCGGGGATGAGCAACCTGGTGCATGCCTTCCCTGGCAGGATCAGCCTGCCCTTCATGCGTGGGATCTACGACGCAGCACACCTGCTGTCGATCATCAACCTCATGTTGCTCTTTTACATGAAGGACTTCTCCCGGAGACCACTCTTCTTCCTGGCCGTGGCGGTCTTCTATCTCATCAATGTCGCTGTCATGATCAACGTGAACAGCCGCCTTTCCTTTCTAGCCTTCATGATCCTTACTGTGCTGATGGTCACGCGGGTGATCAGGAACGCACGTTTCATATTCCCCATCTCCCTCCTCACACTGCCTCTCTTATTGAGCTTCGCCCTGCTGATCTATCAGGTCCTCACCCTGCCCATCTTCGAGGCGGTGCTATCCCGGGTAAGCAAGGAGGATGTGACCACCTTCAATGGCCGCTCGTTCATCTGGTATGCCGCGTGGGACTGGTTCGTGAACGATCGCCGGGGACTGATCTTCGGCGGAGGGTACAATGCACAGTATTGGTTGGGATACATGCGCCGCATCGGCATGCTGTGGGGCGTGGACAAGCCCGCATTCATCCACATGCACAGTTCCTCCCTGCAGATCCTGATGGCTCAGGGTATGGTGGGCCTTGGACTGATGATCACCCTGTTGTGGCACATGTACAAACGTTTTCGCGCATTCTACAGGGCCAACGCCATGGAGGCTCCCTTGTTCGGGGCCGGGCTCTACCTGCTCTTCATCTGGCAGATAGATATCTTCTGCTACGGGCTCGATTTCGGCATCCCCATCCTGTTCAGCCTGTTGGCCTATCTCGCGGTGGAGGCCCCCAGTGGACAGAACGTGGGGCCACGGCCCGATGACCATCAGGAGCCCGCCGCCCGCTGAAGCTCCACGATACGGGTGAGCTTTTCTATGCAGCGGGGCCACGCGAGTTCCTGCTCGTAGTGGTCGCGTGAAGCATGGGCCAGTTCCCGATACCGATCGGGGTCTCGCCAGGTGTCCGCGATATATGCAGCGATGGTGGCAGGACCCACCTCCGGGGCGAATAGCTCCCCGTTGTGCCCGGCCTTCACCACGGTTGGCACTCCGCCCACCTTCAAGGCGACACTGGGGAGACCGTGGGCCGAAGCTTCAGCGTACACCATCCCATAACATTCGGCTTTCGAGGGTACGACCATGAAGTGTGCATCACGCAGCGCATCCGCCATGGCCTGCATGTGGTCCGGCCGGACCTTGTCCAACATGCCCAGGATCCGTATCCCGGAGAGGTCGCCCTGGATGTCGGGCTCGGAGCCGATGATCATGAGTTCCGATGGGATATCCAGCCTGCGTAATTCGCGATGTATCCGGACCACAAGATCACCCTGTTTGCGCTCCCAATCGTAACCGATATAGAGCAACTTACAGGTCTTACGGGAACGACCTGCGATCGCCTCAAAGACTTCTTCGCGACTGGGTGGGTCGTCGAGGTTTGGGCCAAAAGGCACCACATGGACCTTCGCTGGATCGGCCCCATGCTGCTCGATGGCTGACCGGGCGGCCCATTCGGAGGCGTAGAATGCCAGGTCGGCGCGTTCCAATGCCATGGCCTCCATGGCCATGCCATTGCGAAGGGTCTCCTCGGAGAGCCGGGAGAACTCGGGGTAGAAACCGACCATGGAGCCAAAGGTGGCATCGGTCCAGTATGCGATAGGGGCGTCCGTACGCAGGTAAGGCACAGGTAACGAACTAGAGGCGAGCACCAGGTCAGGGCGCAGGCCATCCAATTGACGGGAGACCGAACCGCACAACTCACGCACCACACTTTCCTGCCGCTCGGTCTGGAATTGGAGGCCTGCCATTTTGTACAAGGCCTTGCGTGCCCGCCAGTAATTGGGATGACGGATGCCTTCCGGACTGATCCGTAGCACCTGGTGCCCATTCCGCTCCAATGCCGTTGCCATGCTCGCGGCAGTGGCCGGCCAACTTCCTTCCGAGCGGAGACCCGTGAAGGTGACGAAGGCGATGAACATGATGGAATTGGGTTCCGGATGCGAAGGGCAAAGGTATCCCCTTGCCACATAGCCACATCCCCGCCGCAGACAATGTCCTACCTCTCCACCACGACCCTATGGTTCCGGGTGCTTCCCGGCGTACGTAGAACCAGGTGGTAAAGTCCTCCGGACAGGTCGCCATCAAGCATGAGTCCCTGCCCATCCGGGAGCAGTTTGGTCATTTGCACCGCGCGCCCCGCTGCGTCGACGAGCAACGCATCGGTGACCCCCTCCAATGGGGTGGTGAAGCGCAGTTCGCCACCCGCCTTGACCGGGTTGGGATACACACCAGGACTCCCCGGGTCCAGCACGAGATCATCCACCATGGTGGAAATGCCGCAAATGCTGTCCTCCTCTTTCTGCAAAACAATGGAGGAGAAGGCCTGCAGGCTGATGGTCCCGCTATGGAAGCCGCCACTCACGTCGCTCCAACAGCCATCCAGTGCGAAGGAGCTGACGGTGCTGTTGTCATTGTAAAGCAGGATATGGCGCTCATAGGGATCCACGTATTCCACCGCCACACGTTCCAAGCTGATGTTGTCGATCCAGTAGGTGCTCTCGGTGTAGTGATTGATGAATTGTATCCGTGCAGGCTCGCTGCGGTCACTTTGGAAGAAGATGGTAAGATCCCGGCGCTCTCCGTCAAAAGGCAACTGCTTGTCGAACATCGCATATGGCCCGGTCATCTGGGATTCGCCCTTGACCTCGGCGCGAAGGATGCCGTGCATGTTGGACTGCAGGCTCATACGCAAACGATAGAATTCTTCATCCTGCAAGGTGGCCATGTTCTGCTGGTGCAGGAAGAACACATCGTAGTTGCTGTTGTCCGCGAAGTGGACCTTCATGGCACCGTTGTCCAGCATGGAGTGATCCTGGGTCACCTGGGCCTGGGTTGGCCAGCCGGTCCAGCCATTCACATTCTGTGTGAAGTGGCCATTGTTGATCTGCTCGGCTCCCAACACCTGTGTCACTTCATAAGGTGTGAGACGCAAGGGACTCCGTGTGGAGCCGAGATCTTCGCCGCGCTCCGTCTGCCATCGTTCCAGGGTATAGTACTTGTGCTCACCTGTGGGGAATACCCGCACCATGATGCTCAGTTCGTTGTAGGGATGGAAGTAGCGGTTGTTATTGAAGCTTCCGAAATCCACCAGGTTCGCCGAGTAGACGTTGAAGTGTCGCATGCATAGCTGTTCGGGTCGCACACTGTACATCACGTTGCCCTCGTAAACGGTGTTATAGGCGGGTACGTGGTATGGTGGGGTGGAGCCCGGCCCGTTGTTGTTGGAGTAATCCGAGAGGCTCAGCTGCACATCGTTGTCGAACAGAATGTTGTTCTTGATCTGGTTGCCCGCCGAGAGCATCGTGTGGTCCACATGGATCCCAGCACCGGCGCAACGCGTAACGGTATTCCCCTCCACCAAGGTGTTGACGATGTAGGTGTTGCCGAAGTAGATGCCGAAGCCGATCTTGTAGTAGGCATAGTGCTCTGTGGCCACACTCTCCAGATCGCAGATCATGTCCACTATGATGTTATCGCGCACGATCACACCATCCGCATTATCGAAGGTGATGGCCGCACCATCGTTCAGGATGGATGTGGCATGACGCACCACGTTTCGTTCGATCAAACCGTTCTGACTGGTGGCAATGCCCAGGTAACCGATGTTGTCCAGGCGGTTGTCACGCACCACATGGTCCGGTCCACTGATCACGATGCCGAAGTAGCCCCAGCCATCCTCACCCTGGCCGGGCACCACCGCGATGTCCGTTAGGGTGTTCTCCGCCACCACCGTACCGGGTTCGCCATAGATGCTGATGCCCGTGGCATAGGTGTCGTGGATGGTGTTGTTGATGTAAAGATTGTTGCTGCCACTGCTGGACACAGCCTTGTAGAGATATCGGAATGTGCATCCGGTGACCACCACATGGTGGGCCACCTCGGTGCTGATGCCCGCTGCGGTCTGCCCTTGGAAGGTGATGTTCTCGATCCGGATATGCTGGCGCTGCCAGCCTGGTGCGAAGCCGTGATGTACGGTGCTCGCCAGAACCATGGCGTTGTTCGGGTTGGCATTGCCGGGCAACCACACGTAGAGTTGGCCGCTGCTGGCATCATGGTACCATTCACCCGGTGCATCCAAAGCAGCCAGTGAGTTCTGGATGAAGAAGCCCCAGTCATGCGTGCCGGGGTTCAATGAGATCGGCGTGATGTTCAGCGTGCCATTGCTGTGGCTGTTGATCGTGGCCTTCTCGTAACTCCAATTGGTGGTACGGATCACCACGGTGGCGCCGTTCCATTGGCCATTGGGTTGGGTGATCTGCGCATTGTTGGAAAGGTGCGTGTTGCTTCCATTCGCGTTGCGGAGCCAGCCGCTATTGGGGAAGCGTGCCAGGGTCAAAGGTTGGTGGTTTACGATCACGTACTTGGGCACATCGGTCAGGGCGGCCCTCCAGATATTCCCTTGGTATTGCACCCAGTTGATCACCGGGTGGCCCCCGGAGATGACCGGGTCATCCCCCGTTCCGTAAGCGCCGAAAACCATGGGGTCGGCCGCCGTTCCCGAGGCATTCAATGAAAGCATCCCCGGATACACCCCACCCCGTTGGAACAGGATCCTGTCGCCCGGTTGCATGCTCTGCGTCACCTGTTGGGCCCGCTCCAACGTCCGCCAGGCGTTGGCCTGCGAAGTGCCATTGTTTTGATCGTTCCCGGTGGGCGACACGTAGTAGGTCACACACATGCCCAGAAGCGGAAAAAGGAATGGGACGAACGTCAGCAGGGGGCGGATCATAGCGTGGCGCATGTTGTCTGGTGTGCTTGGTCAGCCTTCAACCCCCCCCGCCCCTTGCCGGTTACAGCCCTTCGACGGTCAGTACGATTTGCCCGACGAACACAGTGAAGGCCGCCGTCCTGCGTCCCAGTTGCACTACTGCGGTCGTGCCAGGTGCAGCAGGAGTCGCTCGATGTGTGGGGATACATTTGCCGCGTGATCAAGCAGGCCCCTCCGCTGCGTGTCCTTGTCGTAGGCCAGACCCCACCGCCATTTGGCGGCCAGGCGGTGATGATCCAGCATTTGCTGGAATGGCGATCCCCACGGATCCAGTTCTTCCATGTGCGCATGGCATTCTCCGATGACATGGAGAGTGTTGGCCGCTTCGCCTGGCGAAAACTTTGGGTGCTGGCCACGACGATCCTCAAGATCTGGTGGGCTCGGTTCAAGTACCAGCCCAAGGTTCTCTACTATCCACCCGCCGGGCCGAACCGCATACCGGTGCTGCGGGACATCGTTCTGCTCTGCGCCACGCGTTGGCTCTTCGCGTACACCGTCTTCCACTTCCACGCGAGTGGCGTCTCCACATTCCTATCGTTACTGTCCGCCCCCTTGCGCCCCCTGTTCCGCCTGGCATATGGCCGCCCGGATCTGGCCATCCGCACCGCTCCGCAGAACCCCGACGACGGCCTGGCGCTGGGCGCCCATCGTAGCGTGGTGGTACCGAATGGAATGCCGGATCACCGCAAAGTGGTACCAGAACGGATCGCAGGGCCTGGCGAGCCCCTCACCATACTTTTCACCGGCGTGTTGATCCCCTCCAAAGGGGTGGAGGTGCTGCTGGAGGCCTTTGGAGCACTCGTCTCAGATGGTGTGAATGCGCGCCTGCAGCTTATGGGGCGCTGGGGCGATGTGGCCTTCCGCCAGCGATGCACAGCATACATGAACGCGAATGGCTTCGCCGATCGTGTGGAGATATTGGGTGTGAAGCAGGACCGCGACAAGGATGCATATTTCGCCGCCTGCGACATCTTCTGCTTCCCTTCCTACTTCGAGGCCGAGAGTTTCGGACTGGTGCTCCTGGAAGCCATGCAATTCGCAAAACCCGTGGTGGCCACTGATTGGCGCGGGATCCCCTCCGTGGTGGCCGATGGGCGTAGCGGTCTTCTGGTCCCTGTGCGCGATGCGAAGGCCCTGGCCGCGAAACTGCACCTGTTGTCCGGTGACCCAGCCATGCGCATTGCCATGGGGGAGGAGGGACGCCGCATCTTTGAGCGCCACTTCACGTTGGAAGCCTTCCATCGATCCATGGAGAAGGAGCTCCTGGTGGTTGGTACACGCTCTTGAGTCACATGCGGCTTCTTATCACCGGCGGATCGGGGTTCATTGGGACCAATGTGATGGCCCATTATATCGCCCAGGGGATCCCATTGGTCAACATCGATTGGAACATGCCGCTGGATCCCGGACAGCGGCCTTGGTGGCGGGAGTGTGACATCATGGATCGAGCGGCATTGGTGGAGGTCTTCGCAGCATTCGCCCCCACCCATGTGCTGCATCTGGCCGCCCGTACCGATACGGATGAGAAGATCGATGTGGACGCCTACCGGCAGAACCACGAGGGTACGCGGATCCTGCTGGAGGTGGTCAAGGTTTGCCCTTCGGTGGAGAGGATCATCGTGACCAGCACCCAGTTCGTGTGCGAAGCCGGATACCAGCCCAAGGACGATCTGGATTTCAAGCCCTTCACGGTCTATGGGGAATCAAAGCGCCTCACCGAACTGGTCACCCGGGAGGCGGGACTCGCGTGTGCATGGACGATCATCAGACCCACCACCATCTGGGGCCCTTGGTCATTGCGGTATCGCGACGTGATGTTCAAGGTGATGCGCAAGGGCCTTTACTTCCACCCTGGGCGCCAGCGTGTGGTCCGCTCTTACGGCTATGTGGGGAATGTGGTGTGGCAGATCGACCGGATATTCCAGGCCAGGCTTGATACGATGCAGGGCAGGGTGTTCTATGTTGGCGACCCGCCCTTCGACCTGAAGACCTGGGTGGAAGCCATTTCGCGCCAACTTACTGGCAAGCCCGTGCGCTACATCCCAGCCTGGTTCGTAAGATCGGTCGCATTGTTTGGGGACCTGTTGAAGGCCCTACGCATCCCATTCCCGATCAATAGTGGCCGCTACAGCAGTATGACCAGTGATTACATCACCCCGATGGATCGCACCATACAGGTTCTCGGTGAGGCACCTTATACCATCGAAGCTGGGGTCATGGAAATGGTGCGCTGGTACGATAACGGCAGTGAGCGCATCGTGGTGCCAACGCTGAAGGATGTGCGCCAACGACAACAGGCCGATCCAGTATGAACGCGAATACGGATGGCCATCCCAAGCGCAGGGTCCTTACGGTGGACATCTCCCTGGGTACACTGGCGGAGCAGGTCCGCACCATTGCCGTCTGGGCGAAGCAGGGGCGTTCAGCGTACGTGTGTTGCGTGAACGCGCATATGGCCATGGAAGGTCGTGATCCGTCTTTCGCGGCAGTAGTGAACGGAGCGGATCTGGCCACGGCCGATGGCATGCCGATCGTAAAGAGTCTGCGCATGCTCCACGGCATCACCCAGGAACGTGTGGCCGGCAACGACTTGATGCCCGCGCTGCTGGCCGAGGCGGCCCGGGAGGATATTGGCGTATTCCTATACGGCGGTACCCCACGCACGCAGGCACTTATCGCCGGGCGCGTCGCACGGGATATTCCCGGAGCGCGTTTGGTAGGTATGTACGCACCCCCATTCAAGCCGCTGGAGACATTGGATCCCACGCGCGAAGCCGAACGCATCACAGCCACCGGTGCTGGACTGGTCATGGTTTCGCTTGGCTGTCCCAAGCAGGAGCGTTGGATGGCCCTGATGAAGGATCGGATGCCGGCGGTGAGCATCGGCCTGGGAGGGGCATTCCTGCTGTATGCGGGTCTGGATACGCGTGCGCCCAAGTGGATGCGTGACCTCTCCCTCGAATGGCTCTATCGCCTCACTTTGGAACCGGGCCGCCTCTGGAAGCGCTACCTGGTCACCAACACGCTTTTCCTCTTCTACCTGCTCAAGGCTTTGGTCATTCGACTGACCCAAGGCAAGGATCCGTGACGATCGACGGATCAGAACAATTTATCGACAGATCGACGAATGGTCGACTACCTCTGATCGCTCGTTGTTCATCCCCTAATCAGTTGGTGATCAACGGACTAAAGCAGCTATTCCAGATCTGGTGATCCGAGGCATGTTGAGGATGAGCGAATTATTCACATCGACGAAACAACAATTTATCTCGACGAACTTGACTTGCCCTTCACAAGCTGATAGCTTTGCCCCTTGTTGGCCGGGTCTCCATTTGGATCAGGCCCCACTCCCCGAATGGAAAAGACCATTATCGCGAACGAAGGGATCGGAATTGATCAGCCCAGGTCACGCACCGAGCTGGCGGGAGAGTTGGGTGCCTTGCTGAGGGCCAGCCGTTTCTCCCTGCAAAATGTGCAAACGGGCATCAACAAAGTGCTGACGCTCGAGCCGCTCACTTCCGTCAAAGATCTCGTCATCGTGGGAGACGGGCCTGCTGCCGAAGAGATCTTCCAGTATTGCGAGGATCAAACCGTGCGGGGATACCGCTTTCGCGGCGTTTTTACCGATGCGCCCGTAGACGGCCCCCTTGCCCCCCGCCGTGTGGGCGATCTGGAAGCGGCCAAGGCATTCGCGCTGCAGAACCGCATCGACATCATGTACTGCGCACTGCCAGGTACGCGCCGCCAGGAGATCACCGACCTCATGGAGTTCTGCGAGCGCAACACCATACGGTTCCGTGTGATCCCCAGTGCGGAGAGCTTCATACCGGTGGTGAAAACCAGTGAGCTGGAGTTCCATGGTGCCGTGCCCGTGAGCATGCTGCGTCGCGAGCCATTGGAGCGGGTTTCGAGCCGGATCATCAAGCGCACATTCGACGTCGTCTTCTCCACAGCGGTCATCCTGTTCATCTTCACCTGGCTGTTCCCCCTGCTTGCGTTGATGATCAAGGTTTCCAGCCGGGGTCCGGTATTCTTTCGGCAGGAGCGCCTGGGACGTGACAACAAGCCTTTTGTGTGCTGGAAGTTCCGCAGCATGCGTATGAACCAGGAGGCAGATAGCAAGCAGGCCACCAAGAACGATCCCCGTGTGACGGCCATCGGGCGCATCCTTCGCAAGAGCAACCTGGACGAGATGCCGCAGTTCATCAACGTGCTGCTGGGCCACATGAGCGTGGTGGGCCCCCGTCCGCACCCGTTGAAGCTCAATGATCAGTACCGCGATATCATCGACAAGTACATGGTGCGCCACTTTGTACGCCCGGGCATCACCGGCTGGGCCCAAGTGAATGGCCTGCGGGGTGAGACCCGGACCCCAGAGCTTATGGAACGCCGGGTGGAGCTCGATGTGTGGTACTTGGAGAATTGGTCCTTCTGGTTGGATCTGCGCATCGTGGTGAAGACCGTGACCAACATGTTCCGTAAGGATCCCAACGCGTATTGAACACGCCTTTTTCATTCGGGTGACCTCCACGTACGGCATGGAAGAGTATATTTGCGACCCCTTTCCAGGGAGCAAGACCGATAAGAGATGGCCAACCACAAGTCCGCCTTGAAGCGCATCCGCCAAACGGAGACCCGCAACGAGCGCAACCGTTTCCAACACAAAACCACCCGCAACGCCCTGCGCAAGCTGCGTGGTTCCAGTGATAAGAAGGAGGCCGAGACCCTCCTGCCCGAGGTGACCTCGATGCTGGACAAGTTGGCCAAGCGCAATATCATCCACCGGAACAAGGCCGCCAACCTCAAGTCGTCCATCCGCAAGCATGTCGATGGGCTGAAGTGATCGGTATTCGACCGTACTTTGGGCAGGTCCTCCGAATGGGGACCTGTTCTTTTTCCCACCCATGACGGATCCGGAATTCCAAGGTGAGAAGTTGAGTATCCGCGAATGGGCGCCAGACGACCAGCCGCGTGAGAAGCTCATGTCCCAGGGGGCCGGCGCCCTGTCCAATGCGGAACTCATTGCCATACTGATCCGCTCCGGGAGCGCTCGCGAGAGCGCTTTGGACCTGGCCAAACGTTTGCTCGGTGATCTGGAGAACGACTTGCAGACCCTTGGACGAACCGGGGTGGCCGACCTGATGCGCTACAAGGGCATGGGCGAGGCCAAAGCCATCAGTATCGTGGCCGCACTGGAGCTGGGTCGTCGTCAGCGCGCCACAGGGCCCCGCGAACGACCCCTGATCGCTACCAGCCAACATGCACACGAGGTCATCCGGCACCGCCTTGCCGACCTTGGCCATGAGGAGTTCTGGCTGGTATTGCTCGATCGGGGCAATCGGTTGATCAGCGACCACCGGATCAGTCAGGGTGGCTTGCACGGAACCGTGGCCGACCCCAAGGTGATCTTCAAGAAAGCCCTGGACCACCGCGCATCGTCGGTGATCCTATGCCACAACCACCCCAGTGGTCAACTGCGCCCCAGCGAGGAGGACATTCAACTTACACGTAAGCTTACCGAAGGTGGCCGCCTGTTGGACATCGCCGTGCAGGACCACCTGATCGTTACCGCCACAGGCTACTTCAGTTTCGCCGACAACGGCATGCTCTGATGCAGGGACCGTTGCGCATCCTCACCGTGGTCGGCGCGCGACCGCAGATCATCAAAGCCGCGGCCATCAGCCGTGCCGCAGAAGCCTTGGGCGCGGCGCGCGTGCAGCAGACCATCCTGCACACCGGACAGCATTACGACGATGATATGTCCCGGGATTTCTTTGCCGAACTGGGCCTGCCGGAACCGGCGATCGATCTTGCCTTGGGCTATGATAAGCAAGGTGATCGCACCACACGCATGGCCGAGGGGATCCGACAGGCCCTGAAGGATCTGAAACCCGATGTGGTCCTCGTCTATGGGGACACGGACAGCACCCTGGCCGCAGCGTTGGCGGCCGACGATGAAAAGACCCCCCTGGCCCATGTGGAGGCCGGTCTGCGTTCGTACGATGAGTCGATGCCCGAAGAATTCAACCGCATCGAATGCGATCGACGCGCGACCTGGCTTTTCTGCCCAACCACCGTGGCTGTGGAGAACCTGCGCATGGAAGGGTTCCACGTTGAGGCTACCGGAACACCCAGCAGGGAACGCCCTGCCGTGAGACTCACCGGGGATGTGATGTATGACAACAGCCTGCATTTCGCATGCCGTGCCGAAGGCAGTGGGATCCTCCGTGCACATGATCTCAGCCCCAGGGGCTATTTCCTCGCCACGGTTCATCGTGTGCGCAACACCGATGCCCCCGAGCGGTTGGAAGCGCTGATGTATGCATTGATGGACCTTCATGAGTTGCACGGAATGCCAGTGGTCCTTCCCCTGCATCCTCGCACGCGAGCCCGGCTAGGGGCGATCGGAACGGCGGGCGTTCTCCGCGCCTTGGATGCACATCCCGGGGTGCGCCTGCTCCCCCCGGCAGGCTTTCTCGATATGGTGGCTCTTGAACGCAATGCACGGTTGGTGCTCACAGATTCCGGCGGGGTACAGAAGGAAGCCTTCTTCCTCGGGGTGCCTGTTGTTGTGCTCCGTGCGGAGACCGAATGGACCGAACTCGTTGAGCACGGCTGGGCGATCCTGGCCGATGCGGATCCTGAACGGATCGCCACTGCCGTCAACACGTTTCTCTTCACAGACCTCGCCGTACCGCCGCCACTCTATGGTGATGGGCATGCCGCCGAGCGTATCCTGGCTGAGTTGCTCAGCGCCCATACTGATCAGTGATAAACTCCCTCTTCCAATACACGAGGTCTTTTACCGTGTGCGCTGCGGACCAACGGTTGCGCGCAGTATGCCGCGCGCATGCCAGGCCTCTTCGTGTGGGCGCTCCAGGAGAGCTGTTGCCAGTGAATGATGCGCTGTCCGCTGTCGCGGACCACCTTGTCCGGGCCCAGGACCATGGTCCCGATGACGGGCTGGGCAGCTACCATTTGGTACATGGTTGGAGCGCCTCCTACCCCGAGACCACGGGCTACATCGTTCCAACCATGTTGTCCCTGGCCGAGCGGTTGCAACGGCCCGAATTACGTGAACGGGCCGTGCGTGCGGGAGATTGGCTGGCAGGCATTCAACATCCCGGGGGTGGATGGCCAGGTGGCAGGGTGGGGGAGGATCGTCCGCCGGTAGTGTTCAACACCGCACAAGTGGTGCGGGGCATGTTGGCCTTGCACGATGCCACCGGTGATGATAGGTATGTGACCGCGGCCGTGCGTGCCTGCAACTGGATAGTGGACGTGCAGGAGTCCGATGGGAGCTGGGCCCGGCACAACTTCCTCGGTGAGCGGCGTGTGTATGATGCATATGTCAGTGCTCCCTTGCTGCACATGGCGGTGCGCACAAATGAGGAGCGCTTCCGAATGGCCGCACTCCGTAACTTGGAATGGGTGATGTCGCGACGTGCTCCCAACGGTTGGTACGCTGATGCCGACAACACCCTGAAGCACAACGATCGACCGATCACACACACCATCGCCTACACGCTGGATGGACTGATCGAATCTCATCTACGCACAGGCGATCCGCGTTTGTTGGAGGCCGCCTCGGGTGCCGCGACCGCCTTGCTCGAGCATTTCATGGAACGGGGTTCGTTACATGGTCGCTATGACCGTGAATGGCAGGGCAGTGAAGCGGCCATCACCACCGGATCCGCGCAGATGGCCATTGTGTGGGCCCGGCTCCATGCGATCACCGGTGATGTGCGGATGCGGGAGGCGGGGCAGCGCATGGTGCGATGGCTCGTGGCCGTGCAGTCCCTTTCAGCAATGGGTCCGGGGCAGATGCATGGGGCGGTCACCGGCTCGTTCCCGCTCTGGGGCCGCTATGAGAAGTTCGCCTGCCCCAACTGGGCGCAGAAGTACCTGGCCGATGCCCTACTTTGCACCGAGGGCCACTTGCCCCGCTATTGATGCCGCACGTGGAGGATCCATTGTTCGACCCCATCGCGTTGTTCCAGCGGTCCGTGCGGTCCACGCCTCATGGTGCCGCGCTGCGCATCAATGGCAGCACGATCACTTATGCGGAATTGGACATGCATTCACGCCGAGTGGCCGCATGGTGCGATATGCATTGCCCTCGAGGCGCGCGTGTGGCGGTGCATGGCCGCAAGACCGTGCTGGCCTACGCGGGCGTTCTCGGCATCCTGCGGTCCGGCCGTTCGTACGTACCGCTTCACCCGGAGCATCCGCCGTTGCGCTGGCAAACCATGCTCGCACGCGCGGGCGTCACCTGCGCCGTTGCACCCTCGGATGTACTGCCGAAGTTGTCCGAAGCGGGCATCATGCGATCTTTCACGGAGCAGGACATTCCCACACATTCTGCTTCAGAGGTCGATCGCATTGGGGCGGAAGCATATGTGATGTTCACCTCTGGAAGCACCGGTGAACCCAAGGGTGTGGCGGTGGGCCGTCCACAAGTGGCCGCCTATCTCCGGCATGTCACGCTCACATATCCCTGCACTAGTGCGGATCGTTTCACACAGTTCTTCGCGCTGTCCTTCGATCTCAGCGTGCATGACCTCTTTGTATGCTGGGCCGCAGGAGCCTGCCTTTGTATTCCGCCCGATGATGCTCCCTTGCGCACTGCTGAGTTTGCGCGAAGTGAAGGCATCACCGTGTGGTTCTCCGTACCCTCACTTGTGGAGGTGATGCACCGCATGCGCAGCCTCAAGCAGGGTGCGATGCCCACATTGCGACTTGCTTTTTTCTGCGGAGAGGCCCTGCGTACCGACATCGCCAGGCAGTGGGCATTGGCCGCACCAAAGGCTGCGACCCACAACTTTTACGGGCCCACGGAAGCGACAATTGCTATCACCGCGCAACGCATCACCCCGGAGCTGCTGGACAAGGACGATCCGTGGCTTCCCCTGGGCATTGCTTTTCCAGGGCATCAGATCCGCGTGATGCGTGAGGATGGTTGGTACGACACGGGCGAAGGCGAACTGCTGCTTCATGGTCCGCAGGTGAATACGGGCTACCTTGGTGATGAGCAGGCTACCCGTGCGGCGTTCCTACGTTCGCCAGAAGGCTTCGGACCATGGTACCGCACGGGCGATCGTGTGCGGATCGAAGAGGATGGCTCGATCTATTATATGGGCCGGACCGACGATCAGGTGAAGCTCGCCGGGCACCGCGTGGAACCAGGTGAGGTGGACGCCGTTCTGCAGCCGTTGATCCCTGATGGTACCGCGGTGACAGTGCCGGTGGAGATGGAAGGTACCCTGCGGCTGATCACCTTCATTGACGCCCCGGCGGATACGGAAGTGTTGTTCACAGCGTTGAGGTCGAGGCTGCCACGTGCCATGCTTCCCGAGCGCATCATCACGTTGGTAGCCTTTCCATACGGCGCGCACGGCAAGCTGGATAGGAAAGCTCTGAAGGAAATGGCGACCCATGGATAGGAACGCGTTGCGCACCCTGCTGTTGGAACGTATCGGCGATCGCCTGGACCGGATCGGCATCGGCCGTGCAGGTGCTGAGGATGACCTGGACCTCCTGCGCTCCGGGGTGCTCGATTCGCTTGCCTTCGTCGACATGGTGGTGATCCTGATGGACGCAAGTGGAAAGGAGATCGACCTGGAGCGGGCGCTTGACCGGCCTGGCAGCACGACCGTTGGCGGCCTCATCGAACTGTTCACCACGCCATGAGCGAACACACCATCCGCATCATCACCGATCCGGGCGATCCCGCCATCGCCCATTTGCCAGGCCTCTTCACGGACATGCATGTAGGCATGGCATCCGATGGGATGCGTCTTCGTCTGGCACCCGATGGTGCGCGTATGTGGTGCGAAGGGGTGGTGCGTGGATCGGAGCGTTCCGGCAGGCTGGTCATCGCTGAAGCGGATGGAGTCGTGGTAGGTTTCGCGCATGGCGCCATCAAACTCGCACCGGAGTATCTGGGCGGGGAGAAGCTGGGACATGTCACACATCTCTACGTTCGTCCGGATCTTCGTGGGAGCGGAATAGGTGCCGGTCTGGCAGCAGCGCTGCATGATTGGTTCGACACGCGTGGAGTATCCTCCATAGAACTACAGGTGGTGGCCGGAAATGAAGGCGCCTTGCGATTCTGGGGTGCGCTGGGCTATGAAGTGGAGATCATGCAAATGCGGAAGGGTTGAATCATGGACATTCGATCATGGCCGAACCGGTGCGGCGTGGCGCGAGGCGCGACGGTGCTGCTGATGGCCGATGTGACACGGATGGCCTGGAGAGCCCGCCGGACCAGTGCTTCCTTCTCCCCGGTGGTGCTGCTCGATGCTTTCCTGGAAGCGGTCGGCGAAACTGGAACGCTCCTAATACCCACCTATAATTTCGATCTTAGGTCGGGTGAAGCTTACGACGTGCTGCGCACGCCACCGACAACCGGGGTGCTGGGCATCGCCGCATTGGCGCATCCGTCCTTTCGCCGCACCGCACACCCACTACATTCCTTCGCAGTGGCGGGTGCCAGAGCCGGGGAGTATCTCGGTTCTGACGATGACAGCAGTTTCGGACCGCGATCGCCCTTCGCTCTTCTGCACACCCAACAGGCCATGCAGGTGGCCCTGGATCTTTCATTGAACGATGCGTTGACATACGTGCACCATGTGGAGGAACTGGAGGAAGTGCGTTACCGTTACTGGCGTACGTTGCATCTGCGATATACCGATGCGCAGGGGAATGAGACCCGCAAAAAGTTCCGCCAATTCGCTAAGCGTACTGGCCACATGAACGCGTTCACCGGGCTCGCTCCACTCCTGGAAGCGGGGAATGCCCTTCGCCGCATGGACCTTGATGGCACGGTCTGCCTCACCGTGGACCTTGAACGCGCCCATCCGATCATCGCCCACGACATACACGCGAACAACGCCCGTCACATCCACTCCTTCACCTTCGATCGCTGGTGGCGCGATGTGCTGCGTACCTGGCTGATGGGGCGCGAGCGAAGCCGGTCCGCGAGATCCTTGGAGACCCATGCTGCTGATAGGATCGGTTGACCACTCACCGCGTGCGCGTTACGCGCTGCACCATCTGCTTGGCCGGATGACGGGATGGCGTGTGGCCATTGCGGCTTCAGAGGAGGAGTTCCGCAGCAGCGATCTCCCCAAGCTGCGTTACGGTGCGTCGGACGATGCCGCGGACAACACGCTGACGATCCATGCATCCGGTGCTATGGGCCATGTGGGTGATCCCGGGTTCAATGTGCCGGTTGGCACACAGGATGGATCGCCGGTGCTGTTCCCTTCACCACAGGGTGATGACCCCGTGGCGGGGGCGTTCCATCTGCTTTCGCGGTCCGAGGAGATCTTGCCCCACCTCACAGATGCGCATGGTCGTCTGCCAGCCGGTGAACATCTTGTCGTGCAACACAAGATCGCGCAACAGCCGGTGGTGGACCAATGGATGTGGCGGATCGTAGGCACCGTGCGCGCCGTACATCCCGGCCTGCCCGAGCCCAGCCGGCGCTACCGCCATGTGGTAAGTGTGGACCTCGACAACGGTCTGATGGTGCTGGGCAGGCCGCCATGGAAGAAGGCTGCTGCCATCGCAAGGGAACTGCTCCACGGCCGGGTATCCGAAGCGATGCTCCGTATGCGGGTGTTGGGGGGTGCTGCCCCCGACCCCTTCGATCGGTATGATGTGCTCAACGAACTGGCTCGATCGGGTAAGGCGGACCGGGTGATCGCATTCGCATTGATGCGCGGCCAGGGACGCTTCGATCATGCTGCCGATCACCGCCACCCTTTGTGGCGTGAGCGCCTTGCGGAAATGAACGGTTCCATTGAACTTGGACTGCATCCATCCTACGAAAGCATGAATGATGAGGCGATCGCACGTGAGGATCGTCAGCGACTGGAAGGGATCACCGGGGAAGCGCCAACGCTGAACAGACAGCATTTCCTGCGATGGCGTGTGCCCGATACATTGCGTTACTTGGCCAACAACCGTTTCACCGAGGACCACAGCCTGGGATTCAGCGATCGGCCCGGGTTCCGCGCTGGCACCTGCACGCCCTTTCCGTGGTACGACCTGGAGCGCGAAGAGGAGACCCCCCTCATGCTTTGGCCATTCGCGGTCATGGACAGCGCTTTGCATGATCACCTGGGCATGTCCTCCAGCGAGGCGATCGCTTCGATGTGTGCCATGAGCGATGCGGTGCGCGAAGTGAAGGGCACATTTGTGAGCGTGTGGCACGACCGTTTCCTCAGCGGACATGGTCCCTGGAAGGGATGGCCGGAAGCTTTTCATGCAGTGAGTGAGCACGCCGCACCATGATCGAACACCTGCATAATGCGGACATCGACAAGGCGTGGTGGGACGCACAGCTGGCCACGTGTGGTAACCGCAACTGGTATGCGTTCAGCCGGGTGTTGGGCATCGCGAGCCCCGGATGGAACGCCATGGTGGACCGTGAAAGTGGTGCGGTCATGCCACTGACATGGCGGAGCAAATTCGGCATCCGCTACCTGCATCAGCCTTTCGGCCTGCAGCAGCTGGGCGTATTCGCCCCGGTGTACACCGATGCGATCGGCAATGCCTTGCTGGCGGCGGTACCCCGGCTGTATGGCTACTGGGATATCTACCTGAACGAGGCGATGCAGGCGGTGGAAATTGGGGACACGACCAGCTGCCAACAGCAAGTCGTTCCCATCGCGCCAACGGTGGATGAGCAACGCGCAGGTTACGGGCAGGGGCACCAGCGCAACCTCCGCAAGGCGGAAGCCCATCGCCCACTCCTGACGTGGGAGGTAACTCCGGACGAATTCGTTGCATTGTTCGGCGCTACCACAGGCGAACGTTTCGCTGTTCCAGTGCTTGACATGCGCATGATCGCGGATCTGATCTCCATGGCTGTGAAGGTCGGTGAGGCGCGAATCCTGGGGCTGCGCGAATACGGCGTTTTGTGTGCAGCAGCCTGTTTCGTGGAGCATGGGGGCCGCTCCATCCTGCTGAAATCGGCTGTTTCCAAGCGTGGCCAGGAGTTGCAGGCCATGTTCCTGATCATCGATGGATACCTCACCTCAGGTGCCGGGGGATCGGCATTGCTGGACTTCGCAGGGTCGAACACGCCATCGGTGGCGCGATTCTATGCGGGCTTCGGTGCCCGCACGTCGGTATATTCGCGGCTGCTCAGGAACCGCCTTCCGCGCCCCCTGCGGTGGTACAAACAAAGGACCGATGGTGCATGAACTGGTGAAGCAGCGGAGCGTGGCGAACCACTACCTGGCCGAGTTGCGCGACGTGGCGGTGCAACGCGATCCCATGCGTTTCCGCCGCAATCTGGAGCGCATCGGCGAAGTCCTCGCCCTTGAGTTGAGTCGTACGTTGGAGTACACCGAACATGAGGTGACCACCCCCCTGGGCCAGGCGCGTGTGGAGCTGCTCGCCGAACAGCCGGTGCTGGCCACCATTCTCCGCGCCGGACTACCCATGCACCAAGGCATGCTCAACTGTTTCGACCGGGCGGACAATGCCTTCATCAGCGCCTACAGGAAGCATCGGAAAGGCACCGACAGTTTCGACATCGAGGTGGAGTATCTCTCCAGCCCTTCGTTGGAAAACCGTGTGCTGGTGCTGTGCGACCCCATGCTGGCCACCGGACAGAGCATGGTGCTGGTCTATCGCGCGTTGTTGCGTCTGGGAAGGCCCAAGGCGCTGCATGTGGTCAGTGCCATAGCCAGTGCCGAGGGATTGGAGTATGCCAAGCTCCACCTGCCCCATGGCACCCGATACTGGGTGGGCGCGATCGACGAGGAGATGACGGCGCAGGCCTACATCGTTCCCGGTCTCGGTGATGCGGGCGACCTGGCGTACGGAGAAAAGACCTGAGGCATGGGCACCCTGGCCGAGGTACTCTCGATCCTGTTCACTAGCATGGTCAAGTTCGCGTTCTCGCCGTTGATGTCCTACCAGCTTGGATATGGTTACATGCAGACCCTGGGCATCACCGCAGTGGGCGGTTGCACCGGGGTGCTGATCTTCTATGGCTCCAGCGGATGGATGATGGAGCGCGCCAGGAAGCGCAGGGTATTGAGGGAGTTGGCCGGGGCTGCGCGCAAACGATCTTTCACCCGCACCAACCGCATGATCGTGCGTGTGAAACGACGGGGCCTCGGTGGCCTGGCGGTGCTCACTCCGGTGGTGATCTCCATCCCCATCGGCACGATCATCGCGGCGAAGTATTTCCGTGACGACCGCCGCACCCTGCCCCTGCTGCTGGGCTCGGTGATCATGTGGGCGGTGATCATGAGCGGATTCTGGATCTTCGCACGGTGAGGCGCTACCGCCACATCTTCTTCGATCTGGACCACACCCTGTGGGATTTCCGCACGAACTCGCGCGCCACTCTCGAGGAACTCTACCACGATGAGGCGTTGCTCACGCTCGGCGTGACCGATGCGAATGCCTTCATCGAGGTGTATGAGGAGGTGAACGGGGTCCTTTGGGCGCGTTATGAAAGTGGACGCCTGCACCGCGACGTGCTGCGTGTGCTACGCTTCCGCGATACTTTGTTGCGTTTCGGTGTGCGGGATGAGAAGACCGCCGTCCGCCTTGGACGTGCGTACCTGGAGCGCTGCCCGAAACGACCGGCCCTGATGCCCGGTGCACGTGAGCTGCTGGAGTCCCTGCGCCCGCTGCATCGGCTGCACATCATCACCAATGGCTTCGATGAGGTGCAGCGTGTGAAGCTGGAGAGCAGCGGCATCGCCCACCTCTTCGCAGCCGTGGTCACCAGTGAGCGGGCAGGGGCACGCAAGCCCGATCCACGCATCTTCCACAGGGCCCTGCGTGATGCGGATGCCGCAGTGTGTGAAAGCCTGATGGTAGGGGACAACCCCGAAGCCGATATGGCCGGTGCGCGAAGTGTTGGTCTGGACCACGCCCACTTCACGGCCGCGACAGATCCCGATCCCCTGGCCACCTATCGCGTCGCGAGCATGGCCGAGTTACAAAGGCTGTTAGTATGAGCCGTCTGGCAGGTAGCGATACAGCATCACCTGGCGCTTACCAGTGATGTGGCTGTGGCGGAGCAGGCTCAGATCGCCTTCCGGGGTGACGATGCCGCGGTAGGAGATCTCGCCCCGCCTGGGTGTTGTCACGAAGAAGAGGCTGTCTCCCTCCACGTCCACCGCCACGTTGTACCATCCTTTGGAGGGGTCGCCTTCTGCATCGCGTGTTAGCATTGCCGGAAGCTCAGATTCACCCTGTGGCAGGCCGTTGATCAACACGGCGCGGCCTTCGGGGAAGAGGCGTAGCATGTAGACGACACCACCATTCTCCGAGCGATAGATGCCATCGTAGCGGGTGGCGAGTTCAGCGAAGGGGCTGGGTGGTGTTTGGGTGTGCGCTGTATCGCGTGGGCCATGGTCATCGTTCCCACTTCCACAGGAAGCGAATAGGAATAGCGCGCAAGCGAGGATCGTGAAGGTGTTTCGCATGGCGTCAATGATCGAATCGTGCGATCACCGTGGTGGCACCCTTGACCTTTTGTCCGAGACTGACCAGCACCTCCGAACCCAGGGGAAGCAGTACATCCACACGTGAACCGAACTTGATGAAACCGAACTCACTGCCCTGGCGCACGGGTGTACCCACACGGCTGTATGTGCAGATACGGCGTGCCAGGGCCCCTGCGATCTGCCGCATGAGGATCTCGCCATGTTTCGCGTGCTTCACCACCACGGTACTGCGCTCATTCTCCGTGCTGCTCTTCGGGTGCCAGGCCACCAGATACTTGCCCGGATGGTATTTGTAGTAGGAGGGGGTGCCCGCGATCGGATACCAGTTCACATGCACATTGAGCGGTGACATGAAGATGCTGACCTGTGTCCGACGGTCACCGAAATACTCAGGTTCGTGCACCTGTTCAATGGCCACCACCCTGCCGTCAGCGGGTGCGACCACCTGGTCGTCGTGGGCCGCCACCTGTCTATTGGGAACGCGGAAGAAGTAGAATACGATGGCCAACACCACCAGCAGAACGGCGGAGAGCAGGAGGTTGATGGAACGGGGCAATACTGGCCATTGCCACAAGGCGAATAACGCGAAGCAGATGACGGCGGTGCCGAGGAGCAGGGTGGGGGTACCTTCGCGGTGCAGTCGCATTTCCAAGGGTGGGCGTGCCAAATATAGCCGGGCACGCCCCCTTCAGGAAATAAGCAGAAGATAGAGGTAGACAGCAGGCGCGGCGAGCAGCATTCCATCGAAACGGTCCAGGATGCCACCGTGGCCTGGCAGCACGGCACCGGAGTCTTTCACACCGGCGGCGCGTTTCAGCGCGGATTCGAGAAGGTCACCGATGCTGGCCGTGATGGTGACCAGCACCGCGCATACCAACCAGGTGGATGTGGCAAAGCCGGTGTTCGCGGATCCCAGTCCCCATGCCACCAGCAGTGCTGCCACGCCGCCACCCACCAGGCCTTCCACAGTCTTATTCGGTGATACGGCGGGCATCAGCTTTGTGCGCCCGATGGCGCGCCCCACCAGGTAGGCACCGGTGTCGTTGGCCCAAAGCAGGAACATGAAGCCGGTGAAGGTCCATGCACCCATGGACACAAGGTGCGGCAATGTGGCAAAGGGCAGCCCGAGGTAGACGACGTGCGCCAGCAATGCGCCCAGGCCCTGGATGGCACTGGTGCCGTGGAATGACAATAGCAGTATGATGGCCAGCAGTGCAAAGGGCACTACGGCAAGGATGGCGGCGGCCGCTGGCCAGTCCGGAAGGAGGACCATCAACGCGCAGGCCGCGTAGGTGGCCACACTGACACTGATGCCCCATATGGCCGGTGGTCCATTGCCGTTCCAGTGCAGGCGATGGTATTCCATGGCCGCCAGGACGGTGACAGGGAGGAACAGCAGGAAGGTGGTGGTGACACCGGACCATGCCGCACCCAGGGTGAGTGTCACATAGACCGCACCGGTCAGGGCGCGGGTGGCAAGTTCCTTCAAGCCTCGTGGTGTTTGCGCACAAGGTAAAGGGCGCGGACCACATCATCGGGCCGTACATAGACCTGGCTGTCACCAACCTGTGGGTATGGAGATGCACCCTGGTCCATCACCACGGAAATGATCCCATGCGCTTCCAGAAGTCCCTTCACCAGCAGGGCCTCATGCTGTGAGGTGCCGCTGAATATGGGTCTCCAGTCGCCCATTGCGCAATGGGCTGATCAGGCCTTTTCTTCCACCCCGCCGGGGACATCTCCGGCCGTGTCCTTCGATCCCGTGGTTGTGCCGTTGCTGCCGTTCCCAGTCGTGGTGGCATCACCGGGTTTGTCGAAGGGCCTGCTGCCGAAGATCTTCTCCAGGTCTTCCTTGAAGATCACTTCCTTCTCCAGCAACTGTGTGGCCAGTGCGGTGAGCTTGTCCTTGTTCTCGGTGAGTATGCGCTTGGCGCGCATATACTGCCCTTCCACGATCTTGCTCACCTCCTCATCGATGGCCTGCGCGGTATGTTCGCTGTAAGGCTTCCCGAAGGTGTACTCGCTCTGTCCGGTGCTGTCGTAGTAGCTGATGTTGCCTACGCGGTCGTTGAGGCCGTACATGGTCACCATGGCGTAGGCCTGTTTGGTCACCTTCTCCAGATCGCTGAGGGCACCGGTGCTCACCTTGCCGTACATCACATCCTCGGCGGCGCGGCCACCCAATGCGGAGCAGATCTCATCCAGCATCTGTTCGGCGGTGGTCAGGTGCCGTTCATCAGGCAGGTACCAAGCCGCGCCGAGGGAGCGGCCGCGTGGCACGATCGTGACCTTCACCAGTGGTGAGGCATGTTCCACAAGCCAGCTCACCGTGGCGTGTCCGGCCTCGTGGTAGGCGATGGCCTTCTTCTCATCGGGGGTGATGATCTTGTTCTTCTTCTCCAGGCCACCGATCACGCGGTCCACCGCATCCAGGAAGTCCTGGCGCTCCACCGTCTTCTTCTTGCGGCGCGCGGCGATCAGAGCCGCCTCATTGCAGATGTTCGCGATATCAGCACCGCTGAATCCAGGGGTCTGCCGGGCGAGGAACTCCACGTCCATGCTGTTGGTGTCCAGCTTCAGGGGCTTGAGATGCACGTTGAAGATCTCCTTGCGCTCGTTCAGGTCCGGCATGTCAACGAAGATCTGCCGGTCGAAACGGCCCGGCCGCAACAATGCCCGGTCAAGGACATCGGCGCGGTTGGTGGCGCCCAGCAGGATCACCCCAGTGTTGGTGCCGAAGCCGTCCATTTCGGTAAGCAGCTGGTTCAGGGTATTCTCACGCTCGTCGTTCGCACCCATGCTCACGCTGCGACCCCTTGCGCGGCCCACGGCATCGATCTCGTCGATGAAGATGATGCTCGGGGCCTTTTCATTGGCCTTCTTGAAGAGGTCGCGCACCCTGCTGGCACCCACGCCCACGAACATTTCCACGAAGTCCGATCCGCTCAGGCTGAAGAATGGCACGTTGGCTTCCCCGGCGATGGCCTTGGCCAGCAAGGTCTTTCCTGTCCCCGGAGGCCCCACCAGCAGTGCGCCCTTCGGGATCTTGGCCCCCAGGTCGGTGTACTTCTTCGGGGTCTTCAGGAAATCCACGATCTCCTGCAACTCCTCCTTCGCTTCGGCCAGGCCGGCCACATCGTTGAAGGTGACGTTGGTGCTTTTGCCTCCCTCGAAGACCTGTGCGCGGCTTTTGCCGATGTTGAAGATCTGACCACCCGGCCCGCCGCCGCCACCGATCCGGCGCATGACGAAGATCCAGATGGCGATCATGATCCCGAAGAAGAGCACCCAGTTGAGGATCTCACGTCCCCAGTTGTCCTGGGTCTCGAAGCGGTATCCCACACTGTGTTCCTCGGCACCCTCCACCAGGCGGTCCTTGAGCATGTTGCCCGAACCGACATTGAACACGTAGTGTGGCCCCTGCAGGTTGGGACCTGATATCGGCGAGCCCTTGATCCGGTCGGCATGGTCGCGCTTCTCCAGGCGATCCTGCTTGATGTGCACCTTGACGATCTGGTCGTTCACCACCACGATGCGTTCCACATCACCCGCCGCCAGCATCTTCTGGTACTCCGTGGGATCGATGGGCACCATCCCGCCCGAGTAATTGAACAGATTGATCGACAGGATCACCAGTATGATGATCCCGTAGATCCAATAGAAGTTGAAGGAACGTTTCGGGCGTTCCTTCTCGTCATTCTTTTTCTCGTTGTTCTCCACGTCGTTCATGCTTGGGCCGCTCAGGCCACGTTCTCATAGACCCTGCGGGCCGCGTCACCCCACAGGTCCTCCAATGCATAATGTGCGCGCTTCTCCCGGTGGAAGATGTGTACCACCACGTCCACGAAATCCATCAATACCCATTCGGCGTTCTGTTCCCCTTCGGTATGCCAGGGTTTCTCACCGGTCTTCTTTCGTGTGATCTCGATCACCGACCGGACGATGGCTTCCACCTGGGTATTCGAATCTCCGTGGCAGATGATGAAATGATCGCACACCGTGTTCGGCACGTCGCGCAGGTCCAAATGGATGATGTCCTTCCCCTTCACTTCCTGGATGCCCTCCACGATGGCCTCCACCAATCGGGCCGCTGCCGCGCCCTGTGCGTTGTTCATCCGGTCTATCTTGGTCCGTCCAAAGGTACGAAGATACCCTCCCCTGTACCCGCTGGTCTTGCCGCTCATGGAAACGTCCGCCCCCGTCATCGGGGATACGATCATCGCGCTGGATTCGGTGCTGAGCACCAACAAGACGGCAGCGGATATGATGGGCGGTGATGGGTTGCGGCATGGTACCGTGGTGCTGGCCCATGAGCAGACCGCCGGTCGGGGGCAACGGGGCCGCACCTGGTACTCCGGGCGGGGGAAGGACCTCACCTTCAGCGTGGTGTTGAAGCCGGTGGACCTGCGTGCCGACGCACAGTTCGCCCTGGCGCAGGTGGCCGCTTTGGGCGTACATGACACCGTGGCCGCTGCGCTCGTGGGGGAAGTGCGCATCAAATGGCCCAACGATGTGCTGGTGGAACGGCGCAAGGTGGCGGGCATCCTGATCGAGAATGAGTTGGAAGGTGAACGGGTGGCGCAGTCCATCATGGGCATCGGCCTGAACGTGAACCAGCGCGAGCTGGAAGCGGGTCTGGTGGCCACCAGTCTGGCCCTGGAGAGCGGCCGCGACCATGATCGCATGGCCGTGTTGCATGAGCTGCTGGGCCATTTGCGCCGTCGCTATACCCAATGGGAGACCGACCCCGTTAGCTTGTCCGCCGAATATGCCGCACGGCTGTGGGCCCGGGGCCGATGGGCCGACCTGCTCCTGGATGGCGAAGCCCTGAGCGCCAGGCCGGTGGATGTGGATCCCTATGGCCGCCTTCTGGTGGAGCACGCCGATGGTCGGGTGGCCGCCTATGGCCTGGACCGTCTGCGTTTCGCCGCCCGGTGATCATCGCTTGTCCGTTCCACGAAAAGGTCTACTTTTGCCGTCCCTTCTGAAAAACAAGCGGCGATGAAACGTACCTACCAGCCCAGCAAGCGCAAACGCGCCAACAAGCACGGGTTCCGTGAGCGGATGAGCACCGCCGCCGGCCGCAGCGTGCTGGCCCGCCGCCGTGCCACCGGCCGCCACAAGCTCACCGTGAGCGACGAGACCAAACACAAGTAAGCCACCACATTCGTGGACTCCGGATGAGGGTCGTCCCACCAGGGCGGCCCTTTTTCGTTGGGGTGTAGTTGTCTGTTGTCAGTTGTCGGTTGTCCGTGCACCCCCGCCACGTCTGGGAAGCCCAAGGTCCCTCGTCTTCATCGGCAGCCTGTCTAAGCCTGAAATAGGTTGACTACAAATTGAGTCAACATGGAAGGGAAGTACAAGCACATAAGACGACGTTTCAGCGAGGATTTCAAGCGAGAGGTGGTCCGTGAGGTCGACCAGGGCAAGCTGCGTG
>JBGTES010000060.1:0-8344 GCA_041747675.1 Flavobacteriales bacterium
CTGTCTAAGCCTGAAATAGGTTGACTACAAATTGAGTCAACATGGAAGGGAAGTACAAGCACATAAGACGACGTTTCAGCGAGGATTTCAAGCGAGAGGTGGTCCGTGAGGTCGACCAGGGCAAGCTGCGTGTATCGGTGATCGCCAAAGAATACAGTGTGAGCGGCACTGCGGTATATGGCTGGCTGGCGAAGTACTCGGTACATTACAAGCGATCAACACGAGTAGTGGTGGAGAAGCATAGCACAGGGGAGAAGCTCAAGGCGCTTCGGGCACGGATAGCTGAATTAGAACGGGCTGTAGGCCAGAAGCAACTGACGATCGACTACTTGGAGAAGGTGGTCGAACTGGCGGGTAAGGAGCTCGGGGTGGACATCAAAAAAAAGTCCGAACGCCTGTCCTCGAATGGTTCCGGGAACACCGGGACGAACACCCCTGGTCAATGATGAGGTTGTATCGGGAGGCGGGCGTTACACGTCAAGGTCACTTTCAAGGGTTGAAACGCATAGAGTTGCGTGGTCTACGGGATCAGGCTTTACTGGCCGAATCCATTGAGATCCGGAAGGAGCATCCGTGCCTGGGTGCCCGCAAGGTCCATCTGGTCCTGAAACCGGACTTGGGGCGCGATCGCTTCGAGGACCTGTTGCTTGGGAACGGTATGCGGTTGCGTCGTGTACGCAACTATGCTCGGACCACTTGGGCACATCCATCGATACGCTATCCCAACCTGATCGAGGGCATGGAGGTCACGTGGATGGACCAGCTCTGGGTCAGCGACATCACATACGTGCCCTACGAGGGGCGGTTCTACTACGTGAGCCTGATCACCGATGTGTACAGTCGCAGGGTCATCGGAGCAGCCGTCAGCCGGACATTGGCTGCAGAAGCCAATCTGCGGGCACTACGCCAAGCTTTGCACACAAGGGGAGGTCGTGTCCCACCGGGCCTTATCCACCACTCCGATCGAGGTGGCCAATACGTGGACAGGGACTACTTGGCCCTGCTCAAGAAGCACGGTATCCGCACGAGCATGGGGGACAAGGCTTGGAAGAACGCACATGCCGAACGGGTCAACGGCATCATCAAGAATGAGTACATCCTACCCTTGGGCTTCAAGAGCTTCAAAGGCCTTGTAAGTTCGCTCTCCCGCACACTGAAGAAGTACAACTATCAACGACCCCACCAGAAGCTGCCGGGCAGTATGTCGCCCTGTGTATTTGAGGACTTCGTGAGGAGCAACCCGGAGAAGAATACCTACACAGTGAAGATCAACTACTGAAAACCAGTCAACGCTATTCAGGCGAGGTCATTCCCCCAACATTCAACTTGCAACCTTCAACCTTCAACAGAAAATAATGAAGATCGACGACGCCACCCTGGACCGCATCGCTGAATTGGCGAAGCTGGACTACAGCGACCCCGAGGCGCGCAAGGCCATTCTGGCCGACATGGAACGCGTGATCAGCTTCGTGGAGAAGCTCAATGAAGTGGACACCAAGGGCGTGGAACCACTCATCTTCATGACCGACGAGGCGGACGTGCTGCGCGAGGATGTGGCCGAGACCACCATCACCAAGCAGGAGGCACTGATGAACAGCCCGGTGAAGGACAGCGACTATTTCAAGGTGCCGCGGGTGGTGGACAAGGGCTGAGGATGCCAACACCTGCGAACACCACAACCCACCAACGACATGCGGACCCCTGCCACACTACCCTATCTATTCGCGCTGCTACCCCTTTGTGGCATGGCGCAGGACGCCGTCCTGTCATGGGGGGATCCCATCGATGTGAATGCCCAAAGTACCGGTGCCCTGCGACCGCGCATCGTGATCAATGGTGAGGGGGAGCCCGTGGTGCTATGGGGTCGTAGCGGCCCGAACGCCAACTATGTAGCCGTGGGCGAAGGCGATGCCTTCGGTCCGGCGATCCAGGTGAGTGGTACCGGCTTCGCACCTTCGGTGGCGGATTGGATGGGCAGCGGCATCGCGGCCCATGGCAACACGGTGTGGGTGGCGATGAGCGCGATCCCGGAAGAGTCACGGCCACAGTATGTACGCCGCTCGGATGATGGCGGAAATACCTGGGGCGACACCCTGCGTGTGGACCCATACGATGGACTGGTGTCGCGCTTCCCCTCCATCGCACTGCCGCACCCGGACACGCCCGTTGTTCAGTACATGCAGTTCACTTCCGGCTGGAATGAACCCCGGCATGTGGTGGCCCGGCTGGAAGGTCCCTCTTTCGCAGCACCCGTGCAGGTGAGCACGCCTTTCAGCGGCGGCGAAGCTTGCGATTGTTGCCCGGGTCAGGTGGTGGCTGAAGGGGATCGCGCAGTTTCCCTTTATCGGAATGATGTGGACCACCAGCGCAACATCTGGGCGGCCGCTTCGGTGGATGGCGGCCTGAGCTTTCCCGTGGGCGCCCTGGTCGATGGCAACGCCTGGATCCTGGATGCCTGTCCTGCGAGCGGCCCCGCAGGTTATATCGTGGGCGACAGCATCCGTCACGTGTGGATGTCGGGTGCGAACAATGGCTTCAAAGTATACCTCGGGAGCGCTCACGTTGCGGGCCTTGCCACCGGCACCCAACGGCTGGTACATCCCGGGCAGTCCTCCGGCCTCACACAGAATTTTCCGCGCATCGCGGGCAGCGGCGATACCCTCGGTGTGGTGTGGGAGCAGATCTCCGTGGGCGCGCGCGAGATCCTCTTCAGCTGGAGTGTCACCGGACCGGGTGGTCTAAGCGTGCCGGACACGGTGAACGTGTCACTCACCGGCAACCAGCGCACCCCGGATGTGGCTTTCGCCGATGGCGCCTTCCACATCATCTGGAGTGAGATGCCCACCAACCAGGTGCGATACCGGAAAGCCACCTTGGAACCGTTCACAGGTATCACAGAGTCGCCTATGGAAGAGGTCCGGCTGTGGCCCGACCCGGCGACGGAATGGATACACTGGAGCGGACAACGCTGGCGTACGATCGAGGTCTTCGACGGAAATGGCCGAATGGTGCGGTCTGGCGATGCGCTCCAGGGCATGATGGACGTACGCGGCTTGCCAGCGGGAGCCTATTTCGTGTTGTTGCACGGTACTGATCGATCGGCGCGCACCCGCTTCATGAAACAGTGACCCGATCAAGTAGCATAATCCCCGGGCGTATTCGTGCCCATGGCGCACGACCGCAGCGTCGATCGGGAGCCATTGGAAGTCCCCGATTCACGCATTTTAGATCGCGAAGGACCTGAGTGCGCCCGATCGCTGCTCCGTTCGGGAGCTACCTTGCGGGATCAATGAAGGGGTCATTACCTGCTGTGCATAACGCGGCTCACGTGTTCACCATCCGATCGCTGCGCACGGCCCTTTTCCTGGCATCGGGCATTTTACTGCTCGCATCATGCCGCAATAAGGACCCTGACGAACCTGTGGCGCCAGCATACCACGGCACACTCGCCCTTGGCGTGGCATTCATACATAATGCCCACGTCTATGAATTGGGCAGTATGTACACCGATGCGGCTGGCCATGATTTCCGGCTGGATACGCTCCTTATCGTGCTCTCGGCACCTTATGGGGTGGATGACTACGGCGCGACCGTGGCCAACTTCCCACAGACCGGTCTGCTGGTGGATGCCTCAACGGACAACCTCTTTCTACTCGGAGAGATCCACAGTCATCACCTGCATGAGCTTCGATTCGATATCGGCTTGAGCCCCGCACTGAACCATGCGGACCCGGCAACGACCGCCGCATTGAGTGGGCTGGCGCCCGTGTACAGCGGGAACACCACGGATGGCCATTCCTTCCTGGTGGTCGCGGGGCGCGTGGATGGCAATGGGGATGGCGTATTGGATGACACAGACCCCACCTTCTCCTTCAAGTGCATGGGCTCCGGCTTGCTGCGCACCGGCATGGCTCCGGCACACGCCGACCTGCCTGAAAGCGGGCCCCTGACCTCCTGGGCAGTGGTGGATATGGCCATTCTTCTGGAAGGCATCGACTTTCTTACCACTCCTTCGGCCACAGGAAGCCACCCGATCAATGTGCAACTCATGGATCAGCTGGCCGAAGCCATGGAACAAGGCCATTAAGTCACCGACGTAGTAAGAACATCACATGACACGACCCATCTGTCTTTCATTTCTCACCCTGCTCGCCGCCTCGGCCCAAGCGCAGGTGCCAGTATTGGACCGCTACCTCACCGACCCATTGGTCTTCACAGACATTGTCACCTCCTCCGCCCAGGTGAGCCTACCCCGTGACCTCGATTTCAAACCGCACACCAACGAGCTGTGGGTAATGAACAGAGGCACTTCGGCAGGCGGCAGCATGGTGATCGTGCGCAATGCGGGGCTGCCCGGCCAGACAAGCGAGTTTCGGAAGGACACGCACAGTGGCCACTTTATGGTCCAGGCCAGCGCCATGGCCTTTTCCCCGAATGGTGAATGGGCCGCTGTGAGCGAGGTTCAGAATACATCCTCACCTTCTTCCACGTTCATGGGTCCGGCCTTGTGGAGCGCCGATCCGAACATATTCGCCACGGTATTCCAGAATAACTGGGTGAGTGGACTGCCCTTGGGCAGCCATCTGGACATGTTGCACCAAAGCCCTTTCGCCATGGGCATCGCCAGTGATTCCGCCAAGGTGTATTGGGTCATGGACGGGCACTTCGGGAATATCTGCCGCTACGATTTCGTGCAGGACCACGGCCCCGGATACGACTATCATGGCAGTGGGAAGATCTGGCGGTACACCGATGTGCCCGTGACCAGGGTGCCCAATATCCCAAGCCACATGGTGCTCGATCGGGAGAGCGGTTGGTTGTATTTCATCGACGGGGGTGCGAAACAGATCAAACGCATGAACGTGAACACCGGCTCGATCACCGGGAACCTTTCTGTGCCGCCCACAAGCAATGAACCGCTCGCCGGATATTACCAGGTGCAGGGCGCCACAGTGGAGGTGGTGGATACCTGGGCCACACAGCCCAGCGGGATCGACCATATTCCCGGCAGAATTGTCGTCAGCGACCACACGACCGGTGCCATCAGGCTGTATGATGTCAGTGGCACACCCACACTGCTTGGTACGATCACCACCGGGATGCCCAGCATCATGGGCTTGAAGGTGGGTCCCGATGGCCGGATCTGGTTCACCCATTACAGCGGCAACAAGGTGGTGCGCATCGACCCGCAGCCTCTTGCCAACGATGCCGCCATCGCAGCGATCATTTCGCCTTCGGTGATCGCCACCACGCCGAATTTCTTTTCCATTGCCCACGACATCTGTGCGTCTTCTATCGCCCCCGTGATCACCCTGGCGAACCGCGGCAGCAATGCGTTGACGTCGGTGAACATCCACAGCAGCCTGGACGGAGGGACATCCACCACATTCGCATGGACCGGCAGTCTTGCGCCCGGAGCTACGGCACAGGTCACCCTGCCGTCCATGCCGCTCATCAATGGCACGCACCAACTGGATGTGTGGACCAGTCTGCCCAATGGTGCCGTCGATCCAGTTGTAATGAACGACCGGATGGCTGGAAGTTTCCGGGTGATCGACCCCGTGCAGGGGCTGCCCTTCTTCGAAGGTTTTTCGGCACCGACCTTCCCGCCAGTGGGATGGAATTACGTCCATTTCAATCCGAACAACAAGATGACCCGGAATGCATCGGTGGGCGGTTTCGGCATCAGCCAGGGATGCGTGAAAATGGACAACCATACAGGTCCCATGAACATCACGGGCCAGCGCGATCACTTGATGATGCCGGCGCTGGATCTCTCCACTGGCGGGGGAGGTTCGATGCTGGAGTTCTCGGTGGCTTACCGGCAGTACAACTCCAGCACCAATGACAGGCTGATGGTGCAGGCGTCGATCGACTGCGGTGCCACCTGGAGCACGCTCTATAGCAAAGCCGGAGCCGTGCTGTCCACAGCGCCTGCCGGGACGGGCGCTTTCACACCGAGCCCGACCCAGTGGCGCGCGGAACAAGTGGATCTGACATCCGTGAACGGCCAGCCTGAAGTACTGCTCATGTTCGTGGCGGAAAGCAACTTCGGGAACAATCTCTACCTCGACGATGTGACGGTCGGGACCACCGTGGGCCTCGATGAGTCCGCCATGGAGACCTTCGCGCTCTTCCCCAACCCCAACGATGGCCGATTCACGCTGCGGTCCGCGATGTCCGCCGGTATCGTGGATCTACGTGTCCACGGCATCGATGGTACCCTGGTCCATACGGAGCGTTGGACCGCCGAACAAGGCGCCACGATGGATCTGGCCCTGGAGCAACTGGCCCAAGGCAGTTATGTGATGGCCCTGAGCAATGCTTCAGGTGAGCGTACCGTCCTTCGATTCGTGATCCATTGACATAGCGGTCGCAACCGCGATGCTCAAGGGGTCGGGTCAGCGCGTGCTTGGCGAATGATCAATGGTGGAAGATCCCCCGATCACATTACCGCTTCTCGAAACGAGCCGTGCGCACTGCACGATCCCTCCCAACGAGCTTCAACAGATAACCACCAGGAGCGATCGCCGATACATCGATGGTGCCCGCCCGGATCGAGCCCTGTGAAACAAGTCTTCCATTCATATCGATGATCTCCGCTCGTACCCAGCCGTCCTGGCCGAGATGGAGTATATCGTCGGCCGGATTGGGCCAGATGATGGGCTCATTCCCGGAGGTATGATCCGGTACACCGACACTGATACCGAGTGTGGCCTTCCGATAGCGCACCTGGCCCATCTCGCCCCACACGATATGGAATGATCCGTTGGTGAAGGCGATATCCGGTGTGGTCTGCATGCCGGCAAGGTCCACATTCACGGTATCCGGTTCGCTCAAGCCGCTGATGCCGGTGGTACTCCAGGAGAACTGGATCTCCAACTGTCCGCTTACATTCTGCATCCAGACCACTCCCAGCGTATCACCACTTCCTGCGATCCTGGGGAAATTCTGTGTCACTGTCTCCGGCTGGGAATGGATCCTGCGATGGTCTCCGATAGCTCCAGCCTCGTTCAACCCGGCGCTCGCGATGTAGACCTTTGCGCCGTCAAGAGCACCGGACATCCAGACATAGCGGATCGAATCACCTGTGATGTAACCATCAGGTGCGGTACTCGGGCAGCCGAAGATGATCCAATTGGTCGTATCCATCTTGGCACCGATCGGAAATGTTCCGCCCCCATCATTGGAGAAGGCTCCCCAGATCACCCGTTCGTTGTCGCTGGCATCACGGTACAAGGCCACCACCCGATCCTGATCCGCCACCACCTGGTTGGGGCAGCAATCGCAGACATTCCCCGATGCAAAAGGCGAACTCACCTGGATAGGTGCACCAAATACGCCACCGGTCATTTTCACCACCACCTGGCGTGCGCCCATGAAGCCATGATCGAACTCCATGTACTGCACGATCGGCTCATCGGGATCCACCACCGCAATGGAAGGAAAGCGTGACAGCAGACCATTGTTTGGTTCCACGCGCAGGGTGTCGCCCCATGTCATACCGCCATCGTCCGAGCGTCTCACATAGATCGGTCGCTCATCCTCGGGTGTGGCCTTCATCACCACCCACACGGTATTTCCCACTGCCGCGATACTGCTGCCCAGCCAATCGCCAACGGCGGGAACTACCTCTCCGGGAATATTCACCTGCACACCAGGATCGAAACCGGAGCCATTCCAAACAGCCACCCGGTTGGCGTTGGGAGCGTTGCGCCCCCAGAGCACGATCGGCTCCCCGGCGCCGTTCAGTGCGATCCTTGGGCGAAGTCCACCCTGGTCAGGTTCATTCACATCGATCACCGGAGCATACGTGATGAACGGCGATTGAGCGTTCATCGAAAGGCCGGTCAAAAGGGCCAGAACAGGGAGGAAGTTGCGCAGCATACCGCTAAGCTACGCCTCGTTGCTCTCTAATGGGATCGTTCCCGGCGATCTGGTTCGTTAGAGGCCTCCTCTTCTTGGGAGGCCTTCAGTGAACCACTGGGCCCCCTCATGGATGGGGGCGAACGAAGCAAATTCGATGCCCGCGCCAGATCGGGTTACATTTGGAAGTATGTATAGATACACTCTCTGGGTCATGAGCATTGCGCTTATTGGCTCCATCGGCTTTTGCCAGACACCCTTGCCGATCCCCGATACGCTCTCAGGTGCTGTGATCGACCTCACCATGCAGGAGGGCATATGGGAGTTCCATCCTGGACAGCCGGTGATGACCTTCGGATACAATGGCGATCTCCTTGGGCCTACGCTGATCCTCGACCGGGGACAACAGGTCACGCTGAATGTGACGAACGCAATGGAGGAATTGACCACGACCCACTGGCATGGTCTGCATGTCAGT
>JBGTES010000061.1:0-68669 GCA_041747675.1 Flavobacteriales bacterium
ATCAACGACCCCACCAGAAGCTGCCGGGCAGTATGTCGCCCTGTGTATTTGAGGACTTCGTGAGGAGCAACCCGGAGAAGAATACCTACACAGTGAAGATCAACTACTGAAAACCAGTCAACGCTATTCAGGCGAGGTCAGACGGACAACCGCCAACAGACAACTGACAACAACCCTCCCCCTACCTCTGCCTTGTTAAGCGCCCAGTATCAGATCCGGAAGGCCCGGCCGAAAGGTGGTCCGACGTACGATTGATCTTCTGGGCGCTTTTCGTTGTGGTGTGACGGGCAGAAAGGCCCATGGCCACTGGTAGCCCACCACCACGATCGCTTGTGGGTTGGGTATGAAGATCGCGCAGCGAAAAGGTTCGTCATTGCGAGGAACGAAGTAAACGGCCTACAAGCTCATTGGCCTGCGGCCACCTTTAGCCCACCACGGGAACCACTTGGGTGGATGAGCGAAAAGGTCGCGGAGCGAAAAGGCCTCTAGGCAATGCCGCTGCCTTCGGCAACCAGGCCCCTGGAACGTTGGCGGGAGCGCGGACCACGAGTCACAGACTCGCGGGAATGGGGTGAGCACACCCGACCCCTAACACTTTCGGCCCAATGCCCGGAAACCCTTGCCCAGCGCGAGGTTCCCTTGAAAGGCAGTCGTGGAAAGAGGTGGATGAGGTGCTGGAGCGTTCGTATTTCCAGCGTGCTGATCCCCCGTGCTTTGCCCTAGATGAATGTGAGTAAGCCATGTTCGAAGGGGGAAAACGTCCTCCCTCATGATGAGAGTGCCCTTTTCTCCCCCATCGTGCCGCCCACTCCTTTGTGACCATGAGACGCCAACTCTTCAACCAACTGTTCGCCCTGTTCCAAGGCAAGGGCCAAGGCGCTTACTGTGCTTATGTGATATCGAGCGAGGTCCGAACAAAAAGGCGCATCCAGGTCATCCTGGCCAAGGTCAGTGTACTGGCCTTCTGGATCTTGGTGGGTCTGGTGGTCCTCTTTCTTATGGCCAAGCCGACCTTGGAACTCTGGATCGACAGGCACTACTCGGCGCAAAGCGGAGCCACACCGGAAGTTTCGTTGATCTCTTCGCAGGCTCTGGAGGAGTGTGGACCAACGCCGTTGAAAACGTCCACCTCAATGGGCGATACAGCTGCGACCAAGTGACCTATGTTTATCATCCACCCCGTTGACAGGATCGCTGTCCGCTTAATTCAAACCACCGACCAGTTGGACTTTGATCACCACTCGTGGCGCGCCTTACTTTGCAGGGCATGAGCAAGCTTACCATCCCCCGGTTGTGCAAGGAGGCACAGGTCTTCTCCCGTATGGAGAGCTTCCACGCAGAGCCCTTGCTGTTCGGTATTACCGATGGGAAGGCTGTAGGCACTTACTTGGAACACAAGTTCAGGAAGTACCTTCAAGGTGCGGGCTACGTGTTCCAGGCGGGCAACACAGGGAGCGGCATCGACTTCCCAAGCCTTGATGTGGACATGAAAGTGACCAGCATCCGGCAGCCGCAATCGTCTTGTCCATACAAGAACGCAAGGCAGAAGATCTATGGCTTGGGCTACGCGCTCCTCGTGTTCGTGTACGACAAAGTGGATGACCCCATAGCCAAGACCGGGACACTCAACATTCTGCACGCGCTCTATCTGGAGAAGGAGTACACAGCCGATCACCAAACCACGCGGGGGCTCCGCGCGATCTTGGATAATGAAGGCAGCGCGGAGGATATCATAGCCTTCTTGTCCGACAGATACCTGCCCGTTGACGAGATCGAGCTGAACAACCTGGCGAATGAGATCTTGCAGAAGCGACCCGAACTGGGATACCTCACGATCTCCAACGCCCTGCAATGGCGTTTGAATTACAGCCGCGCGATCGAGAAGGCGGGTAATGTGGCAGGGGTCAAGTCCGTATTCAAAGGGGCAAGGCGATGACCGCGACCAAACAACGCATTGAGTTCGGGGACTGGCAAACCCCGTTGGACCTGGCCCAACAAGTGTGTGAGCGGCTTGCGCGAATGGGCGTGGACCCCGATGTGATCGTGGAACCCACCTGCGGCTTGGGAGCTTTTGTTGTGGCCGCTGCCGGGACCTTTTCCAATGCGAAGCACATCCATGGCTTCGAGATCAACCCGGCATATGTGGACCATTTGAGCGGGCAACTACAGCATGTGCCGCACCATGAACGCATCACTCTTGCGGTGGATGACTTCTTCGCCAAGGACTGGAAAGCGGTGTTGCACAAGCTCACCGGAGAGCTTCTTGTGATCGGCAATCCGCCGTGGGTCACCAGCGCAGGATTGGGTGCCATTGGTGGACACAACCTGCCGGGCAAGTCCAACTTCCAATCCCATTCCGGCTTCGATGCCATGACCGGCAAGGCCAACTTCGACATCAGCGAACACATGATGATGGAGATGCTGCGCTGGTTCCGTGGCCGGAAGGGCACTTTGGCCATGCTGTGTAAAACAGCGGTGGCCCGCAAGGTGCTGGCCCATGCGCAACGGCAGCGGGCCCAGGTGGCCGAGGCTTCCATCATGCTGGTGGATACCAAAAAGCACTTCAATGCCGCGGTGGATTCGTGTCTGTTGGTGATGCGCTTCGCGGTGTCCATCGATCGCCCGGATCTTACTTACATGGTCTACCCGGACTTAGATACCCTGGAGGGTTACCGCGTCGGTCATCGCGCCGGCCTTCTTGTGCGCAACACAGAGACATTCGATCGATCCACACACTTCCTCGGAAGAAGTCCTCAGAAGTGGCGGTCGGGCATCAAGCATGATGCCTCGGCCATCATGGAGTTTGCGCGCAAGGATGGGCAACTATTCAACGGGGCAGGTGAAGCGGTGGACCTTGAGCCTGACTATCTGTATCCTTTGATGAAAGGCTCGGACGTGGCCAATGGGGAGCGTGTTTGGAGGGAACGCTTCGTTCTGGTCACCCAGCGCGCCATCGGGGAACCCACGGAGGCCATCCGGCACCAGGCGCCCCGCACATGGGCCTACCTGGAAAGCAAGCGTAGCGAACTCGACGCCCGCAGCAGCCGCATCTACCAGAACGCACCGCTCTTCGCCATCTTCGGTGTCGGCGACTACTCCTTCCGGCCATGGCGCATAGCCATTTGCGGCTTGTACAAGTCCTTACGCTTCCGCCTGGTGGGCCCCATGGACAGCAAGCCTGTGATGTTCGATGACACCGTGTACTTCGTCGCATTCGACTCCGAAGCCGAAGCCCGCAGGGTACACGCCCTCATCACCTCGCCAGCTGCGACTGAACTCCTCGATTCGCTAATCTTCTGGGATGAGAAGCGCCCCATCAAAACCAGTGTGCTCAACCTGCTGGATTGGTCCAAGAGCGAACGGCCGATGGGTCTGTTCGCGGAAGTGGGGAGGTAGAGGGATGAAACATGAATACCTGTCAGGCAAATCAACAGATTCAAGCGGTGCTTTGCTGTAGTTCGCCGACTATGCAGAACATCACGAAGACGTCGTTGCTGGCGCTACGTCTGCCCGTGCCACCGGTGAAAGTGCAGCGGGCGTTGGTGAAGGCATTGACGGTGGCGCGTGAGAAAGCGGTGAGACTGAGGGCGGAGGCGGTGGCGGCAAGGCAACGGACGAGGGAGGAGGTGGAGAGGATGGTGATGGGTAACCGAGAACAAAATTTCTTGAACCCATGAAAGAGAAGATTTTTCGGCCTAGATGGGACCTGACCATTTGGGTATTGGTTACACTACTCGCGGTGGCAATCATCGAGTTCTGGCTACGGGACATACAGCCGCTTTGGGGCTGGAGACATGCTGCGCGAATGGCTACCATTGTGGTCACGTTAGGATTAGCCTTTGTGGCATCGTTCATCTTTCATGTTGTCGGCGAACTTTGGAACAGCAAGCAAGAAAGGAACGCTATCCAAGCTTCGATCGAGGCAAGCATCCTTGGCATATTCGATGCTTTCAGGTTGTTGGGCGTAGGCATGTACATGCAGCTTGACAGGAAGGATACACAGCATTTCACTTTCGAATTAGGCGACGACCTTGCCCTGTCATACGATTGGGATGCTATGCTATCCAAGGGCGGCTTTATAGAGCACGAAATGGCAAGGCGCATGTTCCAAGAAGCAGACAATGCCTTCCAGGAAAGGTTGATGGAACTTGATGATCACAAGGAGTACTTGAAGGTGAAAGTCCGTATCGAGCTGAACAGCATAACAGCCTGCCTTGCCCGAGTCAAGGTGGCCATCGGATCACCCCGGTTAAACACACCTGCCGGTGGTGAGGCAGGCGTGTCTTACCACTTGAACTATGTGGGGGATAAGATCAACGAGCTTCACGCATATCTATATTTCTTCAAGCGTCAGCTTCGATCGGAATGGTCGTGCAGGGATCCGAAACTGAAAGCATTCTTGCTTCCCGTACATGGAGACAGTCTTGAACCAACTCCTTTGAAATCATGAGTCAATCAGATGACCTCAAGCAACTCGGACCATACCACGCTATAGCCAGCATATGGAATATGATCTTGCAGCATGGCTCTGCCACGAAAATTGCGGATGATGCTGTAGCCAACAACTTCATGGTCAAGAATTTAGGCATTGACCTCCAACAGGCAGAGCATGTGCGAGCAGCAATCGACTTGATCGAAGATACGGGTAGTGCCTTTGGAGAGGTTCGGCGAAATGGGCTCTATGTGCATCGTCAACCATTAAACCCCGGCGAGGTCTATCTCCGCCTGTACGGTGTATTGAACGCTGCTTATTTGATAACAGGAGCGATCAGCCAATTGGCGAATTTTTTCATGTCACACGGGCAAGGCGACTTGGTCAAGAGCTTGCAAAGAGAGCCGTTCTACGAATTGCGCAATAGGCTTGGAGCCCACCCGCTGGACTTTAGAGGAGCGCAGCGAATTCATCACAGAGTGGCACAGGTGGGCATGTACAATCTGGATGGCAAGCGCTCCTACGTATCCAGTGACATGGGTTACCAGGAAGTTGACATCATGGACGCATTAGTGCGCTTTGAGCAAGCATGCCTTTCGGCTCTGCTCGTGCTTACTGAGTACAAGGCTGCAAAGGTCATCAAGCGCACATCCGTGCATCACCAATGGGTTGATGAGAGTTTCGAGTTCGTTCGAGGAACGCTTTCAAGTCCACACCCGAAAACGGCACCACTGCCATGAATTCAGAGGCAGACGAACGCCCCAAGGAAGTCCCAAACTTCAGGAAGGTTGCCATGGTAGTGGCCTGGGTGGGAGCTGCCTTCATGGTGCTCGTTGCCGTCAACCTCGGTTTGCGATACGGCGTTACTTGGTTCTTCAACCCCGAGTACAACAGCCATATCGCCGTGTTCATCGGCAGCATCGCCGGTGCTTTGTTCGCGCTTACCAATGCCCTTCTACTCTATGCCACCCTGCAAGCGCAGCGCAAGGCACAAGCAGATACGAACGAGCAACACCGTGAGCTAAGGCAGGACCGAAACTATGATAGGCTGTCGCGTATGGCGGAGCGTATTGAGGGTGCCATTGCCGCTTATGTAGTGCATTGGGGGCCGCATATGGATGTTTTGATCCCAGGTACGTCGCCGTACCATGGCTATGCCGGTCTTGCCAAGACGTTCGAGATCTGGGTGGAGGAATGTACCAAGGACAAGATCGAGACCCGTTTGGCACTGGCGGCGCGCATCGATCCTGACATGTACCTAACCCAACAGGTCGAGGTGATCGACATCATGCATCAGTTGAAGGCGTTGGTACAGGCCATCCAATCGTCCGACCTCGATTCTTCTGGCAAGGACCATCTGAGCCAACGCACCACTACGATCCTGACCCGTCTATCCCGATGCAAGTCCGACCTTCAGCATGCCGCAAGCCTCCTGCGCAAATTCGTGGATGATGGTGGCTGGGTCCTTCCCAAACAACACTACGCATCGGACCTGCTGCACTTGGAGCGCAAGCTTCGCGACATCGAGACCTTGTTGCCCGAAATGCCTTATCGCATCTTGACCACGTTCGAGCGAATCAGCGTGACGTTGAGCAAAGGGCGACCTGTGGCGATGTTCCAAAGTGGTGTTGTGCCGAATTTCCAAGTGGATGGGGTGACGTTTGTTTCCCAGGATAAGGATTGGGTGCTTCGGTTCAACGATGGAAGGCTAACAGTCCAGGTGGAGGCGTTGCGGGATGACGGTTATCAATTGAACTACCTGTTCGAGCCGTTCTCCTTTGCGGCCTTGCTTTTTGAAGCGGATCACCAAGGTCAGGCTTTCGACACCAAGGGCCGTTGGTATGTGGAGGGTTCCTACAACCTACTCGGAGGCCATGTGGAAGACCACAAGCGTTGGCGCATTGATGTAGGTCTGAAGGACATGGAGCTACTGCCCGGGGAATCGTTGGAGTTGACCGTTTATACCAATGCGAAGAGCGTTGAAGGAGTGGAGCCGATCAAGCGGATGTAGCTGTCCGTGTTGCTAATAAATAGCACCTCATGCACAGCCAAATCGGCTAGCATCGCTTCCCATTCCCCCGCCACGGCCGACAATGCCCCTTACCGCATCCAGTTCACGAACACCCTGTGCATACGGAAGGCCCCTGTCTGGCCCAGGCAGAGCATTGGGCGCCAACCCAGGGCGATCAGGGGCGCCATCACCTCTTCGGCACGGTCCGCCATTTCGGCATCGGTGAGGATGCGCCCACCATGGGGCACGGTGGTTTGCACCACGCCGAAGCGGATATGCGGATACTGGTGCTGCTCCAGCTGGATGAGCATGCGGGCATGCTGCATGTACAGGCGCATGCTCAGTTTCAGGGCGGCTTGTGCCTCTGCCGGCAGACCAATGCGTTGGATAGCATCATAGTCCACCATGACATATCCCAAAGGTGTGTTCGCTTTCATGTGTGTGCTGGGTGTTGATGACACAGCCCCAGCGCCCCCGGTTTGGGGTGCGGCCACGACGCGAACGCTCCGGTGTGCGACTTTTTTGACCGGACCGGCCCGCATCGTTCTGCCACCGTGGTGTCGTCACTCGGTTGGCGGCCTGCCATAGGGCGGGCGCTCGGGATGCGGGACCAAGATAAGTGCTTGTTCCTTGGCAGGGTGGAAAGTCTTGCTGCCCATATCGGGCTCCGTGGTCCCTTGTTCCCACAGCACCCAAACCACCCACCTCATCCCCCTCCCTTTCCTTCCCCCATCCTACTATATTGCACCAGCACTCGGTCGCTCCGGTGCGTGTAGGAAGGCCCGCTACCCTGGCAATAGGGCTGCGGGCCTTCTCCGTGGGGGGCACACCGCTGCAACTGCGACCCCACAGCACGAAGCGCGCGTGACGGCGCGCTTCAACAGTTGGAATGGCTCAGTGCCGTCCGGTCACACTCCCGCCAACATCTTCTTCACCATCCCCGCCGTAGCGCTACCATCCGCCTTGCCGGCCAGGCGCTTGTTGGCCTCGGCCATCACGCGGCCCATGTCCTTCATGCCGGTGGCGCCCAGCTCCGCGATCAGCGCGCGCAGTGCCGCCTCCACCTCCTGCTCGCTGAGTTGCTTGGGCAGGTAGGCCTCGATCACATAGGCCTGCGTCTCCTCCTCGGTGGCCAGCTCATCGCGCTGCTGCGCGCGGTAGATGGAGGCGCTCTCCATGCGCTGCTTGTGCAGCTTCTGCAGGATCTTCAGGCCCGCGGCCTCGTCCAGCGCCTTGCCCGCCCCCTCCCGGGTAAGTTCCAGCAGGATGGCGCTCTTGATGGCGCGCAGGGCGTTCAGCCGGTCCTTGTCGCGGGCCAGCATGGCGGTTTTGATGTCGGCGTCGATGCGTTGTTGCAGATCCATGGTGATCTATCGTTGGGGCGCGATATATCGCGCCCGTACTCATTCTATTGGGCACGTGCCTGGGCTGGGGCCCGGCAGTACGCGCCCGTATTCAAATGCTCAGAGCAGGGCCGATCATGATCGGCCCGTGCGCAACGTGGGCTGAGCTGGCGCTCAGTCCACGTTGTCGTGAAGGTATGGGTTGTTCCGCTTCAGCTCCACCACGCGTTCGCCGTTCTCGTCCGTCTCGGTGCTGAGGCTGTAGCGGCTCACGTTGCTTTCGCTGCTGTTGGGCGGATCGCTCAGCTGCACATTCTTGCGCTTGTAGGCGGGTTCGCGCTCCATTTCGGTGAGGCCGTTGGCCGTGCGCAGGCGGGTGGCCAGTTCGCGCATGCGCGATTGCCGTTCCTCCACACGGGCCTGGTGCGCGGCGGGGTCCAGGCGCGCCTCGCTGACGCTTGCCGCGGTGCTGCCCGTAGCTGCGGAGACCTCCTCGCTGCTGTCGTAGAGCTTGTGTACGGTCTTCTCCTCCAGCGGCTCCTGCTCGGGCGCTGCGGCGCTGTTCACCACGTCGAACTCGATGCGGCGCTGCGGCGGGAGGGCGGGCACTTCCGTCCGCTCTTCCGGCTCCACAAGCTTCAGGTAGGGCTCGGCCTTGGCTTCGGTTTCGGCGGGCAGCGCCTCGGCCGGTGCCGGGGGTGCCGCACCGGTGACCGGATTGCCGATGCGCTGGGTGATCAAGGTAGGCACTTCAGCACCCAGGTGGTGCAGCTGCTTCTCGGCCTGCGGCGCGCTCACCTCGCCGGTCTCCGGGTTGGTGTGGAAGCCGGTGGCGATCACCGTGATGCGCACGCGGTCGCCCAGGCTTTCGTCCTGGCCGTAGCCCCAGATCACATCGGCGGTGCTGCCGGCGGCGCTTTGGATGTGGTCGGTGATCTCGCTGATCTCGTCCATCAGCACGGGGCGGTCGCCGTGGGTGATGTTGAGCAGCACGAACTTGGCGCCCTTGATGTCATTGTCGTTGAGCAGGGGCGAGGCGAGGGCCTCCTGGGCGGCGCGCATGGCGCGGTCCTCCCCTTCGGCCTCGGCCATGCCCATGATGGCCACACCGCTCTGGGTCATCACGGTCTTCACGTCCTCGAAGTCCACGTTCACCTTGCCGGTCTTGGTGATGATCTCCGCGATGCCGCGTGCGGCGGTGGTGAGCACATTGTCCGCATGCTCGAAGGCATTGTCCAGCGAGAGGTTGCCGAAGAGGTCGCGCAGGCGGTCGTTGTTGATCACCAGCAGGGTGTCCACCGCGTTGCGCATGTCCTCGATGCCGGCGGCGGCCTGCTGCTTGCGGCGGCGGCCCTCCCAGATGAAGGGACTGGTGACGATGCCCACGGTGAGCACGCCCATCTCGCGGGCGATCCTGGCGATGACCGGTGCCGCGCCGGTGCCGGTGCCACCACCCATGCCGGCGGTGATGAAGATCATCTTGGTGCGGGTGCTGAGCAGCTGGCGGATCTCGTCCAGGTTCTCCTGCACAGCGTCCTTGCCGCGCTCGGGCACGGCGCCGGCGCCGAGGCCTTCGGTGAGGCTAACGCCCAGCTGCAGCTTCACGGGCACGGGGCTGGTGTCCAGTGCCTGGCGGTCGGTGTTGCAGACGATGAAGTCCACGCCCTTGATGCCCTGCTCATACATATGGTTGACGGCATTGCCGCCGCCGCCGCCCACACCGATCACCTTGATGATCGAAGCAAGCTCCTGGGGGATGTCGAATTTCATGACGTCGGGGTTTTGTATTGGTGATCGTGTTGTTCGGTTCAGTTGTCGTCGTCCTTGAGCAGTTCGCTGGCGCCGGTCACCACCGAGCTGAAGAACTTGCCCAGCGGGCCTTTCTGGCTGTGGTCCCGCACGGGGGTCTTCTGCGCGGTGCGCTGCTCCACCTGCTTGGGCCGGCGGCGGTCCAGGTAGTCGAAGCCCTTCATCACCAGCCCCACGCCGGTGGCATGCAGCGGACTGGTCACATCCTCCACGGCGCTCTTGGCGATGTGTTCGTTGGGGTAGCCGATGCGGGCATTCATGCCGGTGAGGTATTCCACCAGCTGCTTCAAGTGCTTCAGCTGCGCGCCACCGCCGGTGAGTACGATGCCGGCGATGAGCTGCTTCTCCATGCCGCTGTTCTTGATCTCGAAATGCACATGCTCGAGGATCTCCTCCATGCGGCTCTGGATGATCTCCGACAGGGTGCGCAGGCTGATCTCCTTGGGATCGCGGCCGCGCAGACCGGGTATGCACACCACCTCGTTCTCCTTGTTCTCCGCGGCGAGGGCACTGCCGAACTTGGTCTTCAGCAGTTCGGCCTGGTCGCGCATGATGCCGCAGCCCTGGCGGATGTCCTCGGTGACCACGTTGCCACCGAAGGGGATCACGGCGGTGTGGCGGATGATGTTGTCATAGAAGATGGCGATGTCCGTGGTGCCGCCGCCGATGTCCACCAGCGCCACCCCGGCCTCCTTCTCCTCGGCGCTCAGCACGGCGTCCGCACTGGCCAGGGGTTCCAGAATCAGCTCGGTGACATCGAGGCCCGCGCGGTGTACGCACTTGTTGATGTTACGCGCGGCGGTGACCTGCCCGCTGATGATGTGGAAGTTCGCTTCCAGACGGATGCCGCTCATGCCGATCGGGTCGCGGATGCCCTGCTCGTTGTCCACGATGTATTCCTGCGGCAGCACATGGATGATCTCCTCGCCGGGGGGCATCACCAGGCGGTAGGTCTCATCGATCAGCTGGTCGATGTCGCCCTGCGTGATCTCCTCCTCCAGGCTCTGGCGCATCTTCATGCCGCGGTGCTGCATGCTGCGGATGTGCTGTCCGGCGATGCCCACGTTCACCGTGCCGATGTCCACCCCCGCACTGTCCTCCGCCTGGCGCACCGCCGCGATGATGCTCTCCACGGTCTTCTGGATGTTGGCCACCACCCCGCGTGTGACACCGTCGGAGCGCGACTTCCCCATGCCGAGGATCTCGATCTTTCCCTGCTCGTTCTTGCGCCCGACGATGCAGGCGATCTTCGTCGTGCCGATGTCGAGGCCTGCTACGATCTCTTGTTTGTTGTCCATTGTTGTTGGTGGTTAGGGCGTGGTTCGTTGTGTGCAGACGATCTGTCCGGCGAAGCGCAGGTCGATGCGCGCATAGCGGCGCCAGTCACTGCGGGGGATGCCTTCGCGGTAGAAGTGTTCCAGTTTGGTGAAGCGATCGGCCAGGGCCTGTTCGTTGGGCCATTGCGCCGCGGTGCCGAGCACGATGCGCTGCGCACCCACCTTGGGCACCAGCTCGAAGACGCCCGCGGCATCCACGGTGATCTGATCGACCATGGCGTTCCACAGCGGATGCGCACGGATGAAGAGCGCCAGGCGATGGATGTCGTCGGAGAGCACACGCTCATCCGTGGCGCCATCGAGGGCCACCGCACGTACACCATCCCGCACACCGATCTCCGAGAGCTGGCCCGAGACCACCGGCACGCGCGCGGTCCATACTTCGCTCACGGGCATGGTCCATCCCTCCTTGTCGATGTAGAAGCTCTCGCCGTCCCGCGTGAAGACGCGCACCACGGGTTCGCGCTGGCGCACCTTCACATGCAGGATGCCATCCATGGTGTGGTACACTTCCGCAGCGGCCACCGCTGGAATGGCGCGCAGGCGGTCCTCTATGGAAGGCAGGTCCACCTGGCCCAGCGGTGCGCCCAGCACGGCATTCCCCTGGTCCAGCACGGCGCGCTCTATGGTGGCTTCATCAATGAAGTGGACGCCCTCCGTGCCATGCACGCGCACCTTGATGTCCGAGATCGGTCTTTCGCCCGTGGAATGTTCCACGAATCCCAACAGGACGATCCCGCCGACCACCGCGGCGAGGATGCCTGTAAGGCGAAGGAGGTGATGGATCCGCTTTTTCATGGGCTTGATCGTTGGTCCAACAGGCTTTCAATGGCGGGCACCAGCCGGTCGATGTCGCCCGCACCCAGGGTGAGCACCACATCGGTGTCGCGCTTCCGCAATTCATCCAGCAGATCGCCCCGCGTGCTGCAGACCTTATCCGCAAGCGGCACCTGCTCCAGCAACCACGCACTGGTGATGCCCTCAATGGGTTCCTCGCGGGCCGGGTAGATGTCCAGCAGGATCAGCGCATCGAGTTGTGCGAGGCTGGTGGCGAAAGCGGCGGCGAGGTCGCGCGTGCGGCTGAAGAGGTGGGGTTGGAAGATGCCGGTGACATGGCGACCTGGGTACAGCTCGCGTACGCTGCCGATGCAGGCATCCAGTTCCACCGGATGGTGCGCATAGTCGTCGATCAGCACCGCATCGGATCCACGCAGGCGTGTCTCGAAGCGCCGCGACACGCCACGGAAGGAAGCCAGCGCACGACGCAATCCTTCGGAAGGTACGCCCACATGCAGAGCCATGGCACTGGCGGCGATGGCGTTCTCCACGTTGTGGCGGCCGGGCATGCCAAGACTCAACTCCGGCAGCCGCTGTCCTTCCGCCACCAGGTCGAACACATACGCGCCCTCCTCCACGCGGATGTTCTCGGCGCGCGGCGTGCCAGTACCCCCCAGCGCATAGGGCAGCATGTTCTTCCGTCCGGCAAAGCGCGGCGCCACACGCTCATGCACATACATGGTGCCGGTGCACAACGCGGCGAACTCCGTGTAGGCGGTGTACATCGCCTCCGCCGTGCCATAGATGTCCAGGTGATCGGGATCCATCGCGGTGACGATGGCCTCGGTGGGGCGTAGTTGCAGGAAGCTGCGGTCGTACTCGTCGGCCTCCACCACGTTCACCACGGCATTATCATTCAGCAGCACGTTGGTGCCATAGTTGGCCGCGATGCCGCCGAGGAAGGCGTTGCACTTCACCCCCCCTGCGGTGAAGAGATGCGCGAGCATGGTGCTCACGGTGGTCTTTCCGTGCGTGCCCGCCACGGCCACGGTGCGCCGGTCGCGCGTCACCATGCCCAGCACTTCGGCGCGCTTGAGTATGCGGGCACCCTGCGCCTCCCAGTAGCCCAGCAGCGGACTGTCCAGCGGTACGGCCGGCGTGCGCACCACCATCACGGCATCGGCCGGTGCGCTGCGGAATGCTTCGGGGATCAGGGCGATCTCCTCGCTGAACTGCACGTCGATGCCCTCGCGCTGCAGCTCGTTGGTGAGCTCGCTGGGCGTGCGGTCGTACCCGGCCACCACAGCGCCCTGCCTGCGGAAGTAGCGCGCCAGGCCGCTCATACCGATGCCGCCCACACCGATGAAGAAGAACATATGTCCGTGCAGGTCCTTCATCCCCTGGCAAGTCTGATCACCTCGGCGGCGATGGCCTCCGCAGCGTTGTGTGTGCCCAGTCCGGCAATGGCCAGCGCAAGGCGTTGCAGTGCTTCCTTGTCCTGGATCATGCCCAGCACGGTGCTGCCGAGCTGCTCCACGGTATCGGCATCGCGCAGCAGCACGGCCGCACCGCGATCGGTGAGGGCGCGTGCGTTGTGCGTCTGGTGATCTTCCGCAGCGGTGGGCAGCGGCACCAGGATGGCGGGCTTGTGGGTGAGTGCGAGTTCGCTCACGCTGATGGCACCGGCGCGCGCCACCACCAGGTCGGCCACGGCATAGGCCAGGTCCATGCGGTCCACGAAAGCCATCACCTTGCAGTCGGTGTAGTTGAGCCGCTGCACCGCCGCTGTCGCTTGTTCGAGGAAGGGCTTGCCTGTTTGCCAGACCACCTGCACACCGGCCTGCATCAACATCGGCAGTGCGGCTTCCACGCCATGGTTGATGCCACGCGCACCCAGGCTTCCACCAGTGACGAATAGCACGGGCCTGCCATCCGCCAGACCGAAGTGCTCCAGGCCGCGCGGACGTTTGCCCGCAAGGCGCACCACATCCTGCCGCACAGGGTTGCCGGTGAGCAGCAGCTTCTCCTTCGGGAAGTACTTCTCCATGCCGGCGTAGGCCACGCAGATGCGCTGCGCGCGTTTGGCCAGTAGCACGTTGGTGCGGCCGGGATAGCTGTTCTGTTCCTGGATCAGGGTGGGCACACCCATGCGCTGCGCGGCGGCCAGCAACGGTCCACTGGCGTAGCCGCCCACGCCTACTGCCACATGCGGCCGGAAACCCTTCACCAGACCACGTGCTTTGAACATGCTGCGCAACAGGCGCAAAGGCAGACCCAGATTACGCAGCGGATCACCGCGTTGGTAGCCCCGGATCGGCAGCGCTTCGATGCGGTAGCCCGCCGCAGGCACCTTCTCCATTTCCATGCGGCCTTCGGCGCCCACGAACAGCAGGTCGGCACCGGCCTCGCGCTCGCGCACCGCGTTGGCGATGGCGATGGCCGGGAAGATGTGCCCTCCGGTGCCTCCACCGGCGATCATCACCCTAAGCTGCGACCGTGCGCGGGCGTCCGCCATGTTGTGTGCTTGGGTTATGTTCATCCACGTCACGGCTCACACTGAGCACGATGCCGATGGCCAGGCAGGTGAACCAGATCGAAGTGCCGCCCATGCTTACCAGCGGCAATGGCTGGCCGGTGACGGGCACGAGGTTGACGGCCACGGCCATGTTCACCATGGCTTGGAGTACGAGCAACAGCGACAGGCCCACGGCCACCAGGGATCCGAAGGGCTTGGTGCAGCGCCCGGCGACGCGCACGGCACGGAAGAGCAGGATGAGGTAGAGCAGGATCAGGCCAAGCCCGCCGAAGAGGCTGCCGTACTCCTCCACGATGAAGGCGTAGATCATATCCGAATAGGACTGCGGCAGCCAGTTGCGTGATGCGCCGCTGCCGGGGCCGTTGGGCAGCAGGCCGCCCGAGGCGATGGCGATCTTGGCATGCTCCACCTGGTAGTTGGCCGCGTTGCCTTCGTCGCCATGCACGCGCAGACGTTTCTCCCAGGTGCTCACGCGCGGCAGGAATTCCAGCTTCTCGTTGATCGCGCCCATCGCCTCGTTCACCGCCACCAGCGCCAGCAGGCCGCCGATCGCCACACCCACCATGGTGAGGATCCACTTCAATGGCACCTCCGCGATGAAGATCAAGATCAGACAGGTGCCGAAGAGCATGGCGGCGGTGGAAAAGTTCGCGGGCAGGATCAGCCCGCAGATCAGGCCGATGGGGAGCATCAGCCGCAGGAACACATCGCGCATCGTCCATGGAGCGCCGTGGTGCTTGCCCAGCACGCGCGCCAGGTACACGATCAGCACCACCTTGGCCAGATCGCTCGTCTGGAAACTCTGGTTGATCACGGGCACCTTGATCCAGCGGCTCGCATCATTCACATTGCTGCCCAGCAGCAGCGTGACCAGCAGCAGCACCGCGGTGACGCCGATGAGCAACTTGGCGAGACGGGAGTAAACCCCGTAGCGCAGCCTGCTGGCGTAGTACATGATCACCCCGCCGCTGGCCAGCATCAGCCCGTGCTTCAATAGCAGGTGCGTGGTGCCGCCTCCCCCGCTCGTGAACGCCAGCGCGCTGATCGAGCTGTACACGGCGAGCAGGCTGATGAGCCCCAGGAAGAGGGCCGTCATCCAGATCACGCGGTCGCCGGGCAGTCGGTGGAGGAGGGTGGGCATGGGGTGGTGGTTGGCGGTTGGTAGTTGTAGGTTGTCAGTTGTCGGTTGTCGGTTGTCGGTTGTCGGTCAGCAAGGGCAGTTGGTGGTTGGAAGATGGTGGGGGTCGACTTGCTGTGGTTGGTGGTGGCTACTGACAACTGACAACCAGCTACAGATCCCTCACAGCGCGTTTGAATTCGGCACCGCGTTCCTCGTAGTTGGCGAAGCCGTTGCCGCTGGGGCATGCGGGACTGAAGAGCACCACATCTCCGGGGCGCGCCAGTTCGCGGGCCAGGAAGATGGCGGTGCGTAGATCGTCGGCGTGGAGCAGCCGTTCGGGCACCAGTGCGAGCACTTCTTCCGGCTGGGGGCCGAAGAGTACCGTGGCATGCACGCGCTCCTCCAGCAGTTGCTTCACCTGGGCGGCATCCATGTCGGCGTTCCACGCACCGGCCACCCACACGATGGGCCGGTCCAGCGCATCGATGGAAGCGAGCGTGGCGTCCAGGAAGGTGGCGCGCGAGTCATTCACGTAGAGCACATCGGCCACATGGGCCACGGGCTCCAGGCGGTGCGGTGCCGATGCCTGTCCGGCGATGGCGGCCCGGCGTGCCTCCACCAATTGTCCGCCCACGATGCGGAGCGGTGCGTTCAAGGGTTCGTTTTGCATGGCGTCGTTGGCATTGGTTCTCATAGAGCCCGCACCGCTGTCTTGAAGCGGCGGCCACGTTCCTCGTAGTTCTCGAACAGATCGAAGCTGGCGCAGGCGGGGCTCAACAACACCACATCACCCGGCTCGGCGAGATCGTATGCCGACTGCACCGCCTGTTCGGCACTGCGCGCTTCGACCATCGGCAGACCGAGGCCGCCGAAGACCTTCATCAGTTCTGCGTTGTCCGCGCCCAGGCATACGATCGCCTTCACCTTCAGGCGCACCAGCTCCATCAGCTGCGCATAGTCGTTGCCCTTGTCCTGCCCACCGGCCACCCAGACCACGGGCTTGTCCATGCTCTCCATCGCGTACCACGCGGAGTTCACGTTGGTGGCCTTCGAGTCGTTGATGAACTCGATGCCATTCACCATGGCGACATGCTCCAGGCGGTGTTCCACATTCTGGAAATCGCTGAGGCTCTCGCGCACGGTGTCCTTGCGAAGCTCCAGCACGCGCGCGGCGATGCCGGCGGCCATGGAGTTGTACACGTTGTGCTTGCCCTGCAGGGCCAGTTCTGTGATGGACATGCTGAAGTTGGTGTGGTTGGTGGTGATGTGGATATGATCGTTCCTGAGACAGGCGCCCTGTGCGATGTCGCGTTCAATGGAGAAAGGCCAGCGGCGGGCGGCCACCGGATGCGTGCGCATGCCTTCCACCACGGTGTGGTCGTCGGCACTGTGTATGAAATGGTCGTCCGCACCCTGGTTCATGGCGATGCGGAACTTGCTCGCCACGTAGTTCTCCATGCGGTGCGCATAGCGGTCCAGGTGGTCCGGTGTGATGTTGAGCAGCATCGCGATGTGCGGACGGAACGCGCGGATGCCGTCGAGCTGGAAACTGCTCAGCTCGATCACATACCATGCATGGTCGCCATCGGCCACCAGGGCGGCGAAGCTGTTGCCCACATTCCCGCCAAGGGCCACGTCCAGTCCAGCGCGTTGCAGGATGTGGTGCGTGAGCAACGTGGTGGTGGTCTTGCCGTTGCTACCCGTGATGCCCACGATGGAGCCCTTGCAATAGCGATAGGCGAGTTCGATCTCGCTGATCACCGGGATGCCCCGTTCACGCGCGGCCACGATCAGCGAGGCGCTGTCGGGTACGCCCGGACTCTTCACGATCTCGCCGGCCGCCAGCACACGCGATGCGGTGTGGCCGCCCTCCTCGAAGGGGATGTGCTGCGCCGTCAATACCTCGCGGAAGTGCGGCTTGATCGTGCCGGCGTCGCTCACGAACACATCAAGCCCCTGCCGCTGCGCCAGTCGTGCCGCGCCCACACCGCTCTCCTGTGCCCCTATGATCACCAACGGTTTCATCGGAGCTTGAGGGTTACGATGGACAGTACCGCGAGCATGATGCCCACGATCCAGAAGCGGGAAACGATCTTGCTCTCGTGTATGCCCAGCTTCTGGTAGTGGTGGTGCAGGGGCGACATCAGGAAGATCCTGCGGCCCGTGCCGGTCCGCTTCCTGGTGTACTTGAACCAGGAGACCTGCAACACCACGCTGAGGTTCTCCAGCAGGAAGATCCCGCAGAGCACGGGGATCAGAAGTTCCTTGCGCACCAGGATGGCCAGCGTGGCGATGATGCCACCCAGCGCGAGGCTGCCGGTGTCACCCATGAAGACCTGTGCGGGGTAGGCGTTGTACCACAGGAAACCGATGCACGCGCCCAGCAAGGCGCCTACGAACACGGACAGTTCCCCGATGCCAGGGATGTACATGATGTCCAGGTAGTCGGAGAAGATGATGTTGCCACTGACGTAGGCGAGGATCCCCAGCGCCAGCACCATGATGGCAGAGGTGCCCGTGGCCAGCCCATCCAGACCATCGGTGATGTTGGCCCCATTGCTGACGGCGGTGATGATGAAGATCACGACCAGGATGTAGACCATCCACGTGTACTTGCGCGCCTCGTTGCCGAAGGGCTTCAGGATGGAGGAGTAGTTGAATTCGTTGCCCTTGACGAAGGGGATGGTGGTGTTCGGCGACTTGCGATTGAGCATGTAGTGTGTGCGGCCACCGTCGTCCACCAGCGTATGGACCAGATCAGGATCGAGCTGTGCCACCAGTACTTCGGGCACTTCCACCCGCGTGCGGATGTCCGGATGGAAGTACACCGTGGCACCCACGATGATGCCCAGGCCCACCTGACCTACGACTTTGAATTTTCCGGCGAGTCCACGCTTGTCCTTCTTGAAGACCTTGATGTAGTCATCCAGGAAACCGATCAGCCCCAGCCATACGGTGCTCACCAGCAGCAGCAGGATGTAGATGTTGTCCAGCCGGGCGAAGAGCAGCGTGGGTACGATGGTGGCCGCGATGATGATGAGGCCACCCATGGTGGGCGTGCCCTGCTTGCTCATCTGGCCTTCCAGACCCAGGTCGCGGACGCTCTCCCCCACCTGCTTGCGGCGCAGCATGCCAATGATGGTGCGGCCGAAGAAGAGCGAGATCAACAGCGACACGAACACGGCACCCGCCGCGCGGAAGGAGATGAAGCTGAACACCCCCGAGCCGGGAACACCGTAGCCGATCGCTTCGAAGAAGTGGTACAGCATTACTTGTGCAGCAGTTCAAGGGTTTCCTTCAGCACGGCGGCATCATCGAAGGGGTGCTTCACTCCGTTGACCTCCTGGTAGGTCTCGTGGCCCTTGCCGGCCAGCAGCACCACCTGACCCGGCGTGGCCATGCCCACCGCCTGCCGGATGGCTTCGCGCCGGTCGGCATTCACCCAGGTGCGTTGCAGATCGCTGGCGGTAAGGTCCACGCGCATCTCATCGAGGATCGCCATGGGATCTTCACTGCGCGGGTTGTCGCTGGTGAGCACCACCTGCCCGCTGAGCTCCGCGGCGATGCGTGCCATGATCGGTCGCTTCGTACGGTCGCGATCGCCACCGCAACCCACCACGGTGATCACCTGCTCGCGCCCCCCGAGGATCTCGTTGAGTGTACCGAGCACATTCTTCAGCGCATCCGGTGTGTGCGCATAGTCCACCACACCGATCACGCCACCGCCCGCACGCACCAATTGGAAGCGGCCGCGCGGTGGCTCCAGATCGCTCAATGCGGTGAGCACGTCCAGCGGTGCGGTGCCCAGCAACAGTGAAGTGGCATACACGGCCAGCAGGTTGCTTGCATTGAAGGCGCCGATGAGCCGTGCGTAGAGGTCATGCCCATCCACGCTGAGGTGCAGACCGCTGAGCTGGTTCTCCACGATGCGCGCACGGTGGTCGGCCATATTGTGCAGCGCGAATGAGCGCTTGGTGGCGCGTGTGTTCTGCACCATCATCGCGCTGTTGGCATCGTCCGCGTTCACCAGCGCGAAGGCCTCGGCGGGCAGGCGGTCGAAGAAGGTCTTCTTGGCTTTGATGTAGGCGTCGAAGGTGCCGTGGTAATCGAGGTGGTCGTGGGTGATGTTGGTGAACACGCCACCGGCGAATCGCAGTCCGGTGATGCGTTCCTGCACCACGCTGTGCGAACTCACTTCCATGAAGCAGTGCGTCACGCGCGCTTCCACCATCTCTGCCAGCAATTCATTCAGGCGCAATGCATCGGGTGTGGTGTGCGTGCTCTCGATCACACGCTGCCCGATGCGCGTCTCCACCGTGCTGATAAGGCCGCACTTGTGGCCCAGCCCGCGGTGCAGGCGATACAGCAGCGTGGCCACACTGGTCTTGCCGTTGGTGCCCGTGATGCCCACCAGTTTCATCCTTGCGGAAGGATGATCATGGAAGTTGGCAGCGAGGATGGCCAGTGCGGCGGCAGGATCATCCACGCGCACATAGGTCACCCCCTCCTTCAAGTCGGCGGGCAGTTTCCCACACACGATCGCGCTCGCGCCCGCCACGATGGCCTGGTCGATGTGGGCGTGCCCATCCGTGCGGGTGCCGCGGATCGCCACGAAAGCCGTGAAGGCCGTGACCTTGCGGCTGTCGAACGCGATGTGCTCGATGGCCGTGTTGGTGCTGCCCACCACCTCCTCGATGCGCACCTTATATAGTATGTCCTTCAACAGCTTCATGCGAGCTCGATGAGGATGGTGGCCCCGCGGTTGGCGCGCGTACCGGGTTGGATGGACTGCCGCTTCACCATGCCCGCACCTTCGAAGCGTACGCGCAAGCCGTGGTTCTCCAGGATGTACAGGGCGTCCTTCAGGCCCATGCCGAGCACGTTGGGCACCATGCCTGTGGCGTCACCCGGCAGCTCGCGCGGCAGCAATGCCACGGTGCTGTCACCCGCCTGGGTACTCATCCATTCGCCCTCTCCCTGCAGGTCGAAGGGCACATCGAGTGCGGTCATGGCGGTGCGCAGGTCGGCGGCATGGCCGCTGTGGCTCACCGGTGTGCGCGGGCCTTCCCGTTCGGCTACCGGCACATCGCGCTGCAATTCCAGGCGGTTGCTGTGGATCTTGTCGGCGATCTCCTTGAAGATGGGCCCGGCCACCACGTTGCCGTAATAGCCGCTGGTGGTGGGTCCGTTCACCACCACGATGCAGCTGTACTTCGGTTCATCGGCGGGGAAGTAGCCTACGAAGGAGGCCTGGTAGCTGATGCCATGTTGCTTGTAACTGCCGTTGCGCGCGATCTGCGCCGTGCCCGTTTTGCCAGCGATCGCGAAGTGCGCACCGCGCAGATTCGTAGCCGTTCCACTCTCCACCACCCCTTCCAGCAGTTCATGCACGGCATCCAGCGTCCGCTTGGAACAGATGCGCGCGTTCAGCACCTGCGGCTTGATCTCCTCCACCAGCTTGCCATTGCGGGTCACGCGATCCACGAACATGGGGCGCAGCAGTTCTCCATCATTGGCCACAGCGTTGTAGAAAGCCAGCAATTGCAGTGGGGTGAAGGCGGTCTCGTAGCCGATGCTCATCCACGGGATGCTCACCCCGCTCCAACCCTTGTCGCCCGGTTGGCGCAGCGTGGGGAACACCTCGCCGGGGATCGCCACGCCCAGCGACTCGTGCAGGCCCATGCGGCGCAGTCCATCCACGAAGCGCTTCGGTTCCTTTTCAAAGGCCTGGTTCACCGCGATGCTGATGCCTGTGTTGGAGGAGAGCTCGAAGGCGCGCTGCACGGTGATGCGTCCGTGGCCGCCCTCGTGTGAATCCTTCATGATGCGGTCCTTGAATCGCACCGCACCGCCATTCGTATCCACCGAGTCGCCCAAGGCGATCAGGCCTTCCTCCAGGCCCACCATCAGTGCGGCAAGCTTAAAGGTGGAACCCGGCTCGGTGCGCTCCTCCACCGCGTAGTTGCGGTCCTCCACATAGGTGGAGTCATTCTTCCGCGTGAGGTTGCTGATGGCCTTCACATGACCCGTGGCCACCTCCATCACCACCACGCAGCCGTACTGCGCTCCATGTTTGCGCAGTTGCGCCTCCAGCGCCGCGTCGGCCACGTCCTGCAGGTTCATGTCGATCGTGGTATGGATGTCCGCACCCGGCATCGGGTCCACACCGTTGCCATCGTCTATGGGCATCCACACCCCGCCCGCTAAGCGGCGTTCCAGGCGGCGGCCGGTGGTGCCGCGTAGCACCGCGTCGAAGCCGCCTTCAAGACCGAAGGTGCTGCTGTCCAGCAGCATCTTACCCACCGTGCGCTCTGCCAGGCGGCCGAAGGGACGCACCCGTACGGTGCGTTTCTCGGTGATCAGCCCGCCCTTGTAACGACCCAGTTCGAATAGAGGGAAGGTGCGCAGGAGTTGCACCTGGCTGTGGTCCGCGCGGCGCTTGATCAGGTGGTAGCGCTCGCGGCGCTGACGTGCATCGCTCAGGTCGCGCTTGTACTCCGCCGCACTCCGATCGCCGAACAGGCCGGACAGGTGCGAGGCCAGCGAATCGATGTGTGTGCGGAAGAGCTCTTCGGTAAGCCCATCGGGCACCATGTCCATGCGCACTTCGTACTCCGGTACACTGGTGGCGAGCAACCTGCCGTCAGCGCTGTGGATGTGGCCACGATCCGGCTGCACGGTGCGCCATGCGGTGGCCACCGTACTGGCCTTCGCCAGCCACTTCTCGCCTTCCACCATCTGAATGGTGAAGAGTTTCACGGCGATGGCCAACGCGAAGAGCGTCACCAGCAGGTAGACCACATTGGCCCGCGCGCGCAACTGCTTGTTGTCGTTCATGGCTGGTGGGCGATGGATCGGTGCCTGCCTTCCACGGGGATCTTCACGGGTGGCACGCGGCTTTCGCGCAGGCCCAGTGCACCGATGCGCGCCGCCACCTGGCTCTGTTGTTCGGTCTTCTCCAATCGTGCGCGCTCGGTGATGTACTCGGAGCGGAGCTCCTTCAGTTGTGCATCGGCGGTATGCAGGCCGCGCACGATGCGCTCTGTGCTGTGACCATAAGCGATGTACAGCACCATCAGTCCGGCGCAGAACAGGATGAAGGGCATGTTCCGCAGCACGTTCTCGCGGGCGAGGAACGAGCCGTTGAGGACGGAGATGAATGCACGGGGCAGCCGTGCCGCACCACCCCTGGCAGGCTCCGGCCGCTGGGCCTCCTCCTTCTTCGAGCGGATCTTGTTCATGTGCGTTGCGCTATGCGTAGCCGGGCACTGCGGGCCCGTGGGTTCCTTGCGATCTCCTCATCTGTCGGGCGTATCGCCCGTTGGGTCACTGGTTCGAAGGGTCGTTGCCGGTTGCCGTAGATGTCCTTGTGCTCCACGCCGTCCAGATCGCCGGTGCGCATCCATCGCTTCACCAGCCGGTCCTCCAGGCTGTGGTAGGCGATCACCACCAGGCGGCCTCCTGGGCGGATGATGGCAGCGCTTTGCACCAGCAGCGCTTCGAGGCTTGCCAGTTCATCGTTCACCGCGATGCGCAGGGCCTGGAAGACCTGGGCCAGGAAGCCTGCACCACCCTCGCGTGGCGTCACCGGCTTGATCGCCTCCACCAGATCCTGCGTGGTGGCGATGGTGGACCGTGCGCTGGCAGTGACCAGCTGGCGTGCCACCCGCCTTGCTCCCTGCACCTCGCCGTAGCGCTGTAGTACGCGCGCCAGCTCCACCTCGTCCGTTTCCCGCAGGAGCATGGCCGCCGTGCGCGGCGCGCGCCGGTCCATGCGCATGTCCAACGGGCCCTCAAAGCGGAAGCTGAATCCACGTTGCGCGCTGTCGAACTGGTGGCTGCTCACCCCCAGGTCCGCCAGCAGGCCGTCGATCGGCAGTGCGTGGAGGTACTGGAGGAAGTTACGCGACCAGCGGTAGTCGGCCCGCACAAGGGTGAAGCGATCATCCTCCGGCGCGTTGACCTGCGCATCGGCATCGCGGTCGAAGGCGATCGTTCGCCCGCGCTCGCCCAGTCGTTCCAGGATGGCCCTGCTGTGGCCGCCGCCCCCGAAGGTGACGTCCACATAGACGCCATCCGGGCGGATGTTCAGCCCTTCGATACAGTCATGTAAAAGAACGGGGTCATGGTAGTCATGCGGCATGGTCATTCGGCTTTCCAGCCATCACCTTGGCCGCGAGCGACTTGAAGTCCACTGGCCCCGCGAGCGCGCGCTTGAGTTCCTGCTCGGCCCATATCTCGATCCGATCGCCCAGGCCCGAGAACACGATGTCCTTGCCCATCTGGGCATGGTCCAACAGGTTCTTGGGGATCAGCAACCGCCCGCTGGCGTCGAGGTCCACCGGCGTGGCCCCATTGAGGAAGCGCCGGATGAACTCCACGTTGTCGGGGTCGAAGTGGCTCAACCTGCGCACGGCGGCGCTGGTGCGGTTCCACTCCTCCATCGGATACAGTACCAGGCATGGGCTGAACACGTCGCGGTTCACCACGAACCCGTCCGCCACCGCCTTGCCGAGCTGCTTCTTCAGCGCGGCGGGCAGGAGCGCCCGGCTTTTGGCGTCCAGGGTACTTGGGTATTCCCCCAACAGGTTCAGCATCGTGCATGCAAGTGGGACTGGTGGCGAAAGTAGATGCGATCACCCACTTCCTGCTACGATCCCCCACTTTTTTAGCTCATTTGTTGATAAATGTTCAACGCAGCAACCTTGTCATAGTTGTACAGGCCCTGAAAACAGGGCCAATATAGACTTTCAGACGGTGGGAAGAAGTGGGACCTATCCACACGGACCCGATGCCGCGTGGCAGGACAGCTACGATGGGCGGGAGGCGGTTCCGGAAAGGTGCGGCGGCCGACCGCGCCATCACCGGGGGGCTTGGGCGAACCATCCACAGGCCCGTGTGCACAGGGCCCGCTGGTGAGGTGACGCCGTTCCGGTGAGCCGCCTACCTTTGGACGGATGCCTCCCGCCTGCGCCTCGCGGTACCAGGGGCGGCCCTTGACCGATGGAGCGCGCGCTGAAAGAGGAAGGGGAATTCAGTTACCTGGAGGCCGGCGAAGGACCCGTGCTGGTCCTGCTGCACGGGCTCTTCGGAGCGCTGAGCAATTTCCAATACCTGTTCGACCATTTCACGCCGCGCTACCGGGTGGTGGTGCCCATGCTGCCCCTGTACACGCTGCCCATGCTCAGCACCAATGTGGACAACCTGGCCAAGTTCCTCTACCGCTTCATCAAGCACAAGGGCTTTGGCGAGTTGAACCTGATCGGCAATTCGCTTGGGGGGCATGTGGCATTGGTGTACTGCAGCCGGTACCCGGAACATGTGCGCACACTCACCCTCACGGGCAGTAGTGGGCTTTATGAGAACGCCTTCGGAGGAGGTTTCCCACGACGGGAGGACAAGGAGTTCATCCGTCAGAAAGTCGCGGTGACCTTCTTCGACCCGAAGCATGCCACCGATGAACTGGTGGCGGAGTGCTATGAGACGATCAATGACAAGGCCAAGTTGATCCGGATCCTGTCGCTGGCAAAAAGTGCCATCCGCCACAACATGGCCAATGAGTTGCCCAAGCTCACTATGCCCACCCTGCTCATCTGGGGGAAGCAGGACACGATCACCCCGCCCCATGTGGCCGAGGAGTTCCATGCGCGGATCCCCCACAGCGAATTGCATTGGATCGACCAATGCGGCCACGCGGCCATGATGGAACATCCTGCGGAGTTCAACGCGATCCTGGATACGTGGCTGGCGAAGACCCTCGCGTAGATCCCGGATGGTGGCAAGCCGCCACAGTAACAAGCATGAGATCCCTGAAGGCCACCCACCTCGGCAGTGGACGTGAAGCGAAGCACTGGCCGGCACCGTCGCTCCCGGAGTACGCGTTCATAGGCCGTAGCAACGTGGGCAAAAGCTCACTGATCAACATGCTGTGCAACATCGGCAAGCTGGCACGGGTGAGCAATACGCCGGGCCGTACGCGCAACGTGGAACACTTTCGTGTGGAAGGCACGCTGGACAGCGGTGCACCATGGATGCTCGCTGACCTGCCCGGTTACGGCTTCGCCAAGATCAGCAAGGCCGAACGCGCCAGCTGGGAGAAGATGATCCGCACCTACCTCATCGAGCGGGAGAGCCTGCAATGTGTGTTCCTGCTGGTGGACAGCCGGCTGGAACCCCAGCGCAACGATCTGGATATGGTGCAGTGGCTGGGCGACAACGGCATACCCTTCGTCATCGTGTTCACCAAAAGCGACAAGCTTGCCCAGCCCAAGGTGCAGGCGAACGTGGCCTTGTTCAAGCGCACGCTGAAGAAAAGCTGGGAGACGCTTCCCACCATGTTCATCACCTCCTCCGAAAAAAGTGTTGGACGTGATGAATTGCTGGCCTTCATCGAAGGCGTGAACGCGGACTGGAGGAGATAGCGGCCTCAGCCGGGCTTCTCTTCCCCCCGCCCGATGTGTAGCATGTGCTCCGCGAAGTAGGCCGCGAAATCACGCATCTGTGCGGCCATCTTGCCTTCGCCGGTGGCCCGCTCAAAAGTGTCGGCCATGGTCAGGATGTTCTGGTGGAAGAACGCCTTCATCTCCTCGGTGGTCATTTCCTTCGTCCACAGATCGATGCGCAGTGTGTTCCGTTCCGCTTCGTCCCACAAGGCGAGCAACACGGCCTTGCTTGAGCTTTTCATCGCGCCATCCTCGGCCTCCCATTCGATGCGCTCCGGCACACGATTGTCATCAAGCTGAACGGACAGGCGGATCTCTGAAGTGGTCATGGGATACGATGCGCTTTCAGCGCGGTTTGTAGTGCTTGAGGATGGCGCGTGGGTCCTCCATCTGGAACAGCTGCGCGAAGGTGACCTTGGGGTTGGCCTTTCTATAAGACTCCACCATGCGGTGGCCGATCCATTCACCGATGTGGCCCGGACTCTCGCGTGGCAGGCCATTGGTGAAGGGGCCGTCATTCATCAGCCTGCCGATGTCCTCACCCTTGCTGCTGAAGAGCATCTCCTTGCCGACCACCTCACGCCAGATGAGGTATTCATTCGCTTCGCACCAGGCCAGTTGTTCGGGGGTGAAGGCATACTTCAGATGTGGCGCCACCTCCGGCAGGAGCGCATGCAACAAGGCCATCACTTTCCCCACTTCCACCAGGTTGGTGAGCACATCCTCCCCACGGGTCTCGCGCGCATAGTGGACCAGCAGCCAGCCTTTCACCGCGCTGGGCACAAGCATTTCCGGCACCATGCGCGCCTTCATGTATTCGGGGAAGGGCAGGTGACCGATCACGGGGTGATCGCTGCCAATGAACCATTCCACGCCCACGCCCAGCACGCTGTCGGTGGGGAAGATGCCATAGTTGAAACCCGAATTGAAGGCCACCACACGCGGGGTGAGACTGTCCGGGAACAGCACCTTCAGCCGTTTGAACGCGCCCTCGAACGCAAGGCGCTCGTCCTCCATGTCGCCAAGCACCTGCTCCACGGCCTCCTGCACGGTGCGCCAGTCGGGATCGTTCACGAAGGCGTTGATCACAGCAGGCAGCTCGGGGTCCTCCAAGGCAGCACCCTGTAGAATGTCCTCCACATAGAGCCTGTAGAATTCGCCATGCTCGGCGTAGGCTTTGAGGCTGGCGGCGGACATGCGGCCGGGGCTGGCACCAAAGAGATCCCGGTCCAGCCTGCCGATGTGCAGATCGAGATCCACGCCCTGGGTACCGATGTGATCTCGGGGCTCGCCCCTGCAGCCCGCGAGCAGGGCGATGGCCGCGATCAGCACGGCCTTTGTCGGGCGCATCGGCAACAAGTTACTTTTGATCCACCGTTCAAGCGCCCCAAAACTATGAAGAAGGCACTCGCCACCCTTGCAGCCACGTTGATCGGCTGCCTTACCCTCTCCGCCCAGGATCCGGAAGGTGTCCGCTTTGGACTGAAGCTGAGCCCGAACACCAGTTGGATCAAACCGGATACCCGGGGGCTCTCGAGTGACGGAAACAACCTGGGCTACACCTTCGGGCTGATGGCCGAGTTCCCCGTGGGCACCACGGGCAATTACCGCTTCGCCACCGGGTTGAACCTCAATTACATCGGCGGAAAGTGGTCGCAGGACTACACCTACTTCGAAGCCCTTGGCGCACCAGAGAAGACCACGAAGCTGGAGACCGATGCGACCCTGGGCTACATCGAACTGCCATTGACGATGAAGATGATGACCAACGAGATCGGCTACATGCGTTACTACGGTCAGGTGGGCATCGGTATGGCCTTCAACATCCGCGCGAAGGCCGACATCACCTACCCGGTATTCTATGCGCCTCCAGGTGAGGCCTTCGTGGAACGCTTTGATATAATCGAGGATGAGGACATCCAGGACCGCATCAACTTTTTCAAGGCCTCACTGATCGTGGGTGGCGGCATGGAGTACAACTTCTCCGGGAATACAAGCATGCTGGTCGGCATCACCTACAACAACGGTTTCCTGAACGTGTTGAAGGATGTGGAGGTGGGCGACGGCAAGAAAGCCAAGGCCTTCGCCAACTACATCGAGCTGACCCTCGGGATCTTCTTCTAAGATCCGCCATGCATACTTCTCAGGAACCCTGCGGAAATTCGCAGGGTTTCTTCTTTAAGCACCCCTGCTGATGGACATTCCCGGTACGATCGATCATATCACCGACTGGCTGCGCGACTACTGCGTGCGCGCCAGGCAGCAGGGCTTCGTGGTGGGCGTGAGTGGCGGTATAGACAGTGCGGTGACCAGCGCACTTTGTGCCCGTACCGGACTTCCCACCTTGTGCGTGGAAATGCCCATCCACCAGGTCCCGGCACAAGTGCAGCGGGCGCAGGACCATATCAGCTGGCTCAAGCAGGCCCACCCGAACGTACGGATGGAGTTGGTGCAGCTGACGCCGGTGTTCGACCAACTGGTGGCCGCACTTCCCAAGCCCGAAGGCGGCGCCACCGACCTTTCCCTGGCCAACACACGCGCCCGGTTGCGCATGACCACGCTCTACTACTTTGCCGGGGCACTGCGCTTTCTGGTGGCCGGCACGGGAAACAAGGTGGAGGACTTCGGCGTGGGCTTCTTCACCAAGTACGGCGATGGCGGCGTGGACCTCTCCCCCATCGCGGATCTGACCAAGACCGAGGTGTACGCGGTGGCGAAGGAAATGGGGATCAACGACAGCATCATGCGCGCGAAACCCACAGATGGCCTGTGGGGCGATGACCGCAGCGACGAGGATCAGATCGGCGCCAGCTATCCCGAGCTGGAGTGGGCCATGGATCTGCGGGCACGCGGCGTGGACATCCATGCCCTTACGCTGGACGAAAGGCAGCGTGCGGTGCTGGCCATCTTCGACAGGATGCATGCCGCCAACCGGCACAAGATGGATCCGATCCCCGTGTGCGTGATCCCGCAAACACTGCGCGGTTGAGCGTTCAGTGATCGTAGGTCCGTCCGCGCCACCATACGCGCGCGGTGTTGATGTTGATCCGCGCCAGTACCAGGCCTCGGTCCACGCGGAACTCCTGCACCGCCTGCGCGCGCACCACCACATCGGTGCGGCCGTTGCGCCAGACCTTCAGCGTGCGGTCCACGTCCACGTATGCCAGCGTGCCCCATGAGGCCTCCCACTTCTGCGGCACGATGCGCTCCAGCTCATGGAAGCGGCCGCGGTTGAACACATTGAAGAAGGAGCGGTCCTGGATCACCACCAGGCTGTCCACCACCTCCCAGCTTTGCGGTTCGAACTCCATGGCCGTGTACACCTTGCCACCCTCGAAGACCTTGAGGGCGCCGGTCAGGTCCAACCACGCCATGATGCCCTTGCCAACCTCGAAGCGATGCGGCATCCTTTCCTCCAGGTCGTAGATGATGCCCTGATGAAAGACTTTGAAAGTGTGGTCATAGGCATCGCGGTAAGCTACCAGGTCCAGACCGCACTTGAAGTCCATGCCCGTCACCAGATCGCTCAGCTCGTACACCAGTCCCCGATAGAAGACCTTGAACATACGGTCGAAGGAGGAGACCCACGCGAAGAGGTTATCGCCGGAACCCCATTCCACCACGGCATTGCCAGCCAGTTGATCCTCGAGCTTGATCGACTCGCCCTTGTAGTACACCATGATCTTGCCCTGCACTTCGTCCTTGTACATGGCCAGGCTGTCCTCCACCGCGTAGATCCCCAGGTTGGGGGTCATCACTTTGGTGCGGCCATCGAATACCTTGAGGATCCCCGCGAGGGTGAAGCCCATCAGGTGGTCGGTCACGATGGGCTGGAGGTCCATGGCCCGGTCGATCACCTGGGTCCGGCCATCCTTGTACACTTTCAGATCGTCGCGGTTGTCGGTATAGGCCAGGTAATTGCCACCCACATGCAGGGTGATGGGTTTGCGGGGCTCGATCTGGCGAAAGGTGCCCTTGTCGAACACGTACAAACGATCCATGTAGTCGACGAACCCGGTGATGTCCTGTGCGTGGCCCGCGAGGCCAAGGAGCAGGATGGGGATGGTGAAGAACGTTCTTGCCATGTGCAGCAAGGTAACAAGCTTCGTGCAAGAAGGGTTCTGATAACTTGCGAAGCTGTAAGAACACAGGGATCATTTTACTACATGGAACATCAGCATTGAACGATGAAGCGATCCCGGGACCACAGCTACATTCACGACGTACTAACACCCCGCCTATGATCTTTCGTGCGCTTCTATACTTGAGCTTTTGCATGGCCGGTCCCATGTTGTGCGCCCAGGACACCCTGGTCTACACCAATGGTGAACGCATTGTCGGTCAGGTGGAGGAGATCGGTGTGGAACTGGTGCGTTACACGACCACCTCATCAGGCAGTGTCATCACCATCGTGGTGGAAAAACTGGATCTCGCGCGGATCCGACTAAGGGATGGTCAGCAATTCGTGTTCGGCAGCATCTCCAGGGATGTTCCCGGTAGCGAAGCCTTCATGGCACGTAAGCAACAAATAGCGCTTGACATCGTCGCGCCAGCGCTGGACCATGTCACCCTTACGTATGAGCATGTCCTGGGCCGACACATGTCCATCACCGGTAGTGCGGGATATATCGGGCTTTGGCAGGAGGGTCACAACGTCGGCAACAGGTCGGATAATTCTGGTGCGCTGATGAAAGCGGGTGTCAAATTCCTCTTACCCAGGGCGAGCCGGCGCTACCCGAACGCACGGACCGAACACCGGCTGGCGGGTTGGTTCCTGAAACCTGAATTCATGTTCAGTTATTGGACGGAGCGCACAACGCACTTCGGATGGCCGGGTCCTCCCAACGGGACCGAATACGTATCCAGGTCTTTCTACAGCAGCCTCGCATTGAATCTTGTCATAGGCACTCAGATCCTGCTCGGCGAACGGATCAGTTTCGGGATCCACGGGGGCATGGGATATGGCGGGATATGGCGGAACGGCTCGACGCCCAGCTATCCATATGGTCCGCACAGCGATCAGATATACGCGTACAGCCACTCATTCTTCGATGCCAACACACCATTATGTGTAAGTGGTGGCGTACAGTTCGGGTTTGTGTTCTGAGGATCTCACCTTGGAGATCGAAGCGCCGTGTTCAGTGGTCCAAGCTCTATTGAACCGGAGGTGAATGACCCGTGCATGGGTTCCGTTCATGGCATTGCCCAGGGATGGGTATGCATGCAATAGAAATGTGATCTTGGGGTCACCTTTCCGTTCTTCCCGCATCAAGGGTAAAGACGGATCCCAATGAGCGACCAGGAGATCATCAGCCAACTGCGAACAGGGCAACAGCACAAGGCCCTTGTGAAGCTCTATGCACACCTACCCAAGGTGGAGCGCATGGTGCGGAACCATGGCGGCACACGCGCCGATGCCAAGGACCTGTTCCAGGACGCGCTGATCATCCTGCTCGGCAAGGCGAAGGACGAAGGCCTGCCTGCCGATGAGGCAGGCTTCACGCTCACCTGCTCCATCGGCACCTACCTGTACGCCATCTGCCGCAACCGCTGGCAGGAGGAACTGCGCAGAAGGGGCCGCTTCACGCAGGAGCTGGAGGCCGCGCCCGATGAGCCGAACGATCTGGGTGCCTTGCTCGCAGAAGAGCAGCACTTCGGCCTGGCCGAGCGCGCGTTGCAAGCCTTGGGCGACAAGTGCCTGGAACTCCTCAAGCGCTTCTACCTGCTGAAGGAACCGCTGCTCTCCATCGCCAAGTCCATCGGGCTGGCGGGCGAGGGCGCGGCCAAGACGCGGAAGTACAAGTGCCTGGAGGAAGCCCGCAAGCGCTACCGCTCGTTGCTCGCACAGGGATCCGTCGCACAAACTCAACACCCCTGAGCGATGCGTGACGAACTGAACCTGATGGAACTCGCCGACCGCTACCTGCGCGGCGAACTGAATGCCAACGACCGTGCCGCCTTCGAGGAGCGCATGCGGACTAATGCCGATCTGCGTGAACTCGTAGAGGACCAACGCGCCTTGCATGGCGGCATGGAACGCCTCGCGCTGCGTCCTGCGGTGAACAAAGCCTACCGGAGCTACAAACTCGGCAAGTGGGCACCGGGCATCGGTGGTGCAGCGGTGATAGCGATCCTCGCCGTGGGTGGCTGGATGCTGGCGAAGGACCGTATCCATTCGACTGAAGTGGCTAGTGATGCTTCCTCGCAGGTTGAACAACTGCTCACGTTGAGCGACACCACGGGGACTGGATTACCTGCGTTGGTGATGACCATCGACCCGAAGGCCGACACCACGCTGATCACACCGAACGGATTGGTTTTGGACATTCCGCGAGGCGCCTTCGTGGATGAAGCGGGCCGCGCGATCACCAAGCCGGTGCGCGTCACGCTGCTGGAAGCGATCGATGGTGTGGACATCATGAAGGCGGGCCTGAGCACCATGAGCGGCGACACGCTGCTGGAAACCGGCGGCATGTTCTACATCGATGCGCAGGTGGATGGCAGGCAAGTGGGAATCGATCCGCAGAAACCGTTGACGGTGATGGTGCCGAGTGACAAGGCCGATCCACGCATGATGCTGTACGAAGGCATGATGACCGGGGACGGCATCGTGGATTGGCGCAACCCGCAACCGCTGCCGCGCACCTTGGTGCCGGTGGACATCACCACCCTGGATTTCTACCCACCGGGGTACCTGGCGAAGGTGGCGGAGCTGGGGAAGGATGCGACGGACAAGGGGTACACGGATAGTTTGTACTGGTCTTTCGCACCTCCACTTGAGGAACGCAGCTCGGCTTCATGGAATTGGACTCGACCAGAACTGAGTTTCGAGAGTGACAGCGTGATCTACTCTCCAGAGGCGCTAGGGCACAGTTTATTCCTCGCTCATTGCAGTGCTTGTCACAAGACAACGGAGGACCTGACCGGCCCTGCGCTGAAAGGCGCGAAAGCTAGATGGGAAGGGAAAGGTGACATCTACGCTTTCGTTCGCAACGCGCAAGCTGTGATCAAAGCGGGTAATCCGTATGCGAATGAGCTCTACAACCGATGGAACAAGTCGGTAAAGCCACCGATCGACCTAACCGACACACAGATCGATGCAATTCTTCATTGGGTGGATCACACTCATTCTAGCAGAGGAATCGACCCCGCCAAGGTCCAAGCCATCTGGAGCGAGCGCTTCAACTGCACCAACCTCGCAACGCGGGAATTCGAGGAGCGCATGCGGGAGATCCACCTGACATGTGACAACAATTTGCTGGACCTCTACGCCAACAACCTGGACAAGAACCTGAGCCACCTGGATTCGATGGCGGTGCGCATGGGGCATGGTGCCTTCGCATCCTTCGCCTTGCGGAACCATGGGCGGGTGGACTTGCCGGAGCATGCGGCGGAACGCTTGAGGAAAGTGTACACGGAATGGAGCCAACGTTACGCGGAAGTGGCCCGCAAGACCCAAGAGGAGTTCTACCGGAAAGAAGCCCAAGCGGACCAGCAAGCCTTCAAGCGCCAGGTGGACCGGCAGATGAAGGATAGCCAACAGGACAGTGAGCGCTTCAACAAAGAGTTCAACTCCAACCTGCGTTCGGTGTACGATCAGCTCGGCTACCCGATGCCACCACCCGTCCCACCGCGCGCAGCATTCGCGGTACCGGTTACCAACGCCGGTTGGTGGAACGTGGACAAAGCCGTGTGGGCCGCCACCACTTCACGCAGTTCCATGTCCTATACCGACGACCAGTCCGGCAAGACCGCCACGCTCACCTACACGCCCATCACCATCGAGGTGACGGACAAGGAAAGCTTCAGCGAATTGCGCGTGTACCTGATCCCGAAGGCGCTAAACAGCTACCAGCGGGTAATGGAGACGAACGGCATCTTCACCGAAAAGCTGAATGCGTTGTTCCAATACGACCTTGTTTGCATGGGTCGAAAAGATGGTCAGCTGTACGCTGCATCACGGCAGGGCATTTCCGCATCAGGAGCGATCACGATCAGCATGGAACCCACCGACGAAGAAAGCTTGCGGCTCATGGTGAGCACACCGCAGATATTCACTTCTGTGGTAGGCGCCTTGGTGGAACAGTCGCGGCACCTGGAGTGGTTGGAGTTGGAGGCGAAGCGGCAACAAGCGAGGGCGAAGCGGGAGGAGTTCAGGAGTGCGTTGTTGGCAGTGGTGTTTCCGTGTTGGGGGGAGGGCTGGTACGGGGAATGGTGAGGTAGAACCGAGCAGTCTAGTCCCGCTTTACCGCCATATCTTTGAAACACTGAACCTCCCACCATGAGCACCGATGCAATGAAGCTCGAACTGATCGAGTGGCTGACCAAGCTGAATGATCCTGGTGTGATCGCTTCACTGCACAATTGGAAGAAGGCCAGCGAAGCGGAGGATTGGTATACCACACTTTCGACTGAACAGAAAGCCTCCATCGATAGGGGGCTGGCAGATGCGGCTGCCGGCAGGACGATCCCATCCGAAGAGGTCTGGAAGCGCTATGGCCGGTCCAGGAAGAGTTGACTGGACGCCGGAAGCACTCGAACAACTGGAGCACATCCATGCGTTCGTGCGTCACCAATGGAATGAACGTATCGCCGATCGGTTCCTGACGCTGGTGATGGAGTTCGAGGACTTGATCCTGCGCTATCCGCAAGGCTTCCAGAGATCCACCATGCATCCGGATCTGTGCATGGGTCCGGTCCACCGCAACGTCAAGGCTGTCTACCGGGTCGATCCGGACAGGATCCTGATGATCACATTGCTGGATACGCGTTCGGATAACAGTGCGTGGTTCTGATGGCGAGTCGGGAAGGAGCGGGCGAAAGCGAAGCGAGAGGAGTTCAGGAGTGCGTTGATGACGGTGGTGTTCCCGTGTTGGGGGGAGGGTGTTCCAGCTGAAGAATAGTCTCCAAACCCAGCCAACTAACCCTTCATCTTCTTCGGGTCCCGCCTGCTATCGAAGAAGTCGGTCACTCGCACAGCCGTTCTTGTTACGCGGTAAATGACCTTCACATGACCGACCACCCAACGACGGTATTGGAAGCGCCCCTTGTTCAACCACTCTTCCACCGCCCCGGCACGGGGATAGGTGCATAGCCATTCAGCCTGATCGTAAAGTTCATCGACCAGTTCTTCAACACGTTGGTCGGAATGGTAGGTGCGCCAAATGGAGATAAGATCATCCAAGCGTTTGAGCGCTGTGTTGGACACATCCAGCCGCAGCGGCCTCTTCATCAGCACTGAACTAGGCCGCCCGTTTTCGCTTCAACGTTTGCTTCGCACGCTTTCGGGCTTCGGGACCGCTCACAAAACGCCCTACGCGGTAGTCCGCCTCGGATCCTGCCACAGCCTCAACGATCGCCTTACGTTCCGCAGCACTGATACCAGCCGCTTCGAACATGGCCAAAACGTTGTCGAGCTTACGACCATTGGTTTCCTTGTCAACAAGGGCCTTGATCTTCTTCTTGAGTGCTGCTGTGGTCATTGTGGATGCTTCATTACCAAAGATAAAGCTTCGCTCACTCGATCGTCCAAGTCCGCTCCCCACGCAGCAGCGCATCCAGATCACCCACACCCTTCTTCTCCTTCGCTAGCGCCACCTGCGCGTTCAACTTCGTTTCCAAAGTGGCCCGCGAGGAAATGAAGAACACCCCGAAAGGTCGCGGCATGGCGCCCTCGGATCCCTGGTCATCGAACAAGCGTACCAGGATGCTGGCCTTGAAGGGATCGTGCTGGTCGTGGATCCAGAGGTCATTCGGCAGTGCTTCGCCGGGTGTGAGGTCCACGATCACGGGTGTCATGCCATCAAGCTTGATGCCCTTGGTGCCGTTGGCGTACACAAGTGGCTGGTTGTGTTCCACGAAGAGCGTGTGGAAGGGCTTGGTCGCTTTCTCCGTGAAGACCTCGAAGGCGCCGTCGTTGAAGACATTGCAGTTCTGGTAGATCTCGATGAGGCTGGTGCCGCGGTGCGCATCGGCCTTGGTGAGCACTTCGCGGAGTTGCTTCGGATCACGGTCCATGGCGCGGGCGATGAAGGTGGCATCGGCGCCCTTGCACAGTGCCAGCGGATTGAAGGGATGGTCCACGCTGCCCATGGGTGTGCTGCGTGTGACGGCTCCTTCCGGCGAGGTGGGCGAGTATTGGCCCTTGGTCAGCCCGTAGATCTCGTTGTTGAAGAGCAGCACGTTCACATCCACGTTGCGGCGCAACAAGTGGATCAAATGGTTGCCACCAATGCTGAGCGAATCGCCATCACCGGTGATCATCCACACGCTGAGATCCGGGCGCACCGTGCGCAGTCCGCTCACGATGGCGGGTGCACGGCCATGGATGCTGTGCATGCCGTACGTGTCCAGATAGTAAGGGAACCGCGAGCTACAGCCGATGCCGCTGATGAACACGATCTCCTCCTTCGGCTTGCCTTGTTCCTTCAGGATGGTCTCCACCTGTTTCAGGATGGAGTAGTCGCCGCAACCCGGGCACCAGCGTACTTCCTGGTCGCTCGCATAGCTCACCTTGGCGGGTGCAGCACTGCCGTTCACAACTTCGTTGGCGGTGGTCATCGCTTCAAGAATTCAATGGCAGCGGCCTTGATCTCCGCCGAGGTGAAGGGCATGCCCTGGATCTTGTTCAAGCCTTGTGCATCGATCAGGAATTCGGCGCGGATCAGTTGGCGCAACTGACCGCTGTTCATCTCGGGGATCAGCACCCGCTTGTAGTGCGAAAGGATCTCGCCCAACTCCTTGCGGAAGGGGAAGAGGTAGCGCAGGTGCAGGTGACCCACGCAATTGCCCTCGGCGCACATCTCGTTCACGGCTGTGCGGATGGCGCCATAGGTACTGCCCCATCCGAGGATCAACAGATCGCCCCGGTCGACTCCGTTCGAGATGTCGAGTGGTGGTACATCCTCCACCACCTTGCGCACCTTTTCGGCTCGGAGGCGCACCATCTTCTCGTGGTTCAGCGGATCATAGCTGATGTTGCCAGTGCCATCCTCCTTCTCGATCCCACCGATGCGGTGCTGCAAGCCCTTCATGCCCGGCACCGCCCAGGGACGCACCCCGTTCTCATCGCGCAAATAAGGCATGAACTTCTCCATGTCACCCTGCGCTCTGGGTTTCGCAAAAGGTGCGTTGATCGGCTTGAGGTCTTTCGCCTCGGGGAAGCGCCACGATTCCGCACCGTTGGCGATGTAGCCATCGCTGAGCAGGATCACCGGTGTCATGTGCTCGATCGCGATGCGCGCCGCTTCATAGGCCATTTCGAAACAATCCGTGGGACTGCTGGCGGCGAGCACTGGGATCGGCGCCTCGCCGTTGCGCCCGTGGATGGCCTGCCACAGATCGGCTTGTTCGGTCTTGGTGGGCAGTCCGGTGCTGGGTCCGCCGCGTTGCACGTTCACGATCACCAACGGGATCTCCAGCATGAATGCCAGTCCCATGGCCTCGCCTTTCAATGCGATGCCCGGACCGCTGCTGGCCGTGGCACCGAGGGCACCGCCGTAGCTCGCCCCGATTGCCGAACAGATCGCAGCGATCTCATCCTCCGCCTGGAAGGTCTTCACCCCGAAGTTCTTGTTCTTCGAGAGTTCGTGCAGGATGTCGCTGGCCGGTGTGATCGGATAGCTGCCATAGAACAGCTCGAGCCCTGCCTTTTGCGCAGCGGCGATGAGACCGATCGCGATGCCCTGGTTGCCGGTGATGCTGCGGTACGTACCCTTCGGCATCGGCGCTGGCTTCACCTCGAAACGGGTGGTGAAGGTCTCGCTGGTGTCGCCGTAGTTGTAGCCCGCCAGCAACGCCTTCTTGTTGGCATCGAGCAACTCGGGTTTCCTGCTGAACTTGCCTTCGAGGAACTTTTCGCTATTGGCCAGGCTGCGGCTGTACATCCAGTTGATGAAGCCCAGCACGAACATGTTCTTACTGCGGTCCTTCTCCTTCATGCCCAGCGTGGTGTCCGCCAGGGCGTTGCGTGTCATCTTGGTGATGTCGATGGCGTGGACCGTATAGTTCGCCAGGCTTCCATCCGCGAGCGGATCCTGGTTGTCGATGTAGCCCGCCAGCCGCAGGTTCTTGGCATCGAAGCCATCGCTGTTGGCGATGATGGTGCCGCCGGGTTTCAGGGTGGCCAGATTGCTGCGCAACGCGGCGGCGTTCATCACCACGAGCACGTCGCACTGGTCGCCGGGGGTGAAGAGTTCCACACTTCCGAAGTGCAGCTGATACCCACTGACACCGGCCATGGTGCCCTGCGGTGCGCGGATCTCGGCCGGGAAATTCGGGAAGGTGCTGACGTCATTGCCGAACAGCGCGTTCGTGTCGGTGAACTGGCTTCCGGTGAGCTGGATGCCATCGCCGCTGTCGCCGGCGAAAAGGATCACGACGTTGCGCCGTTCTTCGACGGATTTGGTGCGAACGGTGGTTTCCATGCGGGAATTGAGCGGTAAAGGTACGGGCGCGGGAGGTGGTGGCAGGTCCGGGGCCAGGCCTTCCCGGTGGAACATTCCGGCGCATGTTCTGTTCGCTCCGATACACGGTACGCGTTCCAGCCTTCATCATCACACCCGTTAACTTGTGCGCCATGGTACAACCCCGGGGCAAGCACCTGATCGACCTGCGTTTCCTGGAGGGCCCGCGATCCCGTTGGAAGGAATTCCTGAGTGTGGTGAAGATCGCACGTGAATTCCTGCGTGGGTTCCGCCATCTGCACTTCGTGGGGCCCTGCGTCACCTTCTTCGGCAGCGCGCGCTTCCAGGAGGACCATCCCTACTATGACGCGGCCCGTGAGCTGGCGAGACGGGTGGGTCGTGTCGGCTTCACCATCATGACCGGCGGTGGGCCCGGCATCATGGAGGCCGCGAACCGCGGCGCGCGCGATGTGAACGCCCGCAGCGTGGGGTGCAACATCGTGCTGCCCCTGGAGCAGTTTGCCAACCCCTACCTGGATGTCAGCCTCACCTTCGACCGTTTCTTCGTGCGCAAGGTGCTCCTGCTGAAGTACAGTGTGGCCTTCGTGGTGATGCCTGGTGGGGCAGGCACGGTGGATGAATTCTTCGAGACCGTGACCCTGATCCAGACCGGCAAGGTGAAGGATTTCCCCATCCTGCTCTATGGCCGGGACTACTGGGGGCCAATGCTCCAGCAGATCGAACGCATGATCGCCGAGGGCACCATCGGAAAGGAGGAGCTGCGATTCGTATTCGTGGCGGATAGTGTCGACGAAGCCACCGAGCTGCTCCAGGACCGCCTGGTGGACATGTGGCGCCAGGCCAAGGGCCGCACCGACAGCCCAAAGTGGTGGTTCCTTGAAGACCGGGTTAACGGAAGCATAAGATCCAAGTAACATAGGTAATGAACCATTAACACGGAGGGAATGAAGCCGTAACGGGCGTTGGGGACTTTTGCGGCGCGAAAGCGCCATAGAGGCGAACGCCCCGATCATGCAACGGATCCTCGCCACTTTTTCTCTTTGTCTTCTTGCTGTCGCCTCCTTCGCCCAAAAGGGCACGGTGAGCGGCACCATCACGGCGCCCGAGGCCGGCAAGGTGCAACCCATGCCCTTTGTCAACGTAGCGATCAAGGGGACCACCACGGGCGCCACCACGGACCTCGACGGCAGGTTCAGCTTCCTGGCCGACCCGGGCGATCATGTGCTGCAGGTGAGTTTCGTGGGATTCGAACCGGTGGAACGCACCATCAAGGTGTCCGCGGGGCAGAACGTGACGGCGAACATTGAGCTGAAGACCCAGGCCATTGAGATGAAGACCGTGGATGTGGTGGCCACACGTCGCACCGACACGGAGGGCGCAGTCCTTATGGAAACGCGAAAGAGCATGCAGGTGGTGAATGCCATCAGCAGCGAAACGATCTCCAAGAGCCAGGACAGCGACGCCGGCGAAGTGATGAAGCGGATCCCCGGGGTGACGGTGATCGGAAACAGCTACATCATGATCCGCGGCTTGAATGAGCGATACAGCAATGTGCAGCTGCACGATGTTTCCGCCCCGAGCATGGAACCCGACGTGCGCTCCTTCGCCTTCGACATCATTCCGGCCGGTCTGATCGACCGCATGTTGATCTACAAGAGCCCGGCCGCCGAACTGCCCGGTGAGTTCTCCGGCGGAGTGGTGAAGGTGTATACCAAGAGCATCCCCAACCAGAGCTTCTTCAGCGCCAACATGTCCACCACCTTCCGTGATGGCTCCTCCATGCAGGACTTCAAGCAGACGCCGCGCGGCTTCCTGCACAGCCTGGGACTGAATGATGGATACAACGATCTGCCGGCAGGCTTCCCCAGTGACGTCCGCAGTGTTGACCAGAGTTTGGACAACGGCCGCATCAACGACGTGGGCCGCTCCCTGCGCAACAACTGGATACCCGAGCAGGTGAACTCCATGCTCGACCGCAGCCTCTCGATCACCAACGCCTCCAAATTCTCCCTGTTCGGAAAGGAGGCAGGCAACATCACCTCGGTCAATTACAGCAACGCGCGGGAGATCTTCAATGTGCAGCGGGCGGACTACAATGCCTATGACATGGTCAATGACCGGAGCTTCCCGCTGTACGAGTATAACGACCAACAGTTCAACCACCGGGTGCGCACCGGAATCCTGAGCAACTTCGCGATCCGCACCAGCCCGAACAGCACCATCGAGTTCAAGAACCTGCTCACGGTATTCAACATGACCCAGTATGTGAACCGTACCGGGATCGACTACGACTTCCAATACGTTCCGAACAACCACAGTTTCGACCAGGTATACCGGGGCATTTACAGCGGCCAGCTCACGGGCAAACACTACTGGAACGAGGAGCGCACCCAGCTCACCTGGACCGGGGGCTATGGCCATAGCTACCGCGACCAGCCTGACTTCCGCAGGTACCGCAGCGATGTGGACACCACCGAGGGCAGCACCACCCTATTCGTGGGCGTGCCGCTCTCGCCCAACTACCTCGGCCGCTTCTATAGCGAAATGCGGGAGAGCAGCCAGGCGGGTAGCATCGCTCTGGAGCATCAGATGGACCAGACCCGGCGCTTCGCCCCCAAGCTGCGCACCGGCTTCTTCGCAGAGCGCCGCGCCCGTACGTTCAGCGCACGCAACATCGGCTATGTGCGCAGCAACTTCCTTCTCTTCGATGAAGGCCTGATCGAGGCGACCATCGATTCGCTCTTCCATCCGGACAACATCAACCAGACAACGGGCATCCGTATCGGCGAACAGAGCAACCCCAGCGACAGTTACACGGCCAGCAACCTGCTCACTGCGGCATATGTGGGTGCCGACCTCCCGTTGATCAAGGACAAGCTGGTCTTGAACACCGGTGTGCGCGTGGAGTACAACCAGCAACGCCTGGAGAGCGCCCTGCTCACCGGTGAACCCGTGATCGTGGACAACCCGATCCTGAATGTGCTGCCCAGCGCCAACTTCGCCTACTACATCACCGACAAGCAGATCCTCCGCCTTTCATACGGGCGCACGGTGAACCGCCCGGAGTTCCGCGAACTGGCGCCCTTCGGCTTCTATGACTTCAACTACAACCTGGTGAAGAAGGGCAGCGACAGTCTGCGCACGCCCACCATCGACAACTTCGACCTGCGTTGGGAACTCTATCCCAACCCCACCGAGATCATCTCCGTGGCTTTGTTCCACAAGGAGTTCACGGATCCGATCGAGACGCTCTTCGTGCCGGGCGGCGGATCGGGTGGCATCAAGACCTTCACCTTCGGGAACGCACGCTTCGCACGCAGCACGGGCATCGAGGTGGAGATGCGCAAATCATTGATGAACTGGAACGCCCACCGGTTCATACAACGCCTGAGCGTGGTGTTCAATGCATCACTGATCGACAGCGAGGTGAACCTGGGCCTGGAGGGTCTGGGGCAGAGCAACGAGCGACCCCTGCAGGGTCAGTCACCTTACATCGTGAACGCCGGCCTTTATTATCAAGACACGGATCGGGGATTGCAATTCAGCGCCCTGTTCAATGTGATCGGTCCGCGGATCTTCATCATCGGCTTCGATGCCTACCCGGACATCTACGAGATGCCCCGCAACATGCTCGACCTTACAGCGAACATCCGACTCACCAAGCGCTTCGACATGAGGCTCGGTGTGGGTGATGTCTTCAACCAATCGTTCGTGTTGCTGCAGGATGCGAATGACGACGGTGTGTTCGACCGTGTGAACGACCAGATCATCCAGAGCTACCGGCCGGGTCGCACCTACATGATGGGGCTCGGTTTCCGGATCGATCGCGGCGACAAGGACAAGACCCCCTGATCCGGCCCCCCAGCCGGTCCACGGCCCCGGTATCCCTGGAGAACCTTGGATGCCGGGGCTTCGTGTTCCCCACCGATCCACCGGGAAAAGCCGTTCACCACTGTTAAGCCATCATATCCCCACTTAACACGCCTCTAACCATTTCATGCCGTATTCATCACTCCACGATAATATCAAGGTAGCACCACAACGGGTCCTTTGTGGCGCAAAACCCAATGCACAATCAACCCATAGGACCCATGAGCAAGCTGCACACAAAGGTCGCGCTGTTGACCATCGCCATGATGGCCGTACTCGCCTCCTGTAAGAAAGACGACGACGACCCCGAACCCGAACCCCCTCCTCCGCCTCCATCCGCACAAGTGGTGGAAGTGACCGGCAACCTCACCGGCACGGTGAACTGGACCGCTGACAAGATCTACCGCCTGAATGGATTCGTACGTGTACAGGATGGTGGCGTGCTGAACATCGCAGCCGGCACCGTGATCTTCGGTGACTTCGAGACCAAAGGCACATTGGTGGTCCAGCGTGGTGGCAAGATCAACGCCGTTGGACAGGCCAATAACCCCATCGTCATGACCAGTGAGAAGGCGCCCGGTCTGCGGCAGCCCGGCGATTGGGGTGGTTTGGTGATCTGTGGCCGTGCCCGTAACAACGTGGCAGGCGGCGAAGCCGAATTGGAAGGCGGCTATGGCGCTTTCCACGGCGGTACCGACGACAATGACAACAGCGGTACCCTCAAGTACGTACAGATCAACTTCGCCGGCATCCCCATCAACCCCAACGAGGAGGTGAACTCCCTGACCATGGGCAGTGTGGGGAAAGGCACCTCGATCGAATATGTACTCTGCGCCTATGGCCTTGACGATGCCTTCGAATGGTTCGGTGGCAATGTGGATGGCCGCTATCTGGTGGCATACCGTGGTCTGGATGATGACCTGGATGTGGACCTGGGATACTCGGGTAACGTTCAGTTCGCACTGGGTATCCGTAATGCCAGCAGCGCGGACCAGAGCGGGTCCAATGGCTGGGAAGTGGACAACGACGGCCAGGGCAGCAGCAACGAGCCCTACACCAGCGCCACCTTCAGCAACGTGACGATCATCGGGCCCAAGAAGACCCGTGAGACCCCGATCAGTCTGCAGTTCCAGCACTGCGCCCAGCTGCGCCGCAACAGCCGCATCAAGATCCACAACACCTTCATGACCGGTTATCCTGACGGCCTTTACCTGAATGGCTCAGGCAGTGTGGCCGCCGCCCAGGCCAATGAACTGCGCGTGCGCAACACGATCCTCGCCGGTGTGGAACACTGGGGTGGCAACGGTTGGGGCAGCGCAGGCACCATCTTCACCGATGCACCCGCCAATGGCAACCAGCACCCGAACAACCCGCGCGGCAACCCCCTGAAGACCGATGTGGATGGCTTTGACATCACCGCCTGGTTCAACACCGCTGGTTGGGGCAACCAGGTGATGGACAAGTGGCAGGATGCCGGCATCAACGGATCGATCTTCGATCTGGGTACGCCCAATGTGCTGCCCAACGGCGGCTCCGTACTGCTGAGCGGTGCCGACTTCAACGGCCTGCCCGGATTCTTCCAGCAAGTGCCTTTCCGCGGCGCCTTCGGCACCACGGACTGGACCCAGGGTTGGGTGGATTGGAACTGCCTGCTGACATCGTACTAAGCACGTGAACGTAATTTGGAAGCCAAGGGGGGCCTGCCCCCCTTGGCTTCTTCACTTTCTGACCCATGAAACTCCAAGCATCCATCCTATTGGCACTTGCTCTCACCGCGTGTGAAGCGACCGAGGAACGTTCCGCGAACACCAGCCAGCCGGAAGCCATCCGAACCACGCCCACGCGGACAGACATCGTTGCTGACGCCAGAAAGCGCCATGCAGTGGAACGTCATTTCCCGGGCGACCAGAAGGACACCCTCCTGGCCAACATGGTCACCTTCATCTACAAGCGGCCCACCACGGCGATCAACCGGGACCGAACAGACCCGGAGTTCAGGGCCTACTACGTGAAACATGCAGGGTCCTTCGACCATGTGTATCATCATATGTCCGCCGACAGTACACATTGGTTCTACCTGATCCGCCCTTCACGCAGTGTGGAAGGGGACAAACGCGGCGTGGGCGGCCGTTTCCGCACCAACGACAAGCTGGCGATGCTGGACTTCGAGGAGATCTTCAACACGCGCATCCTTACCGAAGCAGAGTTGCTCGACCGCGGGCTGGTGCTCTTCGAGGAGATGGTCGCCACCGGGAACGTGGACGCCTTCCTCCAGGACAAGGACCTGATCGAATGGCCCGATGGCCGCCTGTTCTACAGCAAGGAAAAGCGGGAGTGGCGGTATGTGGATTGAGCGTAGGTACTGCTGAGCGTATCTGGCTTGACCCCGCTTATTCCTTCACCCACTTCAGGGATGAGGCAGCAGGCCCGTCATGCACATGCACCATGTAGACACCACTGGGCAGATTGCTTGTATCGATCCAAGTCTTGAGGGATGTAAGTGGGGCCCGCATCACCTGTCGACCCAGCATGTCATAGATGATCAGATCGGAAAGAGAGGCATGGCCGGTGATGTCGTCCAACCAGAATCCATCGTGACCAGGGTTGGGGTGTAATACCAGCCTGTTGCGCTGCAATTCTTCCATTCCAGGGAATACATAAGGAAAGCACATGACCCAGACCACATACTGGCCATCCACCGAATTGTCGGGGTCATATAGAATTGGAAGATCATAGATGCCTGGCTCCAACAAGTGATAGATATGACTGGGAATTTCATGACAGTAGTGATCCCATGTCATCACAGAGTAGCTCAGGTCGTCAATACAATCGGTGGTAAGGAAGTTCAATGTGTTGGTCCAAGCGGGGTATTGATCACAATACGACACCACTAGCGTTTGACATTCCCAGTCGATATCGAACGCATACCACTTCACCGGAAGGCCATGCAATGGGGACTCGGGCGGTAGTTCCTCATCACTCGTGGCATCCGCCAAGGTTCCGGTCAGTTGGACGGCCGAAGAACCCAACTTGATGGGGACGACATCCGCACAGTCATCCACCGATGCGCCAAGATCGCGATATGCAAGCGTGTGTGAACCGAACCAAGAAGCTACACCATTCACCTTCAAGTAGACCACGCCAGTTGAGTCCGCCAGATGGTACAAGCGAGGTTGACTGAACCACCAGAAAAAAGGATCGAGCCATTGCGTAAAGACCGGGACACAACCATCGTCCATCAACGTCAGCTTGATCTCATGGTCCGCGTTGGCACCATCGCCAAAAGCAGTTTGGAACACATAGGTATGTCCAGCCTCAACATTCACCTTGTACATCCAACACCCGTTGACCAGGTAGCTTCCTGATGCGTGCTGCCAGTCCAGGGCAGGGGTGATCTCGGCATTATGGTCCGGGCAGGTCGGACATACGCCGGATTCCGGCGCCCTACTGTGGGCCATCGTGTAAAAGCCATTCTCTCCGTCGACCCCGGAGACCCGCAAGTAGAAGGGCCCTGGCGTGGCTGGAAGGAACTGCAATACGGAAAGTCCATCGCCACAACTTCCGGCATCCTCGGCCAACAGATCACAGGAGTCATCGAACAATTCCAACCGTGTGGAATGATCGGATCCAGCACCGTCGCCACAGCCTGTCTTGAATGTGTATTCGTAGCCGACCACAGCGGTGAAACGATAGTACTGGCATCCGTCCTCTAAGTAGCTCGAACCATGCGTACTCCAACTGGTACCAGGACTTATGGTGAAGTCATGGTCCGTGCATGCACCGCAGATACTGCCATTACCACCGTTACGCCGGTATGCCATGGTGAATGAGCCGCCGCCGCCATCCACCGCTGAAACCTTCACGTGGATGGCTCCACTGCCAGCGGAGGTCCATGAGACGGACGACCTGCCGAACTCACAGCTATTGTCATCCGCGGTGAGACTCCCGCATACACTACTGTATACCTCGACATACGTATCATGGTCGGCCGTCGCCCCATCACCGCATCCTGTTTTGAAGTCATACTCCATTCCAGCCGTGGTGACGATCCGGTACACCTTGCAGCCCGACGTACCGTAAGCGCCGCTGATGGTCTGCCACTGGCTTGATGGCAAAAGTGTGGCATCGTAGGAAGGACATTCATTGCAAGGTCCAGGCTCACCCCATATGGACCGGTATGCCATGGTGAAGCCGCCACCCTGCCCCTGTGCGCCACGCACGCGTACCCATAATAAGGTCCCATCCGCAAAGGATGAGTTGAAGTTGACCCGGGAACGTCCTTCCTCGCATGCGTCGTCATTCCCCTGGACCACTGTACACGCGGGTGTCAGGACCTCGATGAACGTGTCGTGGTCCGCAGTCGCGCCGTCACCGCAGCCGGTCTTGAAGGTGTATGCGACACCGAGGCTGACCGTGACCGTGAAGATCGTCCAGCCATCCGCGTCATAACTCCCCGGCACGGTTTGCCAGCTATCCCACGGCTGCAACCCGGACGACGGCACGCATTCTGGCTGGGCGTGGAGGCTCGAGGTGCCAAGAACGAACACGACTGGAAGCAGCGCTCTGTTCACCATGGTCATGGAATATTACACAATGAATGTAACTGAGTGGGCGATCCCTCCAGGATGCGGCCCACACGCAAGACAGAAAAAACTCGAAGAACGCGGCCTCAGCGCATCAACGCCAGCACCACCGCATACCGCGCCGCCTTTCCCACGAACATAAGCAGGGCCACCGGCCAGATGGAGGCGCGACCCAGGCCGAGGGCGATGGCGATGGGGTCGCCCACCACGGGCAACCATGTGAGGAGCGCGGCCCAAGCGCCATAGCGTGCCATACGCGCCTGCCAGCGCAGCGCCTTGGCAGGATCGGTGCGCAACCAGCGCGCGATCCGGCCCAGATCACCCAGGCGACCCAGCCCGTATGAGCTCATGCCACCCAGGGTATTACCGGTGCTGGCCACGGCCCACAAGGTCAGTTTGTCCCAGGGCCCCAGGGTCATGGCTGCCAGAACAGCCTCCGAACTGAAGGGCACCACCGTCGCGGAAAGGAAGGAAGCCAGGAACAGGCCCCACAAGCCCAACTCGATCCACCAGGGTCCGGCTTCCATCGGGTACCAAAGAACGGCCATGGCCGCCCGTTCCCGTCGACGGCTTATCCGCCGCTGGCGCCCGGCCACAGGCCTTCCGCATACATTCGCGGCTCCGGCATGCGGTTTGACTTGCCGGCGTGGAACGAATTGCCATGCGCACATTATTCCTCCTCAGCCTGATCACCCTTGCCACTGCGGCCGAAGCCCAGCAACGGCAGGACGACTGGCGGCAGAACTTCCGCGGCCGGCCCGCGACACTTGGTGGTGGGCTGGAGATCGGTATACCCGTGGGTGCTTTCGCCGATACCTGGGGCCGTGAGATCGTTGGCGTGAGCGCCAACCTGGGCGTGCCCATGCGCATCCTTCCCTTTGATTGGGGCTTCGACTTCGCATGGGGCAGCATGGGTGGTGAAAGCAGGCTGGTGGACATCGACCAGGAGAACTTCGATCCCAATACCACGGGAAACCTTTCGGTGCGCAGCAATGTGTATGGATACCATGGTACACTGCGCTTCAAGCCCATCAATGGCAAGGTGAGTCCTTACATCGAAGGCATGGCGGGGTTGCGCCACTTCACCACCCGCACGCAGATCAAGGTGGATGGCACCAGCGAACCCCTGCTGAAGGAACGCAACGCCAGCGCCTTCACCGGCAGTGCGGGCTGGGCGGTCGGTCTGCAGGTCGCGCCGTCCCGGGCCTTTTATGTGGAGGGTCGGGTGGAACGACTCAACGGGGGCAAGGTCACCTATGTGGACCCGCGTTCGATCAGCATCTCCGCCGCAGGAGATGTGGACTACGAGACCATCAGTTCCCCCACACGCCTGGTGAACGTGCATCTGGGTATCGGCTTCAGATTCTGAATGCCGCAACCCTCCCGTGCGTTGTTGGTAACCTTCGCATAACGGTGCCCTTGGCGCGCCGGGATCGGTATGTCCGCGCCGTAAACTTGCGCCGGGAACGCAGGCTTACCACGCACGGAGACCACATTGGACGGGCACAAACGCATTCATAGCGCGCTTCTTTCCGTATTCCACAAGGACGGGCTGGAGCCCATCGTTCGTGAACTCGACCGGCTCGGGGTCCGGATCTATTCCACCGGCGGAACCCAAACCTTCATCGAAGGCCTGGGGGTGGCCGTGATCCCGGTGGAAGACCTCACCACCTATCCAAGCATCCTGGGTGGCAGGGTGAAGACCCTGCATCCGAAGGTCTTCGGGGGCATCCTCGGCCGGCGCGACCTGGCCAGCGATGTGGCCCAGCTGGAGGAGTACGACATTCCCACCATCGACCTGGTGATCGTGGACCTGTACCCCTTTGAGGCAACGGTGGCCGGTGGGGGCAGTGCCGCGGACATCATCGAGAAGATCGACATCGGCGGCATCAGCCTGATCCGGGCCGGGGCGAAGAACCATCAGGATGTCCTGATCGTGTCCGGCATGCAGCAGTACGGCGATCTTCTGCGGATCCTGCAAGGACAGCAGGGCACTTCCACATTGATCCAACGAAAGGAATTCGCAGCTGCGGCCTTTGGGGCCAGCGCACGATACGACACCGCGATCCACACCTGGTTCGGCGGAAGTGACAAACCTTCTCCCCCCCTTTCTGGCCAGCCCACGCACCCGCTGCGGTACGGCGAGAACCCGCATCAGGAAGCCGGTTTCATCGGTGATCTGGAGGGGCTGTTCGAGAAACTCAGCGGCAAGGAGTTGAGCTACAACAACCTGTTGGACCTGGATGCCGGGCTGGAGCTGATCGATGATCTCTCAAGCATCGGTGACTTCGCCTTCGCGATCCTGAAGCACAACAACGCATGCGGCGCCGCCGTGCGCACCACGGTGAAGGAAGCCTGGGACGCAGCATTGGCCGGAGATCCTGTGAGCGCCTTCGGTGGCGTGCTGGTGACCACCGCGCGCATCGACCGGGCCACGGCCGAAGCGATCGACACGATCTTCTTCGAGATCATCGCCGCACCGGACTACGATGCCGATGCGCTGGAGGTGTTGATCCGGAAGAAGAACCGCATCATACTTCGCCGAAAGAGCAGGAAAGGGTCGGCCAGACATTGGCGATCGGCCTTGGGCGGTCTGCTTCACCAGGCGCCCAACGTGATCGTGCCTGACGCGGCTTCCCTGAGGACCGCAACGATAAAGCCCCCCACAAAAACGGAAGTGGCCGACATGGTCTTCGCCACCATCCTCGTGAAGCACACCAAGAGCAACGCCATCGTGCTGGCCAGAGGAGGTCAATTGATCGCCAGCGGGACCGGCCAGACCAGCCGCGTGGATGCATTGGAGCAAGCCATCGCCAAGGCAGGGAGGAACAATTTCGACCTGAGCGGTGCCGTAATGGCAAGTGACGCCTTCTTCCCCTTCCCGGACTGCGTGGAGATCGCCCACAAGGCCGGCATCAACGCCGTGGTCCATCCAGGCGGCAGCATACGAGACAAGGACAGCATCGACTACTGCGACGTGCATGGCATGGCCATGTGCATCACCGGTACACGCCACTTCAAACACTGATCCCCGCACAGGGCCATGAGCTGGTTCAACTTTTTCACCCAGGAGATCGCGATCGACCTAGGTACGGCCAACACGCTGATCATCCACAATGACAAGGTGGTCGTCGATGAGCCCAGCATCGTGGCCGTGGACCGCACCACCGGCAAGGTGATCGCCGTAGGCCGCCAGGCACAACAGATGCATGGCAAGACCCACGAGAACATCAAGACCATCCGCCCGTTGCGGGATGGTGTGATCGCCGACTTCAAGGCGGCCGAGGATATGATCAAAGGCATGATCCGCATGATCAATCCGGGCAGGCGGTTGTTCACCCCCAATCTGCGGATGGTGATCTGCATACCCAGCGGGATCACCGAAGTGGAGAAGCGCGCCGTGAAGGACAGCAGCGAGCACGCCGGTGCCAAGGAGGTGTACCTGATCCATGAACCGATGGCCGCCGCCATTGGTATCGGCATCGATGTGGAGGAGCCCATGGGCAACATGATCATCGACATCGGTGGCGGTACGAGCGAGATCGCCGTGATCGCCCTGGGCGGCATCGTGTGCGACAAGAACATCCGTGTGGCTGGGGACGAGTTCACCAGCGATATCGAGGAATACATGCGCCGCCAGCACAATATCCTGGTGGGTGAGCGCACTGCGGAACAGATCAAGATCGAGGTGGGCGCGGCACTGACCGAGCTGGACAATCCACCGCCGGACTACGCCGTGCGCGGCCGCGACTTGATGACAGGCATCCCCAAGGAGATCACCGTGACCTACACGGAGATCGCCCAGGCCTTGGACAAGAGCATCAGCAAGATCGAGGAGGCCATCCTCAGCGCCCTGGAGGCCACCCCGCCGGAACTCAGCGCGGACATCTACAAAACGGGCATCTACCTGGCTGGGGGTGGTGCGCTGCTGCGCGGACTGGACAAACGCATCAGCATCAAGACCAAGCTCCCCGTACATGTGAGTGAGGACCCACTGCGTGCCGTCGCGCGCGGAACGGGCATCGCATTGAAGAACATCGACCGCTTCCAGTTCCTGATGCGGGAGTAGGGCGCATGATCGCGCGCCCCCACCCCGCATCCCCCAAATGGTGATAGGACCGGACCCATGCGCGACCTATTCCGATTCCTGTATGGCGCGCGGAACACACTGCTGTTCCTGGCCCTCATGCTGGTCTCCATGACCCTGCTGCACAGCGGCAACGCCTATCATCGCGGGCAGGCCATCAGCAGCAGCAATGCCCTGATCGGTACCATTTATGGCTGGTGGTCCGCCGTGACCGAATACACCAACCTGAAGGAGGTGAACCGTTCCCTTGCCGAGGAAAATGCCAGCTGGCGCAACCGCCACCCGGATGCTTATGCGCCTGTGGCCGAGATGTTCGTGACCATCGCCGACAGCATCCACAGCCAGCGATATGAATACCTCACGGCACGCGTGGTGAACAGCACCTGGCACAAGCAGCGCAACTTCCTCACCCTGGACAAGGGCGCCACCGCGGGATTGCATGGTGACATGGGTGTGATCGGTCCGGATGGCATCGTGGGTGTGGTACGCGAGGTGAGCCCACACTTCGCTTCCGTCATCAGCGTGCTCAGTCCCGACATCAAGACGAGTGTGCGGCTGCGTCGCACCCGGCACTTCGGACTGCTCTACTGGGACACCAGTGACCCACGGACCGCTTCCGTGATCGACATCGCCAAGCATGCGCGGTTGGCCGTGGGTGATACCGTCGAGACCCGCGGGGGGGACGGCATCTTCCCGGCGGGTGTTCCCGTGGGTGTGGTGGTACACCTGGAAGCCGAGCCCGGCAGCAACTATCATGACATCACCATCCGCCTGACCGAGGACATGACGCGAAGCGGCCACGTATATGTGGTGAAGGACCTGATGCGGATGGAACGCGACAGCCTGCAAAATGCCCATCGTTCGCCATGAACACGGTCCCGGTCCATATCGCGAGGTTCATGGTGCTTGTGCTGGCGCAGGTCCTGGTACTGGACCATCTGGACGTGGCCAATGGCTATGTCGTGCCCTATCTGTACATACTCTTCCTGCTGATGCTGCCGTTCGAAATACCCGCCTGGGCGCTGCTGCTCACCGGCGCCGCTACCGGCCTGGTGATGGACCTGTTCAGCAGTACGCCGGGCATGCACATGAGCGCCTGTACCGTGATGTCATTCGCCCGCATCCAGTTGTTGGGCCTGATCGCACCGCGCGAAGGATACGAATATGGCATGCGGCCCACCCTGCCGCGCATGGGCCTCACCTGGTGGATCACCTATGCCGGTGCGCTGATCCTGTTGCACCATCTATGGCTGTTCAACGTTGAACTGTTACGCTGGGAGCGCATCGGTGAGACGATCGCACGCACGTTGTTGAGCGCCGCCTTCACCCTGCTGCTCTGTCTGCTGGCGCAGTTCCTCACAGCGCGGTCGGATCGCTCACGGGCATGAACTTCGAATCGCGCAAATACGTGCTCATCGCCGGGGTGCTCTTCATCGCCCTGGTCTTCATCCTCCGCCTGTTCTGGATCCAGGTGGTGGACAGCCGCTGGAAGGCCGAGGCCGCCAACATGGCCGAACGCAAGGTCACCGTGTACCCATCGCGGGGCTTGATCTACGACCGCTCCGAACGGCTGCTGGTGGCCAACACCCCCGTATACGACCTGATGGTGGTGCCACGGGAAGTGAAGGCTTTTGATACGCTGGCATTCTGTGCGCTGATCGGCGTGGACGCCGCTGAGGTCCACAAGCGTTTGGAGGAGGCCACCAGCTATTCACGGTACAAACCCAGCGTACTGGAGAAACAGATCCCGGCCGAGCAATTCGCCGCCATCAGTGTCCACCTGCACAAATACCCCGGCTTCTATGGACAAAGCCGCACGCTACGCACCTATCCGCCGCGCAGCGCGCCGCATCTGCTGGGTTACCTCAGTGAAGTAAGCCCCGCCAAGGTGGAGGCCGACCCCTATTACAAGCCTGGTGACGTGATCGGTGTGGGCGGGTTGGAACAGTATTACGAAGAGACCATGCGGGGTCGCCGCGGGGTGAAATATGTGCTCGTGGATGTACACAACAATGAGAAAGGACCCTTCAAGGGCGGTATGTACGACACTCTCGCACTGGCAGGCAAGGACCTCTACACGGGCCTCGACCTGGACCTGCAGCTATTGGGCGAACGATTGATGGCCGGCAAGAAGGGGAGCATCGTGGCACTGGACCCGAAGACCGGCGAAGTGCTGTGCATGGTGAGCAGTCCGGCCTACGACCCCGAACTTCTGGTGGGCCGGGTGCGCAACACGAACTACGGTGTACTGCAACGCGACCCCATCAAGCCCCTGTTCGACAGGGCCCTGCAAGCGCAATATCCGCCAGGCTCGATCTTCAAGATCGTGCAATCGCTGGCCGCGCTGGAAGAAGGCGTGATCCGGCCAGGAACAGGCTTTCCCTGCGACCGCTCCCTGGTGGGCTGCCACAACCACCCTACGGCAACAGATGTAGAGAAGTCCATCCAGTACTCATGCAACCCCTACTTCTACATGGTGTTCCGCAGACTGGTGGAACGGGACCTGGATAGCAAGAGCCGATTTCGAGATGCGGCGCTGGGCCTTGCCATCTGGGAGAAATACATGCATCGCTTCGACCTGGGCCACCGGCCCGATATCGACCTGCCATCGGTGAAAGGCGGCAACATTCCCGGTCCGGACTACTACGATCGCATGTACGGCAAGGAGCGCTGGGCCTTCAGCACCATTTACTCCGTGAGCATCGGCCAGGGCGAGGTACTGGTCGCCCCATTGCAGATGGCGAACCTCGCAGCCATTTTCGCCAACAAGGGCTGGTACATCGACCCACATGTGGTGCGCGCTGTGGGCCATCCGGACAGTACACAAGCGCGCTATCTGGAGAAACACCACACGGGTGTGGACCCCGCCTGGTACGATCTGATCCATGAAGGCATGCGACGGGTGGTCCATGAACCCGGTGGCACGGCGCGGCAGGCACGCATAGCAGGTATCAACATGGGTGGCAAGACCGGCACCGCAGAGAACCCCCATGGCAAGGACCACGCGGTATTCATCGCATTCGCACCGCTGGAGGATCCGCGGATCGCCATCGCCGTGTACGTGGAGAACTCCGGTTTCGGGGGCACCTGGGCCGCACCCATCGCAAGCCTGCTGATCGAGCGATTCCTCACCGATACCATCCAGCGTCCCGAAATGATGGAACGCATGCTCAAGGCGGATCTTATCGCGGACGAAGCGAACTACGTAAGGCCCGTGAAGAAACCCCGAAAGCGATGAGCGCGCGCGAGAATGTGGCACTGAACCTGGACAGGCCCATCCTGCTGCTTTACCTGCTGCTCGTCTTCATGGGTTGGGCCAATATCTACAGCGCCGCTTACGACCCGGATCATCCCAGCATGTTCGATACAGGCCGGGAATACGGAAAGCAGGCCGTGTGGATCGGCGTCAGCCTGGTGCTGGGGGCGGGTATACTGATGATCCGCGGGCAGTTCCTGCGCGACTGGGCCTTTGGGGTGTACATCTTCGTACTGGTGCTTCTTGTGGCGGTGTTGCTGTTCGGCAAGGAAGTAAAAGGCGCCAGGGCGTGGTTCGCCATCGGGGGCTTCGGCATCCAGCCGGCCGAGTTCGCCAAGTTCGCCACAGCACTGGCGCTGAGTCGCTACCTCAGCGGCCTGAAGGCTCTGGCCGACATGCGTTCGCGCCTGGTGAGCGGCGCACTGATCCTTGCACCGGTCGCACTCATCATGTTGCAGCCCGACACCGGGACCGCCCTTGTTTCTGGCGCCTTCATCTTGGTACTTTACCGCGAGGGCCTTTCCGGCAACGTGCTGCTGCTGGCCATCCTCGCCGGCATCCTGGCGGTGCTGTCGCTGATCCTGCGCGAAAGCTCCTTCGGATTGCCCTTCACCGAGGCCGAACTTCCAGGGCCCTGGCTGCTGATGGGCCTGATCGTGCTGGCGGCAGCGCTGGCCTGGTGGGTGGTGCACAACTTCGTGGTGAAGCGTTCACGCCGGCCGCTTTACACCTACATCGCTGTGGGTGTGCTCTGTTCGGCGGTCTTCATCGGCAGTGTGGACTATGCCTTCGACAAGGTATTGGCCCAGCACCAGCGCGACCGCATCCTGGTGACCCTGGGCCAGCTGGAGGACCCGCAGAACCTGGGCTACAACGTGAAGCAGAGCCAGACGGCCATCGGTTCCGGTGGATTCACGGGCAAGGGCTGGTTGCAGGGCACACTCACCAAATACAAGTATGTGCCCATGCAGAGCACCGACTTCATCATCTGCACCGTGGGCGAGGAATGGGGATTCCTGGGTACGAGCTTCGTGGTGCTGCTGCTCACCGCGCTCATCCTGCGCATCATCTGGATCAGCGACCGGCAGCGATCGAAGTTCACGCGGATCTACGCCTATTGCGTGGCCAGCATCTTCTTCCTGCACCTGATGATCAACGTAGGCATGGCCATCGGCCTTGCCCCGGTGATCGGCATCCCACTGCCCTTCTTCAGCTACGGCGGCAGCAGCATGATCGCTTTCACCATCCTGCTGGCGATCCTGCTGCGGCTGGACGCCGAGCGGCTGAGCCAGCTACGATAAGGGCCGGTCTCAGTAGAAGCGGCTGCGGTTGTCCTTCACGCCAGTGGCCTCGCGCAATGCATTGTATAGCGCCGACTCCACACGTCCACGCACACGGCTCTGCTGGCCGGTGCGCTCCGTGGTGACATCCTCCGGCTGGGGCGCGGCGGAAGTATTGTTGATCTTCACCACATACACACCCGTCTCGCCTTTCAGAGGTACACTTGTCTGACCGGTCTCCATGGCGAAGATCCAGCCCACCACTTCGTACTCCGTGAAGCCACCGGGAATGCTGAAGGCGCTGAGCAACATGTCATTCACCGGCTGAACCGTGGTGCCCAATTCGGAAGCGAGGGCATTGAGGTCGGTGTTGCCTTTCATGCGCTTCACCAGGTCCTCGGCCTTCTTTTCCTTGATCACCTCGGTGGTGAATTGGTCACGCACATCGTCCAGGCTGGGAGCACCCTCCTCGCGGATCCCCGTCAGCACGGCCACCACATGGTCGTCGCCGGCGTCGAGTGGCTCGCTTATCGCGCCCACCTTGGCACGGTTCACCCAACTGATCGTGGTATTGGGCTGTTGTAGTCCCATCACGAAACGCATGTCCGGGCGCAATTCATCCACGGTCACCACTTCCAGACCCTCCTGTTCGGCGGCCTGACGGAAGTCGGCGACACTCTTGTTGCGCAGGGAGAATTCGTTGGCCTGTTTGTATACCTCCTTGAAGGTGGCTGGTGTGGGTCGCATGGTGCGGTCGATGCTCACCACCATGCGTTCCATGCGATCGCGCTGGCCGAGCACCTCCACGATATGGAAGCCAAAGTTGGTCTTCGCGATGGTGATGTCCCCCACCTTGCGGTCGAAGCTGGCCTCGGTGAACTCGGGCACCATGCGGAACTTGTCGAACCACTCATAAACCCCGCCGTTGCTCACGCTGCCGGGGTCGTCGCTGAACTTTGTCACCATCGCCTCGAACTTGCTGCGATCGCGCTTCACCACCGTGAGCAGGCTGTCAGCGCGTTTCTTCTGCTCGTCCTCCCCCTTGCCCTGCTGTGTGCTCAGGAGGATGTGGCGCACGCGCGCTTCGGGCACGGCGTTCAAGGACTTCACCTTCACCATCTTCCAGGACTCCTCCGCAGCATAGGGCCCCACCACATCACCCACCTGGGCGTTCATGATCAGCTCGTCCGTGACCTGGTCGGCGGTACCCTCCGTGTAAGGTGTCAGCTCATAGGCACGCGACTCGTTGTTGGTGATCACGAAGAGGGAGTCGTTCTCCGCAGCGGCGAATTCCGCCTTGATGGCTTCCAGTTCCCGGCGGGCCTGCAGGCGGTCCTCCTCCGTGGCTTTGACCGGGAATCGCACATATTCGAAACGGCGGGCCGGTTTCTGCCGATACTTGGGATCGTTGCGGTGCTGGTCATAGTAGCGCCGGAGATCGCGGTCGCTCACCGGATACAGGCTGTCGGGCTGGCTATCGTAGCGCTGCGCCACCATGTCGAATGAGACACGGCTGTTCTTCCCATGGAACTCATCCTCCGCCTGCGTACGATTCACGAAGACGCTCTTCTTCGCCAGGTTGTTGTACTTGGCGTAGAGGCGGTTCTCCGTGATCCGCCGCTTCTGGATGGCGTGGTATACCGGTGCGTTCAGTTGAACGGAACTGAAATACTGCTGAAGGGCCTCTGGGCTGGGCCTCCCGTCGGGTCCTTGGAAATTGGGCTGGTTGCGGAATTCGGGCAGGATGTTGTTCCCCCAGCGGATGTCATCATATTCAGGCTTTGTCAGGGCGAAGCCGGCGTCCTGGACACGTTCGAGCAGCACCTGGGACTTCACCATCTCATTCCAGACACTGGTCCGGACCTGTTCCTGGACCTCGGGGGTGATCTGCTGACCGAAATCAGCGCGGTAACTGTCCAGTTCCTCGCCTACCCGTTGCTCATAACGGCGGAGGCTGATCTCCTGTCCACCCACCTCGCCGAGCACCTGGTCTTGTTGTCCACCCCTTCCGGAAAAGAGGTCGGTAAGGATGAACGCTGCGAGGGCGCCACCGATGATAACCAAAAGCAATCCGCTGCGTTCGCGGATCTTGCCGATCACTGCCATGGCTTGGAGATAAGGGGTGCAAATATAGGATCCCACTCCTTACGGCAGCGGGGTGGGACAGGGCCTTCCCGCTCCACTGGACGTATCCTCTTTTCACTCTGGAGAGGCGGCCCATGGGAACCGTTCCGTATGACCCATCGAAATGGCCCTGAAAGCACCGACCCGATTGCCGGGCTGGCCATGTGCCTACAAGTAGCCACGGTCGGGCTCGGTCACCACCAGCAGTACCTCGTCGATCCGGCTGTGTTCCACCCGGGTGATGGTGAAGCGGAACGGGGGCTCCTCCACCACCTGGCCCTCCTCCGGAAGACCACCGGTGGCGAAAAGGATGAACCCGGCCAACGTGTCGTACTCCTCGCTTTCTGGAATGGCCAGGCGGTGTTCCTCACGCAGATGTCGCACCTCACTCCGTGCACTCAGCCGGAATTCATTGGGGCCCAAACGCTCCTCCGTGTTCTCCGGCGTGTCGTGTTCGTCCTCGATCTCCCCCACGATGCTCTCCACCACATCTTCGATCGTGAGCATACCAGCGGTGCCGCCGAATTCATCCACCACCACGGCCACGTGACCCCGCTGCTTGGTGAACATCCCCAGGAGTTCATCCACGGGCATGGTCCCGGGTATGAATATCACCGGGCGCATCACGGCACGGATGCTCAGTGGTTTACGGAAGAGCTCGTAGCCATGCACATAGCCGATGATGTTGTCTATGCTCTCCTTGTATACCAGCAGCTTGCTCATACCGGAATCCACGAAGCGGCGGTGCAATTCACCGATGGAAGCGTCCACCTGGATGGCTTCGATCTCTGCCCGGGGCACCATGCGATCGCGCACCTTCGTATCGCTCAGTGCCAGCGTATTCCGGAAATACTCCACCTCCGCATCCATCCAACCTTCCTGGGTCTGGTTGGTACTCACCTCCTTCAGGAAGGCATCCAGGTCCACACGCCCAAAGACCAATTCACCGGGCTTCACATGGACCCCCATGGCACGCAGCAGGATCTCTCCGAGCCCTGTCATCACCATCATCGGCAACCAGAGCACCACATACAGCAACTGGAGCGGGATGGCGAACAGGCTGAGGGCGCCATTGGGATCCACCCGGAAGAGCGCCTTGGGCAGGAACTCTGCCAGGACGAGAATGACAAGGGTGCTGATGATCGTCTGGGATACCAGTACGAACACCTCGCCCAGGCCGAAGCCTACTAGCCAGGGTGCCAGCAGGCGTGCCATCAGCACACCATAGACCACCAGGGCGACGTTGTTGCCCACCAGAAGTGCACCGATGAGGCGTGCGGGACGCCTGAGCAGGTTGGAAACGATGCGGGCCCAGATGGCACCCCCCTTCCGTTCCAACTCCACGTACAGCTTGTTGCTGCTTACAAAAGCTATCTCCAGGCCGGAACAGAGGGCCGAAATGGCTACTGCGGCCACGATCAGGATCAGGTCCGTTCCGTTCAAGGGATATTGGGGGCTGGAACCGCCGCGCCGAAGTTACTCCCTGGCATAATGGGCCCTATTTCCTGCCCTGCTGGTGGCGGTCGTCCATCGCTTCCAACCGACGGCGGGTGACGCGGCGGAAAAAGAACATGGCCAGGGCGATGCCCGGGAACCAGAGCCACTGTCGTCCGGCGTCGAAGCCATCCGTGTAGATGACCCAGACCGCGGAGATGGCAGTGCCTATGGCTACGGCGAGCCAGAAATGCTCCATGAACCTATTGATCTTCCGCATTACCATTGGCAGTATCGGCTTCAAGATATAGCTCGCCGGTGATACGGCGGATCGTGTAGCTGCTCATGTCCTCGGCAGCATCCAGACCCATCCCGTGGATCACGTCCGCACCCCGCTGGATGCGCACAGCCTTGTCGGTGCGCACGCGGGCGCTGTCCTGGTGCCAGGTAAGTTGTTCGGTCTCGAGTCGTTCGCCTTTCGCATTGATGAAAACGACCTCCTCATTCACCTCCATGCGTTGCTCCCCTGGCAGGATCATTCCCTTGTTCGAAGTGAGCACACTGCGCTGACCCCCGGCGCTATCGAGGAAAACGAGTTCCAGCCCATCGAAGATCTCTGTGCGCCGGGGCTCGGAGGACCACTCGGCGATGCGACCTGCACGAAGGCGTTGGCGCACCAAGCCAGAATCTGTGAAGAGGTACTCGGCACCGGTGGTCACCCGATCCGGTGCGGTCTTGGGGATCTCCACGGCGGCCACCTTGTCCAGATCATTCTTGCATGAAACGCAAATTCCCACCCCCAGAAGGGCGGGAATTCCGAGACCCATGGCACGTGCCAGACGACACATGGCCAGGCCTTATTTACGGGTACGCACCGTGGTGCTTTCATTGAGGCCACCACACTTCACCTGGAAGGACTGTCCGTCGGTGAGTTGGTAGAAGAAGGCCTCACTGGTGGAGGGGAAGCGCGCCTGGCTGGCGGCCATTCGGTCACCTGCTTTATCGGCAACACTAGCGTCGGCATTCCTGGCCTTCTGATAGTAGTCATACGCCAGCCAGTACACGCCCCACGAATCAGGAGGCTCGCAGTCACCAGCCTGTGAGGCCACGGCGTTCCCGATCAGGATCAGCGCCTCGCCGTTGCGTGGATCGATCTGGAGGATCTGATTGGCATAGCTGCGGGCAAGGCTGTGGTTGCCATTCGCGCTGGCCACCTGGCCGGCCTTGAGCAGATATTTCACCTTGTCGGGGCAGCTACCGCAAAGGTCCACCGCCTCCTTGAAGAGGCGCGCAGCACCAGTAAGATCGTTGCGCTTCGCCAGGTACATGGCCAGACTGTATGCGCTCTCGCTGCTTGGGTCCGCATCATGCACTTCCTTGGCCAGGGGGAAGTAGACCGCTTCCTCAGTGCAGTCCTTGCTGTTCAGCACACGGAGCAGGCGCATCTTCAGCTCCTTGTCATCCGGCTTCGCTTTGAGCATATCGCCCACGATGCGGCCGATATCCTCACATTCGGCTACTTTGAAGAACAGGGCGTAGATGTTGTCACGTGCCTTTGTGAAGTACTCACGATCGGCCGGTTTCATCATCTCATCGGCCAGGTTCGCATCTACAAGGTCCATGAGCATGACATAAGCGGCGAGCATCTGGTCCTTGGTGGCCTGGCCGTTGGTGTACAGGCAGTTGAGCGCCTGGTAGTACGCGCTCAGGGTGCCGGCCTCGCTCCTGGCACCGCCCAGTTCAACAGAACGTGCCAGGATATCGAAGGCCTCCTGGCAACGCTCGGGGCTGAAGATGAGCATGTCCACTCCCTTCCGGCCCAGTACGAATGCTTCCTCACCAAAATGCTGGATGCGCATGTCGTAGATCAGGAAAAGGGAATCGACGAGGGCGTTCTTGCGCGCGGCATCCTTCTCTTTTTGAATGAAAGTGCCCAGCAGGCGCGTGCCGTTCTGGTAAACACCCTTGCTTGAAGCGGGGCAGATACTGAGCACGGTGCGCCATGGACCGTACGCGTCATCCAGTGCGTTCTGCTTCATGAACTCCTGGTACATGGAGAGGTTCTCCAGGCACCGCACACTATCCTCCGGCGCACCGTATTTCCCTTGCGCATAAGTGGTGTTGGCCATGATCATGGCCGTGAGCAAGCCAAGGCCGCGGATCGTATCGTTCATTCTATTCTTCTTTTCTTGAACCATTGTTCTCTGAGATCGGGGGTGATCGTGATCCCGGCGTAGATGTTGACGAAGCGTTGTCGGATGAGGCCATCCTGTGTGGTACCATACTCGCCCAATTCCGCTCCCAGGGAGATCCTGCTTCGCGTAGTGCTCGACATCACCGGCACCGAAAGGCCAAAAGACATGCCGAACTCACGGATCTGACGATCGCGTACCACGAGATAGTCCTCTACATAACGAAGACCTGCGCGGTAGATGGTATGTGTCCAGAAGTTCCCCCGTCCATCGCCGGCGGGTTTGAACGAAGCGCCCAATCCATGGAAGCGCTGGCTGCCCAGTTCAGAACGAAAGGAGAAATCGTCCACGTCCACCCGGAGTTGGTCCCAATCGCGCATGCGGTACTCGGCGGTCACCATCCAGCGCGTGTCATACACGCCAAAGGCCACATTCCATTGCAGAGGCAGCAGCAATTCGCCACGGCGTCCATCTGTGAAGAAGGCCGTATCCACCGGGAACTCCACACCGGTCCCTCCCAGGATGAAGCTGCTCACCACCTCGGTGCGCCTGGCACTTACAGCGGCGGGCAGTTCAGCTGAAAGTCCCACGACGAATCGCAGTCCCTCGTCCTCGGTCTTCCCCTTCTTCACCAGGTCATTGTGGTACTGCACGCCCGCGCTGAAGGTGGGGTCACGCACGACCAGGGAGGAGCTTGCATTGCTGTTGTAAAAGCCTTGGTTGCCTGGATAGATCGCCTTGCGCGATTCCTCCACCGAACCAAAGAGATAGTTGATGTTGGCCCCAATGGATAATCGGCCCCCATTGCCGAGCGAATCCGCGCGATGCACCAGTACGCGCCCAAGGCCCAGGAACGCTCTGTTGAGGCCTCCTTCACCCGAATATCTCAGGGTCACCTCCCCAGTTCCATCGGGGATGGGACGTTCATCGGTGACATCATAACCGACCCGGCTCACCGGGTTCAGACCCAAGGCGATACCCCAACGCCCGTTGCCAAAAGGTACGCCCAGGCTGAGGCCCAACAGGTTGGAGCGGCTGCCGTTGCTCCCACCCTCATCGGAATCGAAGCGCAGGATCCTGCCCATCATGCCCACCTCAAATGCTGGCCGCATCAGGAAGGGGTAGGAAGCCGGGTTGAGCATGGACACGCTGTATGGCTCGGCAACGGCCACGCCCACACCGCCCATCAATGCCTGGGATACCTGGGTGTTCCCCATAAGGTCACCAAGCCCATAGGCCGAATAGACCGAACCACTACCCTGCTGCTCCTGGGCCATCGCCCAAGCGGGTGTCAAGGCGAGGATCACCCGAAAGCAGCGTGTGATGGTATTGGTACAGTGCATACAGGCCTTCCAGGGTCAATAAAGGGAGCGCAAAGATGCCACTTTTCAGGGCGCTGCTGAAGCGCAGGGCATCACCGCCGGTAAGCACAACGGCCGCATCCTGCCAATGGTACCTCACCTTCGCGACCATGCCCTCGATCTCGTTGAGGATGCCATGATGAACACCTGCTTCGAGGGATGTGATGGTATCCGATCCGAGCCAATGTGGTTCGGGACCCGGATCCACCATTGGCAGTCGCGCACTGTAGGTGTGCATGGCCCTGGCGCGCATGCGCAGGCCCGGTGAGATCGCCCCACCGGCATGGGTCCCATCGGGTTCCACCAGATCGAAGGTGATGCAGGTCCCGAGGTCCACAGCAAGTATGGCCCTTCCGGGAAAACGCTTTGCCGCGGCCACGACGTTGGCCAGGCGGTCCACGCCCAAAGTCCCGACCCCCTGGATACGGCTTGGGATGGGCGACGGTGAAGCGCCCGTGATGACATGGACCGGCGCATGATCCCGCAACCCCGCGACCAGTTCCTCATCGGGCCTGGACACGGATGCCAGGGCGATCACCGTTGGCTGGGTCCCACCAAGGAGGTCCCGCAGGGAAGTTCGATCCACCTGGCGCACAGTGCCATGACGCACCGGCCTGCCATCCATGAATAGCGCGCCTTTCATGCGGGTATTGCCCACGTCAAGCACCAGAATGATCCCGGGATCCATGTGGAAGGGGTACTTGGCTATCTTTGCCGCCCTCGCGGAGCCAGCCTCACCGCGAAGTTCGGTGCCTTAGCTCAGCTGGTAGAGCAACGGATTGAAAATCCGTGTGTCCCCAGTTCGATCCTGGGAGGCACCACGAAGCATGAAGCCCTCCGGTGATGCCGGGGGGCTTTTTCGTTGCGCGTGTCAATTGCTGGTCAACCATTCGCGCAATGCTGCCAGATGCGTCTGTTTCATCGGCTCACGCAGGCGCAGGTTCGTATCCGTGAAATAGCGATGGTTCTCCAGGAAGCGGACCTGCAGGTCATTCCATGTGCGCAGATCCCCGATCTGGCCGTAGTTGCGCAATTCCTGGTAGAGGGTGTCGCCGATCCGTTTGAAATCATTGCGGCCCAGGTAATCCAGGTCGGCATCGCACAGGATCCGCTCCAGATGGTCTTTGGGCGATTGAGGCACCTTCGTTGCCATGATCATGGACTGGATCCTGTCCAGCTGTGTGGGGTTGAAACCGAATCCCGGCAGTTGCTCCTCCACGATGCGGCAACCGGCGACCTCATGTTCATGGTCACCAAGTAGAAAGCCGGAATCGTGGAACAACGCTGCGACCTTGAGCAATACCAGGTCCTCGCCACCGACGCCCTCCTGCTCCGCGATATCGATCACGCTGGCATAAACGTCGTGCGTATGCTCCAGGCAGTGGTAGGTGCGCTGGGGCGGCAGTTCCACCTTGAGCTTGTGCAGGATGAAGGTCTTGGCCGCGGTGGGGTCCATTGGGCTGGTGGGCAATATACACAGCGCTGCGGTCGGGGCTACCTTTGCCAGGCATGATCGTCCGACCGCGCCGCAGCACCCTGGTACTGTTCGGGGTGATGGCCGTCTACATTGTGATCCAGTTCCTGTGGTGGGGAGTTCTGCTTCTTCGCAAGGATGCCGAAACGCACAGACTGGCCACCGAAGTGATGGCCCTGGGTGGAGACCCGGGACTGGCGTTGGATCCTGCACGCGGATTGCGCATGGTGCTGGGTGAAGGCATCGTCTTCCTGCTGCTGCTGGTGCTAGTGCTGTTCCTGACCTTTCGGTCGATCCGGCGCGATCTGGCTTTTGCCCGTACCCAGCGCAATTTCCTGCTGGCAGTGAGTCATGAACTGCGTACCCCCATCGCGGCGATCAAGCTGCAGCTGCAAACCTTGGGAAGAGCGGGGTTGGAGGAGGCCCACGCGGTTGGCTTGAAGGAACAGGCCCTGGCGGAAGTGGACCGGTTGGCACTACTCACCGACAAGGTGCTGCTGGCCACACGCGCGGAGGAAGGAGTGGTGGACATCCGGACTTCCGAGGTCGATGTGATGGGAGCATTGCGTGATCTACTGGCCCGGGCGCGTTCACAATACGCCAGTGGGCATCAACTCGAGATCCTTGGTCCGGATCAGGTGGTGGTGCGGACCGATCCGGAAGCCTTGCGCAGCATCGTTGACAATCTGGTGGAGAACGCGGCCAAATATGCGCCTCCAGGCACCGTCATCCGGCTCGAGGTCATTCATGGACGGGATGGCTGGCGGCTGCTGATCTCCGATGAAGGACCCGGGATACCTCCCGCGGAACGAACGCGCGTATTCGACAAATTCTACCGGGTGGGTAACGAAGAAACGCGCCGCACACAGGGCACCGGTCTTGGTCTCTACATCGTTCAACGTCTGGCCCAACGCCTGGGTGGCGCTGTCACCATCCAGGACCGCCCCGGGGGTGGGTCTATTTTCGCAGCCTCATTCCCGAACCGATGATGAATGTCCGGAAGACCGCGCTGATCATTCTGGACGGATGGGGCCTGGGCGCCCGCGATACCACGGATGCCGTGGCGGCCGCACATACACCATTCATGGACCAACTTCTCGCCGAAGCGCCCCATGCCGCACTGCTCACCGATGGTGAACATGTGGGTCTGCCGGTCGGCCAAATGGGCAATAGCGAAGTGGGCCATCTGAACATCGGAGCGGGCCGGGTGGTACATCAGGACCTTGTGCGGATCGACAAAGCCATAGCCGACGGAAGCCTGTCACACTCCACTGCGCTTCGCGAGGCCTTTGTGAAAGCTGCGGGCACGGGTCGCCGCTTGCATATCATTGGGCTGCTTTCCGATGGTGGCGTGCACAGTCATCGAATACACGCGGAGGCACTGTGCCACCTGGCAGGTGAAGCCGGTTTGAAGGAAGTATTCGTGCATGCCTTCACCGACGGCCGCGATGCGGACCCACGCAGCGGGAAGGGCTATGTGGAGCGATTCCTGGCCAACGTGCGGAACACCCCGGCACGTATCGCCAGCGTGGTGGGGCGCTATTTCGCCATGGACCGCGACAACCGTTGGGAGCGTATCGCAAAGGCCTATGGTGTGCTGGTGCAAGGCCGTGGCACACCTGTCGCCGATGCCCTGCACGCATTCGACCAGAGTTATGCCGATGGGAAAACGGATGAATTCATTGAGCCATTCGTGGTGACCGGGGATGATGGAACACCTCTCGCCACCATCCGCCCCGATGACGTGGTCATCTGCTTCAACTTTCGCACCGACCGTTGCAGGCAGATCACACAGGCCCTTACGCAGGCGGCTTTTCCGGAACATGGCATGCTGCCTCTCTCCCTGCATTATGTCACAATGACGGAGTATGATCACACATTCCGCGACGTGCATGTGCTATTCCGCAAGGATGACCTGCGCATGACCCTGGGCGAGGTGGTATCTCAAGCAGGTATGGAACAGATCCGGATCGCGGAAACGGAGAAATATCCGCACGTGACCTTCTTCTTCAGTGGTGGGCGTGAAGCACCCTTCCCCGGCGAGCGACGCATCATGCTGCCCTCACCCAAAGTGCCCACCTATGATCTTGAACCGGGTATGAGCGCACAGTCCATAGTGGATGCGATCGTGCCGGAACTGAACCATGGGAATGCCTCACTTGTGGTACTAAACTTCGCCAATCCCGATATGGTGGGGCATACCGGAGTTTTCGATGCCATCGTTAAGGCCGTGGAGATCACGGACGATTGCGCCCGGCAGGTGGTGGAAGCCGGCCGCGCTTATGGCTGGTCCTTTGTGATCATCGCCGATCATGGGAACGCCGACAAGGCGCGCAATCCGGATGGCACACCCAACACCGCGCATAGCCTGAATCCGGTCCCGGTGGTAGTGATCGACGACCGGGTGATGGCCCTGCGCAACGGTGTACTGGCGGATGTGGCGCCTACGATCCTGAGCCTGTTGGGAATGGAAAAGCCCGTCGAGATGACGGGCTCCTCCCTGATCGATAACTAACGGTCTTCACCAGCGGTTCCGCAGGATGGTCAGGTGGCCGGTCTTGGGATCTCTGTTACGCACGATGACCTCGTAGAAGTACGTTCCATCGGGCACATTCAATGCACCCCAATTATTCTGGTAGTTCTTCGCGTCCAACATCAACTGCCCCCACCTATTGAAGATCCTCACCGTGTTCTCCTGATTGCCAAGACCTGCGATCACGAAGAAATCATTCACCCCATCTCCATTGGGGGAGAACACATTGGGTACTTCCACCTCGCATTCAATAGTAATGATGGACGAGGTGGTGGCCGAGCCACCGCAGGCGTCCGTAACTGTCACTGCAGCCTGGCCACTGTTCTGAAGACCCACCCAGATGCCTGGATCCGTGGACCCATTGTACCATTCGTAGGTATATGGTCCGAGACCCCCGGATACTGTCACAAAGATCTCAACACTATCGGGGGAACATTCGGCAAGGATGTTGTTCACCGCCAACTCCAGATCCGGCAGAGGAACGGTGCTGACCAATACACTGTCTTGTATGCTGGTGCCGCATCCATCGGTCACGGTCACCACATACCACATCGGAAGAGCGCTGGAGGGCACGTTGATCGTGGCGGTGTTGCCTACCACAGTCCCGTCCAGGGTCCACTCATAGGTGAAGGTGTTGTCTCCCCCGGAGGCATTCAGCACGCTGATCGGGCCGCTGCTCAGGCAATCGATCTCGGTGGGGGGGCTTACCTCGATCTCCAATGGCGGATACACCGGCAAGGTCACGGTGAATTCGACAGTGACAGGTTCCACCCCGCAGATATCCTCCACCTGCACCGAGTAGGTGGTGGTCACCCCGGGACTCACCGTGATCGTGGGGGTTGTCTCCCCGGTGTTCCACAGGAATTCATACATGCCCAAACCTCCGGTCACCACAGGCGCCAGCACATGTGACTCGCCACAAATGCCATTGATATTCTCGGTGGTGATCTCCAACGGAGGCGCCGAATCAATGATGAAGGTGAAGACCGTCTCCACGACGACGTCCGCACATTCCAGCCGGGAGCTGATGGTGATAATGATCGTCTCCGGTCCATCCGGATCCATCGGGATGGTAAGGGTATGGCTCACGGTCGCGACACCCGGAGGGAAGACCAACTCGGTAGGAAAGGGGGGCAGGTAGTCCACCCCCGGTGTGGCCGTACCGGTAACGTCGAGGGCGACCACCAGTTCGTCCGTCAGATCGTTGACGCGTTCGAAGACCAACTCATATGGACCACAACCCTCAAGCATGGTATTGCCATTGATAACTCCGAATACCTGCGCCAGGTCGGTGTTCACCTGCCCAGGGCTTGTGAAACTACCCGCCTCCAGGAACACTCCGCTGTCGAAGGCGGTGTCGAGCGCATCACCGATGGCGAGCTTGATGTGGTAGGTCTCCCCACATTGCACTAAAGCGAAGGCGGTCAGGACCACCGTCATGCCATCGTACACCACCTGTCCGCCAAAGCCATTGTCGATGTAGTACTCCGGATTCTGGGCGGGGCACCCCGGGGAGTTGGGATTGTTGTTCAGGCCGTTGTTCACGTTGTTGATCGTCACCGGCGTGGTGGTACCGGGGATCAACGCGATGTTGGCTGAATTGTTCGAGTAGGGGCCGACGATGCCCGGACCACTGAGAAAGAATCCGAACGCATCATTGAAACTACAGATCCATTCGGGATACTCCTCGGAACCGAAAACGTATCGGAAGCGCAACGTATCCCCGGTCGGTATGAAGTCGAATTCCAGAACGGCCTTGTCGTTGATCGAGGAGCCAGAGATCGCCACCAGGTCGGGATCACTACCGGTGCCCAGAAAATCGCTCTGGAAGCCAGAGGCCGGGGCGGCGACGTTCTGGGCAAAGCCTGATGAAAGGATCACCCCGCCTGCAAGCCCAAGATTGGTATTGTTCGCAGTGAAGGAACCCGATCCAGCCTGGCCAGTGGGCGGGCTGGGCACGCCATTGTAAGTGATATTGAAGGCCTGCACCCCTCCGCCCAACAGCACATCCTGCACCAACTGGTTGGGGGTGAGTGCGGTTGAAACATTGAGTTGGGCCTGCGCCGTGCCATGGACCAAGGCCATGACAATGAAAAGTCCTGCCTGCTTTTTCGCGTTCATGCGTGCTCAGTATTGGGAACCTGCGATCAGGGTCACGTGTCCGTATCCTTCCACCGCCGCGAAGTAATGACCCTTCGCCCGGTATTTATACACATACACCCCGGTGACCGGATCGCCCGATC
>JBGTES010000062.1:0-75251 GCA_041747675.1 Flavobacteriales bacterium
CGCATCGACGACGTGATCGTGGGCAACGCCACGCCCGAGGCCGAGCAGGGCCTGAACATCGGCCGCATGATCAGCCTGATGGGCCTGAACACCGACAAGGTGCCGGGCATGACGGTGAACCGCTACTGCAGCAGCGGCAGCGAGACCATCGCCATCGCCGCGGCCAAGATCCACAGCGGGCAGGCCGACTGCATCATCGCCGGTGGCGTGGAGTGCATGAGCCCCATCCCCTTCGGTGGCTGGCGCATTGTGCCCAACGCCAAGGTGGGCAAGGCCAACCCCACGTGGTACTGGGGCATGGGCCTCACCGCCGAGGCCGTGGCGCGCGACTTCAAGGTGAGCCGTGAGGACCAGGACGCATTCGCGCTGGCCAGCAACGAGAAGGCGCTGGCCGCCATCGCCGCCGGACGTTTCAAGGACGACATCGTGCCCATCGAAGTGGAGCGCGTGTACCTCGACGCCAAGGAGAAACGCCAGGTGGAAAAGAGCATCGTGGACACCGATGAAGGTCCGCGCGCGAGCAGCCTGGAGGCACTGGCGAAACTGAAGCCCGTGTTCGATGCCAGGGGCACGGTAACGGCCGGCAACGCCAGCCAGACCAGCGACGGCGCCGCCTTCCTGATGGTGGTGAGCGAGCGCATGCTGAAGGAACTGAACGTGAAACCCATCGCGCGCCTCCTCTCCTACCACGTGGCCGGCGTGGAGCCGCGCATCATGGGCATCGGTCCGGTGGCCGCAGTGCCCAAGGCCGTGGAAATGGCCGGCCTGAAGCTGAAGGACATCGAGCAGTTCGAGCTGAACGAAGCGTTCGCCTCGCAGTCGCTGGCGGTGGTGCGCGAATTGGGGCTCGACCCCAGCATCGTGAACGTGAACGGAGGCGCCATCGCGCTGGGGCACCCCCTGGGCTGCAGCGGCTCGAAGCTGACCGTGCAACTGCTGAACGAGATGCGCAGGAGGAAGCAGAAGTACGGGGTGGTCACTATGTGCGTTGGGACTGGACAGGGTGCGGCGAGTGTGTTCGAGTTGCTGAATTGATCATGGAGTCCGCTCGTCAATATCGCGGTCTATCGCTTTGGTTGACAACCGGACTGACGTTCGTGATCGGAGGCTTCGGGGCCTTGCTGAATCTGATGGAGTGGTACACAGTGGGTGTGCAGGGTAATACGGCTGGTTATCCATTCGGCGGTGAAGGACCAGTGCCGGACTACTACAGCTCTGCCGAGCGCTACTCGAATACGATGTTAGGCTGGAGCTTTCCCTTCCTTATTCTCCTGTGTATGTCGTTATGGTGCTTCATCAAACGCAAGGAGCTAGGCGCGTTCGTGTGCCTTGGTCTGACCCTCTTAACTTGGTTGTTCATGTTCATGTATGGACTCAGCAATTGAACTGATGGAGCAGGAACTTGATGAAGATGTGGGCGTGCCCCTCGCACCCTTCGGCTTCGCTCAGGGTCCTCGGGTCGCGCTCTCCGCTGCAAGTCCTCGCTCGTGCCTCGCTGTGGGCTTTCCGCTGCGATCGCTCACGCGAATCCTGGTTCTCATCGTCTCATTGTTCGCGACTAAGACTGGGTACTCATGTAGCTGCATAGGTGCTGCAGGGATTGATGCTGTCGATATGATGTTCACCGGGCGTGTGCTCCGGATTGACAAGTCCGATACAAGTGTTGTGGTGACCTTCAAAGTGAAACGCCTTTACAAGGGTGAACTGGGCGCCGAGAAGCACGTAGTGGTAAGCACGCGTCGCGGAGGACAAGCTTGCGGGATCCATTTCATGCGACACATGAAATATGCGGTATACGCCTATGGCGCTACTAACGAAGCAAGCACAGGCTCATGCACCCGCACTCGGATGATGGCACCCTTCAGACTCTGGTTATTCAAGCCTAAGAAGAGTTCGGGGTGGTAATTCTAACACTCATCTTTCCGAGGCTTCCAGAGGGTGCCATCCTTACCGTATGTTGTCCAAAGCCCGTTGACGAATAAGCCGTCACGCCGCTGAAGCTATGAGCGCCCTTCTACCCACCTCCACCCTCTTCGAACAACACCAGACCTGCCTCGCCGGCAGGCAGGTCCGCAGGCTCTATGATGATGCCACGGAGACGTGGTGGTTCTCGGTCGTTGATGTCATGCAAGCCCTCATCCAGCAGCCCGACTTCCAAGCGGCGCGGAACTACTGGAAAGTCTTGAAAGCCAGACTGGTCAAGGAAGGCAGTCAGTCGGTTACAAATTGTAACCGACTGAAATTGCAGGCCGCTGATGGCAAGAGCTACCTCGCTTTTGAGGCCACCGTTGAGACGACGAAATGACTGAGCAAGCACTGAAGGATTACTTCGAAGGCAAGCTCTCCGCCTCAGGCTTGTCACACGATTTACGTGGCAGCCAAGTGCGTACAGGTCACGACACGACTTCGATCCATGTAGTTCCTATCGCTGGTGAAGGAGAGTTCAGGGTTAAGAGGGCGCACATGCTCATGCTGTGTAACGATGCCATTGCAGGTCATCTTTCCAGGGAAGACTTGAACACGATCGGCTTCGCGCTCATGACCTCGGACCACTTCTCTTTGAACGATGGAACTGTGGATGGCGAGATCGTCAGTGAAACAGCCTTTGACTGGGACAATCCGGGGATCGGATATGATCTGACTCCCGAGAACATGCAGCATTGGAAGACTCGACTTGAGACCGGGGCGAACATGTTCGACCGGAATGAGTTGACGGGAAGGGGACGGTAGTCGTAAAGCCTGTTCTCATTCAATGCGCGTATCCCTGCTCCTCACCTTTCGATTTTCCAACCGGTGACGATCCGTCACCAGTTGAACTTGACCGAGGGTGGTGTTTCAGTTGGTGACAGATCGTCACCAACTGAAATGGAGCTCATCCAACCGGTTACATATCGTAACCGGTTGATGGCACTCTTGGGCAAATGGTAACAGATCGCTACCAGTTGAGTTGGTTACAGATCGTAACCAACTCAACTCCGGCGGCGCTTGTGATCACCGGGATCATCCGCAAATAGCCCGAACGTACCCCCGCACACCGGAAGTTTCCGATAGACATTGAAAGCACGGTGTTCCGCAGAGGGAGGGGAAAGGCTGCCCACTGCGGCGATGGGTGCGCAACGCGCTCGTCCACCTCCCCACCTTTCCCGACCTTCGCGCCCCATACGTATCGCCCCCCATGAACGTCCTCTCCATCGAACGTCTCGCCAAGAGCTATGGCCCGCGCCAGCTCTTCAAGGACCTCAGCTTCGGCCTGGAGAAGGGGCAGAAGACGGCGATCGTGGCGCGCAATGGCAGCGGCAAGAGCACCCTGCTGAAGTGCATCGCGGGGGTGGAGAAGCCGGATGAAGGCATCGTCACCTTCAACAAGGGCATCCGTGTGGGCTACCTGGACCAACACGTGCAGATGACATCCGATCGCAGCGTGGTGGATGAGATGCTGGACCGCGACGACCCCGTGACCGTGGCGATCCGTGCCTACGAACATGCCGTGGCGCAGGGGATCGGCGGCAAGGCCCTGCAGCAGGCCATAGACCGCATGGAGGAACTGCACGCCTGGGACCACGAGGCCCGCGCCAGGGGCCTGTTGCACCGCTTCGGCCTGCGCGACATGGAACAGCCGGTGAACACCCTGAGTGGGGGCCAGCAGAAACGCCTTGCCATGGCCCGCGTCCTGATCGATCTGCCGGATGTGCTGATCCTGGACGAGCCCACCAACCACCTCGACATCCATATGATCGAGCAACTTGAGGAGGAGCTCTCCACCCCGGGCCTCACCCTGCTGCTGGTCACCCACGACCGTTACTTCCTGGACAATGTCTGCGACGAGATCATCGAGCTGGAGGACGGCGTGATCACCCGCTACAAGGGCAACTACAGCTGGTATGTGGAGAAGAAGGCGCTGGCCGACGAGGTACGCGATGCCACCCAGCAGCACCTGCGCGGCTTGATGAAGCGCGAATTGGAGTGGGTGCGCAAGATGCCCCGCGCCCGTGGTACCAAGAGCAAGAGCCGGCTGGACAAGTTCGAGGATATCAAGACATTGGCGACACGCCGCTTCGACAAGGACGAGGTGAAGCTGGAGGTGAAGACCGACCGCCTCGGTGGCAAGGTGATCGAAGCGCGCAACCTCACCAAGTCCTTCGGAAAACCCGAGGATGGTGAGAAGTTCAAACCGATCGTCGCGCACTTCAACTATTCCATCAAGAAAGGTGACCGGATCGGCATCGTGGGGCCGAACGGCATCGGCAAGAGCACTTTCATCGACCTGCTCACCAGAAAACTGGAACCCGACATGGGCAAGGTCACCATCGGCGACACGGTGGTGCTCGGGACCTTCGGACAACAGGGTCTGCAGATGGAGGAGGACCAACGGATCATCGAAGTGGTGCGCGACATCGCTGACGTGATCCCCCTGAACAAGGGGCGCACACTCACCGCCTCACAACTCCTGGAGCGATTCCTCTTCGATAAGGAACAGCAGTACCAGTATGTGAGCACTTTGAGCGGTGGCGAAAAACGGCGCCTCTATCTCTGCACCGTGTTGATGCGCAATCCCAACGTGCTCATCCTGGACGAACCCACCAACGACCTGGACATCCCCACGCTGAACGCCTTGGAGGATTTTCTGGACGACCTCGATGCCTGCCTGCTGATCGTAAGCCATGATCGCTTCTTCATGGACAAGCTCTGCACGAAGCTGCTGGTATTCGAGGGCGAAGGGCGCATCAAGGAATGGGTGGGCAGCTACACCGATCTGCGCGAGAAGCAACGGCTTGCGGCAAAGGCACCCATCCGGAAAAAGGAACCTGCACCCGTGGTGGAGAAGCCCGTCGCCAAAAAGTCGAAGAAGCGCACCTACGCCGAACGGCTGGAACTGGCGCGCATCGACAAGGAGATGCCGGAACTGGAAAAGCGGAAGGCGGAGTTGTTGCGGGTCCTCTCAGCAGGCGGAACGGATCACCATGTGATCATGGAACGTTCGATCGAGCTGGAGCGGACGGTGAAAGAGTTGGACCGCATGACGGACCGCTGGCTGGAATTGAGTGAACGGGAGGATTGAGACGACTTCCCCGGTCCCAGGGCCGGATAGATCTCCCGATGTGTCGGGCCTTAAGCCCTGACCTCCCCCATACTCTCAAGTGCCCATGGCATTGCCATGGGCTGGTATGCAACGGGCCTTCAGCCCTGTTCAGACCGGCACTGGCAGGCAGGGCTGAAGGCCAGACATACACCAGCCTGCTCAGTCCAGCGCCTGGGCATGCAGGACTGAAGGCCCGACTATATCAACTTGCTCAGTCCGGAACCTGGGCATGCAGGGCTGAAGGCCCGACACAGTTCGAGCCAACACATATGCCTCAAGCTGAAGCCAGAGCTATGGTGCGCTCACCCTTTCTCCGATCCACCTGGATCAGAATTTGGCACAAGGCACTATGCGTCGCTTGGACAGCGATCGCTTCTTGTGTTGCTGCGCGATCTCATAGCCCAGTGTCACTTCATGCGCACCACCGGTATGGCCGGCCAATCGCGAAACGGTCACGTCATGGCTGTACCCGATCCGCAGATCGTTGACGATGAATCCCACCAGCACGGCGACCGCATCGTTGTTCGCATAGCCCCTATCATGGCGCTTCAACAGCGGGATGCCCCGGTACCACAGTCCGGCGAAGAAAGGCGCCCGCTCGAAATAAGCGCCCAGGTCCAGCTGGTCGTACTTCTCCTGTGCGCGGTAGTTGAATGCGAAGACGATGCTCTGCGCATGTTCCCGGATCACCGGGCTGCGCAACGTGGTGCGGTATCCGCCATGCATGCTGAACTTGCGCGGTATGCGCGCCTCATTGAACAGCAGGGACTGGTTGGGGCGGTTCAGGTGATGCACGGCCACGCCCAGCCACATCTTCGGGGTGAAGAACAGCAGGCCCGTGCCCATGTCGGTGTAGGCCACGCTGTGCCCATTGAAGGACTCGTAGGTGCCCACGTCACCGCCGCGCACCAGCTGGTCTCCGAAGATCAGGCGCGAATAATCCACCGCGTGGTTCACCCATCCGAATTGCAGCGCCGGCCGCAGGAAGACCTTGCGCTTCAGTTCGATCTCGTAGGCGTACTGGGCGGTGACGCTTGTGTAGCGCAGCCCTCCACTGCCCGCCTTGTCGTGGTTCACCAGCAAACCCACGCCGCTGTTCACCTCGGGCATGTAATGATCGAAGGCGAAATTGGCGGTGACGAAGGAGCCCGGCATGCTGGGCCACTGGTCCCTGTAGGCCAGCCCGAAGCGCGTCTGCATACCCGTCCCTACAAAGGCGGGACTGATGTACGTAGGCACGGCGTAGAACTGCGTGAACTGCGCGTCCTGGCCGCGAAGGTCCAGACCACACAGACACAGCAGTACCGGCCATACGTAGCGTTCACTCATTTTGTGTGAGTCCGTTCTCGGGACGCGCCATCAGGATGTCCATCGGCAGCTCGCGGGTGCCGTTGATGGTACGCGCATGCAGCTCCATCTGTCGGGAGGCGAAGCCGGCCGCCTCGACGGTGAGGCTGTAGCGTTGCCCCGGTGTGAGCACCAGCAGGTAGCGTCCTGTGCGTTCGTTGCTGCTGTACACGCCCTGCAACTCCTCGCCCTCGGGGTCGGTCACCATGATGCGCGCCTTCACCGGCTCCTCGGCGCTGTCCGTCACCACCCCGCGCACCACCAGGTAATCCAGCTGGCTTCCGGGGAACTCCACCTGGTAGATATCCTGCATCCCCTGGCCACCGGGCCGTTCCGAAGAGAACCAGCCGGTGAGTCCATCCTCGCTGAGGCAGAAATAGATGTCGTCATTCACTGTGTTCAGCGGGTAGCCCATGTTCTCGGGTATGCTCCAGCCGTTCATATCCGGATCGGTGAGCACGGTCTTGAAGATGTCGTAGCCACCCATGCTGGTGTGACCCTTGCTGCTGAAGAAGAGGGTGACACCATCGCTGTGGATGAATGGCGCATCCTCGTCGTGGGGCGTGTTCACGTTCGGCCCCAGGTTGAGGGGCAGGCTCCACTGGCCATTGGGCAGCCGCCGGATGCGGTAGATGTCCCGGCCACCAAAGCCACCGGGACGGTCGCTGGTGAAATAGATCTCGTCACCACCCGGAGCGATGCTCGCACTGGGTTCATGGTACTTGGAGTTGATGCGGTCGGTGAGCAGTACCGGTTCGGTCCACTTGCCATCAGTGTATTCCGATCCGTACAGATCGCCACTCACCAGATCGGGATGTGTGCGGTAGATGATCATCGAGCGGCCATCCGGACTCATGCCTACCGTGGCGTCATGCATCGCGGTGTTCAAGGGTGCCCGCACGTTCACCGCATTGGTCCACACATCATCGATCCGGCGCGCCATCCAGATATCCTCGAACCACTGGCCGCCTCCGTCCTTGCGTTCCCCGGTGGTGCCCCTGCGTCGTGAGGTGAAATAGAGTGTGTTGCCATCGCCTGTCACCACCGGGCAGTAGTCGTGCGCGGGGGAATTGATCATGGGACCCATGTTGCGGATGCGCACATCGATGGGCTCCTTCACCAGGGACTTGGCGGATACCGCCATGCCGATCTGGTGGTCCACCTCGCTGTCGCGCACGGCCCTTCCGTCCATCTGCTTGTACCGCCGGAGGAGATCCACCGCCTCGTCGAATCGTTGCTGGCGGTGGCGGGCAAGTCCCAATTCGTAGAAGGACTCCAGATGCCCGCCGCGCATGGCGTGCTCGAAGTAGGGCACCGACTTCTCCTTCTGCCCGGGTGTGTTCACCAGGCACACACCCAACTCATGGAACACCTCCATGAAGCTGCTGTCCATCGGGATGAGCCGCTTGTAGATCTTCGCCGCCTCCTCGTACTCGTTGTTGCCGAGCATCAGCTTGGCTTCATCGAGCATGCGGTTGTGCAAACGCTTGTAGTTGCGTTGCGCGGTGGCATCGATGACAAGGGGCAACAGGAGCAGCAGGAATAGAGTTCGTTTCATGGGTTCAACGGAGTAGGGTGACATCACCTTTCAGAACACTCTCCCGGCCATCGCTGAAGCGGGCGAAACACTTCCAGACGTACACGTCCTGCTTGGCAGGCTGGCCACGGTACCATCCATCCCAACCTTTGCGGACATCCTTGGAGATGAAGAGCAGTTCGCCCCATCGATTGAAGATCTCCAGCCGGTACTCCTCCACTCCTTCATATACCGGGAAGAACACGTCGTTGTCATAGGTCATCTCGTCGTAGGAACCGTCGCCCGGGCCGGAGTTGTTCGGTGTGAATGCATTGGGGAATTGGATATCGCCCGATACCCGCGTGTGCACGGCACTTTCCAATAGGAATGTGTCGGGACAGTTCCACTGGTTGTTGGCGATGAGCATCACATCGTACGTACCGCCCTGGGTGTAATAGTGCACGGGATTGAAGCTGGTGTAAGTGCTACCGTCGCCGAAATCCCAGAAGTATTCGGTGGCGTTGCCGGAGAGGTTGTACGTGAAGACCGGCTGGCTGGGTACGACCACTTCATTGGGTTGGATCACGAAGTAGGCCACCGCATTTGGATACACCACCACACTGTCCACGTTGGACACGGTTTGCGCCCCGCCACCGACGCCGAAGGCGGTGAGTGTGACCGTGTAGGTGCCGGGAGCGTTGTAGGTATACACCGGGTTGTCCGCCGAACTGGTCCCGCCATCACCGAAATTCCATTGGTAGGTCAGCCCACCGAAGGAGGTGTTGGTGAACCCCACGGTAAGCGGTGCACAGCCCACGCCCGAACCCAGGAAGCTCGCATTGGGCAGCGGTGGCAGGATCTCCACCACCTGCGTCACGGTATCACTGCAATACGCTCCGCTGACCACCAGGGTGATGGTGTACTGTCCCCAGCTTCCGTAGGTATGTGATCCCGGCGACTGCGCGCTGGACGAGCCCCCGTCTCCGAATGTCCAGGCGTGGGTCCACGGTCCCGTGCTGCTATTGTTCACGATGTTCACCGTGGCATCGGGGAATTGCTGTGTGAAGGGCGTAGCCTGGAAGGCGGCGAATGGCTGCGGATGCACATGGATGTCCTGGGTCGTCGTGGAGACGCACCCGAACGGTGATGTGGCAGTGAGCGTGATGGTGTGGATCTGCGCGTTCACCGTGGTATTCACGTATGTGAAAGTGGGAGACTCGTTCACAAGCAGGGTGCCCTCACCCATGTCCCACATGTAGCTGTTCGCGCCAGTGCTCAAGTTCGCCAGATCCACCGTCAGAGGAGAGCAGCCGATCGTATCCACTGCGAAGGCCGCGACCACCGGCGGATACACCTCGATGGTGCTCTGGGCCGTGTCTGTGCATCCGTGGATGGAAGTGACCACGAGCATCGGGTCATAGCTCACAGGGGTATTGGAGGTATTGGTATAGATGTGTGTGATGTTGCCCGGCCCGGTGGTCTGCGACTGACCGTCACCAAAGAGCCACAGCATTTGCGTCGCTCCGATGGATAGATCCTGGAATGTCACCTCCAGGGGCTGGCAGCCAGCCTGTGCGCTTGGGATGAACTGTGCCAAAGGCTGCGGCCAGGTGTGGATCACGGTAGTTGCGGTATCGGTGCAACCGAATGCGGATGTGGCGACCAGCATGGGCGTGAAGGCCACCTCATCAAGGCCTTGACTCTGGTAGGTGTGGGTGGGCGAGGTGGCCCCGCTGAACTGGCCGTCCCCGAAGAACCATTGGTAGCTGGTGGCACCATTGGAGACGTTGATGAATGGCACGGTGAGCGGCGCACAGCCCGTATCCGGTGCCACGAAGGCAGCCGTCACAGCGGGATAGACCTGCACTTCCGCCGTCGCAGTGCTGCTGCAACCCTGGTCCGTGGTGACCGTGAGTGTGATCGGGTAGGTCATCACACCAGGGCCAGCGAAGTTGTTCCAAGTGTGGCTGTGGATCGCGCTGTCGACCGTGGAGGTCAAACCATCACCATAGCTCCAATTGAAGGTGTCCGCGCCTGTGGATCCATTGACGATCTCCGCGGTATGGGGATGGCAGCCGATCGGATCGGTGATCGTGAACTGCGCCAGGGGATCGGGGTGCACCACGATCTGTGTGGTGACCGTGTCCGTGCATCCGAAAGCATTGGCTCCCACCATCGTTGCATTGAACACCATGTTATTCGTGGTGGAGTTCACGTAGGTATGCACCGGGCTGGGTCCATTGCCTGTGGCACCATCACCAAAATCCCATTGATAGGTCACCGCACCCACCACGGATGGGAATGTCACTGTAAGGGGACTGCACCCACTGTCGGGGGTGGCCACCAAGGTGAAGTCCGGTGTGGGGTACACCATTATCGTCATGCTCGCCGTGTCCGAACAGCCCGCGGGTGAGGTGGCGATCAAGGTCACCGTGTGGATGTCCAGGAAGAAGGACGTATTCACATAGGTATGTTGCGGTGAGAACGCGGTGCTGGTTTCGCCATCGCCGAAGTCCCATGCGTAACTGCCCGCCCCGGTGCTGTTGTTCGTGAAGGTCACCGCCATGGGCGCGCAGCCCGGTTGGCCATTGTGGGTGAACATGGCATTCACCGCAGGCGCCACCGTGATGTTCTGCATGAGCGTATCCGTGCAGCCGAAGGCCGTGGTCACCACAAGCTGCACAGTGAAAGTGGAATCCGCAGCACCCAGGTTCAGATAGGTATGGGAGGCATCCCAGGTGTTGGTGCCGGCGCCGTCACCAAAGGTCCAGGTCGCACTGGCCGCACCTACGCTCGTGTTGTTGAAGGACACGGTCATCGGCGAGCAACCATAGACCACATCAGATGTGAAGGCCGCCACGGGAGGTGCCTCCACCACGATGGGGATCGAACCTATGCCGGAGCAGTAAGGTGTGGTGGCCGTCATTGTCACCGTATAAGGTCCTGCGGTCCCGTAGGTATGCACGGGCGACTGCTCGACGCTGGTGTTGCCATCGCCCAAGTCCCAGGACCATGAGATCACGGAGTTCCCCGGTTCGGTGGAAGTGAGATCGAAGAACTGGGAGGCCGCTCCCAGGCAAACGTTCTGTGCACCGATGTCGACCTGCGGTGGTTGGTACACATGCACCATGTGTGTGGCCTGGTCCGTGCAGCCCTGCCCATTGGTCACCGTAAGGGTGACCTGGTAGGAGCCATGAACATTGTAGTCGTGCGGCGGCGGCTCTTCCAGGTCGCTGGTGGTACCATCGCCGAAGTCCCAGTGGAAGTCGATACCTCCCACGGAGGTGTTCGTGAAGAGGACCGTGAGCTGGTCGCAGGCCGCATCATTGTCCACGGTGAAGGCCGCCGTTGGACTGGGTAGTACGTCGATCGTCACGCTTGCCGTATCGGCGCATCCTGCTGTGGCCCCCTGTATGCTCGCGGCGTAAGAGATCGTGTAGGTGCCGGGGGTGCCGTAAGTGAAGGCCTGATCCCCTGCTCCGGTGTTCTGGAATCCGTTGCCGGTGCCGAAGTCCCATTGGAAAAAGTTGGCCCCGCCGTTGGTGGTCGCGTCGAAGTGCACCGTCTCACCGGCGCAGAATTCCAGAGGGTCGGCGCTGAGTGCAACAGTTGGTGGCGGCACGATGGTGATCTGAATGATCGCAGTATCAATACCGCAGTAGTTGCTGTCCAGCAGCATCACCTCATAGGTGCCGATGCCCGGATAAGCGATGGTCTGCGGGAAAGTGGGTGGCCAGGGCGTCCAGTCGATGATGCTATCCTGGCCCGTGCCCCAGTAGTCACCAAAATTCCAGTACTCATAGCGCTGGAAGATGTTGCCCTGCTGAAAGCAGTTCCGCTCGGTTGTGTTCAGGTAGGTCACCTCGTTGTCCGGCCAGCACAACAGCGTGGCGCTGGGGGTGATCGCAGCATCATCGATATCCCAGATCCGGATGGGATTGAAGGTGGCCACACTGGCACCTCCCTGCAGCATGTTGCAGGTGTTCTGCGCGGTGAGCGTCACCGTCGTTTCGCAATCCACCGTACCCTGCTCGTACATGTGGGTGACCGTCTGCAGCCAGTTGGTATGGTCGAACGTGAGGATCGGTGAACCATCCCCGAAGTCCCATGTGAAGACCGTGTTCGGTGAAACGTTGGTGCTGCTATTGATGAAGTCCACCGGATGGGGAGCGCACACCTGGGTGAGACCACCCACTGGGATCTGGATGGAGGCACTGGTGCTTTGTTCCATGGTCACAGTGCCCACGATGACACATCCCGTGGCGAGTTCGGTGAAGGTGACGGTGTAGGTGGCCACTGCGGCTGTGTAGACATGGCTCACTGACATGGGGGGCATCAGGGCGGCGCCATTGTACAGTGGGCTGCCGTCGCCCCAATCCACTGTGAAGGCGCCCACCGTCTGTGGCGTGGCGATCAGCAGGGTGAAGTTGGTGCCCGAACAACTGTACCATTCCGGGGCTGGCGAAGGCACGCCGTTGTAATCGTACAACTGCGGGCATTGGGCCTGAGCTCCCACGAGCAGGCAGATGGCCGATAGGGTGGGTATGATCCTGCGCACGTTCATTCTGAGCACATCCTTCGCGCATCCTGCTACGGCCGCCTTATGGCAAAGGATACCGGCCCGGTCACCGATCCGACCAAAGCGGGCATGCCATCCCATGGATCGATGCACGCAGGCGACGATGCGGCCGGGCAACCCTCTGCGGATGATCGCGTAAGAACCGGGCCGATGCGTCCACATGTGCATCGCTACATCCGCTCCCCGCATGCATCAATTCGATCTCTGTGTCATCGGTGGCGGGCCCGCCGGCTATGCGGCAGCCATGCGGGGGCTGGATTTCGGCAAGCGGGTGATGATGGTGGAACGAGACCGTGTGGGAGGCACCGGGATCTACAATGGCGCCCTCACCAGCAAGACATTATGGGAAGTGGCCCAGCGGGTGTCCAGCACCAACGAGCTCATGCGCACCCGCGGCCGTGAACCATTCCGCCTGGGTTGGGACGAGATCCAGAAGACCCTCAACGAAGCCACCTTTGAGCGCAAATACCTGCACGCCTGCCACATGCAGCTACTGGGCGCTCGCTCGGAAGACCATGAGCTGGGCACCTTCCGCCATGAACGTGGCACGGCACAACTGACCGGACCGCACAGTGTGCGCATCACGCGCGGGGAGCACATCACCGACATCACCGCTGCCCACATCATCGTGGCCACCGGCAGCCGGCCCCGCGTGCTGCCCAACATCGCGGCCGATGAGAAACACATCCTCACAAGCGACGGCATCTTCCATCTCGAAGATCAGCCCGAAAGCATCGTCATCATCGGCGCGGGTGTCATCGGCTGCGAATTCGCCACGATCTTCTCGAACCTCGGTGGCACGAAGGTCCATCTGATCGACCGCGCGGATCGCATCCTGCCCTTTGAGGACACGGACGTATCGGAACTCATCGCCCGCAACCTTGAACGCAAGGGAGCGGTGATCCACCGCAGCGCACGTTTGGAAAAGATCCACGCGGTGGACGGCCAGGTGGAGTATCACCTCTCCTATCCGGACGGACATAAGGAGACCGTGCGCGTGGAGAAAGCCTTGCTCTCCGTGGGCCGCATTCCCAACCTTGAAGGCCTGGGCTGGGAGAACTGCGGCGTGGAACGCGATGCCACCACCGGACATCCCGTACTACGAGGCACCTCCACCAGCCTGCCACATATCCATGTGGTCGGGGACGCCACGGGCAGCAACATGCTGGTGACCCTCGGTGAGATGCAGGGGCGCCAGGTGGTGGCCGGTATTTGGGGTGAGGGTGGCCGGGAACTCCGCTACGACAACGTCAGCACCATCATGTTCCTGGATCCCGAAGTGGCCGGTGTGGGCCTCAACGAACAGGAATGCCGGAAGCGGGGCATCTCCTACCGTCTCGCACGTCTCGACTATTCCTGTCTGGCGCGGGCCATCGCCATGCGTCGTACGCGCGGCTTCTTCAAACTGTTGGTGACCAACGACGATGAGATGCGCGTGCTGGGAATGCGCGCCGTGGGCGAACATGCCTCCAGCGCCATCCAGGCCGTGGCCCTGATGATGCGCCTGGGCACGCCGATCCACGAACTTGCCTGCCTGGTACATCCACACCCCAGCATCACCGAGGGTGTGCAGGAATGTGCCCGCATGTTGCTGGGTCGCTCCATCTTCAAGCCCGCCGTCTTCGGCGACCGCATGCGCTGCTACGCCTGGTCCCCGGCTGTGGAAGGACTGGTGGCCGCTTAAGGTACAAGCACCGGAGGTCCAGGATCGCTGAAGCGTTCGTCCGTCACGAAGTCCATGTCCGTAAGGGTGTGCAGGAAGGCGATCAGCTGCGCCTTCTTCTGCGGCGAAAGCGACAAACCACCCTGGGTGAATTTCATATTCGGATCGATGGTGGTGCTGGGGTGGCCCCCGCTATCATAGTGGTCGATGACCTCCTCCAGACTCTCGAAGCGGCCATCATGCATGTAAGGCGCGGTAAGGGCCACATTGCGCAGGCTGGGCGTCTTGAACTTGCCGAAGTCCTGGGGCAGGCCTGTGAGGCCACCGAGGCCCAGGTCCGGCCATGCACCTTCGCCATCCAATCCATTGTTGCGCATCATCCCATCCGTGAAGCGCCCACCACCGTGCGGATGACAATGGAAACAGTCCGCACCCCACTGACCGCCCTGACCCAAAGCAGGATCGCCGCCCTCCATCAGTGTGAGTTGAAACCCGAGTTGTTCCTCGATCGACAGCAGTGCCTCTCCGCGCATGAACTCATCGAACTTGGAATTGCCGCTGATCAGTGTGCGCAGGAACTGTGCGATGGCCTTGCTGACCAGCACCGAATCGATCGTGGTGGTGCCGAAGGCATTGTTGAACAGTTGTACATAAGCGGGGTCGGCCTGCAGCTTGGACACCGTGGCGGGCCAGCTCTGGTGCATCTCGATCGGGTCTGGCACGGGGAAGAAGATCTGATCCTCCAGACTCAACGCGCGACCATCCCAGAAGAAGCGGTCCTCCCAACCCAGGTTCTGCAATGCCATGCTGTTGCGCGTGCCCTGCAGACCCTGGATACCCGTGCTGAACTGATCACCATCGGAAAAGGCGATAGCCTGCCCATGACAGCTCGCGCAGCTCATGGTGTTGTCGCCGGAGAGACGCACTTCATAAAAGAGGTGTCGGCCAAGTTTCACGCCCTCCACGGTCAGCGGATTGTCAGCCGGGATGGCCATCTGGGAAAAATTGGAGGGTATCTCCAGCGCGTAGGGCGTGGGGTCATGGCCACCGGGGCCGGGTGCATCAGGCGTATCGGGGTCCGGGCGGCGGCAGCCCAACTGCGTCAGCACCAGCCCGGCAAGCAGCAGTGCAGCGATATTCCGTGGGTTCCTCATGGCACTTGATCCAGTGACCGGTCATCGGTGAGCGCATTCAGGAAAGCGATCACGTCCGCCTTGTCCTTCGCGTTGAGGGTGAAGTCGCGCATCAGGTGACTCAGGTTGGGATGTGGATGTCCGCCCATGGCATAGTGATCCATCACCTCTTCCAACGTGGCCATGGACCCATCATGCATGTACGGCGCTGTGAGCGTGATGTTGCGCAGGGTGGGTGTCTTGAACTTCCCCTCATCAGCAGGGTCCAGGGTGATGCGCGCACGGCCGGGATCGGCATACTCCGAATACAGGCCGATGTTGTGGAAGTCGTGGTCCTTGAGGTCGAAGCCATCGTGGCAGTTGGTGCAGCCCAATGAATTGCTGTTGAAAAGCTGCCAGCCCCGGACCTCCGCGGGCGTCAGGGCCTGGGCATCACCCTGCATCCAACGATCCCAGCGCGACCATCCGCTGATCAAGGTGCGCTGGTAGCTGGCCAGTGCGCGGGTCACCACCCATCCGTCCATCGGCTTGCCGTAAGCCAGCATGCTCAGCTTCGCGAAGGGTTCCTCCTCACGTAGCTCCGCCGCCACCGCATGGATGTCGTGGTCCATCTCATTGTCATCATGGATGGGCGCGATGGCCTGCTGCTCAAGTGTGGGCACCCCACCATCCCGGAAGTAGTTCTGGTGGTAGGCCACATTGGCCAGCGTGGGAGAATTGCGCTCACCCATCCGCCCTTCGATACCGGTGCTCACGGCAGTGATATCGCTGAAGGCGTGATCCGGCAAATGGCAGCTGGCGCAACTCACCGTTCCGTCGCGCGAGAGGCGCTTGTCGAAGAAGAGTGCCTTGCCCAACTGTACCGAAGCGGTGGTGAGCGGGTTGTCGGATGGTGTCTCTGGGAAGGGAGATCCTGCGGGCAACAGCAGCGGAAAGGGGCTGTCCATCTCCGCGATGGGCACACCAGGATCCTTGCGACATGCGGTGATCGCCAACAGGGCCACAGGGATGTACAGGTACTTGCTCACTCCACGCTGAAGCTTGCGATCACGTTGTTCACCAGTTTCAATTGCAATGGCAGGTTGTCGCCGTGCGCTGTATTCTCCGTGGCCAGGTCGATGGTGTACGCGTCGGAATGGAAGAAACGATCCACCGCCACCTGCACCACCAACTCGGTCACTTCATCCTCCGCGATGGAGATCCCGCCTGTGGGCAGCAATTCGAACTCCACGTAGCTGGGCCCCATGCCAGGATGGATCGCATAGGCGGTGATCAAAGGTTCGGTGCTTTCCGGGTCGGTGTCGTAACGCCCCTCGAACATCACGTAGCGGTAGCCGATGGCCCAGTGCCAGTAGGTGGCATTGCTCACATTCAACGGGTGGCCCGGACCGTAGTTGGCCGGATCGGCGTAGTTCAATGTATCGGGCACGCCCAAGGCCGCGCGAAGCTTGGTCCAGCTACCGGTCTGGACCGGCCAGTCGGCACTCACATTACCATCGCCCAGGTCGAAGAGATCCACATCCTTCACCACCAGCGTGTCCTCCCCCTGGATCAGGCGCACATCGCCGAAGTACATCTTCAACAGTTCCACCGTCACCCGGTAGTCCATGAAGTTGCTGTACTCGGTGAAGCGCTCAAAGGGTTCCCCTTCCCAGGTGGGCACCAAGGTGATCCGCAGGGTACCCGTGGTGTCGGTCCCGGTCGTGTCTATTGGCGGATCGACAGGCGGGCTTGGAGGCACAGGTGGATCGGGCCTGCAAGCGGACAAAAGCAGCAGTATTGGAAGAAAGAGGCGGGGATCGCGCAGGTGCATGGGTCATTCGGTCCTTCCTTGGACGCGCGACGGTGTCTTCCGGTTCGCCGGAGTAACGGGCGTTGCGGCCAAAGCAGCGGAATACAAAGGTACGGTGGGACCGGACCGGGGAAGGGTGAGGATGGTCACCCAGCGGGCGTCAGCCGGTGCGGCAACAAAGCCCACCCCTATCTTCCCCCCCATGTTCACCGTTCTGCACAGCGGTGCCGGTGCGGGAAAAACGCACGCCTTGGTGAAGCATTACCTGGCGCACTGCCTGGCCGCTGCCGAGCCCGGCGCGTACAGGCAGGTGCTGGCCCTCACCTTCACCAACAAGGCGGCCGGTGAGATGCGCGAACGCGTGATGCGTTACCTGGAAGCACTTGCCGCGGCGGACACCAACAACGCGCAATTGGCGGATGTGATGGATACGCTGGTGCGCCGAACCGGCACCGACCCCGCCACGATCGCACAACGCGCAGCTGCCACGCTCACCCACATGCTGCACCATTGGGGCGATGTGGCCATCGGCACCATCGATGCCTTCACCCGCCGTGTGGTGCGCCCTTTTGCACGCGACCTGCAACTGGACCACGAGTTGCGCATGACCACCGAGGAAGCCTACTACCGCGACCGCGCCGTGGAGGGACTGATCGCCGAGGCGGGAGTGTCACCCACGGTGACCGGGTTGCTCACCGAGGCCTGCCTGCAATTGCTCCATGAGGAACGAGGTTGGGATCCCGAGAAGCCCTTGCAGGAGCTTGGTGGACAATTGTCGCGCGAGAACGCCATCGGTCCCATGCAGGAACTCGGCGCGCTGGATGCGCTCCAAGTACAGGAGCTGGCACGCACGCTGCGCACGCAGGAGCATGCCTTCCGACAGCAAGTCAATGCCCTGGGCCACGAAGCGCTGCGCATGATCGAAGATGCGGGCCTCACTGTGCAGGACATGGCCCACGGTGCTGGCGGCATACATGGCTCATTCCGCAAACTGGCCGCATTCACGGAAGACTGGGATCCCCCTGGCAGGAACGCGCAAAAAACGCTTGAAACCGGCAAGTGGCACAGCGGCAAAGCAGATCGTGAAGCGATCGCCGCATTGGAGCGGATCTCCGGCCCGCTCACCGAGCTTTTCCATCAAGCCTTGGAGCTGCGTGAAAGCGGTTACCGCGCCTTCGTGATCCGCCGTGCTGTGGGCCGCGAACTGCTCACGGCCTACACCCTGCATGCACTGGACCAACACCTCGAAGCGATCAAGCGCGCGGATGGCGTGACCTTCTTCAGTGACCTTACCCGAAAGGTGGCCCAGGTGGTACGGCATGAGCCCGTGCCCTTCATCCACGAACGTATGGGTGAACGCTACCGCCACTTCCTCATCGACGAATTCCAGGACACTTCGCTGTTGCAATGGAACGCACTTCTACCATTGATCGACAATGCGCTGGGAAGCGGGGGCAGCGCCCTGCTGGTAGGTGATGCCAAACAGGCCATCTACCGTTGGCGCAATGGGGAGGTACGCCTCTTCCAGGGATTGCCCCGCATCTTCCGCCGCGACCCCACCGATGCTGCGGAGGCACAGCGCGAAGGAACACTGGTGCGCACCTATGGGGAGACACCTCCTCTGAACAGGAACTACCGTTCCACAGCGACGATCATCCGTTTCAACAATGCGCTCTTCGGCACCCTGTGTGACACACTGCCGGAGCACCTCCGCGGGATATATGACAGCCATGCGCAACAGGTGGAACGGGAGGTGGAAGGACTGGTGCGCTTGGAACGACTCCCCAGTGATGTGAAGGGCGCCGAACGTGAGATCGCGATGCTGGACCATGTGCAACGGCAGCTGGATGCCGCGCTACAGGATGGCTTCGCCCCGGGCGATGTGGCGGTGCTGGTGCGCTCGGGGAACCTTGGCCGCACCGTGGCCCGGCATCTGGTGGCGAACGGCCATGCGGTGGTCTCGCCGGATGGCTTGCGGCTGAGCGGTGACCCGGTGATCGAGTTGCTGTTGGACCTGCTACGCTTCCTGTACACCGGTGATCCTGCATCGGCCGCCCGAGTGCTGCAGGGCCAGGCACGCATCTTCGCTGCCCACGGCGTTGAGACCGTGGAGCCCTTCGCCGGGGAAGAAGGGTTGGTGGATCCCGCCGAACGTCTGCATCGCTGGCTGGATGCGCACGGTAAGCCGCGCCTCCGTACCACCCTCACCGACCTGATCGCACGCCTGGCCCGGGCTCATGGGATCCAACCCGCCGCCGATGCCCAGGTGCTCACGCTACTCGATGAGGCACATGCATTCACCACCCAGCATGGGCAGGATATCGGCGGGTTCATCGCCTACTACGAACGAAGTGGTGAGAAGCGCTCGTTGGATCCACCGGCGCACGGTCGTGCAGTGCAGGTGATGACAGTGCACAAGTCGAAGGGCCTGGAATTCCCCGTGGTGCTCGTGCCCGATGCGCAAATGGCGGGGCGGGGCAACCATGCGGAACGGCTGTGGATACGCCCAGGCGATGCGGTACCCGGACTGCCTGTGGCGCTGGTGCGTGAAGACAAAAAGCTGCGCGAGCAGGAGGTTCCCGAGCTGCTCGAAGAGGACGCGATGCGCCAGCTGGATGCGCTCAACCTGTTGTATGTGGCCTTCACCCGGGCCGGTCAACGTCTGCATGCACTTGTTCATGAGGGATCCCATGACACGGTGAGCAAGGCGTTGTTGGCCTACCTGGGATCGCACGGCACTGAAGGACTCCTGGAACTCGGCCAACGCCTCCCTCCGTGGAAGGTTCAGGACCATCCGCACACGGATGATCTCGTGGATGTGAACAGTAATGATGGCATGCCTGCACTTGCGATCCGCTTCGAGGCCCCGGAAAGTTGGGATCCCACTGACCCCGACCCCTACCGCCGTTTCGGGAATGCCGTGCACGGACTGCTTGCACAAGTGGCCACAGCAGCCGATGTGTACGAGGCCGTACACGATGCTGTGTCGCGCGGTGAATTGGAGGAAGGCAGCGCTGGGGTCCTTGCGGAAAAACTGCACGCATTGCTGGGATCACCTGCGCTGGCCCCATGGTACGGTGCTGGACTCCGTGTGCGCTCCGAGGCCACGCTGATCACTGCCGAAGGTCGATCATTGCGACCTGACCGGGTGGTACAGGATGGCGAAGCGCTCCGCGTGCTCGACTTCAAGACCGGCCGACCCAGCCCAATGCATCACGAGCAGGTACGCAGCTACATGCACCACCTTGGTGAGTTGGGTCATCCACATGTGGAAGGCGCATTGCTCTACCTGCCCGAAGGCGAACTTATGTTCGTGGCACCATGAGCATACGCTGGTCCGTGCTTACGTTCGAGGACCTGGACACACACGCCCTGCATGACGTGCTGCGCTTGCGCACCGATGTCTTCGTGGTGGAGCAGCGATGTGCCTACCCGGAGGTGGATGGCCGGGATCCTGATGCGCTGCATGTGCTCGGTCATGATCCGCATGGCGGATTGGTGGCCTACGCACGCATCCTTCCACCCGGAGAAGATGGTCACCCGCACATCGGCCGCGTGGTAGTGCATGCCGGACATCGCGGGCAAGGACTGGCGCATGAGTTGATGGATCGTACCCTTCAAGCCACACGCGACCACCATGGTGCGGTCCCTGTAGCCCTCGCTGCGCAGACCTACCTCGAAGGCTTCTACCAGCGTCATGGTTTCACACGGCAGGGACCGGACTACGACTGGGATGGGATCCCGCACGTGGACATGCTGCGGCAGACGTGAGTGCTCAGCGCAGCAACGTGAAATGCCCCTGGTACTCCTTGCTGAAGGCGCCCCACTCCTTGATCCTCGCCGTGTACACGAACATGGCCTGGTCGAACCCTGCGCCATCCCATCCGGCCTTCGGGTCGTCGGTGCGGAATACCTCGCGGCCCCACCGATCGTGGATCATCAACTCGTAGAAGCGGGCACCGATCACCGTGGGCAGCCACACGTCATTCATTTCATCCCCATCCGGTGTGAATGCGTTCGGCGCCCAGAAAATGTGATCCGAGACGAAGACCATGCGTAACGTACTGTCCGGGCAGCCATGTGGTGAGACCACGTACTGCCAGATCTCATACTGCCCTCCATCGGAAAAGCTGTGCGTGAATTCCGGCTGGTTGTAGGTCTGACCGTCCAGGGTGTAGTACCAGCTGACCGCATCGAAGGCATGATCCTCGATCGTCACCACCGGATCGAATACGCTCACCTCGTTGGGTAGCGCGGTGAAGGCAGCGACCGGGTTCGGGTACACCACCACCTGCCCGGGCCTGATCATGGTATCGCTGGCGATGCAACCCGTGGTGGTATTCACCGTCAAGATCACCGTGAAACTACCAGGGTCAGCATACTGGTGCACAGGGTCACTATCTGTTGAGGATACTCCATCACCGAAGTCCCAGAGATAGTTCATCGGTGTAAAAGCCTCGGAGAGGTCCGTAAAGGCGAAAAGCGCGCCCACACAAGCCTGGCTCTCACTGGTGAAGGCGGCCACCGGGAAGGGATGCACTTCCACAGTGCCTGTGTACGATCCTTCGCAACCGTTCGCAGCCACATCCACGGTTACCGGGTGGATGCCCACCTCGGCAAAGCTGGCACTGGCTGTAGCACCGACACCCGAAGAGGGCGATCCCGCCGCACCGAAATCCCACACAAGGTCAGCGCCTGTACCGAAAGATCCAGTGGCGGTGAACACGATGGATGCTCCCGGACATGCGATGGGAGGTTCGGCGAAGGTGATCGGAATGTCCACGTACACATCGAAGACGGCAGTGGTGGTATGCGGGCAGGGTCCATCTGGATCTGCGGTGAGTGTCACAGTGAAGGTGCCCGTCCCCCCATAGGTCCAGCTGGGGTTCGCCGCAGTGCTTTGGTCGTTGCTGGTGGTGGGATCACCGAAGTCCCATAAGTAGCCCGACCCGCCCTGGCTCTCATTGGTGAATGCGACCGTGAGTCCGGTGCAGAAGGCCGTCTGTGCCCCGATCAAAGCAGTAGGGATGGGGAATACGGAAACCTGATCGGTGTAACTATCGGTACATCCATTCTCACTCACAGTGACCGTCACGTCCTGCGCGCCGATGGGCTGGAAGGTGACGTTCACCGTGGGCCCCGCAGCGCTCGCGGGTGTTGCACCCGGGCCGAGGTCCCAACTGATGTTGGCCGCACCAGTGAAGTTGCCGGTCACGGTCAACTCGGTCATGCTGGCGTCACAAAGCACATCAGGCGGCTCGAATACGGGATCCAACGGCAGGTATACTTCATACACGGCCGTGCTGGTATCGGCACATGGCCACCCGGGGTTGGCCACCAAGGTCACCGTGTAGCTGCCGGGCGCAGGGTACGTGTATGTGGGTTCGGTGAGGTTCGAGGTGTCGGCCATGGTGGTGGGATCGCCAAAATCCCAGTAGTAGAACTGGCCGTTGATGCTGTTGTTCTCAAAGACCTGTGTGAGGCCATCACAAGCGGCGGCGCCTGGTTGGTCGGCCACGATGGAGATGATGTTCGCATCGCACACCACCACCACGAACATGAAATCACGCCGCCCCTCCGTGAGCAGCACGCCATTGCGAAATTCTTTCACACACACCCCGACCGCGTAGAACCCGGTCTGCGTCGGTGTCACCAGCAGTTCGCCACTCGAATCGTCGACCGTCATGGGTGGGTTGGAGGCGATCTGGTTGTTCACATTGTATCCACCCGCCCAGGGGACGAAAGTGTAGGGCGGTGGACTGGGGAATGGTGCCGGATCGAATTGTGTACCGCCATGATAGGGGGTGCAGAGTTCATACACCACTTCATCCGCATCGGGGTCCGTGGCGGAATGGTCGAAGACAAGGGGATCGCCCAGGCACAGCACTACGGGCGGGAATTCATTGAAGCGGGCGCTGCTGTTGACCTGGTTCGGCGTGCCGGGCACTTTGGTGGTACAGGTGAGGCCTTGCGCACCAGGGTTCACCAGGTTGAGGATGGCCGGCACCCGGCAACAACGTTGGTAGGTGAGCGTGTAGCCGTTCGGGTTCGGGGGCAGGTTGATGAAAGCCGAGTATGTGGTGGTACTGATGCAAATGTTCGGCGGTGCCTGCAGGCAGGGGTTGCTGATCACAATGGGCACCTGCGATTCGCCGCCATAGGGGATCTCCAATGTGCTGAAGAGCCCACCATTGGACTGGAACACCCCGATCGTTACATTGGCGTCAAAGCCTGTAACACCCGGCGCGCAGTCCCGGTACAGCTTTAAGTGTACCTGGTATTGGTTGCCGCCAACGTGATCGTAGTAGATCTCCCCCCCAATGATGTGGGCCGCATGCCCCGTCAGTGCGCAAGCGGTGATCAGCAGGAGGGTGGATACGCGGCGGCCCATGTCAGGTTCACGACCAAAAGATAGCCCTTCCAGTTGCCCGAAGGACACCCGGCGACAGGGAATTGTTCCCCCGTGCCGGCCGGTGATCTAACGAAGTATGGTCAAATGCCCTGTGAACTCACGGCCATCGCCCATTTTCAAGACATAGTAGTACGTCCCATCGGGAATGCCCAACGCCCGCCAATTGTTGGCGTAGTTGCGCGCCTCATGCACCGGTTGTCCCCATCGGTTGAAAATGACCAACTCGTTCTCATAATACTGCACGTTCACGATGGTGAAGGAATCGTTGTAGCCATCGCTATTGGGCGTGAAGATGTTGGGGATCTCAATGTCCTCCGGAATGATCACGTAGGTGATGCTGTAGCTGTCGGTGCAGCCATCGGCGGTGGTCACCACCAGTGTGATGGTGTGTGTTCCGGGCGCCGCGCCGAGCCAATCCCAGGAGGTCCCTCCCTGCTGTGCGACATTATTGTTCAACCACCAATCCAGACCGGTGATCGTCCCCCCATTCCCCATGCTTTCGCTGTTGAAGAACACATCAGCCCCGGCGGGTTGCGGTGAGGGCGGATCAAAGCTGAAGAGGGCCGTGGGGTCCGGATAGGAGGTGATATTGGCCATGAAGGTGCCCGTACATCCATTCTCCGTCACCGTGAGCGTGACCGGTTGTATGCCCACCGTGGCGAAGCTCACCGATACCGGGCTGCCCGTGGCGTTGGAGGGTATGGCACCCGGGCCAAGATCCCAGGTGATGGTGGCGTCCGGCGTGAAATTCCCCTGCGCGAACAACTCCACGTCGATCGGACCGCATGAGGGCCCCGGAGGGTCGAAGAAGGGGGCCGGGTCATTATACAGGGCATAGCTGACCGTGCTGGTATCCGCGCAGGGGGTGCCCGGATTCACGATCAGGGTGATGGTATAGGTGCCTTGCTCGGCATACGTCCAGCTTGGCGCGAAGGCGCTGGAGGTATCGGCAGATGTGGCCGGGTCACCGAAGTCCCACGCGTAAACCGAACCACCCGCACTGTTGTTCGTGAAGTTCACTGTAAGATCCCCGGTACAGAAGGCCGTTTGCGGAGCGACGGCCGCAGTTACAGAGGCATCGCACGGCACCACCGAAAAAAGGAAATCACGGATCACCTCCGAAAGCAGCACACCATCGCGATACTCCTTCACGCTGACCGCCACCACGAAGTTGCCCACCAAGGAGGGCGTGAGGGTCAGCAGGCCAGTGACAGGATCGATGGCGATGGCCGGGTCCGAGGCGATCGGATAGCCCTCGGTATACCCTGGTGCCCAAGGGATCTGCGTGTAGGGTGGCGGCGTGGATTGGCCGGGATATGGATCCGCCTGACTTCCCCCGGTGAAGGGCGTTACCAAGGTGTATTCCAGTTGATCGCCATCGGGGTCGGTCGCGGAATGATCGAATGCCAGGGGTTCATTGAGGCAGAGTGCCACCGGGGGCAGGTCATTGAAGCGCGGGGAACTGTTCACATGCAAACCTTCCACGGGTACCCGCACGGTACAGGTCAGGCCCACACTACCCGGGTTCACCAGATTGATCACCGAAGGTTGACGACAGCAGCGCTGATAGGAAATATGATAGCCATCGGGTCGCGGTGGCAGGTTGAGGATGGTGATGTAGGAGGTGGTCTCCACGCATAAATTCGGTGGAAGCGTCAGGCAGGGGCTGTCCAGTACCACGGGGATGAAGGTGCTGCCGGGGTAATTCACGTTCACCAACTCGACGAAGCTGCCGTTCCCCCCGAATACGGTGATCCGGCCCAACGCATCAAAAGCCGCTCCGCTGCTGAAACAATCACGGTAGAGGGTGAGGGTGACCTGGTACTGATCACCGCCCAGATGATCGTAGTACAATTCGCCACCGATGATATGTTCCGCACGGATGTCACTCGTGGCAAGGGCAAGGGCCAGTAGGGGCATCGCCGTGAATGTCTTCCAAGTCATGCTGCCAATGTAGGCCTTGTGGCCCGATGTTACCCACGATCGTTTTGCAGGCGGTCCTGGAGTTCCTGCCAATCGGAGGCTGCCATGGGTTCGTATCGACCATCAATAGCCGCGATCATCTCCTGGAGCCGTACCATTTCCGGGTAGGCACGCACATGCACCACATGGGTCAAAAGACGGCTGCCCACCACCTGTATCTCGGTGAAGCGGTCAGGGCTCTCGATCCTGTACACATGCCGACGATCCACCGTGCGCCGATAGAGCGGATAGGTCACTGGGTCCACTGGTCTATCTTCCGCCACGCTTCAAACCATGCCGCCATTTCTCGAAAGACTCGCCCGGGTACTGCTGGAGACCCACCCCGACGGCCTGCAGGACGTGGCGGTGGTACTGCCCGGAAGACGCGCCGGCATGGTGTTGCGAAAGTACCTCGCCCAACTTGCTGGACGTTCCCAATGGAGCCCAGATATGCTGGACATGGGCATATTCCTCGAACGTGTCTCCGGCATGCGACGCGGCAGCGCCATGGAGTTGCTCTTTCTGCTATACCGCACGCATCGCGAGCTGCGGGGTGACCGAACGGAGGGATTCGATGAATTCCTGCAATGGGCACCGGTGACACTGCGCGATATGAGTGAGGTGGACCAGCACCTGCTGGATCTGGACGATCTCTACCGCGAACTGCATAGCTATGACGAGATCGAGGCCTGGAGTTTCACCCGGCTGGGCGAACCCAGCGCAGCCCAACAACGCCTTATCCAACATTGGAAGGCCACCGGAGAGTTGCACCGCGCGATGGGGGTTCACATGCGCGCCGTGGCCATGGGCACGGCAGGGGCCGTGGCACGTGCCGCCGCTGAAAGCGTGGCCGGGACAGAAACCCAACTTCCATGGAAGGCCGTATGGTTCGCTGGACTCAATGCCTTGGAGCCCGCCCCCACTACCGTGATCCAAGCCCTGCAAAAGATCGGCCTTGCCCACCTGGCCTGGGACACTGACCGATGGTACCTGGAAGACCCCCTTCAGGAAGCTGGCCTTTTCCTGCGCCGCTCCATCGCCGCGATGGGTCCGGGTGTTCTGCCGCCGGTGGATGCCATCCGCACGCGCCCACGCACCGTCCACATCGTGTCCGTGCCCAATACGGTGGCCCAGGCCGCTCATGCCGCCCAATACCTCCATGAGCTTGCTCCTGACGAGCGCGCCGCCACCGTCGTGGTGCTGGCGGATGAACTCCTCCTGATGCCCTTGCTTGAAGCATTGCCGGCCGATATCGCCCCACTGAATGTGACCATGGGCCTTCCCCTTGAAGCCCTGCCCATCCACGGCTTTACCGAAGCCTTCTTCGATCTGCACCGGGGCTATCGGGAGGAGCAGGGCTTCCGGCTGGCGGATGCTGAACGATTCTTCGGCCACCCCTTCATATTCCGTGAAGACCTTACACCGCGGTTGATCACAAGCCTGCGCAGCGGGCAACGCAGCACCATACCCTTACCGGTCCTGGCCGATACGATGCGAGATTCCGGTTTTCCCGAGGTTGAAAAATTGATCGCGGCCCTGACCCCTGTGAACGACCCGGTGGCCGAAATGCCAGCCCGTTCCCGCAGCCTGTTCGCATGGTGCGATGCCCTCTGTGGCAGCGATCTTCTGGCCCGCGAACAACTCTTTCGCATGGCCCGCCTACAACAGCATCTTGATCAAGAATTACAACGCTCCGGATTGTCCGGCATCGGAATGGAGGCCTACACGAGACTCCGGGACCGCCTGTTGCGTGAGGAGCGCCTGGACCTTATTGGTGAACCGCTCAGCGGTCTGCAGGTGATGGGCCTTCTGGAGACACGTGCCATAGATCACCAGCACATACTGGTGTTGGGTGCCACTGAGGGTATCCTGCCACGTGGCGAAGGCGAGCAGAGTTGGATCCCCAATGACATTCGGAAGAGCCATGGCCTTCCACTGCGCCATGACCGGGAGGCCATTACCGCCTATCATGCCATACGCTTGCTGCAGGGCGCGGATAAGGTGCATCTGGTCCACCCATCGATCACCTCTCCTGATAGCACAGGCCCATCGCGCTTTATGGCACAATGGGCCCATGAACTGCCCGGAGGAACGGCAAGTAAAGTGGTCCATAGCGGTCGCACAGCGACCATTGCTCAACGCGCCATGCCCCTTATCGCTGTGCAGAAGGATGATGCCGTGCGCGTTCGTCTGGATGCGATCCTCACCAAGGGCCTCTCGCCTTCCGCTTTGGGCACCTGGCTGCGCTGCCCGCTGGACTTTTACTTCACCTACATCATGGGGATCCGGGCACCGGATGAGGTAGATGGCCAGTTGGGTAGTGATATCCTGGGCGAGGCGGTACATGCCGTTCTGGAAGCTGTATTCAGACCCCTGCTTGGCCAGCGCTTAGCAGCGGAGGTCCTCCGCAAGGCGGCCGGAAACACCCACGCCATGTTACTGGCTCACCTCGGTGGAGCATACCCACCAGAGGTCTTGTCCCGTGGGCATTTCCGCCTGCGTATCGAGATGGCCGCAAATGCCATGGAGCGCTACCTGAAGGCGGAAGCGGACCGTTGTGCCACAGGGTTCTCCATTCCGCTGGGCCTGGAGATCCCCGTACATGGCGAACTGCCTGGTGGCACGCGCTTGCGAGGACGCTGCGATCGGGTGGAAGATCGCGACGGCCTTGTGCATATCCTTGACCTGAAGACCGGAACGGTGAACCCCGCCGATCTACGGCTTAAGACCTTGGATCGCGAAGGGATCGGAGCCGGGCAGCAACAGGCGATGCAATTACTCATCTACGCCTGGGCATATCTGATGCAGCACCCCGACGTAACTGTCGCCCGGGCCGCGATCATCCCTCTTCGTACGCCATCCGCAGCAGAAGGGCACTTTCTCCATGTCGGTGGATCATCCGAGATCTGGAGGGACCAATTGCCCGGGATCACCACCTTGCTGCACACCCTGGTGGATGAACTGAGGGATCCGGCCGTGCCCTTCATCCATGATCCGGACAGTAAGTGGTGTACCTGCTGCACCACCCCATGAAACGACGAGAGGAGGCCGAAGCCTCCTCTCGATATGCGTCATGCAGGGATGGCCTACTGGTACACGATCTTGTGGACCGTGCTCTGCTCTCCACGCTTGATCTTCAAAAAGTACACACCACTGCTCATCGAACGGATGTCCATGTCCTTGCGGTAGGTGCCTTCCAAGGACAGCACCGCATCGGTGAAGATCACCTGGCCCAGCGGATTGTGCACCTCCACAGTTGTATTCACGGCGGTGGGGTTCGTGAAGCTGAAGGTGAACTGACCAAGGTTCGGATTGGGTTGGATCAGCACATTGTCCCCTTCCACGCTGGCCAGGCCCTTGTAGATGATGCCCGTGCGATCCACACCGCCCAGGGACAGGTAAAAATCGCCGTTGTTCTTTGCCTCAGCGGTCCAACCGTCATTCACCAGCTCAAAGTCAGCCTTGCCGCTCACTGGGATGCGTGCGATCACATATTCCTGACCACCGGTCCATGCCTCATCAAGGCTGGACAGCGGGGTAAGGCCGAAGCCGGCGTATACCTGATAATTGTAGCCGCCATGCTGGCGCACCGGGCCGGAGCGGGTTACAGGCAGGTATTGGGCGACCGGGCCCTCCTGCTGGATCGTACCGAGGTTCACACTGCCTGAGCCTTCCCAACGGACAGTGAACACCACCGCCGAAAAGATGCCGTTGAATGCGGTCTGCGGGCGGACCACTACATCGAGGTGCCCATCGTTCTGGTAAAGGCCGATATCCACCGGGCTTTGCGCCATGGCCTGAGGTGCCAGGGAAATGATGGAGGCGAAGAGACAGAGGGTGAGGATCCTTTTCATGATGGGCGACATTGTGCGGTTACGCTTTCCGGACTGACAGGATGGTTCTTACGTAGTTGGAGCCACGGGGTTCAGGCCTGTCCAACGGACCCAAAGTTAGCCGACGAACCTACTGAATGCAAACCATGATCTCCACAGCCGTGGACAAAGCGACGGGGACCCTTCTCGAACCGATGAATGGCCAAAAAACCGAACAGGGGCCCTTGTGGGGCCCCTGCGCGGTAAACCTGCAAGGAAATTGGAACCAGTCCAAGACCTGGAAGATCGGCCTTGGTGAGCATAAGACGGGGCCATTCATAGGGGGTTGCCGCCATGGGAGAAAAAAATCTCAGGGTGTGAATTTGTAGCCCACCCCGCGCACTGAATGGAAGTGCCGGGGGTCCCGTGGGTCCCATTCGAAATACTTACGAAAGGCCACGATGAAGTTGTCCACCGTCCGGGTGGTCGGGAAGACGTTGTAGCCCCAAACTTTCTGTAGGATCTCCTCGCGGCTCACCACCTCACCCGCGCGTTCGATCAGCAAGCGTAGCAGAAGCATCTCGCGTTGGCTCAGGGTGTACCGTTGCCCGTCATGCCCCACAGCCTCGTAGCTGTTGAAGTCCACATGGTTGGATCCGAACTCGAAGGTGCTGCCCAGACCCGTTGTGGGACCCTCGCTGGTGCGACGGATCAGGTGGGCCACCCGCAACAGCAATTCCTCGAGTTCGAAGGGCTTGCCCAGGTGGTCATCGCCCGTGCGCAAGCCCCTGATCCGGTCCGCTGCTGCGGTGCGGGCCGTGAGGAAGAGCACCGGTGTGGCATCTCCCTCCAAGCGGATGGTCTCCACCACGGAATAGCCATCCATGCCTGGCAGCATCACATCCATCACCACAAGGTCGAAGCGCGCGCCACGCATGCGCTCCAGGGCATCCGGGCCGGTGGTGGAGAGGGTCACGACATAGCCCTCCAACTCGAAATTGAGCTTCAGGGCCAGGCGCAGGGCCTCCTCGTCCTCCACCAGCAGGATCCGTTGTTTGGTCGCGGTCCCTTCCACGGACACAAAGATGGACCGGGATACCTTCGCCACGTCATGCACTTCACCGCTGAACACGCCGATCGCGCCAACGCCCTGCGGGCCAACACCCTTGTGGACCACCTGGGCATTCATTATCACACCGATGACGAGGGCCGTTTCTGCGCGACCATGCCGGTGGATGCCCGTACACACCAACCCATGGGTCTGCTGCATGGCGGTGCCACGGTAGCACTGGCCGAATCGCTTGGCAGCCTGGCTTCCGCCCTGATCCTGAACATGGAACGCCAGGCCGTGGTGGGCATCGAGGTCAGTGCCAACCATTTAAAAGGGGTGCGGAGCGGTATGGTCACCGCCACCGGCGAATTGGTCCACCTGGGGCGAACCACCCATGTGTGGGACATCCGGGTGCGCGATGAACAAGGGGGACTGGTGGCCGTTTGCCGGCTGACCAACCTGGTGATCGAACGCCGCTGACATGGCCTCCATGCGCGATGCCCTGCGCTACTGCATGGCCCACGGGCTGGCCTTCGCGGCTTTCCGCTGGAATGGCCGCACCCATCTGTGGGCCGGTGGCGATCTGGACATGCCGGTCCTCTCCCACCGCACCCTGGCCCCGTTGGAGGGGGTGTTCATCCTGCGGCCCTTTCATGAAGAAGGACGCTCCATCTCCGTGCTGGTACCGCGCGTGATGATCGATCTGGACGAGGAGCGGATCGACCTCGAACCACTGCGCTCGCTCCAGCGGAACACCATCCGGATGCCTGACAACCCACCCCTGCAATGGGACCAGGCCGGGCATGAAGAAGCGGTGGAGAAAGCGCAACGCCAAATGGCCGAAGGCGCACTGCACAAGGTGGTGCTCTCGCGCAGCATCGCCGTGCCCTTCGAGCGCAGCCTGCTTCCCGAACTGTTCGAGGAGGGGCTCAAAGCCCATCCAGACGCTTTCGTGTGCCTGGCCAATACACCCTATGGACTTTGGCTGGGTGCTTCGCCCGAGCGGCTGGTGATGGCTGATGGACAGGAGGTGACGGTGGACGCCATCGCGGGTACCCTGCCGGTGGAGCAGGCCCCGGCCCTTTCCACCGATTGGGGCATGAAGGAGCGCGTGGAGCAGGAGATCGTTACCCTGGCCGTGGAGGAGGCCTTCGCAGAACTGGGACTGCACGATGTCTCATGGCAGGGACCCGATGTGCTACACAGCGGGAACATCGCACACCTGCATAGCCAGGTCCGGGGTCGCTTGGGCGAAGTACCCCTGGCCAAACTGGCCGAACGCCTCCACCCCACCCCGGCGGTGTGCGGCACCCCCACCGATGCCGCCCTGCGTTTCATCCTGGCCAACGAGCCCCGCGACCGCATGCTCTACGCCGGCTACTGGGGCCCCTGGAACGTGGAGGGCCGCACCGAACTCTTCGTGAACCTCCGTTGTCTGTTGGCCACGGAAGATCAGGTCCACATCCAGGTGGGCGGCGGCATCACGGCCGACAGCCGAGCGCAGGACGAATGGCGCGAGACCGAACTGAAGGCCCAGTCCTGGCTCGGGCCCATCGCCGCGGTGAAGGCCCGGATATCTTAGCCGCCCCCATGCCCACCAGCGACCATTTCGCCGCCGCCGAACTCGCCCGCCTCTGCGCCGCAAAGGGTGTGCGCCATGCGGTGATCAGTCCCGGATCGCGCAGCGCGCCGCTGGTGATCGCCTTCAGTGAGCAGCCCGGTATCGAATGTCTGCAAGTGATCGATGAGCGCAGTGCCGCGTTCTTCGCTCTGGGCATGGCGCAGCAACTGCACGCCCCCGTGGCGTTGATCTGCACAAGTGGCAGTGCCGTACTCAATTATGGTCCGGCCATCGCCGAGGCCTTCTACCAGCGGATCCCCCTGCTGGTGCTCACTGCCGACCGGCCCGAGGAATGGGTGGACCAGGGCGAGGGGCAGGCCATCCGGCAGGCGGGTGTGCTGGCCCTGCACATGAAGCAAAGCGTGCAGCTGCCGAGGAGTCCGGAAGATGACCTCGCCCGTTGGCACTGCGGCCGCCTGATCAATGAGGCCATCGATGCCACGCTGCTGCCCGTGCCCGGTCCGGTGCATGTGAACGTGCCTTTCGCGGAACCGCTCTATGGCAAGGTGGAGCAGCATGAGCACCCCGCACGCACCATCGCGCAGGTGATGACCGAAAGCTTCATCCTGCCCGAACACGCCCGCTGGCTCATTCAGCAGGTGACCACTTCGAAGAAGGTGATGGTGCTGGCTGGGCAGGGCCATTGGAGCCCACAGTTGAAGGAGCAGCTGAAGCGCTTCGCGGCGCTGCCCCAATGCGCGGTGCTCACCGAAGCGACCTCCAACCTGGACGACAATGCCTTCATCACCTGCATCGACCGGATCATCGAGGGGGTGAACGATGGCAACGCCGAGACACTGAAGCCTGACGTGCTGATCACCTTCGGCGGCGCGGTGGTGAGCAAGCGCATCAAGGGGCTGCTGCGGGAATGGAGACCCGCGCAGCATTGGCATATCGACGCGGGCCAGCGGCACTACGACACCTACCAAAGCCTCACGCACGACATCGCCGTGAGCCCGGAGATCTTTTTCGCGCAGCTCGTACAGAGCCTTCCGCCACCTTCTTCAGGATCTCCGGCACCGTCGACCCTCCGGGTCGACTATGCCAGCGCTTGGCATGATCTCGATCGCCACACTACCTCGCTGCACCACACCTATTTGAAGGACACCCCGTGGTGCGACCTCAGCGCTTTCGACACCATCCTGCGGCGCATCCCCGAGGGCAGCGATGTGCATCTGGCCAACAGCACGCCCGCACGCTACGCCATGCTCTTCGAGCGCAGCACCACCATGCGCTGGTTCGGCAACCGCGGCACCAGCGGCATCGATGGCTGCGTGAGCACCGCCGTGGGCGCGGCCTTCGTTTCGCAGCGCCCCACCACCCTGCTTTGTGGCGACACCGCCTTCCTCTACGACAGCAACGCCTTCTGGAACCGCCACGGTAGCGAGCGTTTGCGCGTGATCGTGATCGACAACGGCGGCGGCAACATCTTCCGCTACATCCCCGGCCCGGACAGCGACCCAGAACGCCTGCACTGGTTCGAGGCACCACACGGACGCGACCCCATGGCATTGGTGAAGAGCTATGGACTTCCCGCCTATGAAGCCTTCGACATGGCCTCGCTGAAGACCGCGCTGGACCTGTTGTACGAACCGCACGACAGGCCTGCGGTGCTGGTGGTGCGCACCGATCCGCAGATCAGCCCGAAGGTGTTGCGGGATTACTTCAAGGCCTTGCGGGCCTGAACGATCGGGGCTATTCCTTGATGAAGCGGCCCACGGAGCGCCGCCCTTCGTGCAACACCACGATGTGGTAGAGGCCGGTTGCCAGGGTTGCGACATCCAACGCCAAGCGGTCGGCTTGCGCAGGTGCCTCCGGCAGGGCGATCCGGCGGCCATGGGCATCGAATACCAGTACGATGTTCCATGCCAGACCCGATCCCAGGATGACCAGCCTGTCCCGCACCGGGTTGGGTGCCACATGTATCGGGGATGCCTGCTCCCAGCCGGGAATGCCGGCCGTGATCAACCAGGCATCGTAGAGGGCCTGCAATGAATCGATGGGCTCCACACCGGTGGATCCGAGCCGGACGCCCAATGAAAGCGAGGGCTGGTTGAACGGATCGTCCGGTTGCGCCACTTCCAGAAAGGCGAACAACGAGGAAGTGCCGTTGGATGCGCAACGTGTGTCGGCGCCCACCACATTGGCCCCTTGCAGCGCGGCCATCAGTTTATCGGCCAGGGTGCCGGTGGTGATCAGGAAGTTCTGCTCCATGGCATCCAGGATCTCCGGCCCCAGCAGGATGTTGCCTTGGATGGCGTAGTTGGCCCCCACCCGATGTTCTGCCACGGCCATGCACTGCGGACCCGTGTAGGCCGCGGCTTGTGCGCCGGTGCCGGACAGCTTGGCGATGCCATACTGCCTGTTGCCCGCATTGCCCTGCGCATCATTGGCCTGCAACCACGCGATGATCTGGTCGGGGTCATCGCCTGCCTGCAACCGCGTCATGGCGTTGTTCTGGTTGGCCACCACATAGGCCGACTGGGTGTTGATGCTACCGACGCCCGGCAGTTGTTGCGCCAGGAACCCGGGGTCGGCGATGCCGAAGGTGAACAGGTTCACGCATGAGGCCCCGGCGCTGCCCACCTCACCGGTGATGGTGTCCACAGCAGCAATGGAGAAGGTGTCCTGCGCTGTTGCAGGAAGCAGGGCGATGAACGAAAGCAGCAGCACACCTGTTCGTGACATGGCGAAAGCAATTGGCGGATGAATATAGCCACGGCCGATCTTCGCCCACCCTAAGGTTCGTCGCTTGCCCACCAACGCCTCCGCCTGGCTCCACGCCTTCCGCCTGCGCACCCTGCCCCTCGCGGTAAGCAGCATCATCGTGGGCAGCGGCCTGGCTGCCTTCGCCGATGGCTTCCGGCCGGTGGTGATGGGTCTGGCCCTGCTCACCGCCATCCTGCTGCAGATCCTCAGCAACCTGAGCAACGATCTGGGCGACCATCTGCATGGTACCGACAACGATGGAAGAGTGGGACCGCAACGTACCGTTCAAAGCGGCGCCATCCCACCCGGTACCATGAAGCGCGCGATGCTCCTCTGCGGGATCCTGGCCTTCCTCAGCGGTGTCGCTCTTATAGTCACCGCTCTGGGCCTGTCCCTGCCCGCATTGGTCTTCCTCGCTCTGGGCCTGCTGGCCATCGGTGCCGCCGTGAAGTACACCTATGGCCGCAACCCATACGGCTATGCGGGCCTTGGCGATGCCAGCGTGTTCGTGTTCTTCGGCCTCGTAGGGGTGTTGGGAACCTTCCATCTACACACGCTGTATTTCGAGCCCGGCCTGTTGCTGCCCGCCGCAGCCTTCGGACTGCTCAGCGCCGGCGTCCTCAATGTGAACAACATGCGCGACATCCGGAACGACCAGGCCAGCGGGAAGATCACCCTTGCCGTGCGTCTTGGTCCCGGCGCTGCCAAGAGCTACCACGGACTGCTCATCGTAGGCGGCCTCCTTTGCCTGATGCTTTTCACCGCGCTTCATTTCCGTGACATGCCACAATGGGGATTCCTCATCACAACGCCCGTCCTGGCCACCCACCTTAAACAGACACTCAATACCCATGAGCCAGCAGCGTTGGACCCGCAACTGAAGAAACTCGCGCTGGGTACTTTCGCCACGGCGGTGGCTTTCGCCATTGGCCTCTGGATGGTGTAGGATGCTGAAAGCCCGCTGGATCGAACACACCCTGCGACCGCGCTTCGCGCTGGGCACCAGCAAGGGCACCATCGAGGCGCGCTTGGTATGGTACCTGATCGCATGGGAGGATACGCGGCCCGAGGTAAAGGGAATTGGCGAGGTGGCGATCTTCCCCGGTCACAGCCGTGAGTTCCCCGCCGATGTGCGCGTAAAGCTCATTGAGTTAAGCGGGCGCACGGACAACTGGGATCAGCGCTTGTACACGGACCTGGTGGATGTGCCCAGCGTACGCTTCGCCGTGGAACAATGCATGAAAGACCTGGAAGCCGGAGGCACCAAGACGCTGTTCCCGTCCGAATTCACCTTGGGCCGCAAGGCGATCCCGATCAACGGTCTGGTCTGGATGGGTGACAAGACCACCATGAAACAACGCATCCGAGAGCAGATCGCCAATGGATATAGCACGGTGAAAATGAAGCTCGGTGCCATCGGTATCGAAGATGAGTTGGCATTGTTGAAGGCCGTACGGGCGGAGTTCGGGCCGCAGGATATCACCCTGCGTGTGGATGCCAATGGCGCATTCGCGTACAGTGAAGCACCGCGTGTGTTGGAGGAACTGGCCGCGCTGCACGTGCATAGCATTGAGCAGCCCATCGCGGCCGGGCTCTACGAATCGATGGCTGAACTCTGCGCCACCTCACCCCTGCCCATCGCATTGGATGAGGACCTCATCGGCCTGAACATGCGCGACAGCAAGGTGGACCTCCTCGATCACGTGAAGCCGAAGTACATCGTGATCAAACCGAGCCTGGTGGGTGGCTGGGCGGCCACGCGTGAATGGATCGCTCTGGCCGAAGCACGAGGCATCGGCTGGTGGATCACCTCGGCACTGGAGAGCAACATCGGCCTCAATGCCATTGCACAATTCACCGCGACCCTGGATGTGGACATGGCACAGGGCCTCGGGACCGGGCAGGTGTACACGGACAACATTCCATCGCCACTGCATGCCGAAAAGGGCCTGCTGCATTACCAGCCGGAAGTAGCCTGGGACCTATCGCTCTTCCAATAGGGATATCCACCTTTGTCACGCGATCGCGCCCTCGCCCGATCCCATCAGATCCGTAGATCTGCCGATGAAGGTCACCCATGCCGCCGCGTTCCCCATACCCTGTCATCGCCGAGGCCTTCAAGCGCCTCACCGTCGATGGTGAGACCATGAGCGATCTCGATGCCTTTGATCACTTCAACAAGCTCGCGCAGCGACGTTCGACGGACAAACACGCCTGGTACGGCCCCCTGGCCGACACCGTGCTCCAACTGACCATGTTCGGAGGGCGATCACTAAGTGCGGCCACCAGCGGCACCACCGGACCGCCCAAGCCTCACAGGATATCACGCCGCGACCTCGTGAACAGCGCGCGCCTCACCGGAGAGACCTTCGGACTGAAGTCTGGCGACCGCGTGCTGCACTGCCTGCCCTGCGACTTCATCGCTGGCAAGATGATGCTGGTGCGGGCTTTCGCACTGCGCCTCGACATCCACTTCATCGATCCACGTGGCAGTGTACTGGACAAACTGAAAGTGGACGACCGCTTCCGCTTTACCGCCATGGTGCCACTGCAACTGCACCGCGCCATCCAGGAAAACCGGGCCCGTGTGGAGCGGCAGTTCCAGACCATCCTCCTCGGCGGCGGGCCCGTGAGCGAAGCCCTGATCGAGGATCTGCGGGAACTGAAGGTGGAGGTATTCCAGAGCTACGGCAGCACGGAGACCGTGACCCATGTCGCCCTACGCCACCTCAACGGCGCGGAGCGATCCGATCACTTCACCGCGATCGGCCGATGCCACTTCGCACGCGACCCACGCGGATGCCTGGTGGTATACACGCCACATCTCACCACCAAGCAACATGTGACCAACGACCTGGTGGAGCTGATCGACGATACGCGTTTCCGCTGGATGGGGCGCCACGACCATGTGATCCTGAGCGGCGGCAAGAAGATCTTCCCCGAGCAGCTCGAAGCGAAGACCGCCGGGGTGATCCCCTATCCGCACTACTTCACCGCGGTGCAGGACGATGTGCTCGGAGAGGCTGTGATGCTTGTGCTGGAGACGAACCGGCCGCAGAATGAAGTGCTTCCGGAAGTGCTGGAGAAGGTGATGGCGACCCTGCATCCGCACGAATGGCCGCGGCGGGTGCAAGCCTTGAAGAAGATCGAACGGACCAGCGGCGGGAAGGTCATCCGCCATTGAGCCGGTTCACTTCATGTTGTTCACCTTTTCCTTGTCCAGGGGTTCCTCCCCTTCTTCGTCCATCGGTTTCACGCCGGTGTAGAGCCGCCACTTCTCCAACACGGTCCGCATATCAGCGGGCAACGGGCTCTCGAAGTGCATGCGCTGACCGGTGATCGGATGCGTGATGGTGAGCGTGCGTGCATGCAGCGCCTGGCGCGGCAACAGTTTGAAACAATTCTCCACGTACTGCTTGTACTTCGTGAAGGTGGTGCCCTTCAGCACGCGATCGCCACCATAGGCCGCATCATTGAACAGCGGATGACCGGTCCATTGCATGTGTACCCGGATCTGGTGCGTGCGTCCGGTCTCCAGCTTGCATTCAACAAGGGTCACATAACGGAAGCGCTCGATGACTTTCCAACGCGTCAGGGCTGGTTTGCCCTGTTCGCCGTCGGGATAGACGAACTGCACGGTGCGATCTTTCTGGCTGCGGCCGATATGTCCCTCGATCGTGCCTTCGTCCTCCTGGAAGTCGCCCCATACCAGTGCGTTGTAGCGGCGGTCGCTGGTGCGGTCGAAGAACTGCCTTGCGAGGTGGGTGAGCGCCTCCTCGGTCTTGCCGACCACCATGACGCCGCTTGTATCCTTGTCCAGGCGATGCACCAGACCGGGGCGTGGGATCTCCGCACCAGGCGTGGAAGGCAGCTTGCCGAAATGGAATAGCAGCGCGTTCACCAATGTACCCGTCCAGTTGCCATGGCCCGGGTGTACCACCAGCCCTGCGGGTTTGTCCAGTATGAGGAGGTGCTCATCCTCGTATAGGATCGTCAGCGGAATGTTCTCTGGCAACAATTCCACCTCGCGCTGCGGATAGGGCAGTACGATGCTGATCTCATCGCCGGGCTTGACCTTCAGGCTGGGTTTGGCGGCCTTGCCGTTCACCAGCACATTGCCCGCCCTGGCAGCCACCTGGACGCGGTTGCGCGAAGTGTGCGCCAAACGGTCGAAGAGGAATTTGTCCAGTCGGATGAGTGACTGCCCGGGATCGCACACGATACGGTGATGCTCATAGAGCTCCTGATCATCGCCGGTGATGTCCGGGCTATCCTCGGTCATCAGCGCACGATCATCAGTCGTGACACGCCGATCTGCGCGCCATCACGGTCCAGCACGCGCACCAGATGCAGGCCATTGGAAAGGCCATGGGTGGCGACGACGCCATCGGCGCGCAGGGCTTCCTCCAATAACAGACGTCCCGTGGGATCGAGGCATTGCACGCGCTCCCCACCCTTCGGCGCATCGCTCATGCGCACGGTGAAGAGGTCGGATGTGGGGTTCGGATAGAGCAGCATGCCATCACCAGTGGGCAGCTCGTCGGCAACGCCAAGGAATGGATCCACCGCCGACACGAAGACGGGCCGCATCATCAACGAACCCTGGAAGGTGGTGTTCTGCCAGTTGTTACCCGTTTTGAAGAAGATCTTGTTGTTGTTGTTCCGGTTCCTGTCGAAGCCCAGATTCATCTTGGCCGCACTGGTCTGTGTCCAACCAATGAAGAAGGTGCCCTCCACCCAGAGCGTGGAATCCAATGGATACTCCACGAATTTGTCGTGTCCATGATCACGGTATTCCGGTGAGGAGAATGAGAAGTTCTGGTGGATGATCACCGGCTCCGGGGTGAGCTGTTTCCAAATGGTGATGAGGAAGTTGCCCTGATGCGGTTGCTGGTCCGGCGGTGGGTTGGCCAGGGGCAGGAAATACATGCGAATGGCGCGCAGTGAATCACCACCGACCATATCGAAGCGATAGGCCAGCTGCGCCCCGGAGGCATTGAGGAAGTAGCCCGCCTCGGCGCTTCCATCGTCGTACGCGTAGTAATTACTCAGCTCCTGAACGAAGGTGATCGTGTCGTTGTAACGGTTGAAGTCAGGCGTGGCATTGGTGATGAAGCGAACTCTCCAGAATGCGGCATCCTCGCTAAGGCCGGGATCGAACTGGAAGTTGTTCGGCGGGCTGTTGATGGGATGGACGCTGGGGAAGATGGTGTGGGCGTTGTTGCTCGTATTATTCCCGTAGGTCGGCGGATCAAAGAGCACCGGACCGCCCACCAGCCCGGCCTGCATACGCCAGGTAATGAAGCGATCTTCATCTGCCAGGTTGCGCTGCAGGATGGAGACCGACTGCGCCATATAGGTGCCCGGGGATTGGCTGAACTTGTTGAACGGGACCGAGGTGTAGGTCTCCAGGATACTGGCCTCGGGGTACAACCATGCCACATCAGTGAGAGCCGTGTCCGCGATATTCCGATCCCGTCCCAATCGCACATAATCCAGGTGCCAATGGTCGAAGGCGCCGCTCAGGGTGGCGTAGTTCATGAAACGCATCCGGAAGCCACTCTGTAGATACTTGAACTCCTTGATCGGGATCATCACCTGCTGAAAGGGAATGAGGATGCTATGCTGCCTGCCCCACACACGGTACCACAGGTCTTCCTGTGGCGCGTAGAATTCCAGTACAAGGCTATCCTGTGGTTGCGACTGGTTGTCGCCGCTGAGACCCTGGGGTTGCACGAAGAAGCTCAGGTAGATCGAATCACTGGCCGGGTAAAGCATGTTGATGGGCACCGAGGTAAGCCTGTCCGCGATCCCAAAGGCACTGTAGTTGCCCGGGACGTAGGGCAGGCCTGTGCGCGAAAGCCCATCGAAGGTGGCCACGCCAACGGTTGGTGGGTTCACCGGATAATTGCCGTTGATGAACACGTCATCATCCTCCCAGAGGATCAGCGGCCCGAGGTTGCCATTGGTGATGTATGTCTCCGTGATCGGCGGCACGTGATACACCAACAGTGAGTCCTGCACCAGGTCCGGGCCCAGCTGCCAGAGGGTATCCGGTGGGGGGAACTGAAGGGAATCGATGATGTTATAGGGTGGCCAAACCGTCATGACCTCCTCTGTAGGCGGATATATGGATAGGTCGCGGACCAGCAACTCCAGGCTCGGCAGTGCTTCACTGGAGAAGATCACCGTGTCCGGATCCGAAGTGTCGATGATGAAGCGGAAGGTCGTGTCGAGGGCGAAGGCCATATCCGGTTCCGACACCCCATCCAGTTCCAACCGGAAGATCGTTTCCTGCAGGGTCACCCCGGGATCGTCCTGCTGGGCCCAGCGCTTGCGTGTGCGATCCACCGAGAAGTCATCCACGATGGGGAGTTCCTGCGGAAGGTTCTCATAGATGAAGTGGGTGTTCCCTCCCGATTTGGCCAGCGCCGCGATGGCCTCGGGCACCGGCCTGCTGTGCAGAGGTTCCAAGACTTCACCACCCTGTGCATAGGCCTGGCCTGCAGGCAGCATCAGCACCACGGGCAGAGCGATCCTATTGCGAACCATCCATTTCATCTGTTCCCTCAGTTTCAGAGTTGGTCCGGTATCGATCGGGGTCGTCCCATCCGGGGCTCGGCTTCAAGCCGGTGGTATCCGAAGTGAGCCAGATGTCGATCATGCTGCCAAGCGCTATGCGGTTGTGCGGGGCGGCCACCGGGGATTGCCGACGCACCCTCGCCAACGCCGAATCGGCCGCGGTATTGCAACCCTCGCAGTCCACCACCACGCCCAGGTTGAGTGAGGCGAGATTCAGCACCATGCCCACCTCGGCGTTGGTAAGGCCGTGCAGATCGGGCACAGGTACCCGCCCGCCTTTCTCCCCGCTACCCAGCACCAGGGTGACATACTCGCCACGGCGGATGCGTGTATCGGGCGCGATGGGCTCCCCCTTGTACAACTGTGCGATCACACAATCCGTGCAGGGGTCTGGTTTGTACTGAAGCTCGCGCACCTTCAAGCCCAGGATATCAAGCACCGAGAGCGCCTGCCGTTTGCTCAGATCCACCAGCTGCGGCATGTCGATCATCTTGGGCTGGTCAGCGTTCATCACCAGGTACACCTTGCGGCCGGGCTTCACTTCCACCCCTGCACGGGGGTCCTGCTCCACCACACTGCCTTTGGGCAGCTCATCCGTATGCACGGAATCGATCACCAATACGCTTAGCTCGCGGCGTGCGAGTATTTCGGTGGCCTCTTCCAGGGTCATTGCGCGCAGGTCCGGCACCCGCATGGTGACGCCGTGCTTCGTGTAGCCCCGCAACCAGGACCAGCCACCCACCAACAGCAGCCCCACCAGCAACACGGGCAGCAGGATGGGTAGGACACGTCTTCTGTTCATGAGAATGGCCGCGATGGACCGGCGCGAAGATAACCTTGCACCATGCCTGGCGGCCGCTGTGCATCTTTGCGCCAGCCCCTCCCCGCATGTCCCTTCCCCTTATCGCCGTTGTGCGCGGCGGCCACTCCGGCGAATCGGTCATCAGCCACCAGAGCGCAGCCAACATGCTGCGGGCCATCGATACCGCTCGCTATGAGCCGCTCTTCGTCACCATCACCCCAGAAAGCTGGACCTGCACCACACCGCATGGGGACGCGGTAGCAATGGACCGCGGATCATTCACGGTGGACCGTGGCAATGGTATGGAACCTTTCGCTGCGGCACTTGTGGCGATCCATGGCACACCCGGCGAGGACGGCCGGTTGCAGGGCTACCTGGAACTGCTGGGCATCCCCTATCAGACCGGTAGCGTGCTGAACATGGCCATCACCTTCAGCAAATTCGCCACCACGGGCCTGCTGCGGCAGCTGGGTTTCACCGTGGCTCCTTCAGTGCTTCTTCGACCCGATGGAACGGACCACGCACCGCGCGTGGCGGAACTGGGTTACCCTTGTTTCGTGAAGCCCGATCAAAGCGGCAGCAGCCTGGGCGTGACCAAGGTGAAAGCGCCCGAGGCCCTGAAAGAGGCATTGCGCAAGGCCTTCGCGGAGAGTTCCGCCGTGCTGGTGGAAGCGTCCATGAACGGACATGAGCTCACCTGCGGTGTGATGGAAGGGCCCGATGGACCCGTGGCCCTGCCCGTATGCGAAGTGCGCACGAGCCGCGAGTTCTTCGACTATGAGGCCAAGTACCACGCCGCCGATACCGAGGAGCTCGTGCCCGCGCCGCTTCCTTCTAAGATCACACGCATGACCCAGGAGCGTTCCCTGGCGATCTACCGCGCGCTGGATTGCCATGGCCTGGTGCGGGTGGACCATTTCTGGGATCCCGCACGCGAAGGCGACGAAGCATTGATCACCATCGAATTGAACACAGTGCCTGGTTTTAGTGAGGCGAGCATTTTCCCCAAGATGCTCCGCGCCGCAGGCATCGAACCCGGCGTGGTGATCAATGGAATGCTGGATCGCCTGGTCGCTCCACGTCCTTGATCCTGGAGGACATCAACTTCGATCTCCGGTGAGGCGTTCTCCCAGCGCACGCATGGCACGGCCTCTATGGCTGATCGCGTTCTTCGCGACAGCATCCATTTCCGCGAATGTGCGGTCCTCCCCATCGGGTTTGAAGACCGGGTCATAACCGAATCCACCGCCCCCGCTGGGACGATCGGTGATGTGGCCTTCCACCGTGCCGGTGAAGAGTTGTTCGCCCCGCTCGTCGATCAGGGCCACCACGGTACGAAAGCGGGCGCGACGATCCTGCCTGCCTTCCATTTCGCGCAGCAACAGTTCGATGTTGCGCACGGGATCACGCTCAGGCCCGGCGAAGCGTGCGCTGTACACCCCGGGCGCACCGTCGAGGGCATCCACCTCAAGTCCGGTATCGTCAGCCACGCAAGGCAGTCCGGTGCGTGCATGGGCGAGGCGTGCTTTCTGAAGCGCATTGGCCTCAAGCGTGTCGCCGGTCTCAGGAAGGTCATTGGGCAGACCCGCCTCTTCGAGGGTCAATACCGTGATGCCGGGCGGCAGCAGGGCCAACAGTTCGGCGCGTTTACCGGGATTGCCGGTACATAGCAGCAGGCGGTCCATGGGTGGTGAAAGATCGTACTTTCGCCACCGGCCCAACGCACACGCGGCTTTCCGCGACGGGAATGGCCATAGCGCCCATGCGGATCGAAGTCGATGCCAAGGACTGGCGGTTCATGCCGGACATCAAGGAGTTGGTGGCGCACCGTGACCTGTTCGTCACGCTGGCTTACCGCGACATCCGCGTGCGCTATTCACAGACCGCCCTGGGACTTCTCTGGGCCCTGTTCCAGCCGCTGGCCACCCTGCTGATCCTTACCCTGATCTTCGGCCGCGCCATCCAGGTGGATACCGCCGGGCTGCCCTATCCGCTCTTCGCTGTCACGGGCGTTTCGGCGTGGAGCTACTTCGCCTTTGTGCTGAAGGAATCCGGAAGCTCGATCATCGGCGCGCAGGAGATCGTCCGCAAGATCTACTTCCCCCGCCTGATCATCCCCTTGAGCAAGGCCACCGTCGGCCTGGTGGACCTGGCCGTAGCCCTGCTGGTGATGGTCGCATTGTTCCTCTACTATGGCTTCACCCCACATTGGGGCATGGGCCTCGCGGCGCTGTATCTCCTGGGCATCATGGGCGCCGCCGTGGGAGTGGGCATCTGGATCAGCGCCCTCACGATCCGCTTCCGCGACCTGCAGCACGTGGTGCCCTTCGTGATCCAGTTCGGCCTGTTCGTTACTCCTGTGGCCTACCCTGCCCAGGTGGTGAGCGCATCTTTGCCAGGCTGGGCCCAGGTGCTCTACTTCCTCAACCCCATGGCCGGCCTGGTGGAGGGCTACCGCTGGGCGCTGCTGGGTGTGGGCGATCCCGGCGGCCTGTGTGTGCTGTCCTTCATCTCGGGTGGCCTACTACTGATCACCGGTTTGATCTACTTCCGCAGGATGGAACGCGTGCTGGCCGACCTGGTGTGATCACGGAACGATGGGCAGCGGTGGGCGCATGATCTCGGTGGAAGGTATCGGCAAGCGGTACCGGCTTGGAGGTCCCAAAGCGATCGACCTGCGCGGTGGCCTGCGCAGCAATCTGAGGCGACTGACCAGTGGAGGTGATAGGTTCTGGGCCCTGCGCGATGTGTCCTTCGAGGTGAAGGAAGGTGAGGCACTGGGCATCATCGGCCGCAACGGTGCGGGGAAGACCACCCTGCTGCGGATCCTCTCGCGCATCACCTTTCCCACCGAGGGACGCTTCAGCATCGAGGGCCGTGTGAGTTCGCTGCTCGAGGTGGGTACGGGCTTCCACCCGGAGTTGAGCGGGCGGGAGAACATCTACCTCAATGGCACCATCCTGGGCATGCGGCGTGCGGAGGTGCGGCGGAAATTCGATGAGATCGTGGAATTCAGCGGCGTGGAACGCTTTCTGGACAATGCCGTGAAGCACTACAGCAACGGGCAGAAGGTGCGCCTTGCCTTTGCGGTGGCCGCCCACCTGGAACCCGAGGTACTGATCATCGACGAGGTCCTCGCCGTGGGCGATGTGGAGTTCCAGCGCAAATGCCTGGGCAAGATGAAGGATGTGGCCTCGCACGGGCGCACGGTGCTCTTCGTAAGCCACAACATGAGTGCGATCAACAGCCTGTGCCAGCGCTGCCTGCTGCTGGACGATGGTCGTATCGAGAGCATGGGCGACCCCGCCGCCATCACCACCCTGTACCTCGGCAAGAACAACGCGGAGCTCGATGGCGAAAAGGACCTGAGTGACTCGCCCGTGAGCAGCGACGGCGCCGGGCGTTTCCTGCGCCTGCGCTGGACGGACGAGACGGGGCGCACCATCGATCATGCGCGGGTCAGCCAGGGCTTCAACCTCCAGGTGGATTTCGAGATCGCCCAGCCCGGATACAAACCACAACCTGTGGCGCTGCTGTACAACAGCAAGGGCGAACAGGCATTCATGACCTTCGCTGGCGAGGGCGATCACCCCACCGCGCCAGGCCGCTACCGCGCCACGCTGCATTTCCCACGCGACCTTTTCAATGCTGACACCTACTACGTGAGCTTCTGGTTCTGTACCTGGCTGCCGCACAAGGTGCATTTCGTTCTGGAGAATGCCATCAGCATCAAGGTGCTCGATGACCTGGAGTCGCCCACGCGGGCACCCAGCCACGCCACCGTACATGGCATCCTTCGTCCTAAATTCCAGTGGGAGATCGGCCAACTTTGACACGCCCCCATCGACCCGAACACATGACCAAGAACACGCTCGTGACCGGTGCCGGAGGATTCATCGGCAGCCATGTGGTGGAGGCCCTGGTGCGCGCAGGTCAACAGGTACGCGCCATGGTGCACTACAACAGCATGGGGTCCTGGGGCTGGCTTGAGTCCCTGCCGCCAGAGGTGCTCGCGGAGGTGGAGGTGGTGGCAGGTGATGTGCGTGACCCCCATGGCGTGCGCACCGCCATGGCAGGCATCACAGATGTACACCATCTCGCCGCGCTCATCGGCATTCCATACAGTTACAGTGCACCGGACAGCTATGTGGATACCAATGTAAAAGGCACGCTGAACGTGCTGCAGGCCGCACGCGACCTTGGCGCGGAGCGTGTGCTGGTCACCAGCACCAGCGAAGTGTATGGCACGGCACGCATGGTGCCCATTACCGAGGACCATCCCCGCCAGGGGCAATCGCCCTACTCCGCCTCGAAGATCGGCGCGGACCACATGGCGCAGGCCTACCACCTGAGCTTTGGTACGCCTGTCACGGTCGTCCGGCCCTTCAACACCTACGGTCCCCGTCAGAGTGCACGGGCGGTGATCCCCACGATCATCACCCAATTGCTCGCCGGTGCGGAAAGCATTCAACTGGGATCGCTGCACCCCACCCGCGACCTGGTCTTCGTGGAGGACACCGCACAGGCCTTCCTCTCCATCGCCCGGGAGTCATCACTGATCGGCGCGGAAGTGAACATCGCCACGGGTCAGGAGATCACAGTGGGCGACCTCGCCATGCGCATCATGCAACTCGCCGGACGGACGGCCGCGATCATAAGCAGCGACGAGCGCGTGCGCCCGGCCAACAGCGAAGTGGAACGGCTTCTGGGCAGTGCCGACCGGCTGATGCAGGCCACCGGATGGCGGCCCAGGACAGACCTTGATGCAGGGCTCCGCCGGACCATCGACTGGTTCGCCGAGCCAGCCCACCGCGCCGGGTACAAATGGCGGCAGTACAATGTTTGACCACGTCATCGCGGGCATACGACGACTGTTCGGCGATCCGCAGGGACCGATCCCCTTGCATGCCCCCTGGTTCGACCGCGCCGACGAGGAGGCCGTGGCCGATTGCGTGCGCGGCACATTCGTCTCCTCCGTCGGTCCGGATATCACCGCCTTCGAAGCGGAGCTCGCAACGGCCACCGGTGCCGCACATGCCGTGGCCGTGGTGAATGGTACCGCCGCCCTGCATACCGCACTTCTTCTCACTGGTTGCGGGCCGGGCGACCTGGTGATCACGCAGGCTTTCACCTTCGTCGCCACCTGCAATGCCATCGCCTACACGGGCGCCGATCCTGTCTTTCTGGATATCGACCACGATACGCTAAGCCTTTCTCCTGACGCCTTGCGCGACTGGTTGGAGAAGGAATGTGCGATGCGTGATGGGGCGTGCATCCATGGGGGTACGGGGCGGCGCGTGCGGGCCTGTCTGCCCATGCACACCTTCGGGCATGTTGCGCGGATGGACGAACTGGTTGAAGTATGCACCACCTGGGGCATCGCCGTGGTGGAGGATGCCGCCGAGGCCTTGGGGTCGCGGCGCAGCGGACGGCATGCGGGCACCTTCGCACCGGTCGGCACAATAAGCTTCAATGGCAACAAGATCATCACCTGTGGGGGTGGTGGTGCCTTGCTATTCCAAAATGAAGCATTCGCCCTTTCTGCGAAACACCTGACGACCCAGGCCAAGTTGCCGCATCCATGGGCATTCGCGCATGACCGCACCGGTTACAATCACCGCATGCCCAATCTCAATGCCGCCCTGGCGCGCACCCAGCTGCGGAAGCTGCCGCACAACCTTGCGGTGAAACGCGCATTGCATGAGCGATACAAGGAACTCTTCAGCACCACGCCATGGAAACTGGTGGACGAACCGGATGGTTGTGCAAGCAACCACTGGCTCAACGCTGTGCTGATGGAAGACAAGGCCGCGCGCGATGCGTTCCTGCGGGCCTGCCATGAGAACGGTGTCCTGGCCCGCCCCGCCTGGGAACTGGCTACGGATCAGCCCATGTATGCCCAGGCGATGCGCGGTGGGCTCGATCTTTCACGTGATATTCAGGACCGATTGGTGAACCTCCCAAGCAGCGCCCGGCCATGAAACAGGGATCCCTCTACCTCCTCGGTGGCGGTGGCCATGCCCGCGCGGTCATCGACCTGATCGCGACGGAGGGGCGCTGGCATGTGGCCGGTATACTGGACCAACCTTCCCAGGTGGGAACCGATGTATTAGGCGTTCCGGTGACGGGAACGGACGACCTGATCCCACAACTCGCGGCCAAAGGACATGCCTTCCTCATCAGCGTTGGTCACCTCGGCGATCCCGGAACGCGTGTCCGGCTTTTCGATGCGGTGCACGCCGCGTCCGGTACACTGGCAACAGTGGTATCACCCCATTCCCACGTGGCGCTTGCGGCCACCATTGGCCCGGGCAGCACTGTAGGCCATTACGCATTGGTGAACAGTGGTGTGACGATCGGTTCCAACACGATCCTCAACTCGGGCACGCTCGTAGAGCACGATAGTGTGATCGGTGACCACTGCCATCTTTCTCCCGGGGTCGTGATCAACGGTGGCGCACATGTGGGCCACCGGACCTTCATCGGTAGTGGCGCGATCGTGGCCCAGGGCATCCGCATTGGGCAAGGATGCGTCGTGGGGGCGGGATCGCTCGTGTTGCATAACGTACCAGACGGCACCACCGTTTACGGCTCACCCGCACGACCCGGAACATGAAGGAGGGGCGCATCATGATCATCGCTGAAGCCGGTGTGAACCACAACGGCGACATGGACATGGCCTTGCGCCTGGTCGATGCAGCAGCGGAAGCCGGCGCCGATGTGGTGAAGTTCCAGACCTTCATCGCGGAACAGCTTTCCACCCCGGATGCCCCCAAGGCGGAATACCAGATGCTGGGAACAGACGCTACAGAGAGTCAACTGGCCATGTTGCAACGCCTGGAGCTGGATGAAGCGGCGCACGATGCCTTGATGGCACGTGCAGTGGAACGCGGCATCGGATTCCTCTCCACTCCTTTCGACCTACCCAGCATCGCCCTGCTTCGCGCCAAAGGAATCAAGATCGGAAAGATCCCCAGTGGCGAGGTCACCAACAGGCCATACCTGGAAGCCATGGCACGCAACTTCCCGGACCTGGTGATGAGTACCGGCATGTGTACGCTGGGTGAGGTGGAGGATGCGATCCGCGTTCTGCTCGGTGCGGGTGCGGACAAGGCGCGCATCATCGTTCTTCATTGCAACACCCAATATCCGACCCCCTTCGCTGATGTGAACTTGCGCGCCATGCGCACCATCGCCGAGACTTTTGGCACCCGCGTAGGCTACAGCGATCACACCAGGGGTATCGAAGTCCCCATCGCGGCCGCAGCGCTTGGCGCCCAGGTGATCGAAAAGCACATTACCCTGGACCGCGGACTTCCCGGTCCCGATCATGCCGCTTCATTGATCCCGGAAGAATTGAAGGAAATGGTGCGCTGCGTGCGCCACGTAGAGATGGCTTTGGGCGATGGCGTGAAACGGCCCAGTCCCAGTGAGGCCGGCAACCGTGTCATCGCAAGGCGCAGCATCCATGCAGCCCGGGATATCGCGGCCGGCACGACGATACGGGAGGACGATCTGGTAATGCTCCGCCCTGGCGACGGTCTTTCGCCCATGGGCATGCAAAAGGTGGTGGGGCGGCGAAGCGCACGTGCGATCCCGGCCGGTTCCAAGATCCAAGAAAAGGACCTGTTGACATGAGAGTGACCGTCCTCACAAGCAGCCGGGCCGACTTTGGAATACAGCTCCCACTTCTGCGCGTTCTGGAGTCCGACCCGGCGATCACGGTCGGCTTGATCGCCTTTGGCAGCCATGCCGACCCGCGTTTCGGCAACACCATCGATGAGATCACGTCCTCCGGGATCAAGCCTTCCATTGTACTGCCTCCGATGCTCGCGAACGACGATCACTCTGGCATCGCCACCGCCATGGGCCGGACCATGGAACAATTCGCATCCGTGTGGCGCGACCAACGTACCGACATGATCGTGGCGCTGGGTGACCGCTACGAGATGTTCGCCGCCGTTTCCGCAGCGTTGCCGTTCGGCATCCCGGTCACCCATCTGCATGGTGGGGAGACGACCCTTGGCGCCATAGACAACGCGCTGCGGCATTCCATCACACATATGGCGCGGTCGCACTGTACAGCCGCAGAGCCCTACCGCCAGCGGGTGGTCCAACTCACGGGCAGCGCACTCCATGTGCATGACACGGGCGCGCTGAGCATCGACAACCTGCGCTCCATGGACCTGCTGGGGATCGATGCGATCCGGGAGCGGATCGGGGTGGATCTCTCAACCCCCACCGTGCTGATCACTTTCCATCCGGAGACCTTCGCGACGGGACAACGCGAAGCACATTGGGAAGCATTCACCATGGCACTGCGCCATATCGGCGATCGCTACCGCATGGTGGTGACGATGCCCAACGCCGACACCCATGGCCTGTGGCTGCGTGAACGGTGGAACGCGTTCCTGGCGGGTGCCCCCTTTGCCACAGGTGTGGATTCCCTTGGTGCCCTGGTCTATCTCTCCTGCATGAAGCATTGCGCCTTCATGTTGGGCAATAGCTCCAGTGGATATGTGGAGGCCTCCTACTTTCCAAAACCTGTGATCGATGTGGGCGAGCGCCAGACCGGCCGGCTGGTCACACCCAACATCACGCGCTGCCCGATCGACACACAGGCGATCCTCGATGCGGTCTCTGTGGTCGGAACGCGTGCGGTGCCCACCTTTATGTCGCCATACGGCGATGGCCATGCCGCAAGTCGCATCGCCGCTGTGATCAAGTCCTTCGCATGAACCCATTGGACCCGCACATGCTTCTGGCCGGTGCCACCATCACGCAGGCGATGGAGGCCCTCAATCACACGGGGCGCCATCTTACGGTGTTCGTTGTGGACAAGCAAAGGCATCTTCTGGGCAGCGTCACCGATGGTGACATCCGGCGCGGCCTGCTCGCGGGGCGCAAGGTGGGATCGCCGGTGGATGAGGTGATGAACCGTGCGCCCAGGGTCCTGCGCCCGGGCGTGGATGCCTCGGCCCTGGTGAAGCAGCTGAAGGCCGCAGGCATCAGGCTGCTCCCCGAGTTGGATGAGGCCGGGTCCGTTCTGCGCCTGATCGATCTGGAAGGCGTGGAAGGTCTATTGCCCATGGAGGCGTTGATCATGGCGGGTGGCCGCGGTGAGCGACTGCGGCCGTATACGGACACCGTGCCCAAATCACTGATCCACGTGGCCGGCAAGCCGATCATCGAACATACCCTGGCCCTGCTGGCGCGGTTTGGCCTGCGCCGCGTATCGGTATCGGTGAATTACATGCGCGATCGCATCATGGACCACCTTGGCGATGGCACGCGCTTCAGCATGGAGATCCGCTACGTACTGGAGAACAGACCGCTCGGCACCGCCGGCGCGCTGGGCCTGATGCCCACCCCGGAGCAGGATACGCTGCTGATGATGAACAGTGACCTGATGACCGATGTGGCACTGGATCGCATGTACCAACGCTTCCAGGAGAGTGGTGCCGACCTCGCCATAGCCACCACCCAGCATCTGGTGGACCTGCCCTACGCCGTGATGGACCTGGAAGGCGACCGGGTACGTTCGTTCCGCGAAAAACCCTCGGTCGCCTATCCGTGCAACGCGGGCATCTATATGATGCGGCGCGAGGTGCTCCAACACGTACCTGCGGGCAAGTCCTACCAGGCCACGCAGCTGATCCAGGACCTGCTGGACCGCGGGGGAAATGTGGTGGCCTTTCCGATCAATGGCTATTGGATCGACATCGGCCAGCACCGCGACCTGGAACGTGCCCGACGTGCCCACGAGGGATCTGGATCAGCATAGTCGCGCGATCATGCATCGAGACCTGTAGAGATCCGTATCCGGCCACGGGCTTACCTTGGCTGATGTACCCGGGCGGCTGAAAGCCCGGCGATCAAAACCACCATGAATGCCATCTGCCTGATCTGCGCTCGAGGGGGATCCAAAGGCGTGCCGCGCAAGAACATCCGGCCTTTGGGTGGGATCCCCTTGCTCGCACACTCCATCCGCACCGCGATAGCATCCGGATCATTCGCAGCGGTGGTGGTCTCCACGGAGGATGAGGCCATAGCGGAAGTAGCCCGTGCATGGGGGGCGGAGGTGCCGTTCATGCGCCCTGCCGCACTGGCCACCGACGAAAGCGGCAAGGTGGGCGCCATGCTCCACGCCGTGGAGTCGCTGCTCGCCGAAGGGCGGGCGTTCGACATCGTGGTCGACAAGGATCCCACGGTCCCTTTCCTTGATGCCACGGATATGAAGGCCTGTCTGGACCTGCTGTTGATGCATGACACATGCGACGTGGTGGCCGGTGTGACGGAGAGCCATGTGAACCCGTATTTCCATCTGGTGGAAGTGAATGACCAGGGCTTCCTGCGTGTTTCAAAAGGCCCGGTGGATGACATGCGGCCAGCGTACGTTCGTCGGCAGGACTGCCCACCGGTGTATTCCCTGCACGGGCTCATCGGCCTGAAGGTGGCTCCCTTCCTGAAGCGCAGACAGGTATACAGCCCGCACACGCTGCCGCTGATCTGCCCCCCTGAACGTTCGGTCATGATCGACACGGAACTCGAATTCGAATTCGCTCAATTCCTACTCGCCAACCGGAGCGCTTCACCAGTCACACCGGAATGAGCCCCGGCCTACCCACACGAACCGCTGTCCGACCATGCCCGTTACGCTGAATGGACGTGCGGAACTTCTCAGGTTCTTCAACCGGTTGGAACAACGGCACGCCACGGACCGCTTGCTGTTGGAAGGCGCACACCTCTGGCCTGTGCTGCGTGTCTTGTCCGGTGGTGCGCATCTTTCCCGGGAGATGGTCGAAACCAGCCCTATCCCGTTGTCCCATGTGGGCGGTTGGGCCGGACTCGCCAGAGGCCTGAAGCAGCGCATCAACATGCGGCCTTCCGCAGCCAATGACACGCTGCTCTTCTTTTCAGACCCTGCCAACCTCGCCGTGGTGGATGGCCGCGCGGTGGATCGCTACGCGCACCCACTGATGGAAGCGGCGGCGGAGATCGGACTCCGAAGCGTGCTGGTGGTACGAGGTGCCTTGCCAGACACGCCCATGCGCATCGTCCGCCACGCGCGCATTCTGGCGATCGGTTCCATGTTGCATTCAGCGAGCATTCCCTTCTGGCGCATGCCACGTCTGGACCCCGCCACGATACCAGGGGCGGCCCAGGTGCTGGAAGAGATCCGCCCCCTGCTCCCCGGCAGGGATCTACGTTACCTGATCGAGCCATTGCATCACTTCCGATTCCACCTGCGCTTCAACCGCTGGCTATTGCGGCGTATGCGCCCGGCCCATGTGTTCTTGTCATGCTGGTATGGAATGCACAACATGGCGGTCGCCCATGCCTGCCACACGCTGGGGATCAACAGCACGGACCAGCAACATGGCGTTCAGGGCCCGACACACCTGGCCTATGGGCGATGGGCCGCCATGCCCTCGCGCGGATACAATACCATGCCCAGCCATTTCTGGTGCTGGGACAAGGCCAGCGCGGAACACATCTCAAGCTGGGCACCACCAGGTCGGCACACGCCATTCGTAGGTGGATCGCCATGGCTGTCATTCTCCAGCGTGGCACACGAGCCAGCCAGAACTGGTGACCGCGTCGTGCTCTTCACTCTGCAACCAGTGAAGGATCCGATCCCATCGGGACTTATCGATGCCATGCGCACGCTTGGCCCGGGCTACCATTGGGTCTTCCGCTTGCATCCCCTGGGGCCGTTGAATGCCGAGGCGATGATGACACATCCCGATCTTCTCGACCTTCATGACCGCTTCAGCGTGGAGGACCCGGCTGTGGTGCCGCTTTCGAGATCGCTGGCACGGGCGGATGTACATGTGACCCGGTACTCCTCCGTGGTGGTGGAAGCCACCATGCTCGGCGTGCCATCCATCATCCTTGATCCACACGCGGGCGAGATCTTCGCACAATACACCGCGCATCATGATCTGCGCGTGTTGAGCGATATCGCAGCTCTTCCCGAAGCCATCAGCAACACGCTACCAGCGGGCAACGATCCACGGTCCGGGGAACGGATCAGCGTGCGATTGCAACGTTTCCTGTCGCTGGGCGCTGATAGGGAATGACCAGCATCGACCAATGGTCGACAAGGACACGGCGGCTACATTTGTGCATGTGACCATGATCGGTGCTCCAAACGTCAGAGATACTCGCCCTGTCAGTTCAGATCCGCCGATGTTGAACCTCTTTGCCAAGGCCCTCCTGCGACTTTCCAAACACATCGACCTGCCCCATCGCTGGAGTTGGAGGATCGGCATACTGGATGAACTGGCGTTCTGGGACGGCCACATCGCACGCAGTTACAGATCGGTGAATGGAATGGCCCTCTCAGAGGAAGGCCGCTTTCGAACCGACCCTGGAACACCTTTGCAAGAGGAATTGCAGACCTTGGTTGCCCATGTGGAAGACCCTGTGGTCAAGATCCTCGACGTGGGCTCCGGTCCGCTCACACGCGTGGGCAAGACCATTCCCGGAAAGCTTGTTGAACTCACCGCCACCGACCCCCTGGCACAGGCATACATGCGTTTGTGTAGGAAGCATGGTGTGACACCACTTGTACCCCCCTTGAAATATGATGCCGAGGAACTCACCCTGCACTTCCCGCCAGAAACCTTCCACCTGGCCTGCGCCAACAACTGCCTGGATCACGCCTATGACCCGCCCAAGGCCATCAGTGGAATGGTGGAACTGGTGAAGCCCGGTTGCCATGTCTACCTGCGACATGAAGTGAACGTGGCCGACGGTGCCGGATTCGTAGGAATGCACCAGTGGAACTTCCACATGGCCCCCAACGGTGACTTTCTGATCTCTGATCGCAAGCGGGAAGTGAACATGTGCGACCTGTTGCGTGGTCGTGCCGAAGTGAACAGCAGGATCGAGAACGGCTTCATCATCAATATCATCCGCAAGCGCTGAAATGCCGACGGAAGGGGCGCTGCGATCAGGGACCATGGTGGCAGGGGACGCAGGAAGGTCGGAGGCGGCCACCCGTGCGCCCCATAAGCGCGTGCAAGGCCGGGATCAGCAGACGAATTTTTCCATATGCACCGGACCAGGAAGCACCTGCCAAGTCCACTTGGGATCACCAGAGGGCGATCTGGGTGCGATGCCTGCGCGGCATATCCACCGCCAACACCAGTAAGGCATGATCACTCCTTCCATCTCGGTGGTGATGCCCGCCTTCAACGCGGAGCCGTACATCGGCGCTGCCATCGCCTCGGTGCTGGCGCAGGACCGGAGCGACTGGGAACTGATCATCGTGAATGATGGTAGCACGGATGGTACGGCGCAGGTCATCGCCGGCTTCGCTGACCCGCGTATCAATGTGGTACACGTAGCCAACGGCGGCGTGAGCAGGGCGCGAAATACAGCCTTGGACCTTGCGCGTGGTGATCTCATATGTTTCCTGGATGCAGACGACCTATTGCCGCCGGGCAGCCTTGCCGCGCGCGCGGAGTTGCTGGAGAATGACCCCACACTGGCTTTCGCTGACGGTGTGGTACTCCCTCTGAATGAAGATCGCCGCGACGCGAAGCCCATGTACCGGCCGACGTTCCAAGGGCCACCATTCGGTGAACTGATGCGCCTGAGTTCTGCCTGTTTCTTCGGGACCACCTGGATGATCCGGCGTGAGGCGATCGGAACACACAGATTCCCCGAGCATATGCGACATGCCGAGGATCTCGCCTTCTACCTCACCATAGCGCGCAATGGCCGGTACGGCCACACCGATCACCCTGTGTTGTTGTGCAGGCGGGGTCATGGTTCAGCCATGTCCGACCTCGATGGGCTTGACCATGGATACCAGGCACTCCATCGTTACGTGCAGCACCTGGACCCTCCGCCTTCGCACGTCCAGATGTTGGAACTTACGAAGCGGATCCGATCGGTGATGGCCAAGAGCCACCTGAAGGCGGGCAGGCCATGGTCGGCGATCCGGGCCCTGTTGCGCCGCATGCCCATCCATCGAACCGGGAAACCGGCGCGGAACGTGCTCTTCCTTAGTTATTGGAGTCTGCGTGAACCACTTACGGCGGCGGCCATCTTCCCCTACCTGCGCATCCTCTCGGAAAAGGAGAACATCGACCGCATACACCTGGTGACCATGGAAACCACCAGCGAATTCCTGCCGGAGGTCGAATTGGACATACCCAAGGTGCGGCACATGGCCATCCTTCCGCGCTGGCAGCGCATCTTCCACCTCTCGAAGGTGGATCTTTATCTACGATCCATCGCCACGATGGTAGGACTCGTGCGCCGGGAGGATATCGGGCTGATCCTGGCCAAGGGGTCGATGGCAGGGACCATCGCACATTTCGTGCATCGCCGCACCGACGTTCCTTTCATCGTGGAGTCCTTCGAGCCTCACAGCCGCTACATGCTGGCATGCGGGGTATGGCCGAAATGGGGATCGCGCTACCTCTTTACCGCCTTCATGGAACACACGCAGCTACGCACTGCCAGTCACATCATCACGGTCACGGAGAACTTGGCGCGCGACCTGAAGAGTGCCGGGTACGACCCGCAACGCATCCACATGGTCCCCTCCATCACCGACCTGGAGAAATTCCGTCACCGCCCGCAGGATCGGGCCATTGTGCGCGAACGACTGGGCATAGCTGTCAACGCTACGGCGGGCATATACGTGGGTAAGTTCGGTGGGCTCTATTTCGGCCGTGAGGCTTTCACCCTCTTCCAGCGCGCCTTCGCCCACTTCCACGACCTGCATATCGTGGTGCTCTCTCCCATGGATCCCGAGGTGATCCAGGCCATGGCGCGGGAGGCCGGGATCGACCCACAGAGGTTCCACCTGTACATCGCCCCGCACGACGAGGTCCCCACCTATCTCTCCGCTGCCGACTTCGCATTCAGCCCCATCAAGCCCGCTCCAGTGAAACGCTACCAATGCCCGATCAAAAATGGTGAGTACTGGGCCAGCGGCCTACCGATCGTGATGACCGACGGCATCTCCGATGAACACCTGCTGATGCGTGAAGGCATCGGCGGAGCGGTGTATGGCGCCGACCTTTCAGGGATGGACGAAGCATTCGCCACGATCAAGGAGATCATGAAGCGCCCCGGCTACCGGGTGGAGATCACCGCCCTGGCGGAACGCTACCGGTCGGTGCGCATCGCCCGGAAGGTCTATGACGATATCCTATGAGCGTGGGCCGGTCAGACCGGTCCGGACACTGCGGGTGCACCAACCCGGCCGCTGCGCGAACCGCGCTTGACAGGTCGTGGTGCGCGGCCCTTCACATCGGAGGGACGATCGGGATCGCCATCCACGAAATCCTCGATATCGAAACGCCTGCCCCCTGCGAACGCTGCCCGCCTACGGTCCAGGATATGCGCTGAGATGAACAGGGCAGCCACGAAGAAGGGCAACAGGGGGATCTTGAAGCGGACCATGGCGCCGAAGTTCGGCGTGGTGATGGCGATCATGAAGGCGTAACCCACCGCGAAGAGGTAACACATTTGTAGCAGAGGGTTGCGCAGCACCAGGGTGAAGAAGAAGACCAATCGTGATCGGTAAAGGACGTACAGGGCCAGGAACAGCAGGTATGTGTTCTCCAGGCCTGAGAGCACCATCACCACGTTGTTGCTCTCGATCAATGCCGGACGGAACAGGCCGGCGAATGTGGCCTGCGGGAACTTGGCCAGCACGCTGCTCCAACGCGCCTCCACCTCGCCCAGGTCGAAGTAGTTATCCCCATAATGCTCCCCGCGCTTCATGTCCTTCTGGTTCAGCACGATGGTATCCAGCGCCTTATCCAGCGAGAACTTGCTCAACCGGTCGCCCAGGGTATCCAGCGTGAAGAGGGTGACCACGACCAGCAGGGACATGGCCACGGGCAAAATGAGCACACGGACCGCGGTATTGCGGATGGTCGCCACACGCTGGTAGAGTACCCACATGATACTGGCCGGGAAAATGGTCATGAAGATGTACGGCTTCATACCGATCAGTATGGCCGACGCGACGATCAGAACACCCCATGTCGATGATCCACCACGGCGCAGCATGAAGATGCGGTCCATGGCATGGACGTACCAACACACGGCCGTGAACGTAAAGGTGTCCTTGAGAATGCCGGACCCCCAAAAGACCGTCGATGGAAAGAAGAGGACGGCAATGGCAAGTTGACGTTGCAGCTTGGGATAGTAACGCACCATCATCCGGTACAGTCGCCACACCCCACCATAGGAGACGATGCCTACCGCTGCTGCGCAAAGCAAATAGCTCTGAAAGGTGAGGATCACGAAAGGGCTCACCAAGCGTACCAGCGTGTATGAGCGGCTGTCGTAGTAGATGTACGACAAAGGATAGCCTGTGTCGGGGTTGAAGAGACGAAAACGGTTCTCCAGGGTGTTCTCCGCGAAGAGGGCGTCGAAATAGACCAGCGGATCCTGAAAGAAGAGCTTGGCGAATGGCACGGCGGAAATGAAGTAGCTGATCGTGTCGCCGTTCTTGTAGTAGAACACGTAAGTAAGGGAGAACATCACCGCGCCGAAGATCTTGGCATAAAGCCCCCAGAGATAGTAGCGGTATTCCGCGTGGCGCTTGATCTCGATGTTCTTGCGCCGCGCATGCATCACCCCGGCGACGGCCACCACGATGAAGAGCAGGAGAAACTCCCACAGCTGGATGGTGACCGGGATCTCGCTATCGCTGAACAAGAGGCGTGGGGCTGCCCACCAAAGATATCCGCGTACCTGGCAAGGGCGGAAAAGGTGCGGTTATCTTCGCCGCCGTGGAAATTATGGACCGGCCCTGCCCCGCATGCGGCGACCGCGATCATGCGCCATTGTCCCCCTATCATGTCCATCATGTGGTGCGATGCATGCGCTGCGGCATGGTACACGCCGGGCACACGCCAAGCCAGGCCGAACTGGACGCCTGCTATGGCAGCTATCCTGTGCGTACCGAGCTCAGCCCGGTGACACACAAGCGCTTCCATGAGATCCTGGACAGCTTCGCGCACCATCGGCGCAGTGGGAACCTCCTGGACGCCGGTTCGGGCAGCGGTTTCTTCCTGGACGCTGCGATGGACCGCGGCTGGCGGGCGCATGGCACCGAGTACGACCCTGCCGTGGTGAGCTCCTGCGAAGCGCGTGGCATACGCATGCAACAGGCACCATTGGACCCCGCCCGATATGACCCGGGCATGTTCGATGTGATCACCAGCTTCGAAGTGCTCGAACACCTCGTCGACCCGGCCACCGAACTGCGACATTTCTTCCACCTGCTGAGACCTGGCGGCCTGCTATACATCACCACGCCCAACTTCAACGCGCTCAGCCGGTGGCTGGCCGGCCCGGAATGGAACGTGGTGAACTATCCCGAGCACCTCAACTACTTCACGCCGCACACGCTCAGAGCTTTGTTGTCGCGGGTCGGATTCAAGGAGGTTGACATCGCCACCACAGGGATCAGCTTGATGCGTATGCGTTCCAGCCAAACGGGCATACCCCAGGACAACACCGATCCGGCCAATGACGACCAGCGCCTGCGCACCGTGATCGAACGCAGCGCATTGCTGCGGGGGCTGAAGGCCGCCACCAACGGGGTCCTCACCATGCTGCGCCGGGGCGACACGATCAAGGTGCGTGTGGTGAAGCCTCAATGATGGTAGGGCCTGCCGCCAAGAATGGTGAACGCGCGATAGAGCTGTTCGGCCAGCACGACCCGCACCAATTGATGCGGGAATGTCATTGAAGAAAGAGCAAGGACCAGATCCGCACGCTGGCGAACGGCCTCATCCAGGCCATGGGCGCCACCGATGATGAACACCACCTGCCGTACTCCCTTATCCCGCCAGGCGCCCAGCCGCGCCGCGAAGGACCGGCTGTCCGGCATTTCCCCGCGTTCGTCCAAGGCCACCACGAGCTCTCCGGGCACCAACGCCGCCAGAATGCGGGTGCCTTCGGTCTGGCGCTGGTGGATCGCATCACCAACACCGGCCTCGGGCACTACCACCTGGTCCACCTTGGCCATGCGGCCCAAGCGCTCCAGGTACTCTTCCATACCTTCGGACACATGTCCGCGCACAGTGCGACCCACCATCAACAGCCTCAGCTTCATGCCGCAAAGGAAGGTGTTGGATACCAGCCGAACATTCGCCAACTTGGCTCGGTATTTGACCCCGTGCGGAACACCATGGATCATTCGATGCAACGCCTGGCCCTGACCATCTTACTGCTGACGTTCTCCTTCGGTGTGATCGGCCAGGATGCCGTGAAGGACAAGGTGGTGGAGGCCATGAAACAAGGCAACTCCAAGGATCTGGCCCTGCACTTCATCCCCAACATAGATCTCACCATCAGGGAGAATTCCGATATCTACAGCAGGGCGCAAGCCGAGCAGATCCTCCGAAAATTCTTCAACGACAACCCCCCTGTGGACCTGGTGATCGAGCACAGTGGAGTGAGCAAGTTCGGCGACCAGTATTTCATCGGCATCCTGCGCACCCGCACCGGTTATTTCCGGGTGACCTTCTTCCTGAAGCGCAGCGAGAATGACCACCAGGTGAAGCAGCTCCGCATCGAGAGCAGCAAGAACGATTTTTAGCGTGCTACCCGAAGGTACCGAAGCGGCGATCGTGCGGGCTCTTGCGGAGGACCTTGGTGAGGGACCCAACGGCGGCTCCGACCATACCACGCTGGCGACCATTCCCAAGGGCACACGCGGTGCTGCACGGCTGATCGTGAAACAGGACGGCGTACTCGCCGGGGTGGACCTTGCCCGCGCGGTGCTGGCCCACGTGGATCCCGCGCTCGTGATGAAAGCCTACATCGAGGATGGAGCCACCGTGAAGGCCGGCGATGTGGCCTTCACCATGATGGGCCAGGCACGCAGCATCCTGCTCGCCGAGCGCACGCTGCTGAACTTCATGCAACGTATGAGTGGCATCGCCACATTGACCCGCCGGTTCGTGGATGCTGTGGAAGGTACTGGATGCAGGGTGCTGGACACCCGGAAGACCACCCCCGGGCTGCGCGCCGTGGAGAAGTGGGCGGTGCGCCTCGGTGGCGGCGTGAACCATCGCATGGGCCTGCATGATATGATCATGATCAAGGACAACCACGCGGACCTGGCAGGTGGTATCCCACAGGCCATCGCAGCTGCGAAGGCATACCTGGTACGTACCGGCATGGATCTGCCGATCGTGGTGGAGACGCGCGACCTGGCCGAGGTTGGACAAGTGCTCGCAGCGGGTGGGGTGCATCGCGTATTGCTGGACAATTTCACGCCGGACCTGCTGCGCAAGGCCATGAAGCTCATCGGTGACGGACTCCCCACCGAAGCCTCTGGCGGTATCGTTCTGGGGAATGCGCGCATGTTCGCGGAGACCGGCGTCCATTACATTTCGGTGGGTGCCATCACGCACAGCGCCATCGCGCTCGACCTGAGTCTGAAAGCCCTGTGACGGCATGGTGGAACGCATCAAAAGAAAGGTCCTCTACTCACGTGCGTTCCGCGATCTATTAGGCTGGGCGCGCCGGATCACCCCCCCGGGCTTTGAGGGATTCAGCATCCTGGAGATCTCACGATTCTTCTTCACAGCCCTCGCCCAGGGTCACCTGGTCACGCGGGCCGCAGCCATCTCCTTCAAGCTTTTTCTGGCCTTCTTCCCTGCGGTGATCGTGCTGCTGACGCTGATCCCCTACGTACCGATCAACGACTTCCAGCACCGCCTTCTCGCTGGCTTCGAGGAGATGATGCCACTGGAAGTGTTCAAGTTCATCGAGGGCACCCTGGAGGACCTGGTGGTGAAAAAGCATGGTGCGTTGCTCTCGTTCAGTTTCATCATCGGCCTGTTCCTGGCCAGCAACAGCATCAACGCGATCCTGGAGGGCTTCAGCGGCAGTTCCAACCTGGGTAAGTGGCATAGCGCTTTAAAGCAGCGCCTCCTCAGCCTGGGCCTGCTGGTGGCCCTTACCGTGCTGGCGATACTGGCGGTCCCGGTCCTCACCCTGAGCGGGGTCGTGATCCGCTGGGTGAACGACATGGGCTTCTTCACCAGCGAGTTGCAGGTACTGGCCGTTTTCGCCGTGAAGTGGATCATATCCATAATGCTTGTGATGATGGCCGTGGCGCTGTTATACAACGCGGGCGATCCTTCCACCAAGCGCTTCCGGGTGTTCACCCCGGGGAGCACCCTTGCCGTGGTGCTGATCCTCCTGGTATCCCAGGTACTTGCCTTTGTCTTTAGCAACATCACCAACTACAACGCGCTGTATGGCAGCATCGGCGCCATCCTTGCCGTGCAGATCTGGATATTCCTCAACATGATCGTGCTTCTGATCGGCTTCGAACTGAACATCAGCATCGCCCGCGCGCGCCGTAAACGCAGTGAACACCTGCAATTGCGGCGGCGGCGGGATCCGTGATAGCAGGCTACCTTCGGGTCGGCATGATGCGCTTCACACTCCTCTTCCTGGTCGCCTTGGCCACGAGCCTGGCACAAGGTCAACGCTTCGACGCCAAGTGGCCGCCGAACACATACCGCAACGTGGACAATCCGGAGTATTGGAGGAACAGACCTCCGCATCCCGGCTACTGGCAGCAGGACGTGCACCACATCATCAAGGCGCGCATCGATGACGCGCGCGACCTGGTGGAAGGGCATCTGACCCTGCACTACCACAACAACTCTCCCGACACGCTGCGGCATGTGTACTTCCATCTTTATCAGGAGGCATACGTACGCGGTTCGTACCTTGAGGAAACGATGGTCGCCGGTGGAATGGACATGCGGCGTTACAAAGACCTTGGTTACGCGGGAACACGGGTGGAGGAACTCACCGTGGATGGCGCCACCGTAGCCATGGAACAAGACAATACGGTACTGAAGGTCTCACTGAACAGGCCACTGCCACCCGGGGGCACCGTCACCTTCGCATGTGCCTTCACCACACACTGGGCCATGGGGCTGCCGCGCCGCATGAAGCTCTTCAATGCCTGGGGTTCCAAGCACTATGATGGCGTACACTGGTACCCGCGGATCGCCGTGTATGACCGCCGCAAGGGCTGGGACACCGACCAACACCTGGGAAATGAGTTCTATGGCAACTTCGGTACGTTCGACGTGGAACTCGACTTCCCGCACCATTATGTGGTGGAGGCCACCGGATGGTTGCAGAATCGGGATGAAGTACTGCCTGCCGACCTGCGTGCCAGGCTCGACATCGCGAACTTCAAGGACAAGCCCTGGAATGAGAAGCCTTCCACCATCATCGAACCGGATCCTGCGCAACGCAAGGTGTGGAAGTACCACGCGGAGAACGTGCATGACTTCGCCTTCACCGCCGACCCCACCTACCGCATCGGCGAGGCCGAATGGAACGGGGTGTTATGTGTGTCCCTGGTGCAGGAACCACACGCCAGCGGCTGGCAGAACGCTGCGGACTATACGGCGCGCATCATCGAGGTATTCAGCACTGACTTCGGCATGTATGCCTACCCCAAGATGGTGGTGGCCGATGCCCGCGACGGCATGGAGTACCCCATGCTTACCCTCGACAGCGGGCGTGATCCCGACTACCGCGGGCTGCTGGTGCATGAAGTGGGGCACAATTGGTTCTTCGGCATGCTCGGCAGCAACGAGACCTACCGTGCATTCCTGGACGAGGGATTCACGCAGTTCCTCACCGCATGGGGGCTGGAGCGCATCGATGGAGATACGCTGGTGACCGATCCACCGAAGAGCCGTTACCAGGCCCGCCATCAGCCACCGCCCCTGGCGCGTGAGAGTGAGGTGTACGATGGCTACATGCGCGATGCCGTACGCGACGAGCTGCCACCGATCAATACGCACAGCGATGAGTTCGGCCACGTGCAGGGGCGCGGCGGAGGCTACGGCCACGCCTATTACAAGACCGCTGTGATGCTGTACAACCTGCAGTATGTCCTGGGTGACTCCCTATTCCTCTCCGCCATGCGGCACTATGTGGACACCTGGCGCATGTGCCATCCTTATCCGGAGGACATGCGCCGCAGCTTCACGGAGCACGCCGACACGGACCTCGACTGGTTCTTCGACCAGTGGATCGAGACCGATAAACGCATCGACTACGCCGTGCGGCGCGTAACGAAGCGCAACCGCGATGGTGGGCAGGAGATACACCTGCGGCGCAAGGGCTCCTTGCAGATGCCAATCGACCTGCGCGTGACCGCCAAGGACGGCAGCGTGCATGACTTCCACATCCCCAATACCTGGTTCGAGAAGAAGACCGATGCCACCGTGCTGCCTCGCTGGATCGGATATGACCAGCTCCAGCGCGACCACATCGCCAAGGTGGACATTCCCAACGGCATCGAGCAGGTCACCATCGACCCCACGGGCAGGCTTGCGGACGCATACAAGTTGAACGACCATCTGAGCCCACCGGTCAGCGTCACCTTCGACCACCACCTGTGGAAGCGGCCGGACCGCCACAACTACGAGGCCTTCGTGCGGCCCGACCTGTGGTGGAACGGCTACGATGGCGTGAAGGCGGGCGTGCACCTGAATGGATCGTACATGCGCTATAAGCACAAGCTGCACCTGAGCGCCTGGCTGAACACCGGCATGGGACAGTATCTCCCGCCCACCAACCCTGCGTTACTCGTGGATTCGATCCCCGGCAATACCGACACCGGCTACGACCCCATTTCCTTCAACTTCCGGTATGAGAACGGCACGGAGAAGATCGTGAAGGGTTCGCATGTGTTCCTGCACGCGCGTGTGCTCGATGGGCTACAGCGATACGGGGCCGGATGGCGCTGGGAACTGCCCAATGAACGCACCGAGGTGAAGGCTGAGTTCCTCTATTTCATCCGCCGCGATTCCAGCGATCTGACCTACCTGCTGTACCCGGACCATTGGGAAATGGACCAGCTCAACGGCGCCATGGACCTGTCCCTGCATCATAGATATGACCACTCCTTCGGCCAGGGAGCCTTGCGCCTGGCGACACGCAACAGTGCCCCGGGTGCGGCCAACGCCTATGGGCAGGTGCGGGCCACTGCGGTGAACATCAACAACCTTGGTCCGATCCAGGTGCGAACGCGCGGCCTCGCCCAGTACGGAACGGGGAGTACCCCACGTGAGAGCGCATTGTATCTCGCTGGTGCGTCGCCCGAGGATATGATGGAGAACAAGTACGTGCGCAGCATCGGCTTCGTGCCATACGAATGGCTTGGCTTCGGCACGGACGTGAACCACTTCCACCACGCCGGGGGCATGAACCTGCGCGGATATGCCGGCTACCTCGCGCCGGAGGAGACCGACGCGGGAGAGGTCATACTCACATACATCGGCAACACAGGGATATCGTTGAACGGCGAGGTAGACCTGGATGGCCTGGTGAAATGGCGGCCGGGAAAACTCGCGCGGATCCTCCACCTGGACGTGTACCTCTTCGGCGACGTGGGAATGATGGGCTATCGTGTGGAACGCAACGGCCGGACGGAATTGCGGATGGCCCAACCCCGTGCGGACGCCGGCGCTGGCGTAGCCCTCACCATCAAGCGCTTCGGGCCGTTGGTGGACATCAAGCCCCTGACCATCCGTTTCGACATGCCCCTGCTGCTCAGTGCCCTTCCCGAGAGCCAGGAGGACCATTTCGGGACCCGGTTCGTGGTGGGCATCGGACGTAGTTTTTGAAATAACACCATGCGCCACATCCTACTCCTGCCCCTCCTCCTGCTTTGCATCAACACCGTTGCGCAGTCCGTCACCGGGCGATGGACAACGATAGATGACCATACCGGCAAGCCCCGCAGCGTGGTGGAGATCACCGAAAGCGGCGGCAGGCTTAGCGGGCGCATCGTACATCTATATGAAGCGGAAAAACGCGGCAAGCTGTGCGACAAATGCCCGGACGACAGGAAGAACAAGCCCGTGGTGGGACTGGAGATCGTGCGTGATATGGTGCGCAGTGGGAACGAATGGAGCAAGGGCACCATCCTCGATCCCGAGAATGGGAAGATCTACGACTGCAAGCTGTGGCTGGAGGATGGCGCGCTGAAGGTGCGCGGCTACGTGGCCGTCTTCTTCCGCACACAGACGTGGGTGCGCGAGGTGAAGTGATCAACGCCGGCCGGTGACACGCAGCAGCAGCTGTCCCAACTCGGGGATCAGCCCCAGCACGTGTACTACCGGCCAATATGCCAGTGTGATCATTCCGCTACGCAGCACAACGTCCACCATCGGTTCCCCCGTGAGCGGCACCCATGGGAACACCAGTGCGATGGCCGCAATGAGCAGCAGCGCGGCCACGGTCCGCAGGCTGAAGGGCCATAGGCCATAGCGCCAACGAAGCCAGCCCGTGCGGAAACTGTTCACGAGCACAATGGAAAGCAGTGTGGCCCAGGCCGCACCCACGATGCCCATGGAGCGCACAAGGAAGTAGTTGGCCACGCCGTTGAGCACCAGCAGGGCGATGCTCGACATGGCATCAAGCCGGTAGGAGCGGGACATGGATATGATCCCCACACTGAGGCCCACCATGCTGTTCAGGAGATAGGCCAGCCCGATCACCAGGGCCACACCCGCGGCACCGGCATACTCGGCGGGAAGCAGGGTGAAGAGGTCATCGATGCTCATCCACATCAGCAGAAAAAGAAAGCCGCTGACCACGGTCTGCACAAGCGAGGAGCGCTGGTAGATCACGCGTAGCACGGGCATGTCGCGCCGCTTCCAGGCATCGGCCACGGCGGGCATGGCGGCCTGATGCAACGCGCGGCCGGGTGCGGCGATCACCGAGCCGAAGTAAAAGGCCACGGAGTAATAGGCCACGTTCTTCAAACCATCACCGAGCAGTGCACCGATCATCAGCTGGTCCATATTGCCCAGCACGATACCGGCCAGGCTGGCCGAAAGCGTGAAGCCACTATACGTGACCATGCTGCGACGAAGGCGGCCCGGTAGTCTGCGCTCAGCGAGGCCCAGGTTGAAATGGCCCGACATCCACAGGTCGGCCATGAGCAGGAGCGTGCACAGCAGGAACAGCCCGGTGTAAAGCATCATGAACAGGCCGAAATCCATGGGGCGCCAGCCCTGGAACAGGATCAGACCCATCTGCAGGAGGCGCAGGAGGAATTCGCGGATGAATGTGGGCTGCACCGTGCGCCGCAACGACCGGCTGTAGGAACGTAACAGGATGAAGTAGATCTCCCCTAACACCAATGGAAGCAGAAGCAGCCCATATTTCTCCCAGAGTCCGGTCTTGTCATTGAACACCTGTGAGAACGAACCATGCAACAAGCCAAGCACGAACATGGTGATCAAGCCCATGGCCGTACCGAACAACAGCAGCATGCCCAGCAGGCCCCGGTGCTTGCGCAGTGGGTCGCGGAAGTAGGGGAAATAACGGATCACCGTGTTCTCGGCACCGAGTTGCGCCACCTGCGCGATGATGGTGACCATGGCCACCAGCAGGCGCGTAAGGCCGAACTGATCCGGCTGCAGCACCTTGGGATAGAGCAGTACCACATTGACGAAACCCAGACCGATGCCCAGGTATGTAAGCACCGTGTTGGACAATGCCTGCCGGACAATGGGACCCATGTGGGGCAAGGTAATCAGGTACCCGCACCCGGCGCGGTGATCAGCGCGGCGAGCTGAGCGGCCTGGGCATCACGTGTATAGCGCAGGTGCGCATCACCCCGGGCACGCAGATCCTCACCTGCAAGATGCCGATGCAGCAGGCCGGCCAGGTGTGCGTACAATTCCTCCTCCATGTTCCGGCTGAAGATGCGCCCCGCACCGCACTCCTGTAGCACAGCACCCACATCACTCTCCAATGGTCCGATCGCCACGATGGGTCCGCGCGTGGCGATGTATTCGAATAGCTTTCCGGGCAGCACCTGTTCCACACCGGGCGCATCCGGCAGCACCAGCAACAGCACGTGCGCCCTGTGCATCGCGGCGATCGCGGCGGCATGGTCCACTGGAGGTGACCAGACGCAGGACAAGGCCCCGGCGCCGGCCATCGCCTGTATGGGCGCATCGATGGCACCCACACCATGGAAGGTGATCCCCGCATCCTGTTGCTCGCGCGCCAGGCGGCCCAAGACCCGGAAGAACACCGCCGGATCGTAGCTCACCGCCATGGAGCCGACGTAGGTGACCCGGAATCCGCCATCTGGCGGCCCGGGTGGCGTGGCGGAAAGGTCAGCCTGGTCGTAGCCGTTCGGGATCACGTGTATCCGGGCGCCGACATCGTCCCCATAGCGGCGCGTAAGGGTGCGCTTCAATGAAGGCCCGGTGGTGAGGAGCACATCGGCCGAACGCACCACGCGTTCCTCCCAGGCAGCGTTGCGCCGTGCGGCCCAGCCACCCTGCAGCAACTCACGGTTGTAATAAATGTCCGTCCACGGGTCGCGCAGATCCGCTATCCAGCGTTGCTTCGGGAAGCGCTTCTTCAAAGCCAGACCGATCAGTTGTGCGCTGTGTGGCGGGGATGAGATCACCACGGCATCGAAGTGCCCGCGCTGCAGCACGTTGCTGGCGGCACGCACCGCATGCCGCACCCAGCCACGGCGCGCATCGGGGATGAACAGGTTGCCGCGCACCCAGCGCAGCGCACGTTTCAGCGTACCGGGTGGCGCTTCACCGGCGAAGCCCGCCTGGGGCACCATTCCCTTGCCGAACACGCGGGCCAGCAGGCGCAACGGCTCGAAGGACCGTGTGCGCAGCACCTCCACTTCGGGCGGCACATCAGCGGCCAGCGAAGGATCCCGCACAGGATAGGTGGCGTGCCGTGGATCCACCGTGAGCACCGTGGGCTGTACGCCGTGGCGGGAGAGGTACTTGACGAATTTCAATGGGCGCTGCACTCCCGCACCACCGCTGGGTGGCCAGTAGTAGGTGATGAACAGCGCGCGTTTCATGCCTGAGCGCCACGTGAGCGCCACAGCCCCCAGCCCGCCAGCAGCAGCCAAAGCATCAGAAGCGCCCCACCGGCCAGGGCCGTGGTGGCGCTCAACGCGTATGCCCGTGACTCCACCTGGAAGACCACTTCATGCTCGCCGGGTGGCACCACCAGTCCGCGCAGCACGTAGTCCACACGGTGGTGCTCCACCGGGCTTCCATCGATGTAAGCCTGCCAGTCGGGACCATAATGCATCTCGCTGAAGACCACCACACCGCCGCTGTTGGACCGCAACCGATAGCTGAGTCGGTCCGTCTCGTAGCGATCCAGCGTGGCGGTGGCGCCGGGATCCACCGCGGTGGGCACATCGCTGAAGGCGGCGCGGTCGCGCTCATGCACCAGCACGGTCACCGCCGGATCGATCTTACCCAGCAGGGTGATCTCCTCATCGGCGTCCTTCGCGAAGCGCACCTCCTGCACGAACCAGGCGTGCCCCAGCGCATTCAGGTTGCGGATCGGCGGACGCTCCGGGTCGTAGATCAAATGCCCAGTGTTGAGCAGGTTGAGCACGCCTTCCTGCGCGAGCAGACTGTCCATCTGCGGCACGGAAGTACCCCTTTGCAGCAGCCCGCCCACACGCTGTATCGCCGGGCCCAGGTGGAACTCGATCAGCTCCTGGTAGCGCTTCAACTTGGCGCCATGGTAGCCGCCCAGGCTGCGGTGGAAGTAACTCACCCGCGCACCGTTGAAGGGGTTGCCAAGTGTGATCACACGGTGCTCGGCATGGCGGCGCAGAATGGCGAAACGCAGCTGCGCATCCTCCTCCCTGCTCACCACCTTGTTGCGGCCGCGTTCACCTGCCTTGCGTTGCTTCAAGCGTTCCAGGGCTTCGCCGTATGCGGCCTCGGCCTGCGGGGTCCAGCCTTCCTCCAGGATCGCCAGGTCCGCCGCGTTGGGCTTGTGTGGGATGTCATAAGTGGAACGGTCCTCCCACCTGACGTAACGGCCCTGCTCTTTCTCGTTGTTCACATAGCGCTTGTCCACCGCCCACAGATCGGCCAGCATCAGCACACCAATGCCACCCACCAGCACCGGCACGCCGATCACCCGGCGGCCAAAGAGCAGCAGCAGCACGGCACCCGCCACTACAAAGGCCAGGCTGCGCCATACATCGGCGGTGAAGATGGCCATGCGCACCTGCTTGAGGCCCTCCACGAAGGAGAGGAACGCGGCCTCCTGCCCGGGGTTGGCATCCATCTGGGCGGCAAAGGCATCGCGCTCCTGCTCGCTGAGGAAGTCGAAGAAGGTGCCCGGCGCGATGGCCATGGCCAGCAACACCAGCACCAGGCCACCCATCACCAGCAACGATCGCCGCTCGGTGGGTCGGTCCCAACCACCCTGTTTCACCAGACGGTCCAGGTAGAGTATGCCCAGCAGGGGCGCCGCCAGTTCCACGATCACCAGAATGATCGTCACCGCGCGGAACTTGTCATAGCCCGGAACATGGTCCAGGAAGAAGTCGGTAAGGGGCATGTAGTTGCGCCCCCACGACAATACAAGGGTGAGCACCAGCCCGGAGAAAAGCGCGTAGGCCAGGGTGTCCTTCCACAGCGCGAGACCGGCCAGCAGGTAGGCCATCAACAGTGCGAAGGCCAGCCCCGGCATGTCGATCCGCAGCAGGATCATCAGCACGGGAATGGCGGCCAGCGCCCACCAGCGTGCATGTCCTTCCGCCTGCGAAAGCATCAGCAGCATCAGGAGCACCACGATGGCACCGAGGTACACCGGTCCTGCGGTGGAGCGCTGGTCGCCCCAGTAGCGGAACATCTGGGCGATGTTCTGCCGGAAGCGCGGATCGCCTTTGGACAACAGTTCCGGGTCGTTGCCGATCAGGTCGCTGGCGCCACCCTTCGCATCCGGCACCAGCAGGGTGAAGCTTTCCTGTACGCCATAGCTCCAATCGGTCACGTAATCGCGATCCAGTCCCTTGGTGCGGATGTCATCCGCAGGCGTGCCATCGGCCTTGATGGTGAGCTCGCTGGCACCGCGCGTGGTGTATTTGCCGTACTCCCAGGTGCTGAAGAGCAGACCCGCATTCAGGACCAGTGCGATGCCCACCGCCAGCACCCCCACGCCGGACCGCTGCGCGAATGCGATGGTACGGCCTTCGCGGATGAAGCGCACCGCCTCGGCCAGCACGAAGAAGAGCAGCACCATGCCCAGGTAGTAGGTCACCTGCACGTGGTTCATGGCCACTTCCAGCGCCAGGAAAAGCGCCAGCAACGCACCGCCCCACCACATGCGGCCCCGGTAAAGCATCCACAGGCCGCCGAGTACCATGGGCATGTAGCCGATCGCATGGGCCTTGTTGTTGTGGCCCGCACCGAGGATGATGAAGAAGTAGGAGGAGAAGCCGAAGGCCACCGCACCAACGATGCTGAGCCAGGGATCCACCCGGAGGATGCGCAGCAGCACGTACATGCCCAGCAGATAGAGGAAGAGGAAGCTGGCCGGGCGTGGGAGGAAGCCGTGGAAAAGACGGTCGGCGGCGTGCAACACGCTGGGGGCCCACTCCACCGCGATCTGGTAGGCCGGCATGCCACTGAACATGCTGCCGGTCCAAAGCGGTTCGCGTCCGGTGAGCGCGCGGTGTTCCTCTATCTCCCGCGCCATGCCCTGCCATTCCTTGCGGTCGCCCTGCACCAGCTGTTTCCCCTCCAGCATGGGGCTGAAGTAGATCAAGCTCAGGGTGTAGAACAAAGCCAGGGCCGCGAACACCGGCAACAACTTCTTCCAGGGGATGGCTTTCATGCGTGTGTTTCAGCGGCCCGCTCCGGTGGAAGGGAACGGGTGTGGTTCACTTCACTTCCTCGTAGTCGGCGTCGCTCACCGGGCCCACCGGGCCGCGGTCCTCATTCTTCTTCCCAGGCGCGGGTTCAATGCGGATGTCGCCCTTGGGGCGCTGATCGGGCCGCACCATGCGGGCCCTCCTGGTCTTGTCCCCGCCAATACGTGATCGCACCACGCGCAACACCACCCAGATCAGGAACAGGATCGCGATGATCCGCAGGGTTCCCGTCATACTCGCTTCAATGGTGCTCATGGATGCGGCCAAAGATAGCCGGGGGTGCCACGCTACCACGGAAGGGCTGGTGCGATTATATTTGGTCTATGCGATCCACCTATGTCCACGTGCTGTTCGGCGTGTGTTCGCTCAGCACCGCACTGGCCCAAACCACCATGGTGCTGCAGCCTGGCCCGCAGGATGGCAAGGACGCTACGCTGCACGGCCTTTCAAGTGAAGCGAACACCAACTACGGCCACATCCCGGAGTTCCCTTCGATGGCCTGGACCTTCAATGGGGCAACAGGCATCATCCGCAGTGCCGTCGCTTTCGACCTTGCGCAGATCCCGGTGGGATCAACGGTCATCAGTGCGCACCTTTCCATGTATGCCTTCGACTCCAACACCGGCTTCGGCCAGCATTCCTCCATGAGCGGGTCCAACGCCACCTGGATCAGGCGGATCACATCCCCGTGGGAAGAGAACACCGTGACCTGGAACACGCATCCCACATGGACCAATTTTCATCAGGTCGTGATCCCCGGCACTTCCGACCCCAACCTGCACTACGCGGATATCGATGTGAAAGAGCTCGTGCAGGACATGGTGGATGAACCCGAAGGCAGCTTCGGATTCCTGTTCATGCTGCTGGACGAGTTCGCCAACCGCCGGATGAATTTCGCTTCCAGCGACCACCCGAACGCGGCGTTGCGACCGAAACTGGTGGTGACCTATGTTCCGAATTCGGTGGAGGAGGACTGCGTCACGCTCACAGCTGAGAAGGATGCGCCGTTGCATGGCCTGGCCACGCAAGTGGATAACAACTGGGGTACGAACGACCAGTTCCCCGTAATGGCCTGGACTTTCACAGGCGTATCCGGCGTCGTTCGCAGCGTGGTATCATTCGATCTGTCCACCATCCCCACTGATGCGGTCGTGAACAGTGCCCATCTGTCCATGTACGCCTATGACACCGAAGTGGGCTTCGGCCTTCATTCGCAACTGAGCGGATCCAATGCGGCCTGGATCAGACGGGTCACCAGCCCCTGGGAGGAATATCTGGTGACGTGGAATACGCATCCCACCTGGACCACGAATGACCAGGTGAGCATTCCGGGCACCTCCGATCCGGAACAACATTACGAGGGCATAGACGTCACGGAGATGGTCCATACCATGGTAGGTCAGCCGGCCAGCAGCCATGGATTCCTGTTCATGCTTCAAACGGAAGTGCTGTACCGCCGGCTGAATTTCGCGTCCCGCAACCACGCCGATCCCTCCCTTTGGCCGAAACTCGAGGTATGCTATTCCACCGTGGCCAGCGTGGGCGACCTTGCTGGCCCTCCAGGTCTCGCCTTCCAGGCATACCCGGTCCCGGCAGCGGATCTGGTACACATCGACTGGCGGACCGATGGGATGCTGCCCATTCAGTACGAGGTCCTTGACACCGGTGGCCGGGTGCTGCTGACGGCGACGACCCGTGAGCAACGCTCCGCCTTGCATGTGGGTGGCCTGGCCCCGGGGCTCTACCTCCTGCGTGCCACGGACGGGAGAGCGGTGGGTGCCCAGCGCATCGTGATCGCCCGGTAGCCCGTATTCGGGGAGGATCTTCGGTGCCTGTCTCGTACCAGTTCAAAAAAGCGACCCCGCTCGCTCGTGTTCCAGCAAGTGTTTCATTGCCTCGGCCACCTTGCCCGGCTCCGCAAGGTCCTCTTTGCGTTTGGACCACTGGCCCATGGCCTCCACCACACCTTCCACATCCGCACCAGGCTGCTGTTCCAGGATAAAGGCCACCGAGGACAACAATTCCAGATCAGAGGTGGCATGGAAGCCCTCGATCAAGCCCTGCAGGCGCTCCAATCGCATGCGCTGTTCGGGCTTCAGGTCCTTGTCGATGTCCGCTTTGCGCTTGTAGTTCAAGTGGATCCCGTCGAAGGGTTTGGCCGCCTTTTGCTCCAGGCCGGTAAGGAAGGCACCGTTCACATTGTAGAGCAAATGGCCTACGGTATCGGTGTAGGGTCCGTAGCGCGCGGCCTCGAACTTCAGCCGCAAGGAGGTGTCGCCCATCCGCTGCAGGAAATAGGCAAGCTTGTTGGCCACGAACAGGTTGGAGAAACCGCCCGTGCGTTCGTACTGGAACATGGCCGATAACAACACCGTGCGCGCCGGGGTCAACCTGGCATCACGCACGGGTGTTTCGCGCAGGGTGGCGCGCACATGGGCGGAAGGCTCATACAACACCACTTCCGCATCCAGGCCACCCAGGTGCCGTACGATCATGGGCTTTACCTCGGCCCAATCCAAGCCGCCGTTGCCACAGCCCAAGGGCGGCACGGCAATGCTGCGGATGTTGTGTTCATTGATCGCGGCCACCAGCGCCACAAGCCCGGTCTCTATGTATTCGTACTTCGACTTGTGCTTGTAGTCTTTCTTCGTCGGGAAGTTCACGATGATGCGTTCACCTTGCAGGTCGTGGTCGCGCACCACCAGCATGGTACCGGGCACCAACGTGCCGTTCTTGCACGCCGCCTGATACACGCGCAGGTTCTCCTTGTAACGTTCCGCGAATTGAAGTGCTATGCCCTTGCCCATCACACCCACGGTGTTCACCGTGTTCACAAGAGCTTGTGTCCCTGCGGCGAGCATATCGCCAGTGCGGCAGGTGATCATGGGTAATAGAGGTTTCGGTTCTCGTCCACTTTTACACGGATGCCAAGACCACGTGCTCTCAACAGTTGCTCCACTTCCACCTGCCGTTGCGCATCGAAGGTATAGATACAGAGGAAGCAGGCCACAGGAACCGGGCCCTTCACCAGGAACTCGGCCTGTTTCCGGCGTTCGCGGTCACGGTCGTCCAATGTGTCACGCCAGTATTGTTCGCGGATCACATCCCAGTCCAGTTTGTCCAGGTCTACAAGTGCAACGTACTCGTTCGTCCCGCCCGTGTTCGCCTGCCCATCGGTGAAAACGTAGGGGTGACCCAGGGCTTCCACCTCCTCCAGTTTGCAGCATATGTATACAATTTCCCGGGCACCAGCAGGGTGCTTATTTATCCGCGCCACCCAGGCGCCCACTCCACCCCACCGTACCATGGCGTCCTTCGAAGATGTCTTGTCCTGAAATAGGTTGACACAACACGTCAACACAACATGGGACTTTCAAAAGAGTATCGGGAGCGAACACGTTATCCGGAAGAACTGAAGAAACGTCTGGCCTTCGAGGTGATGAGCGGGGCCATGACCAAAAA